>NZ_CP113519.1:4822163-5424934 GCF_026723825.1 Pseudomonas sp. GOM7 | reverse complement strand
TGACACTGACTATCCCCTACCAGAGCGGCGATGCGAAACAAGCGCCCATTGTAGCCTCCAGTGATCGAGTTATCCACACCGCCTGGCAATAATGGCCAAGTAAAATCAAAGCCTTAACGCCGTTCGACGATGTAGCTGAACCTTGTGGATAACAGCCCGATAAGCCTTGGGACAAGGCTGCGTAAAACCTAGGGTACAACCGGGCTGTGGGTAAAACCGTCTTTTATCCTCAAGCTTTGCGCAGCACCCGCACAGCCAAACCACCGCTTGTGGACAGTCTTATCATCACGCCCAGCCCAGGCCCGACAGGGGCTTGCCTGGCTTGTCCACAGATAGATGTCGAGCTAATCATCATAAGAACAGAAAAGGATCTTTAAAGATTTCTTCTCTTCTTCTTTATTAGTCGGACAAAAGGTTGGTTGGAAATTGACCTGACCCACGGCTTTCTCTACAATCGCCGGTCTCTTAAAACGGGGGCCATACCGGCCCTAGTCGATCACCCAGGTAACGCACCATGAAACGCACTTTCCAACCCAGCACCATCAAGCGCGCTCGCACCCACGGTTTCCGTGCCCGTATGGCCACCAAGAACGGCCGCGCCGTCCTGTCGCGTCGTCGCGCCAAGGGCCGTAAGCGCCTGACTGTCTAATTCATCCAGACAGGTGGTGAGTCGAGGCTTCGGCCGGGAAAAGCGCCTGCTGACCCCCCGGCAATTCAAGGCAGTCTTCGACTCCCCAAGCGGCAAAGCTCCGGGCAAAAGTGTCCTGCTGCTAGCGCGCGACAACGAGCTCGATCATCCCCGTCTTGGTCTGGTGATCGGCAAGAAGAGTGTCAAGCTCGCTGTCGAGCGCAACCGCATCAAGCGTCAAATCCGCGAGTCCTTCCGCCTGAATCAGCAAAGTCTGCTCGGCTGGGACATCGTAGTGGTCGCGCGCAAAGGGCTTGGCGATCTGGACAATGGCGAACTCGCTCAGCAGTTCGGCAAACTCTGGAAACGTCTGGCCCGTAGCCGACCCAGTCGCGACGCACAAGCGCCCTCCGGGACAAGCGACCATCCTCATGCGTAAAGTGGCCCTCGCCTGCATCCAGGTCTACCGCTACGCCATCAGCCCCCTGATGGCCAGCCATTGCCGCTTCTACCCAAGCTGTTCCTGTTATGCCTACGAAGCCATCGAGCAACATGGCCTCGTCCGTGGCGGCTGGCTGGCTGCACGCCGGCTGGGCCGCTGCCATCCCTGGAATCCCGGCGGCTTTGATCCGGTTCCACCCGCGAAAACATCCCGTTCCCCTTCGATGGCCGAATAATCATGGATATCCAACGTTCGATCCTGATCGTCGCCCTGGCAGTCGTGTCCTACCTGATGGTCCTGCAATGGAACCAGGACTACGGCCAGGCCGCCCTGCCGGCGCAGACACAGTCTTCCTCTGCTGCCACGCCTGACCTGCCGGACGCACCGAACAGCGCAGCCACTGGCAGCGACGACATCCCCACTGCCGTGGCAGAACCCAGTGCCGCCGCCGTGGCGCCGACCACCGCTAGCAATGACGAGCTGATTCACGTCAAGACCGACGTGCTCGAACTGGCCATCGATCCGCGTGGCGGCGATATCGTGCAACTGCGTCTGCCGCAGTACCCGCGCCGCCAGGATCGCCCGGACGTGCCCTTCCAGTTGTTCGACAACGGCAGCGAGCGTACCTATCTGGCGCAGAGCGGCCTGATCGGCCAGAACGCGCCGGACAAGTCCAGCGGTCGCGCCCTGTGGGCCAGCGAGAAGCACAACTACCAACTGGCCGAAGGTCAGGACAAGCTGGTGGTGGATCTGTCCTACAGCGAGAACGGTGTCCACTACATCAAGCGCTTCAGCTTCAAGCGTGGCCTCAACCCGGAGTGCTCTGCGCGTGAACAGCAGTTGAAGAAGCCGGGCTGCGTCGACCCGTCCTCCTATCAAGTGAACGTGCAGTACCTGATCGACAACCAGAGCGACCAGGCCTGGAGCGGCAACCTGTTCGCCCAGCTCAAGCGTGACAACAGCAGCGACCCGTCCTCCACCACCGCCACCGGCACCGCCACCTACCTGGGCGCCGCCGTGTGGACCCCGGACGAGCCGTACAAGAAGCTGTCGATGAAAGACATCGACAAGCACAGCTTCAAGGAGACCGTGCAAGGTGGCTGGGTCGCCTGGCTGCAGCACTACTTCGTCACCGCCTGGGTACCGGCCAAGGACAGCACCAACCTGATCCAGACCCGCAAGGACAGCCAGGGCAACTACATCGTCGGCTTCACTGGCCCCACCGTGCAGGTCGCTGCCGGCACCAAGGGCGAAGTCGGCGCCGTGCTCTATGCTGGCCCGAAACTGCAGGAATACCTCGGCAGCCTGTCGCCAGGCCTGGAGCTGACCGTCGACTATGGCGTGCTGTGGTTCCTCGCTCAACCGATCTTCTGGCTGCTGGAAGTGATCCATGGCCTGGTGGGCAACTGGGGTTGGTCGATCATCTTCCTGACCATCATCATCAAGGCCATCTTCTTCCCACTGTCGGCTGCCAGCTACCGTTCCATGGCGCGCATGCGCGCCGTATCGCCGAAGCTGCAGGCACTCAAGGAACAGTACGGTGATGATCGCCAGAAGATGTCCCAGGCGATGATGGAGCTGTACAAGAAAGAGAAGATCAACCCTCTGGGCGGCTGCCTGCCGATCCTGGTGCAAATGCCGGTTTTCCTCGCCCTGTATTGGGTACTGCTGGAATCCGTGGAAATGCGTCAGGCGCCCTGGCTGCTGTGGATCACCGACCTGTCGATCAAGGATCCGTTCTTCATCCTGCCGATCATCATGGGCGCCACCATGTTCATCCAGCAGCAGCTCAACCCGACGCCGCCGGATCCCATGCAGGCGCGCGTGATGAAGCTGATGCCGATCATCTTCACCTTCTTCTTCCTGTGGTTCCCAGCGGGTCTGGTGCTGTACTGGGTGGTCAACAACTGCCTGTCCATCGCCCAGCAGTGGTACATTACGCGCAAGATCGAAGCTGCCGCGAAACCGGCCAACGTCTGATTCGCCAGCGCTTCCAAGCCTCGAGCAAACGCCCCATGATTGGGGCGTTTTGCTATCCGAATCTCCTACAACCGCCACCAGCAACGAGTAGAACGCCATGCATCACGCCCGAGACACCATCGCCGCCGTTGCCACCGCCCAGGGCCGTGGTGGCGTGGGTATCGTGCGCGTGTCCGGGCCGCTGGCCGGGCAACTGGCTCAGGCCATCTGCAAGCGTGAGCTGAAACCTCGCTTCGCCCACCACGGCCCGTTCCATGGCGAGCAAGAACTGCCGCTGGACGAAGGTCTGGCCATCTATTTCCCAGGCCCCAACTCCTTCACTGGCGAAGACGTACTGGAACTGCAGGGCCATGGCGGCCCGGTGGTGCTCGACCTGTTACTACGCCGCTGCCTGGAGCTAGGGGCGCGCCTGGCACGGCCGGGCGAGTTCAGCGAACGCGCCTTCCTCAACGACAAGCTCGACCTGGCCCAGGCCGAGGCCATCGCCGACCTGATCGAAGCCAGCTCCGAACAGGCCGCGCGCAATGCATTGCGCTCGCTGCAGGGTGAGTTCTCCAAACGCGTGCACGCGCTGACCGAATCGCTGATCCAGCTACGCATCTATGTCGAGGCCGCCATCGACTTCCCCGAGGAAGAGATCGACTTTCTCGCCGATGGCCATGTGCTGAGCCAGCTCGACAGCGTGCGCACCGAGTTATCCACAGTGCTGCGCGAAGCGGGCCAAGGCGCTCTGCTGCGCGACGGTATGACCGTGGTGATCGCCGGCCGGCCCAATGCCGGCAAGTCCAGCCTGCTCAACGCCCTGGCCGGGCGCGAAGCGGCCATCGTCACCGATATCGCCGGCACCACCCGGGACGTACTGCGCGAACATATCCACATAGACGGCATGCCCCTGCACGTCGTCGACACCGCCGGCCTGCGCGACACCGACGACCAGGTGGAACGCATTGGCGTGGAGCGCGCGCTCAAGGCCATTGGCGAGGCCGACCGCGTGCTGCTGGTGGTGGACTCCACCGCGCCGGAAGCGGCCGATCCCTTCGCCCTGTGGCCGGAATTCCTCGAACAGCGCCCCGATCCTGCGCGGGTCACCCTGATCCGCAACAAGGCCGACCTGTCCGGCGAGGCGGTCGGACTGGAAACCAGCGCCGATGGCCACGTCACCCTCAGCCTGTCGGCCAAGTCTGCCGAGGGCCTGGAACTGCTGCGCGAACACCTGAAAGCCTGCATGGGTTATCAACAGACGGCAGAAAGCGGTTTCAGCGCCCGCCGCCGTCACCTGGAGGCCCTGCACCAGGCCGAGCAGTTCCTCGAGCACGGCCGCAACCAGCTCACCCTGATGGGCGCTGGCGAGCTGTTGGCCGAAGACCTGCGCCTGGCCCAACAGGCCCTGGGCGAGATCACTGGCGCCTTCAGCAGCGACGACCTGCTGGGGCGTATCTTCTCCAGCTTCTGCATTGGCAAGTGATGCAGCAAGCAGGAGGTTGTCGTCCGTAAGCTGCTGTAGCCCACCCCTCTCCCGCTGTGTATGACCGGCATCGCAATGCTGCACGCTTATCCATAGCGCCCTGTAGGAGCGAATTCATTCGCGATGCCTGCTGTCTGCGGTGCCCAACCTATCGCGGATAAATCCGCTCCTACCGCTCGTGCCCAGGGCGTATTCGGCTTGGGACTCCTGCATCCGTGCAGTACGCCGTTGGCTGACATAGCCTTGCAGCCGAGCTTGGCCCGCTAACGGACACAGCCACCAAAAGAGGGTGACGATTGCCCACTTCTTGCAATCCGCAAGATATCCAAGCATGTGCTGAACTGACGTCGATTAGTGCCCAGAAAACATTTCGTTGAGTTATTCAGCTCCAAATAAACCCTGTGGAAAACCTCCCCTGAACCCTGCCCATAACCCGCTGACAAAGCTGGGCGTAACCAAGCCTGTGGGTAACCAGCACTTCCATCCACAGTGGTTCAGCAGCTTTCTCAGTGGAACCTAGCAGGAACGGCACAGGCTTATCATTGGCTGTACACTAGCAATGGCAAGGCTTATAGAGGTTTATCCACAGAAAGGGCTTGCACCATACATAAACATAAAGAACAAGCTTTATAAAAATTCTCTCTTTCTATTCTTTATAAGCCTGAGCGCATTTTTCCCAAGGCAAGGGTGATCAGGTAACGGTGTTCAGGAGGGCGGGAATCACTGATCGATTGGCTATTTTTTGTGCAGAAGGCTTCATTCAGGAGGCTGAAGTCCCTATACTTGTCGCCTTTCTTTCAGACCCCTTCTCAACAGGCACGAGGTGCGTGGTGGATTTCCCTTCCCGTTTTGACGTGATCGTGATCGGCGGCGGTCATGCCGGTACCGAGGCAGCCCTGGCTGCAGCACGCATGGGCGTGAAGACCCTGCTGCTTACCCACAATGTCGAGACCCTCGGGCAGATGAGCTGCAACCCGGCCATCGGTGGGATCGGCAAGAGCCATCTGGTCAAGGAAATCGATGCCCTCGGCGGCGCCATGGCCACTGCCACCGACAAGGGCGGTATCCAGTTCCGCACTCTCAACAGCCGCAAAGGCCCGGCCGTGCGGGCCACTCGTGCGCAGGCCGACCGTGTGCTGTACAAGGCTGCGGTGCGCGAGATTCTGGAAAACCAGGCCAACCTGTGGATTTTTCAACAGGCAGCCGATGACCTGATTGTGGAAAACGCCCAGGTCAAAGGCGTGGTCACCCAGATGGGGCTCAGATTCCATGCGGATTCCGTGGTGTTGACCACAGGCACCTTCCTCGGTGGACTTATCCACATCGGCCTGCAGAACTACTCCGGTGGTCGTGCCGGTGATCCACCTTCCATCGCCCTGGCGCACCGCCTGCGCGAGCTGCCGCTGCGCGTTGGCCGGCTGAAGACCGGCACCCCGCCGCGTATCGATGGCCGCTCCGTGGATTTCTCGGTGATGACCGAGCAACCGGGAGATACACCTACGCCGCTGATGTCCTTCCTCGGCAAGCGTGAGCACCAGCCGCAGCAGATCAGTTGCTGGATCACCCACACCAACGCCCGTACCCACGAGATCATCGCCGCCAATCTCGACCGGTCGCCGATGTACTCGGGGATGATCGAAGGCGTCGGCCCGCGTTACTGCCCATCGATCGAGGACAAGATCCATCGTTTCGCCGACAAGGACAGCCACCAGGTGTTCATCGAGCCGGAAGGCCTGACCACCCACGAGCTGTACCCCAACGGCATCTCCACCTCGCTGCCTTTCGACGTGCAGCTACAGATGGTGCGCAGCATTCGTGGCATGGAGAACGCGCATATCATGCGCCCGGGCTACGCCATCGAGTACGACTACTTCGACCCGCGCGACCTCAAGTACAGCCTGGAAACCAAGGTCATCGGCGGGCTGTTCTTCGCCGGGCAGATCAACGGTACCACCGGCTACGAAGAAGCCGGTGCCCAAGGCCTGCTGGCCGGCTGCAACGCCGCCCTGCGCGCCCAGGGCAAGGAGGCCTGGTGCCCGCGTCGCGACGAGGCCTACATCGGCGTGCTGGTGGACGACCTGATCACCCTGGGCACCCAAGAGCCGTACCGCATGTTCACTTCGCGAGCCGAATACCGGCTGATCCTGCGCGAGGACAATGCCGACCTGCGCCTGACCGAGAAGGGCCGCGAGCTGGGCCTGGTGGACGACGAGCGTTGGGCGGCATTCGAGGCCAAGCGCGAAGGTATCGTGCAGGAAGAACAGCGCCTGAAGAGCACTTGGGTGCGTCCGGGCACGTCGCAGGGCGATGCCATCGCCGCGCGCTTCGGCACGCCGCTGGCCCATGAATACAACCTGCTCAATCTGCTGGCTCGTCCGGAGATCGACTATGCCACTCTGGCCGAAGTGACCGAGGCCCCACCTGTGGATAACCAGGTGGCCGAGCAGGTAGAGATCAAGACCAAGTACGCCGGCTACATCGACCGTCAGCAGGACGAGATCGCCAAGCTACGGGCCAGTGAGGACACCAAGCTGCCGGATGATCTGGACTACGCGGCCATTTCCGGCCTGTCCAAGGAAATCCAGTTCAAGCTGGGCAACACCCGCCCGGCCACCCTCGGCCAGGCCGGACGTATCCCCGGCGTCACGCCAGCGGCAATTTCCCTGTTGCTGATTCATCTGAAGAAGCGTAGCGCCGGGCAGAAGCTGGAGCAGAGCGCCTGATGTCGGTCAGCCAGCGTCACGCCGAAGAATTGCTGCAGGGTGCCCGCGAACTCGGTATAGAGCTCAGCGCCCAGCAGCAGGAACAACTGCTCGCCTACCTGGGTCTGCTGATCAAGTGGAACAAGGCCTACAACCTCACCGCCGTGCGCGACCCCGACGAGATGGTGTCGCGCCATCTGCTCGACAGCCTGTCGGTGGTGCCCTTCGTCGCCGAGCGTGGGGACAACTGGCTGGACGTCGGTAGCGGTGGCGGCATGCCTGGCATTCCGCTGGCGATCATGTTCCCCGAGCGCCATTTCACCCTGCTCGATTCCAACGGCAAGAAGACCCGCTTTCTGGTGCAGGTGAAGCTGGAGCTGAAACTGACCAATCTCGAAGTTGTTCACAGCCGGGTCGAAGCCTATCGCCCCGAGCGACCGTTCGACGGCATCAGCTCGCGCGCCTTCAGCAGCCTGCAAGATTTCAGCGACTGGACGCGCCACCTCGGCAGCGCCGACACTCACTGGCTGGCGATGAAGGGCGTGCACCCGGATGACGAGCTGCAGGCCCTGCCGGCGGACTTCCGTCTCAGTGCCACGCATGTATTGCGGGTTCCCGGTTGCCAAGGCCAACGCCATCTGTTGATACTGCGTCGCTCGGTCTAGGGGGAAAGAAGATGGCCAAGGTATTCGCGGTCGCCAATCAGAAAGGCGGCGTGGGCAAAACCACGACGTGCATCAACCTGGCTGCTTCACTGGTGGCGACCAAGCGCCGCGTGCTGCTGATCGACCTCGACCCACAGGGCAACGCCACGATGGGCAGCGGCATCGACAAGCATGCCCTGGAGCACTCGATCTATGACGTGTTGATCGGCGAATGCGACCTGAGCCAGGCCATGCAGTTCTCCGAGCATGGCGGCTACCAGTTGCTGCCGGCCAACCGCGACCTTACCGCCGCCGAAGTCGCCCTGCTGGAAATGAAAATGAAGGAAAGCCGCCTGCGTTACGCCCTGGCGCCGATCCGCGAGAACTACGACTACATCCTCATCGACTGCCCGCCTTCACTGAGCATGCTGACCATCAACGCTCTGGTAGCCGCCGATGGCGTGATCATCCCCATGCAGTGCGAGTACTACGCGCTCGAAGGCCTTTCCGACCTGGTCAACAGCATCCAGCGCATCGCCCAGTTGCTCAATCCCAAGCTGCAGATCGAAGGCCTGCTGCGTACCATGTACGACCCGCGCATCAGCCTGACCAACGATGTCAGTGCCCAGCTCAAGGAACACTTCGGCGACAAGCTGTACGACGCCGTAATCCCGCGCAACGTGCGCCTGGCCGAAGCGCCGAGCTTCGGCATGCCGGCGCTGGTCTACGACAAACAATCCCGTGGGGCCATCGCCTACCTGGCCTTGGCCGGCGAGCTGGTGCGCCGTCAGCGCGCCGCCGCGAAAACCGCTACCGCTTAAGGAACATCCGCATGGCTGCGAAGAAACGAGGTCTGGGCCGAGGCCTGGACGCCCTGCTTGGCGGCAATACCGTCAGCACATTGCAGGAAGAGGCCGCCCAGGTCGACACCCGTGAGCTGCAATACGTGCCATTGGAGCTGATCCAGCGCGGCAAGTATCAGCCGCGCCGCGACATGGATCAGACCGCCCTGGAAGAACTCGCTGCTTCCATCCGCGCCCAGGGCGTGATGCAGCCCATCGTGCTGCGCCCCATCGGTGGCGGCCGCTTCGAGATCGTCGCCGGTGAGCGGCGCTGGCGGGCCAGCCAACTGGCCGGCCAGGACAAGATCCCGGCCATGGTGCGTGAACTGCCGGACGAAGCCGCCATCGCCATGGCGCTGATCGAGAACATCCAGCGCGAGGATCTCAACCCCATCGAGGAAGCCGTCGCCCTGCAGCGACTGCAGCAAGAGTTCGAGCTGACCCAGCAGCAGGTCGCCGATGCCGTCGGCAAGTCCCGCGTCACCATCACCAACCTGCTGCGCCTGATCGCCCTGCCGGAGGAGATCAAGACCCTGCTCGCCCATGGCGATCTGGAGATGGGCCATGCCCGTGCCTTGCTCGGTTTACCCCTCGAACAGCAGGTCGAGGCCGCGCGACATGTTGTCGCACGTGGCCTCACCGTGCGTCAGACCGAAGCCCTGGTGCGCCAGTGGCTGAGTGCCAAACCGGCCCCGACCAAGGCCAAGCCCGACCCGGACATCAGCCGCCTCGAAGAGCGCCTGGCAGAGCGTCTGGGCTCGCCAGTGCAGATAAAACACGGGGCCAAGGGCAAGGGCCAGTTGGTCATTCGCTACAACTCCCTCGATGAATTGCAGGGCGTTCTCGCTCATATCCGCTGAAACAATTCGCCACATCTGGTCTTGTAGCGCACGGTCGGAAAACACTACCCGACGGTTGAATGGGGGGGATAGGCCCCCTATACTCTGCGCGCAATTTTGTTGGCACTTTTTATGCCAATTCATTGATTTAAAGCGGTCGATAGACGAGGACATCCGTTGATGGAACGCCGCATGCCAAAGCGCCTGCCCTTCCATCGTCTACCGGTCTTTCCGGTGCTGGTGGCCCAACTCATCGTCCTGCTGCTGGCCGCTGCGGTGTGCTGGCAATGGCGTGGAAGCGTCGCCGGATACTCGGCGTTGTTGGGCGGACTGATCGCCTGGTTGCCGAATCTGTATTTCGCCCACAAGGCGTTCCGATTCAGTGGAGCGCGGGCAGCGCGGGAAATCGTCCGTTCTTTTTATGCGGGCGAGGCAGGAAAACTGATTCTGACGTTCGTGCTCTTTGCACTGGCGTTTGCGGGTGTGAAACCGCTGGAGGCACCGATGTTGTTCGGTGTCTACCTGTTGACCCTGATGGTCAGCTGGTTCGCACCGCTGCTGATAACGAAATTTTCAAGACCTTAAAGCGTTCGGGGCAAATAATGGCAGCAGATACCGCTTCGGGTTACATCCAGCACCACCTGACGAACCTGACCTATGGTCAGCATCCGGTGAATGGCTGGAGTTTCGCCCACACCGCACAGGAAGCCAAAGAAATGGGCTTCTGGGCCTTCCACGTAGACACCCTGGCGGTGTCGGTGGTTCTCGGCCTGATCTTCATCCTTCTGTTCCGTCTGGCGGCGCGCAAAGCGACTTCCGACCAGCCGGGTGGCCTGCAGAACTTCGTCGAAGTGCTGGTCGAGTTCGTCGATGGCAGCGTCAAGGACACTTTCCACGGGCGTAACCCGCTGATCGCTCCGCTGGCCCTGACCATCTTCGTCTGGGTCTTCCTGATGAACTTCATGGACCTGCTGCCAGTTGACTGGCTGCCGATGCTGGCTGCCACCATCATGGGCGACCCGCACCTGTATTTCCGCGTGGTACCAACCACCGACCCGAACGCCACTCTGGGCCTGGCCCTGTCGGTATTCGCTCTGATCCTGTTCTACAGCATCAAGGTCAAGGGTGTTGGCGGCTTCCTCGGCGAACTGACCCTGCATCCGTTCAGCTCGAACAACATCGCCGTGAAGATCCTGTTGGTTCCGGTGAACTTCCTGCTCGAGTTCGTCACCCTGATCGCCAAACCGGTTTCCCTGGCACTGCGACTGTTCGGCAACCTGTATGCCGGCGAGCTGATCTTCATCCTGATCGCCATCATGTACAGCGGCGGTCTGCTGTTGGGCGGTCTGGGCGGTGTGCTGCAGCTAGCCTGGGCCATCTTCCACATCCTGATCATCGTGCTGCAGGCATTCATCTTCATGATGCTGACCATCGTCTATCTCTCGATGGCGCACGAAGACAGCCACTAAGGCTGTCTGTGAGGTTCCTCGGTACCGCTCAGGCGGTGCCGGCCAGGACAAACCTTCACTGCCTGTGGGCATGAAGGATGTTGTAAACAAACGATTTCGCTTTACCGCTTCAACAAAAACCTAACCAATACGACTGTAAGTCGGGAGGAAAAATGGAAACTGTAGTTGGTTTGACCGCTATCGCCGTTGCACTGCTGATCGGCCTGGGTGCCCTGGGTACCGCCATCGGTTTCGGTCTGCTGGGTGGCAAGTTCCTGGAAGGCGCTGCGCGTCAACCGGAAATGGTTCCCATGCTGCAGGTCAAGATGTTCATCGTCGCCGGTCTGCTGGACGCCGTGACCATGATCGGTGTTGGTATCGCACTGTTCTTCACCTTCGCGAACCCCTTCGTTGGTCAAATCGCAGGCTGATTCACTCGTTTTCGAGTGAATTGGTGTGACGGACAACGAACGAGCGAGGTGTTGGCGTGAACATTAATGCAACCCTGATAGGCCAGTCCGTTGCCTTCTTCATCTTCGTGCTGTTCTGCATGAAGTACGTGTGGCCTCCGGTCATTACGGCTCTGCAGGAACGTCAGAAGAAGATCGCAGACGGCTTGGACGCTGCCAACCGCGCGGCTCGTGATCTGGAGCTGGCCCACGAGAAAGTGGCCCAGCAACTGCGCGAAGCCAAAGGGCAGGCTGCCGAAATCATCGAGCAAGCCAATAAGCGTGCTGCTCAGATCGTCGACGAAGCCCGTGATCAGGCCCGTGTCGAAGCTGACCGCGTGAAGGCTCAGGCTCAGGCCGAGATCGAACAGGAAATCAACAGCATCAAGGACGCCCTGCGTGCCCAAGTGGGTAGCCTGGCAGTCAGCGGTGCGGAGAAGATCCTGGGCGCATCCATCGACCAAAACGCGCATGCGGAGCTGGTTAACAAACTGGCAGCCGAAATTTAAGCGAGGGCGCGATCATGGCAGAACTGACCACGCTGGCCCGACCTTACGCTAAGGCTGCCTTCGAGCACGCCCAGGCCCACCAGCAACTGGCCAATTGGTCAGCCATGCTCGGCCTGGCTGCGGCAGTGTCGCTCGACGACACCATGCAGCGCGTGCTCAAGGCCCCGCGTCTGACGAGTACAGAAAAGGCCACCACCTTCAACGAGGTGTGTGGTGACAAGTTCGACGCCCAGGCACAGAACTTCATCCGCGTTATCGCCGAGAACGATCGTCTGGCCCTGTTGCCGGACATCTTCGCCCTGTTCGAGCTGTACAAGGCCGAGCAGGAGAAGTCGATCGACGTGGATGTCACCAGTGCCTTCGCATTGAGCGATGAACAGCAAGACAAACTCGCCAAGGTTCTCAGTGCACGGCTCGGCCGAGAAGTGCGTCTGCACGCCGCGGAAGATGCCACCCTGATCGGTGGTGTACTGATCCGCGCCGGCGACCTGGTAATCGATGGCTCTGTTCGCGGCAAGCTCGCGAAACTGGCCGAAGCATTGAAATCTTGAGTTTGAAGGGGCAGCAGAGCTATGCAGCAACTCAATCCTTCCGAAATTAGTGAAATCATCAAGGGGCGCATCGAGAAACTCGACGTCGCCTCCCAAGCCCGCAACGAAGGCACCATCGTCTCCGTTTCCGACGGCATCGTGCGCATCTACGGTCTGGCCGACGTCATGTACGGCGAAATGATCGAGTTCCCGGACGGCGTCTACGGTATGGCGCTGAACCTGGAGCAAGACTCCGTGGGTGCAGTCGTGCTGGGTGCATACACCAGCCTGGCCGAAGGCATGAGCGCCAAGTGCACCGGTCGCATCCTGGAAGTTCCGGTTGGTCCGGAACTGCTGGGTCGCGTGGTCGACGCACTGGGTAACCCGATCGACGGCAAAGGCCCGATCAACGCGCAGGCCACTGACGCCGTTGAAAAGGTTGCGCCGGGCGTGATCTGGCGTAAGTCGGTCGACCAGCCGGTACAGACCGGTTACAAGTCGGTCGATGCCATGATCCCGGTAGGCCGTGGCCAGCGCGAGCTGATCATCGGTGACCGTCAGATCGGTAAGACTGCTCTGGCCGTCGACGCCATCATCAACCAGAAGAACAGCGGCATTAAGTGCGTGTACGTGGCTATCGGTCAGAAGCAATCGACCATCGCCAACGTCGTGCGCAAGCTGGAAGAGACCGGTGCGCTGGCCAACACCATCGTGGTCGCCGCTTCCGCTTCCGAATCCGCCGCCCTGCAGTTCCTGGCGCCCTACGCCGGTTGCACCATGGGTGAATACTTCCGCGACCGCGGTGAAGACGCCCTGATCGTGTACGACGACCTGTCCAAGCAGGCCGTGGCTTACCGCCAGATCTCCCTGCTGCTGCGCCGTCCGCCAGGCCGTGAAGCCTACCCGGGCGACGTGTTCTATCTCCACAGCCGCCTGCTGGAGCGCGCTTCCCGCGTTTCCGAGGAGTACGTCGAGAAGTTCACCAATGGCGCCGTGACTGGCAAGACCGGTTCGCTGACCGCTCTGCCGATCATCGAAACCCAGGCTGGCGACGTTTCCGCGTTCGTTCCGACCAACGTGATCTCCATTACCGACGGTCAGATCTTCCTGGAATCAGCCATGTTCAACTCGGGTATCCGTCCGGCCGTCAACGCCGGTATCTCGGTATCCCGCGTGGGTGGTGCCGCTCAGACCAAGATCATCAAGAAGCTCTCCGGTGGTATCCGTACCGCTCTGGCTCAGTACCGTGAACTGGCGGCCTTCGCCCAGTTCGCCTCTGACCTGGACGAAGCCACCCGCAAGCAGCTCGAGCACGGTCAACGTGTCACCGAACTGATGAAGCAGAAGCAGTACGCGCCCATGTCGATCGCCGACATGTCCGTGTCCCTGTACGCTGCCGAGCGCGGCTTCCTGACCGACGTGGAAGTGAACAAAGTTGGCGCCTTCGAGGCAGCCCTGCTGGGCTACTTCAACCGTGAGCTGGCCGATCTGATGGCCAAGATCAACGTGAAAGGTGACTTCAACGACGAAATCGACGCCGCCATCAAAGCCGGTATCGAGAAGTTCAAAGCCACCCAAACCTGGTAAGCCGCAGCGGGCGTCGCGAGACGCCCGCCTGCTAACCCGATAGGTGTGAAATGGCAGGCGCAAAAGAGATTCGCAGCAAGATTGCGAGCATCAAAAGCACGCAGAAGATCACCAGCGCCATGGAAAAAGTGGCGGTCAGCAAGATGCGCAAGGCTCAACAGCGCATGGCAGCTAGCCGTCCCTACGCGGAGCGTATCCGCCAGGTGATTGGTCATCTGGCCAACGCCAACCCGGAATACCGTCATCCCTTCATGATCGAGCGCGAAGTTAAGCGCGCTGGTTATGTGGTGGTGAGCAGTGACCGTGGTCTGTGCGGTGGCTTGAACACCAACCTGTTCAAGGCCCTGGTCAAGGACATGGCGAAAGATCGCGAGCAAGGCGTGGAGATCGATCTCTGCGTGATTGGCTCCAAAGGTGCGGCATTCTTCCGCAACTTTGGTGGCAATGTCGTCGCTGCGATCAGCCACCTCGGTGAAGAGCCGTCGATCAACGACCTGATCGGTAGTGTCAAGGTCATGCTCGACGCTTACCTCGAGGGGCGTATCGACCGTCTGTCCGTGGTCTCGAACAAGTTCATCAATACCATGACGCAGAAGCCTACAGTGGAGCAATTGGTTCCCCTGGTGGCCGATCCGGATCAAGACCTCAAGCATCACTGGGACTATCTGTACGAGCCCGATGCCAAGGAACTGCTCGATGGCCTGATGGTTCGCTACGTCGAATCCCAGGTGTACCAGGCAGTGGTCGAGAACAACGCGGCCGAGCAGGCTGCGCGGATGATCGCGATGAAGAACGCCACCGATAACGCTGGCCAGCTCATCAAAGACCTGCAGCTGATCTACAACAAGGCGCGTCAGGCAGCGATCACCCAAGAGATTTCGGAAATCGTCGGCGGCGCTGCCGCGGTTTAAGAACGGTTCAAATATTCTGAGGAACCAAAGATGAGTAGCGGACGTATCGTTCAAATCATCGGCGCCGTTATCGACGTGGAATTCCCGCGTGATCAGGTGCCAGCCGTATACGAGGCGCTGAAAGTAGTCGGCGCCGAAACCACTCTGGAAGTTCAGCAGCAGCTGGGCGACGGCGTGGTGCGTACCATTGCGATGGGTTCGACCGAAGGCCTCAAGCGCGGTCTGGACATCACTCGTACCCACAAGGCCATCTCGGTACCGGTCGGTAAAGCGACCCTGGGCCGGATCATGGACGTGCTGGGCAACCCGATCGACGAAGCCGGCCCCATCGGTGAAGAAGAGCAGTGGGAAATCCACCGCGCTGCACCGAGCTATGCCGAGCAAGCCGGCGGCAACGATCTGCTGGAAACCGGCATCAAGGTTATCGACCTGGTCTGCCCGTTCGCCAAGGGCGGTAAAGTTGGTCTGTTCGGTGGTGCCGGTGTCGGCAAGACCGTGAACATGATGGAACTGATCCGTAACATCGCCATCGAGCACAGCGGTTATTCCGTGTTCGCCGGTGTGGGTGAGCGTACTCGTGAGGGTAACGACTTCTACCACGAGATGAAGGATTCCAACGTTCTCGACAAGGTAGCCCTGGTCTACGGTCAGATGAACGAGCCACCAGGCAACCGTCTGCGCGTCGCCCTGACCGGCCTGACCATGGCCGAGAAGTTCCGTGACGAAGGCCGTGACGTACTGTTGTTCGTCGACAACATCTACCGTTACACCCTGGCCGGTACCGAAGTATCCGCACTGCTCGGCCGTATGCCGTCGGCAGTAGGTTACCAGCCGACCCTGGCCGAAGAGATGGGCGTTCTGCAGGAGCGCATCACCTCCACCAAGAAAGGCTCGATCACCTCGATCCAGGCCGTCTACGTTCCCGCGGACGACCTGACCGACCCGAGCCCGGCGACCACCTTCGCCCACTTGGACGCCACCGTCGTACTGAGCCGTGACATCGCTTCCCTGGGTATCTACCCGGCCGTTGACCCGCTGGACTCCACCAGCCGTCAGCTGGATCCGAACGTCATCGGCAACGAACACTACGAGACCGCTCGTGGCGTTCAGTACGTGCTGCAGCGTTACAAGGAACTGAAGGACATCATCGCCATTCTGGGTATGGACGAGCTGTCCGAAGCGGACAAGCAGCTAGTATCCCGTGCGCGTAAGATCCAGCGCTTCCTGTCCCAGCCGTTCTTCGTGGCCGAAGTCTTCACCGGCTCGCCAGGCAAGTACGTTTCCCTCAAGGACACCATCGCTGGCTTCAGCGGCATCCTCAAGGGCGACTACGACCACCTGCCGGAGCAGGCGTTCTACATGGTCGGCAGCATCGACGAAGCCATCGAGAAAGCGAAGAAACTGTAATCACCCATGCGCCTGGCAACGGGCGCATCAGGTTTGTGGATAACTGCGGTTGTCCACAGCCTGTAACCTGAGGCAAGCGTATGGCTATGACAGTCCATTGCGATATCGTCAGCGCGGAAGCGGAGATCTTCTCCGGCCTGGTGGAGATGGTGATTGCGCACGGCAACCTGGGTGATCTGGGTATCGCTCCGGGCCACGCGCCGCTGATCACCGACCTGAAACCGGGTCCGATCCGCCTGATCAAGCAGGGTGGCGAAGCCGAGGTGTTCTACATCTCCGGTGGTTTCCTCGAAGTGCAGCCGAACATGGTCAAGGTTCTCGCCGACACCGTGCAACGCGCCGCCGACATCGACGAAGCCGCTGCTCAGGAGGCCCTCAAGGCCGCCGAGAAAGCGCTGAGCGAGCAGGGTTCTGAGTTCAACTACAGTTCCGCCGCCGCTCACCTGGCCGAAGTCGCAGCCCAGCTGCGTACCGTCCAGCAACTGCGCAAGAAGTTCGGCGGCTAAGGCTGCCTGCTTCAACCGTGGTTCGAGAAAGGGTAGCCTTGGCTACCCTTTTTCTTTTTCTGCCATTTGATCGTGCTGGCACCCCGTGTGCCGGTGGTCGCCAAGGAATCCTCGTTCATGTCGCTCGATATCGTCATTCTCGCTGCCGGCCAAGGCACCCGCATGCGTTCCTCCCTGCCCAAGGTTCTGCACCCGGTAGCCGAGAAGCCCATGCTCGGTCATGTCATCGATACCGCACGCAGCTTGCAGCCGCAGAGCATCCAGGTGGTGATCGGTCATGGCGCTGACAAGGTGCGTGAGCGGTTGGCGGCTGATGACCTGAATTTCGTCATCCAGGCCGAGCAACTGGGTACCGGCCATGCCGTGGCCCAGGCGCTGCCGCACCTGAGTGCCGAGCGCGTACTGATCCTCTACGGCGACGTGCCGCTGATCGAGACCGCGACCCTCGAGCGCCTGCTGGCTCTGGTCAGTGACGATCAGCTAGGCCTGCTCACCGTCGAGCTGGCCGACCCCACCGGCTACGGTCGCATCGTGCGTGACGCCGAGGGTGTGGTGCAGGCCATCGTCGAGCACAAGGATGCCAGCGAGCCCCAGCGGCAGATCCGTGAAGGCAACACCGGCATCCTCGCCGTGCCGGGCAAGCGTCTGGCCGACTGGCTGGGCCGCCTGTCCAACAGCAATGCCCAGGGCGAGTACTACCTGACCGACGTCATCGCCATGGCGGTAGCCGATGGCCTGATCGTGGCCACCGAACGTGCGGTCGACGAGATGGAAGTGCTGGGTGCCAATGACCGCATCCAGCTTGCCCAACTGGAATGCCATTACCAGCAGCGTATGGCCCGCCGCCTGATGGCCCAGGGCGTCACCTTGCGTGACCCGCATCGTTTCGACGTGCGTGGTGAGGTCAGTGTTGGCCGCGACGTGACCATCGACATCAACGTCATTCTCGAAGGCAAGGTGGTGATCGAGGACGATGTGCAGATCGGCCCGAACTGCGTGATCAAGGACTCGGTGTTGCGCAAGGGCGCCATCGTCAAGGCCAACAGCCATCTGGATGGCGCCGAAATGGGCGAGGGCGCCGACTGCGGCCCGTTCGCTCGTCTGCGCCCCGGCACCAAGCTGGGTGCCAAGGCCCATGTGGGTAACTTCGTCGAGCTGAAGAACGCGGTCATGGGCGAGGGCGCCAAGGCCGGCCACCTGAGCTACCTGGGCGATGCCGAGATCGGCGCCCGTACCAACATCGGTGCCGGCACCATCACCTGCAACTACGACGGTGCCAACAAATTCCGCACCGTGATGGGCGAGGACGTATTCATCGGCTCCAACAGCGCGCTGGTGGCACCGGTCAACCTCGGCGACCGCGTCACCACGGGCGCAGGTTCGGTGATCACCAGTGACGTGCCGGCGGACACGCTGGCGGTGGGGCGCGCCAAGCAGCGCAATATCGAAGGCTGGAAGCGGCCGACCAAAGCAGCTACAAGCCGCAAGCCATAAGCTGCAAGAAGAAAGACACGGGTGCGGTGGCTGTGATTGTAGTTAGGTATGTATGGCCAAGCTCTGAGTAGCTTGTAGCTTGTAGCTTGTAGCTTGAGGCTCAATTCATGTTCGGTGTGACGGATTACGCCGCCTTCGTGGTGGCCTTCATCATCCTGCTGGCCATTCCAGGGCCGGGTAACCTGGCGTTGATCCTGTCCACCGGCAAGGGCGGCATTCGCGGTGGGCTGGCCTCCACCTTCGGCATCATCTTCGGCGACCAGGTGCTGCTGTGGCTGGCAGTGGCCGGGGTCGCCGCGCTGCTAAAGGCCTATCCTGCGGCTTTCCATCTGGTGCAATGGCTGGGGGCGGCCTATCTGGTCTACCTGGGCCTGCGCATGCTGCTGGCCAAGCCGGGGGCGGCGCCGACGTTGGAGATCAAGCCGCGCCAATACCTGTGGCAAACCCTGGTGATCACCGTCTTCAACCCCAAGGCCATCATCTTCTACATGGCCTTCTTTCCGCTGTTCATCGACCCAGAGCGCCATCAGGGCCTGGTTACGTTCGGTTTCATGGCCATGACCATCATGGCGCTGACCTTCCTCTACGGCCTGCTGATCGTGCTGCTGACGCACTTTCTCGCCGAGCGCATGCGCGCCAATCCGCGTATCGCGCGTGGCCTTGAGAAGCTGGCGGGGCTGTGCCTGGTCGGTTTCGGGGTCAAACTGACGCTTAACTGAAAAGGCAGCCACAAGCTTCAAGCCACAAGCGGCAAGTAAAAGCTTGCCCCGGGATTGAGCTTCGCGCACGTTTTTGCAGCTTAAGGGTCGCCATCCGTCTTGCAGCTTGCAGCTCTTTTATGTTTTGATTCGCTCCATTATCTTTCGGATCGAAACTTAAAGATGTCGAAGCGCAACACGCCGCAACGTCGCCACACCATTCTCGCCTTGCTCGCCGAGCAGGGCGAAGTGAGCGTGGACGCCCTGGCGCAGCACTTCGCCACCAGCGAAGTGACCATCCGCAAGGATCTTGCCGCATTGGAAAAGAACGGTCTGCTGTTGCGTCGCTATGGTGGCGCCGTGCCAGTACCGCAGGAACTGATCGGCGAGCCGACCCAGCCCATCTCCCCGCACAAGCAGGCCATCGCCCGCGCTGGCGTGGCGCGCATCCGCGAGCATGCACGCATCATCATCGACAGCGGCACCACCACGGCCGCCATGATTCCGCAGCTCGGCTACAAGCCCGGCCTGGTGGTGATGACCAACTCGCTGGGTGTGGCCAACGCCCTGCGCGAACTCGAGCATGAGCCGGTGCTGCTGATGACCGGTGGCACCTGGGATCCGCATTCCGAGTCCTTCCAGGGCCAGGTGGCCGAGCAGGTGCTGCGCTCTTACGACTTCGACCAATTGTTCATCGGTGCCGACGGCATCGACCTGGAGCGTGGCACCACCACCTTCAACGAACTGCTCGGCCTGTCGCGAGTGATGGCCGAAGTCGCCCGCGAAGTCATCGTCATGGTCGAGAGCGACAAGATCGGCCGCCGTATCCCCAATCTGGAGCTGCCCTGGGGCAGCGTCCATACCCTGATCACCGACGAGCGCCTGGATACCCAGGCGGCCGAACAGATACGCGCGCGCGGCATCCAGCTAATCCTCGCGCCGCTGGAAAACTAAAAGGAGAGCACCATGTGCGGAATCGTAGGCGCCATCGCAGAGCGCAATATCACCCCGGTTCTGGTCGAAGGCCTCAAGCGCCTGGAATACCGCGGCTATGACAGCGCCGGCGTGGCGCTGCTGACCGAGCAGGGCATACTCGACCGCCGCCGCCGCGTCGGCAAGGTCAGCGAGCTGCAGGCTGCGCTGCAGGCCGAACCGCTGGCCGGGCGTCTGGGCATCGCCCACACCCGCTGGGCCACCCATGGCGCGCCCAGCGAGCGCAATGCCCATCCACACTTCTCCGGGCACGAGCTGGCCGTGGTGCACAATGGCATCATCGAGAACCACGAGGAATTGCGCGAGCGCCTCAAGGGCCTGGGTTACGTCTTCACCTCCGATACCGACACCGAAACTATCGTCCACCTGCTCGAGCACAAACTGCAGCAGCTCGGCGACCTCACCGCCGCGCTCAAGGCCGCCATCCCGGAACTACACGGCGCCTATGGCCTGGCGGTGATCAGTGCCAAGCAGCCGGATCGCCTGCTCGCCGCGCGCAGCGGCAGCCCGCTGGTGATCGGTCTGGGCTTGGGCGAGAACTTCCTCGCTTCCGACCAGTTGGCCCTGCGCCAGGTCACCGATCGCTTCATGTACCTGGAAGAAGGCGATATCGCCGAGATCCGTCGCGACGGCGTGCAGATCTGGGATGCCGCCGGTCAGCTGGTACAGCGCGAAGCCGTGCAGTACCACGAAGGTGCCGAGGCCGCCGACAAGGGCGAATACCGCCACTTCATGCTCAAGGAAATCCACGAGCAGCCCAAGGTTGTGCAGCGCACCCTGGAAGGCCGTCTGGGCAGCGATCATGTGCTGGTGCAGGCCTTCGGCCCGCAGGCCGCCGAGCTGTTCGCCAAGGTCAGGAACGTGCAGATCGTCGCCTGCGGCACCAGCTACCACGCCGGTATGGTCGCCCGTTACTGGCTGGAAGAGCTGGCCGGCATTCCCTGCCAGGTCGAGGTGGCCAGCGAATTCCGCTACCGCAAGGTGGTGGTGCAGCCGGATACCCTGTTCGTCAGTGTCTCGCAGTCCGGCGAAACCGCCGACACCCTGGCCGCGCTGCGCAACGCCAAGGAGAAGGCGCCTGGGCAGGGCGGCTACCTGGCTAGCCTGGTGATCTGCAATGTTGGCACCAGCTCGCTGGTGCGCGAATCCGACCTGTGCCTGCTGACCCAGGCCGGCCCGGAAATCGGCGTGGCTTCCACCAAGGCTTTCACCACCCAGCTGGTCGGCCTGATGCTGCTGACCCTGGCTCTCGGCCAGGTGCACGGCACTCTGGACAAGGCGCTGAGCGCCGAGCTGGTGGAAGAGCTGCGCCGCCTGCCGACCCGCCTGGGCGAAGCCCTGGCCATGGACAAGACCGTGGAGAAGATTTCCGAGCTGTTCGCCGAGAAGCACCACAGCCTGTTCCTTGGCCGTGGCGCGCAGTACCCGGTGGCCATGGAAGGGGCGCTCAAGCTCAAGGAAATCTCCTACATCCACGCCGAGGCCTACCCGGCCGGTGAGCTCAAGCACGGCCCGCTGGCCCTGGTGGATGCCGATATGCCGGTGGTCACCGTGGCGCCGAACAACGAGCTGCTGGAAAAGCTCAAGTCCAACCTGCAGGAAGTGCGGGCCCGTGGCGGCGAGCTGATCGTCTTCGCCGACCAGCAGGCCGGTATGAGCAACGGCGAGGGCACCCATGTGGTGGCCATGCCGCATATCCACGACTTGCTCGCGCCGATCCTCTACACCGTGCCGCTGCAATTGCTGTCGTACTACGTCGCGGTGCTCAAGGGCACCGACGTCGACCAGCCGCGCAACCTGGCCAAGAGTGTGACTGTCGAGTGAAGCGCGAAGACGTAATCAAGCGGTTGGCCGATGGCGTGGTGTTCCACACCCAGGTCATGGTCAACCCGGCCAATATCAGCGAATGGATCGTGTTCTTCAACAAGGATGCCGGGCGCAGTTTCTTTCTTGTGGATGATGCCGAGCAGGTGCAGACCTTCACCAGTCTGGATGCGTTGATGGTCGAGCTGCGCGGCTTGGGTATCAAGCGGGTGGAAGTACAGCTCTGAGCAGTTGCTCACAGTTGGCGTGGATCAAGCTGTGGATATCATCGTGACAGTTGGCTGAAGCCCTTGCAAATAGGGCTTTACAGCCAGTTGTACAGAAAGTGATCGCCGGCTTGTCCAATATCCACAGGGTTCTTGGATAAGTCGCTTCCTATCCTGTTGATAAAGTTCTGAAAGCCTTGCCATTAAAGGTTTTCAGCGCTTTGTGCGGTTTCTCGCCAAGGTTCAATCAGTGCCGGGACGGTAGAGGTGCCGATGCGCTGCGTCATACAGTGCAGATTCCGCGAAGGCACCTGGATCCAGCACGCGCCCGACCAGGATCAACGCCGTGCGGCGAAAGTCCTTGGCGGCGACCTTTTCCTCGATATCGGCGAGTGTGCCCAACACCCAGTCCTGATCCGGCCAGCTCGCCCTGTGGATAACCGCGATGGGGCAGTCGGCGCCATAGTGCGGCAGCAGTTCGTCGACTATGGCCGGCAGATGGCGCACCCCCAGGTGGATGGCCAGGGTCGCGCGGTGCTGGGCCAGATCCTGCAATTGCTCGCCCTGGGGCATGGGCGAGGTGGTGCCGTAGCGGGTGAGGATCACGGTCTGGGCGATGCCGGGCAGGGTCAGCTCTGATTCCAGCAGCGCCGCACAGGCGGCGGTGGCGGTGACGCCGGGGATGATCTCGAAGGGAATACCCAGCGCACGCAGTTCGCGAATCTGCTCGCCTATGGCGCCGTACAGCGACGGGTCGCCGGAGTGCACGCGGGCGACGTCCTGGCCGCGCTTATGGGCCTCATGCAGTAGTGTGATGATCTCGCCCAGATTCAGTTCGGCGGTGTTCACCACCTGTTCGGCGCTGTGGCCCTGTAACACGGCTTCGGGAACCAGCGACCCTGCATAGAGGATGACTGGGCATTTGTGGATAAGCCGCTGGCCCTTGACGGTGATCAGCTCGGGGTCGCCGGGGCCGGCGCCGATAAAGTAGACGGTCATGTATTGTGCTCAAGGAGTTCATGGCTTTTCACGGTTGGCGCATCAGAATTTTGGCAGTGATGATGGCTGGCTCGTTTTCGTAGCCGCGCTTAGCGAGATCGATCACTTTGTTACGGATGTCCTCCGGTGACCAGAACAGCCAGCCGTTGCGGGAAAACAGTTCTTTGATTTCGGAGTTCTTCGACTGATAGACCTTGCCGGCAGCAAGCCCTAAAACGATCTCGGTGCTGGCATTACCCATTCCGCAGTCAATCAGGTCTTGCTTGAGTCGTTGAAAAACGATCTTTCTGTAATTCTCGCAGGTAAATAACTTGTATTTGCCCTCAGGAACATCATGGCTTTCGCTGAGGCATGAGAGCCTGACGCCGGGCGAGTCCAGAAAGGACTTTGCTTCAAAGGCCAGCAACCTGTTTTCGTTTGGCTTGTAAGCCAGTAGATCGATTTCGGGGCGAGGGATAGAGTGTTTGCCAACTTCCCTTTTCTCTTCCTTGGTGAGATTGACCTTGAAGGATTGGCGCACCCAATATCCTTCGCCCTCAAGCAAGGTCTTGATCACGTTCTCGAAGTAGTCCACAGCTAGATGCTCGTATCGGTGAAGGTGGCCAGCGCACAGGTGGCGCTGGCGCTGCGGGTTTTCTCGCCGAGCTGGCAGGGCGATATGCCCATGCGCGCTGCCAACGCCAGTGCGCAGGGCTCGGCTACGGCTGGGCTGCCAGTGGTGGCTTGGCTGAGGGGGTTGCCGCCTGTCTTTGCCAGGTAGGCGCTTAGTTGCTCGGGCGAGAAGAAAGACAGCTCAAGTCCCAGGTGTTCAGCCAGGGCGTGCAGGCCGGCTTCGTCGCGCTTGTGGGCGATGCTGGCCAGGCCCGCCAGGTTGTCCGCCGTCAGTCCATGCCGAGCCAGGCTGTGGATAAGCAGGTCGAGTAGCTCGTCCAGGCTACAGCCACGGCGACACCCCAATCCAGCGACGACCTGTATCGGTGAGGTGGATGAGCGATCAGCGGTTGGCAACATGAGCGGCATTTGGTTTGAGCGGTGGCGTAGCTCATCATGGCACCTGCGGATGGTCAACCGCGATTGACCGGCCGTCGCGGCCTGCGTAGCCTTCTTGTTTTCGAGGTTCTTCCCGGCCAGCGGTCGGGGAGCTAAGAGGGAGCAGGGTCGATGCCCTGGCTGCCCCCGCAACTGTGAACGGTTATGCCCTTCGTTAGACCACTGCCAACCGGCGGGAAGGTGAAGGGATGCGCGCCGCGCAAGCCGTGAGCCAGGAGACCTGCCTCGACTGACCAGCCATCTGCTCGGACGGGGTGATCCGATGCGGCCAGCACGCTCCTGCGTGCCCGCCTGCGCGTACCCGTCCGCCGAACTTATCGACGCCACGGGATCCTTCATGAAAACCCTCGCCAAACTGCCCGTCACCATCGTCACCGGATTTCTCGGTGCCGGTAAGACCACCCTGCTGCGCCACCTGCTGGCCAATGCCGGCGGCCGCCGCATCGCGGTTATCGTCAATGAGTTCGGCGAGCTGGGCATCGATGGCGAGATCCTCAAGCAGTGCTCCATCGGCTGCAGCGAGGAAGAGGCCAACGGCCGCGTCTTCGAGCTGGCCAACGGTTGCCTGTGCTGCACCGTGCAGGAAGAGTTCTTCCCGGTGATGCGCGAGCTGGTGGCGCGCCGTGGCGACCTCGACCATATCCTCATCGAGACTAGCGGCCTGGCCCTGCCAAAACCGCTGGTGCAGGCCTTCAACTGGCCGGAAATCCGCAATGCTTGCACGGTCGATGCGGTGATCACCGTGGTCGACAGCCCGGCCGTTGCCGCCGGTACCTTCGCTGCCTTCCCCGATCAGGTGGACGAGCAGCGCAAGCTCGACCCCAACCTCGACCATGAGTCGCCGCTGCACGAACTGTTCGCCGACCAACTGGCCAGCGCCGACCTGGTGATTCTCAACAAGGCCGATCTGATCGATGCCGAGGCACTGGCTGCCGTGCGCGCCGAGGTGGCCGAGGAGCTGCCGCCAGCGGTGAAGGTGATCGAGGCGCATGGTGGTGATCTGCCGATCAGCGTGCTGCTGGGCCTGAACAGCGAAACCGAGCTGCATATCGACAACCGCCGCACCCACCACGACGATGAAGACGAAGACCACGATCATGAGGAATTCGACTCGTTCCACGTGGAACTACCGGAAGCCGAGGAGGCACGCCTGTTGGCTGCGCTGAAGGACGCAGTGGCGAAATACGGCATTCTGCGGGTGAAAGGCTTCGCAGCGATCCCCGGCAAACCCATGCGCCTGCTGGTGCAGGGTGTCGGTCAGCGCTTCGACCGCCATTTCGACCGTGCCTGGCAGGCCGACGAGCCACGCTTGAGCCGCCTGGTGGTGATCGGCCAGCAGCTCGACCGCGCGGCCATCGAGGCCGAGCTGAAGGCGGCGGTTTGATGAAGCGGCAAGTGGCGAGCTGCAAGCCGCAAGTAAGCACTACTGCGTGCAGCGTTTGCTTCCACTTGCAGCTTGCGGCTTGCAGCTTGCGGCTCGCTTAAATGCACCTCCTGCGCACCCAGCCCGGCGCCCAGTTGCCGGCCGACAGCATCGCCGACCTCGGCCAGACCCCGGCCGAACTGGTGATCCTGTGCACAGGAGATTCGCACCTGTCGCTGTTGGCCGAAGCCGCCCGGCAACTGCCGGACGACTACCCCAGTCTGCGCCTGGCCAGCCCGGCGCAACTGAGCAACAACGCCTCGGTGGACTACTACGTCGAACAGGTGCTGCAGCATGCCAGGGTCATCCTGATCTCGGTGCATGGCGGGGTGAGCTATTGGCGCTATGGCGTCGAGCGCCTGGTGGAGCTGGGGGGGCGGGGCGCCACGGTGATCATGGTGCCGGGCGACGACAAGCCCGACCCGGAGCTGAATGCCCTCGGCAACGTTGCTGAAGAAGACAGCCAGCGCCTCTGGCAGTACCTGCGCCAGGGCGGCTTGGACAATGCCCGCCAGCTATTTCGCTGCATCGGCAGCCGTTGGCTGGGCCGCGATGACCCTTGGCAGGAGCCGCAGCCGTTGCCACGTGTCGGTCTTTATCACCCCCAGCGTAGCCTGGCGGCGCTGGCTGACTGGCAGGCGCAGTGGCAGCCGGCTGCGCCTGTTGTGGCGCTGCTGTTCTACCGCAACCATGTGCAGTCGGCGAACACCGCCTTCGTCGAGACCTTCTGCGAGCACCTGCTTGGTCAGGGCCTCAACCCGCTGCCGATTGCCGTGGCTAGCCTCAAGGAGCCGGCCTGCCTGGATCAGGTACAAGCCTGGCTGGACGAAACCTGCGCCGCACTGATCATCAACACCACCGGCTTCGCACTGTCCAACCCCGAGGCGCCGCAGGCGCGGGTGTTCCGCCGTGATATCCCGGTACTGCAGGCCATCTGCTCGCTGGACAACCAGGCGCAATGGCAGACCAGCGCCCAGGGCCTGGGCTCGCGCGATCTGGCCATGCACGTGGTATTGCCCGAATTGGATGGCCGGCTGATCGGCACTGCCATCAGCTTCAAGGGGCTGGCCTGGCGCAGCGAACGCAGCCAGTGCGACGTGGTGTGCTATCAGGCGCATGAGTCGGGTATGGCCTACGTCGCCGAACTGGCGCATAATTGGTGCCAGTTGGCGATCAAAAGCAACGATCAGAAGCGAATAGGCTTGATCCTGGCCAACTACCCGACCCGCGATGGCCGCATCGGCAACGGCGTCGGCTTGGATACGCCGGCTGCTGCGCTGAATATCCTCCGCGCCCTGCAGGCTCAGGGGTACCCTGTGGATAACTTGCCAGACGGCGGCACCGCACTTGTCCACAGCCTGCTCGGTGGCGTCACCAACGATCTCGACGGCCTGGATTCACGTCCCTGTGCGCAAAGCCTGGCACTGGACGACTACCTGGCGTTTTTCCACAGCCTGCCGCCGGCCAATCAGCAGGCCGTGCGCGAGCGCTGGGGCGAGCCGCAGAACGATCCCATGTTCCGCAGCGGGCGGATGATGGTTGCCGGCCTACGTTTCGGCCTGACCTTCGTTGGTATCCAACCTGCACGTGGCTACCAGCTCGACCCTGCGGCGGTGTATCACGACCCGGATCTGGTGCCGCCGCACGGCTATATCGCCTTCTATGCCTGGCTGCGCACGGCCTTCGCCGCCGATGCGCTGATCCACGTCGGCAAGCACGGCAACCTGGAATGGCTGCCGGGCAAGAGCGTCGGCCTCTCCGAAGGCTGCTGGCCGCAGGCGCTGATCGGCCCGCTGCCCAACGTCTATCCCTTTATCGTCAACGATCCGGGCGAGGGCGCGCAGGCCAAGCGCCGCACCCAGGCGGTGATCATCGACCACCTGATGCCGCCTTTGACCCGTGCCGAGAGCTACGGCCCGTTGCGCGATCTGGAGCGCCTGGCCGACGAGTATTACGACGCCAGCCAGCTCGACCAGCGCCGCGCCGTGGAGCTGCGCGGCGAGATTCTGGCCAAGGTGCGCGAGGCCAGCCTCGACCGCGAACTGGGCCTGCAACTCAACGATGACGGCGATAGCTGGCTGCCGCAGCTCGACGCCTACCTCTGTGACCTCAAGGAATCGCAGATCCGCGATGGCCTGCACGTATTCGGCGAGTCGCCGGCCGGGCAACTGCGCCGTGACACCCTGCTGGCGCTGCTGCGCATCCCCCGTGGCGATGGCCAGGGCGCCAATGCCAGCCTGCTGCGCGCGCTGGCCCGTGGCCTGGAACTGGGCCTAGATCCGCTAGATTGTGCTATGGGCCAGCCTTGGGAAGGGCTGCGTCCACAGGCGTTGCAGGCTGTGGATAACAGCCTGTGGCGCAGCGTCGGCGATACCCGCGAGCGTCTGGAACTGCTGGCGCTAAGGCTGATCGAGCAGCGTCTCGGTGGTGAGCGCATCGGCGCCTTTGGCGCCGAGGTGGCACTTATCCTAGACGGCCTGGCCGAACATATCGCGCCCTTGCTTGATGCATGCGGCGATGCCGAAATGGGCGGCCTGCTGGCGGCGCTGCAAGGGCGTTTCGTGCCTGCTGGGCCGAGTGGCGCGCCCAGTCGCGGGCGCCTCGATGTACTGCCCACCGGGCGCAACTTCTTCACTGTCGACGTGCGCCACCTGCCCACGCCCACTGCCTGGCGCCTCGGCGTGCAGGCAGCGGATCGCCTGCTGGAGCGCCACCTGCAGGACGAGGGCGATCACCTGCGCCAGCTCGGCCTGTCGGTATGGGGCACGGCGACCATGCGCACCGGCGGCGACGATATCGCCCAGGCGCTGGCGCTGATGGGCGTGCGCCCGGTATGGCAGCCGGGCAGCCAGCGCGTCGAGCGTTTCGAGGTGCTGCCGCTGGAACAACTCGGTCGCCCACGGGTGGACGTCACCCTGCGCGTGTCGGGCTTCTTCCGCGATGCCTTCAGCAACCTGATTCGCCTGTTCGACGAGGCCGTGCAAGCGGTGATCGAGCTGGACGAGCCGGAAGACATGAACCCGCTGTCGGCGCGGGTCTGGCGCGAATCGCTGGCGCTCGAGGACGGCGGCCTGGATGAAGCCGAAGCGCGCCGGCAGGCCGGCTGGCGGGTGTTCGGCGCCAAACCAGGGGCTTATGGCGCCGGGGTGCAGAACGCCATCGAGGAACGCCTATGGCAGAGCCGCGCGGATCTGGCCGAGGTGTATCTGAACTGGGGTGGCTACGCCTACGGCAGCGGCGCGGAGGGCGCGCCGGCGCGACAGCGCTTCGTCGAGCGCCTGGAGCAGATGCAGGCGGTGCTGCATAACCAGGACAACCGCGAGCACGACATCCTCGATTCCAACGATTACTACCAGTTCCAGGGCGGCATGCTGGCGGCGGTGGAAACCCTGCGCGGGCTCAAGGTGGCCAGCTACTTTGGCGACAACAGTCAGCCGGATATCCCGCGTATTCGCAGCCTCAAGGAAGAGCTTAACCGCGTGGTGCGCGCCCGTGCTGCCAATCCCAAGTGGATCGCGGGCATGAAGCGTCACGGCTACAAGGGCGCTTTCGAGCTGGCCGCGACCATCGACTACCTGTTCGCCTTCGACGCCACCAGCGAGCTGGTCGACGACCACCAATACGCGCTGCTCACCGATGCCTATTTGCTGGACAAGGACACCCGCGACTTTATCCAGCAGCACAACCCTGGCGCGCTCAACGACATCCTCGAACGTTTGCTGGAAGCCCAGCAGCGTGGCCTGTGGGAGAACCCTGGCGAATACCGCGAGGCACTGGAGAATCTGCTGCTCGATAGCGAGGAAAGCTGATGCGAGCCCCTCTCCCATTTATGGGAGAGGGGCTGGGGGAGAGGGGGTCATCCGGCACCGCCGAGTTCGTAGGGAGGGTCAGCCGCCTGTCGCAGTGTCTGGCCGGCTCACCGAACTGAGTGCGGCGTAACCCACCATAGGTGCCACGCCATGCATCGCCCGGTGGGTTACGCGGCGCGCGACTTTCTGGCGTGGCTTTAAGATTTGCGCTTTGCGCCGCTAACTCACCCTACGGTTTCAGGGGATGCCGTGGGAGGCGCTTTAGCGGCGAAAAACTCGCGGCTGAAGCCCCTCCCACAGAACCGGGTGAGCCTAATGCACTTGTCTCCACCTTCCCTGGCTTTTACCCTGGACGCTCATGTCTTTTCCGGAGTCTCGTCCAATGCGTCAGTAATGCCGTCGTGTTCGCACGACCAGTGATCGATCGCGGCCTCAGTCCGCGCGTATTCACGGCATTGCCTGGAGGCATGGATGACCGATTCCCCGCATATCGCGCTCGAGCGCGTTTCTTTCCGCTTTGCCGATGGCGTCATGCTGTTCGACGGGCTCAGCGACGTTTTCGATAACCGCCACACCGGCCTGGTGGGGCGCAATGGCGTTGGTAAAAGCATCCTCGGCCGTTTGCTGGCTGGTGAGCTGCAGCCCAGTGATGGGCGCATTCTGCGCCAGGGGCGCATCGCCTATCTGCCGCAACGTATCGTGGCTGCGCCCGGCGCCAGGGTCGTCGACCTGGCGGGATGTGCGCCGTGGTTCGATGCCTTGCAGCGGGTCATGGCCGGTGAGCCGCGAGCCGATGACATCGAGTGCCTCGATGGCCAGTGGGATGTGATCGAGCGGCTGCAACGTGCGCTGCAGGAAGAAGGCCTTGGTCATCTCGACCCGCAGACACCTGCGATGCAATTGAGTGGTGGCGAGTGCAGTCGCGTTGCCCTGCTCGGGGCCTTGCTGGCGGAGGCTGATCTACTGATTCTCGACGAGCCTGGCAACCACCTCGATCTGCCCAGCCGTAAGCGTCTGGGCCAGCGCCTGGCGAGTTGGCGCGGCGGCCTGGTGCTGATCAGCCATGACCGTGAGCTGCTGGCCGGCATGCAGCGCATCGTCGAGCTGTCAGCGGCCGGCTTGCGCAGCTATGGCGGTGGCTATGCCTTTTACCAGGCGAGCCGCGAGCAGGAGCGCGAGGCCGCGCGGCAGATGCTGGACAGCGCTCGTGTCGAGCGCAAGCGTGGCGAGCGTGAATTGCGCCAGCAGCAGGAACGCCAGCAGCAGCGCAGTGCCAGTGGGCGTCGCCAGGGCAAGGACAGCAACCAGGCGAAAATCCTGCTCGACATGCAGAAGGGCCGCAGTGAAAGCAGCGCCGGGCGCACTGCCAAACGCCTGGAAGCGCGTCGCCAGCAGCTCGATAAGCAGGTGCAGGAAGCCGCCGCAGCAGTGGTAGAAGAACAGCCAGTGATCCTGCATGGACAGACCGAGCACCTGCCGTCAGGGCGCCGGGTGCTCTACTGGCGTGATCTGCGTCTGCCGTTTGGTACGGCGCCGTTGCCGGATTTCGAGCTGTTCGGCTCGCGCCGGGTTGCCGTGCTCGGGCCCAATGGCTGTGGCAAGTCCAGCCTGCTGGCGGTGCTTGCCGGTCGCCTGACGCCGCTGGCGGGTCAGTGCCGAATCGAGGTGCCCTGGGCCTTGCTCGACCAGCATCTGCATGGGCTGGATGCGCAGGCGTCGGCCCTGGAACATCTGCAGCGGTTGGCGCCGGGTAGCGCCGAGAGTCTGTTGCGCACACGTCTGGTGCACCTGGGTGTGGATGCCGAGGCGGCGTTGCTGCCCAGCTCCAGGCTTAGCGGTGGTCAGCGTCTGAAGGTGGCACTGGCGGGTGTGCTGGCGAGCGATCCGCCGCCGCAATTGTTGCTTTTGGACGAGCCGGACAACCATATCGATCTCGACTCGCGTCTTGAGCTGGAGCGTTTTCTGCGGGCGTATCGAGGGGCGTTGCTGGTGATTTCCCACGATAGTGCCTTTCTCGACACGCTGGCGTTGACCGACAGGTTGCAGTGGACGGCCAGTGGCTGGTTGCACGAGGCGTTGTGAAACGCCCGAGGGCTCTGGTCTACAATGCCGATCTTTGCCGCCCGTGAATGCCTTCATGATCGAACATCACTTCCCCCTCGCCGCCGTAGTCGGCGCTGATTCGCTGAAGCTGGCGCTATGCCTGGCGGCCATCGATCCGGCCGTCGGCGGCGTGCTGATCGAAGGCCCGCGTGGCATGGCCAAGTCCACACTGGCCCGTGGCCTGGCTGGTCTGCTGGAGGGCGGGCGCTTCGTCACCCTGCCGTTGGGTGCCAGTGAGGAGCGTATCGTCGGTACCCTGGATCTGGACGCGGCGCTGGGTGAAGGCCGCGCGCAGTTTTCCCCCGGCCTGCTAGCCCGTGCCGACGGCGGCGTGCTCTATGTCGATGAGGTCAACCTGTTGCCCGACCATCTGGTCGATCTGCTGCTCGATGCCGCTGCCAGCGGGGTCAACCATGTCGAGCGTGACGGCATCTCCCATCGGCATGCCGCGCGCTTCGTGCTGATTGGCACCATGAATGCCGAGGAGGGCGAGCTGCGCCCGCAACTGCTCGACCGTTTCGGCCTCAACCTGGCCCTCGATGGCCAGCCGCAGCCGGCCGAGCGCGCCGAGATCGTCCGCCGACGCCTGGCCTTCGATGCCGATCCCACAGCCTTCCTGCAACGCTGGCAGAGCGAGCAGGAAGCTCTCGCCGAGCGCTGCCGCAATGCCCGCCAGCGCCTGGCCGATATCCCGCTGGATGACGCGGTGCTGGGCGAGATCAGCCAGCGCTGCTTCGCTGCCGGCGTCGATGGCCTGCGCGCCGATCTGGTCTGGCTGCGCGCCGCCCGTGCTCATGCGGCCTGGCGTGGCGCGGTAGGCATCGAGCCTGTGGATATCGACGCGGTGGAGGACTTCGTCCTGCGCCACCGTCGTCGCCAGCAACAGCCGCCGGCTGCCACGCCGCCCGAGCAGCGCCAGGCGCCGCAGCCGGCGCAGGAACAAAGTCAGGGCGAAGGCCAGTGGGGCGAGCTGCCGGCGCAGCCACAGGCCATGGGCGAGCGGCGCGTGCCGCCGCGCTGGCCAAAAAAGCCCTGAGCATCCGCCCGCGCACAGCCACAGGCGCGGATGCCCGTAACCGGCCCGGACGACTCGGCGGCGGCCTGCGTGGCGCCGCCCGCAGCGGCTCGCAAGGTCGTATCGACTGGGCGGCCACTCTGCGCCAGGGCCGGCCGCAACGCCGCGAACAATTGGTGCTGCGCCCGCGCAGTCAGCAGGCCGACGAGCTGTGGTTGGTGCTGGTCGATGCCTCCGCCTCGACCCGTCGCCACGGTGCATTGAGTCGTGCCAAGGGCGTGCTCGATGAAGTCTTCGACAGCGCCTATCGCCAGCGCGCGTGCCTGGCCGTGCTGCAGGCCGGTGGCCGCGAAGCGCAATGGCTGTGGCAGGGGCGCAAGGCCAGCGCCGAGCTGCATCGCTGGCTGCACGAATTGGGCGCTGGTGGTGGTACGCCGCTGCTCGATGCCCTGCAACAGGCCGGCGATTGGCTGCTGCGCCGTCAGCGTCTGAAACCGAACGAACGCCAGCGCCTGCTGATCCTGACCGATGGCCGCCTGCGTGATCTGCCTGCGTTGCTGCCGCTGCCATGTCCGAGCCTGCTGCTCGACACCGAGCGTGCGCCCATCCGCCTGGGCCGTGCCCGCCAGCTGGCGCAGGCGTTACAGGCCGACTACCACCATATCGACGACCTGGCGCCCGGCGTGCCAGGGCGCACCTGGAGAACCCCATGAAAACCCTGCTGCTGGTCGGAATCGGTGCCGGCGACCCGGACTACATCACCTACCAGGCGATCAAGGCGCTGCGCCGTAGCGACGTGATCTTCCTGATGGACAAGGGTGCGGCCAAGCACAAGCTCAACGCCCTGCGCCGGGAAATCTGTGCGCGCTTTCTAGAAGGCTACACGCCGCGCTTCGCCGAAGGCCTGCAACCGGAGCGCGAACGCGAAGCCGCCGACTATCGCGCCAGCGTCGACGAGCTCAACCGCGACAAGCAGGCGGTGTTCGAGCAGCTTATTGACGAGCAGATGGCCGATGGCGAGACGGCGGCCTTTATGGTCTGGGGCGACCCGTCGCTGTACGACAGCAGTATCCGCATCATCGAGGCCATCGCCGCGCGGCGTAGCGACTTTGCTTATGACGTGATCCCCGGCATTACCAGCCTGCAGGCGCTGACCGCGCGCCACCGCATCCCGCTCAACAGCATTGGCCGCGCCGTGGAAATCACCACCGGCCGCCTGCTCGCTGAAGGCTGGCCGCAGGGCGTGGACAGCGTGGCGGTGATGCTCGACGCCAAGGACACCTACCGCCGCTTCGTCGGTCAGGGGCTGCATATTTACTGGGGCGCCTATGTCGGCACTACCGATGAAATCCTCGTTGCCGGCCCGCTTGATGAAGTGGCCGAACGCATCGCCGCCACCCGCGCCGAGGCAAGGGAGCGCAATGGCTGGATCATGGATAGTTATCTGCTGCGTAAAGAAGGTATGGCGTAGGGCCGAGGGCTGAAACGGTGGACAAGAAGAGCGTTGTCCACCCTACGTGCTAAGGACGATAAGCCTCGAACCGAACGGGAGCTTCGCGTTTTGCGGTCGTGACTTCGTGTACATCGAGAACCAGCGCTTCGGCATCCGGATCCTGGCTCTCATTCAGAACCCAGTTTTCAAAGATTCGTTTGTGAAATACCCAGTCCTTTAAGGCCGGGTCGTAGCGGAAGGTGATGTAGTCCGTCCAGTGCTGACCGCAGGCAACACCATTTTCGATGGTGAAGTACCGATGTTTGATGGCTAGCCCCTGGGTATCGGCATCAAACGGGTCGCATTGACCGCCCTCATTTATCTTGAACACCACTTGGTCATTGCGAGCACGCAGCGCGTAAGCGCCATCGACAGTTTGGGTGAAGAGCAGGAGAGGCCTTGGTGGTGCTTCCTGCTCTTTGGCCAGCGTCGTTTCTTCAGGCTTATGCAGAACGACGAGGTAATCGGTCAGCGTGTCGCCATCCAATTCGCCAGACTCGTAAACCCATACCGAATAATCGGCAGGAATACTCTCGATAATGCCTGCTGGCAGTTCGTTGCCAGCCGCCAATGAAGAAAATGCCAGCGTTGCATACAGGAACTTCTTCATCGGTTTTCTCCCTGCCTTACAACCAACTCCAAGAAACCCCTGTATACACCCCAAACCCTTCCCCAGGCGTGGAGCGCGCTGCGTCCGCGCCGTTGTCGTTATAGCCCGGCGTCACGGTGGCGGCATAGCGTTTGTCGGTCAGGTTGCGCAAGTCGAGCCAGGCTTGCCAGTCGTCTTTCGGCGAGGCGTAGCCGAGGGTGGCGCCGAAGGTGGCGTAGGCGTCGGCATGGTAGGAGTTGGCGTAATCCACCGCGACCTTGGAGGCGTACTGGCTGTTGAGGCCGGCGTAGAAGCCGCTCGGGTGGTCGTAGCGCAGCTCGGCCTGGTAGTGGTGGCGCGGCAGGCCGGGCAGGCGGTTGTCGCCGAAGGTGTCGTCGTCGCGGTAGTGGAAGTCGCTGAAGGTGTAGGCCTGGCGCAGGCTCAGGGCACCGGCCGCGCCGCCTTGCCACAGCGGGCTGACCAGGCCGGCTTCGATGCCTTGGTGCACGGTGGGGCTGGCGTTGGATTCGGCGAAGACGTTGGGCTCGATCTCGACGGTAAGCAGTTCGTGGCGCACCTGCGAGTAGTAGTAGGTCAGCTCCCATTGGCCCAGCGTGGAGTCACCACGGCCGCCGACCTCGAAGGTGGTGGCGGTCTGGTTGTCCAGGCTGATGGCGGCGCGCTGGCGCGCGGCATAGGGTTGGGTGGTGGTGCTGGAGAAGCGTAGCGGCGAACTCCAGAGCATCGACCAGGCATGCGGCGGTTCCACCGAGCGGCTGATATTGCCGAATAGCTGCACCTCGGGGTTGAGCTGATAGCGCAGACCCAGACGCGGTGCGTAGTCCCAGGTGTGTTGGCTGAGTCTGTCGTCGGTGGCCGGCCAGGTCACTTCGGCTTTGCGGCGGGTGTAGATAAGCGCCAGGCCGCTGGTCAGCCACAGGTCGGGGGCCAGCTCCGTGTCGTTGCTGAGGTGCAGCACGTTGTCCGAGCCGAGGTGCTCGTAGTCGCGCATCCGGGTGCCGGCGGGATAGGGGGTGCCGTTGACGGTGATCGGCAGCGCCGCAGTTTCCCTGGATTTGCTGCTCGGCAGGTTGGTGGTGCTGCGCAGGCCGATGGTGGTGCTGCTATTGAGCCCAAACAGGGTATGCCGGCGCGTGTAGTTCAGAGTGCCGCTGATATCGCTGTAGTCCACGCGGATACGGTAGGCGCCGCCGCGATAGGCGGTCTCGGTGATGTCCATGGGGTAGTGGTGGTAGGCCAGGCCGGCGACCAGGGTGGAGTCGTCATCAATCTGCCAGGTGGTCTTGTTCGCCAGCCAGGTGCTGCCGGGTTGGTCGCGGTGCGCGTCGATGCGCAGGTTGTCGGCGGCGGCCTGGCGCGGATCGTCCTCGAGCTGGGCCTTGGTCAGGCGGCCGGGCGTTTCGTGCTCGGTTTCGCGGTAGCGCAGGTAGAAGCGCGTTTCCAGATTCTCATTGAGGCGATAGCCGAAGTTGGCGGCGATGCCTTTGCCCTTGCCCGATGAGTGATCCTGATAGCCATCGGTGTAGCTGTCGGTCAGCGCCAGGTAGTAGTCGAAATCGCCCAGCACCTGGCCGGAGGCGATGTTGCGTTTCTGGTAGCCATGGCTACCGGTTTCATAGCGCAGTTGCAGCTTGGGCGCGGTGTAGCCGGTGTGGGTGATGTAGTCGATGGCGCCGCCCAGAGCCAGCGAGCCACGGTCGAAGCCGTTGGCGCCACGCAGCACCTCGGCGCGACTTGCCCACAGCGGCTCCAGCAGTTCGTAGGGCGTGCCGCCGGAGCCGGTCAGCGGCAGGCCGTCGAGCAGGATATGGGTGCCGGAGGCGTGCGAGCCGGGGCCACGGTTGATACCCGAGCCACGCACGCTGATCTTCACGCCTTCGTTGCCGGGCGACTGCGCATAGACCCCGGGCTGGTAGGCCAGCACGTCGGCGACGCCGGCCACGCGGCCTTGCTCGACCTTGCTCATGTCCACCAGGTTGCTGGCGCCGGGCACCTGCTCGAGCGCTTCGTGCGCGGCCTCGATTTCGCTCGTCTGCACTCCGCTGATCTGCAGCGGGTCGAGTTGCACGGGGTCGGCGGCGAGGCTGATGCGGCTGGCCACGCAAGCCAGGGCCAGCAGGCCGAGGCGGGCGGTTGCGGGGGTGGGCGACAGAAGCAGCATGCGGGGATCCGTTGGGCTGGGGCGAACCTGTCTGATGACGGCGCCGGGCAATTCGTCACCCGCACCCCACCATGCATGCACCCTCAGGTCGCGTGGACGGGCAGCCGTTGGCGCAACCTGAGCCAGTCAGCCAGCGCCTCGGGGCGCATGGGGCGGGCCAGGTGGAAGCCCTGTATTTCGTCGCAACCCAGGTGTTGCAGTAAGTCCTGCATCTGCGCCGTTTCCACCCCTTCGGCGACGACGCGGTAACCGAGCTTCTTCGCCAGTTGGGTGATCGATTGCACCACCCATTGCGCGCGTTCGTCGCACAGCAGGTCGAAGGTCAGCGAGCGGTCGAGTTTCAGGCAGGTGGCCGGCAGCTCGCGCAGGTAGGTCCAGTTGCTGTAGCCGGTACCGAAGTCGTCGATGGCCAGGCCGATGCCCAGTTCGCGTAGACGCAGCAGGTTGCGTCGAGCATCCTCGGGGCGGGTCATCAGGGCGCTTTCGGTGAACTCCAGTTCGATGGCTTCGGCGGGCAGGTCGCTGGTCTGGAGCAGGGCGATGAGCTGATCGACGAACTCGACGTCTTCCAGATCAGCGGCGCAGACGTTGAAGGACACGCGCCAGGTCAGACCCTGCTGCCACCAGATGGCGGTCTGCTCGATGGTGTGGCGAGCCACCCAGAGGCTCAAGGGGCCCATCAGGGCGGTCTTTTCCGCCAAGGGAATGAATTCTGCCGGGCTGATTGGCCCCAGCGTCGGGTGTACCCAGCGCAGCAGTGCTTCGACCCCGGTCACCTGGCCACCGGCAAGCTCGGCCTTGGGCTGGTACTCCAGGTGCAATTGGCCATGGCCCGTCGCCATGCTGAGGGAAGTGAGCAGCAGCAGGGCGCGTTGCTGCGCCGCATCTTGCAGTGGCTCGTAGAGGCTCCAGCGTTTGCCGTTCTCGCGGGCATGGTCGGCGCTGCTGATCAGCAGACGCAGCCAGTCTTCGTTGCGGTCGTCTGCCCGCAGATGGCGCACGCCCAGGCCTGGCGATATCTGTATGGGGATGCCTCGGCAGTCGATGGGGCGCTCGAACTGGCGTGCCACGGATGCCGCCAGTCGTTCGATATCGGTGGCACCTGGGAGGATCAAGCCGAAGCGGGTCTGGCTGAGTTTGTACAGGGGCGAGCCGTGCAGTGCGTCCAGGCGCTCCTTGATACCCTCCATCAACTGGTTGGAGAAGGGATAACCCAGGGCCTTGACGATACGGTTGAGCAGGCTCGGTGCGATGACATCGGCGGCGACCACCAGGGTGCTGCTCTGACGTTGCTGGTGATTGCGCACGTCCTGCTCGAAGCGTTCACGATTGAACAGGCCGCTAGGAGTGTCGATATAGTTGCTGCGGTGCAGCTCCTCGATGCGCGCCATCACCATGGCCGCCAGTTGCCGGAGCATGTCCCGTGCAGCCATCGACATCGGCGGCCTGGGTTGGGTGTCGATCACGCAGAAGCTACCTAGGGCCAGGCCGTTCTGGGTAATCAGGGGGCAGCCGGCGTAATAACGGATACCGGGCTCTCCGGTGACCAGCGGATTGTCCTGGAAGCAGGAATCGAGGGTGGCATCGCAGATCTCGAAGAGTTCTCCTTCGAGGATGGCGAAGGCGCAAAAGGCGTCATCACGTGGCGTTTGGCAAACTTCGAGCCCCTTTCTCGACCAGAACCACTGGCGGTTCTCGTCGATGATGGAAATCAGGGCGATGGGCAGATTGAAATAATGCGCCCCCAATGAGGTGATGTGCTCGAAGACCGGATCTTCGATGCCTTCAAAGCAGCGTAAATCATCGATCAGGGCCTGACGTTCCGGCTCGTTGCTCGGAGTGGGAAGCGGGATGCGCACGGCGAGGTCTGCTGACGTAGTGGCTATATGTTATCATCACAGATGACTTAGGGGGCTACAAGAACAATAGTCTGTGGCCGCGCTTGCTGCACGCGGCCGGACGATATGCTCGATCTTGCTGGCGCAAGAATGTCCAATGGTTCGCCCGGTTCGGCAGTCAGATGCGGCTGCTGCCTTCATCGGGCGCAAGGATGTAAACCGAACGACCAGAGGCCCAGTTCAGACCTACTGAGTGCGTGCAATGGCCGTGCGCTGGCAGAACGCGATTCCAGCCGCGCCGAGCATCATCACGGTGGCCAGCGCAAAGGTCTGCTGCATCCCCTGCGCCATGGCCGAGGCCGGTGCGAGCGCGAATGCATCCGTTCCCGCTGCGGCTGCGAACACCGCTCCCATCACTGCTGCGCCGGCGATCAGGCCGAGATTGCGTGACAGGCCGAGCAGGCCGGAGACCGTGCCGCGTTGCGCTGGCGGAACCTGTGCGAGCGTGGCGGTATTGTTGGCCGCCTGGAAGAGCTGGTAGCCCGGTGTCAGGACGATGATCGCCAGAACGTAGCCGGCGACGCCTATGGCGTTGGGCAGCAGCGCCAGCAGCAACGACCCTGTGCTCAACAGGCCGATACCGATGGCGAGCACGCGGCGGCTGCCCCAGGCATCGACCAGATGGCCGCTGGGCACGCCACTGAAAATCGAGATCAGCGGCCCGACCGCCATGACGAAGCCCACCTGTGTCGGCGTCAGGCCGAGCCCGAAGCCAAGGTAGAAGGGGCCGACCACCAGCGTCGTCATCATCACCGTGGCCACCAGCAGGTTGCTCAGCAGATTGGGCAGCAGCTCTCGGTTCAGCATCGACCAGAGGCTGGCCGGCGCGGCCTCGTGCCTGCGTGGGTCGTTTGGCAGCCGCGACACGGCCAGGATCAGGGCCAGCAGCGCCAGCGGCACCTGCACCCAGAACAGGGCGCGCCATCCTCCCAGAGGGATCAACAGCCCGCCCAGCGCCGGCCCGAGTGCCGTTCCCAAAGCTGATACGGTGCCGAGCAGGCCCATGGCCCGGCCGACACTTTCCTCGCTCGCGTTCTGCCGCATCAGGGTCATGGCCAGCGTCATCAGAAAGGCCGCGCCAACGCCTTGCAGCGCCCGTGCGGCCACCAGCAGCCACAGGTGCGGGGCCAGGGCACAGAACAGCGAGGAGCCGGCGAAGAGGGCGAGCCCCAGCACCAGCATGGGCTTCGCGCCGTGGCGGTCAGCCAGCCGGCCGGCGCCGACCACCGTTAGCGTCAGCGTCGCGAGATAGGCCACCACCACGGCCTGGATCTGCGCGAAGGGGGCGGGGAAGGCTTCGGCTACTTGCGGTAGCGCGATGTTGGCGATGCTGGTGCCGATCGATGCCAGCAGCATCGACAGGGCCAGGGTTGCCGTGATGACGGTCTGCGGTTGCCTCGATAACCATGATTTCATCGTATTCATTGCCGTGCCCTCTTGCCGAAATCAGCGTTCGTGAGAAGCTTGCAACTTCAAGCCAGCTTGAGGTCAAGCATGAAATTTCTGGATATCGGAGAGGTGGCGTCACGTAGCGGATTCAAACCCTCGGCGCTGCGTTATTACGAAGACACCGGGCTGATCAAGTCGGTTGGACGCGTGGGCTTGCGCCGTCAGTATCCGGCCGAGGTGCTGCTGCAACTGAAGCTGATCGTCATGGGCAAGTCGGCAGGCTTCTCGCTGGATGAGATCGCCGCCATGTTCGGCGCCAACGGCGTGCCGGAGCTGCCACGCGAGCGGATTCACGCGAGGGCCGATGCCATCGATCGGCAGATCCGCGAACTGAGCGCGCTGCGCGACACGCTGCGGCATGTCGCCGATTGCCCGGCGCCCTCGCACCTGGAATGCCCCACCTTCCGGCGCTTGGTGGAGGTGGCCGGCAAACGGGGGGTAAGGCGCGGGAGCCGCAAGCGTGAAATCGGGCCAGGCCCTGTCTGATGTTCAGCTTGCCCGGTAGTTCAGTGGCCGTTTCGACGACTCCGGCAGGGCCAGGCCGCCAGCCAGGGCGATCAGCGCGATGACGATCAGGTAATAGGCCGGCGCCATGCGGTCGCCGGTCTGCTCGATCAGCCAGGTGGCCACCAGCGGTGCGGTGCCGCCGAAGATCGTGTAGGCCAGGTTGTAGGTGAAGGCCGAGGCGGTGTAGCGCACCCGGGTGGGGAACTGCTCGGAGAGCAGCACCGCGGTGACCACGCCGCAGATCACCGCGCCGACCGCCAGCAGCATGGCGCCCAGCGCCGAAGGCAGCAGGGCGCCGGAAGTGGCCAGGGTGAAGGCCGGGTACACCGCGACGATCAGCGCCACCCCGGCGGTGAGAATGGTACGGCGACGGCCGACGTGATCCGAATAGCGCCCGATGACGGGGCACAGCAGCCCGGCGAACACCAGCGCCAGCAGGCTTGCCAGCAAGGCGGTCGGCCGCGTGGCACCGCCAACCACCTGCATGTAGGTGGTCAGGTAGGTAGTGAACATGTAGAACGACAACGCCGTGGCGGAGATGAATGCGCCCAGGCAGGCGATGGTCGCGCCATGTTGGCGCAAGGTCTCCACCAGCGGCGAGTGCTCCGGTGCAGGCTCGGCGGCCATCGCCTTGAAGGCCGGCGACTCGTCCAGGCGCAGGCGCATGTACAGGCCCACCAGGCCCAGCGGGGCGGCGATCAGAAAGGGCAGGCGCCAGCCCCAGGCCTGCATCTGCTCGCTGCTGATGAATTGATCGAGGCCGAACACCAGGCCGGCCGCCGAGGCGAAGGCGAGGAAGGTCGAAACCGGTACGAAGCTGCCATAACGGGCCTTGCGCTCGGTGGGCGCGTGTTCCATGACGAAGGCGCAGGCGCCGGCATACTCGCCACCGGCGGAGAAGCCCTGCAGGCAGCGCGCCATTGCCAGCAGCAGCGGGGCGATCAGGCCGATGCTGGCGTAGGTGGGCAGCAGGCCGATCAACGTGGTGGAGCCGGCCATCATCAGCACGGTGATCGACAGCACGCGCTTGCGCCCGATGCGGTCGCCGAGAATGCCGAAGAAGATGCCGCCCAGCGGCCGCAGGGCGAAGGACACGGCGAACACCGCGAAGGTCTGCAGCAGTGCCAGGGTCGGGTTGCCTGGCGGGAAGAACAGCGAGGCGATGGTCACGGCGAGAAAGCCGTAGACGGCGAAGTCGAACCATTCGACGAAGTTGCCGATGGCGGAGGCGGCGATCACCTTGTGCAAGGTGGCCGGGCTCACCTGCTGACTGCTGTGGATGGCATTCATGCGAGGCTCCTGATCCCTGAGTTGGATGGCATCCTGCCAGGTTACGGAGCGGTAGCAGGGCTGAACGCCATGCAGACGACGGATACGTTGCCGTGAGCGACCTCAAACCCGGGGGAAACGCGCCAGGTCGCAGAAGCAGGCGCGGCTGATACGTCCTCGCCAGGTTCGTTCTTTTCCAGGCGCTTGCGATACCGGTCTGAACTAGACCAGGATGCAGTTGCCGTTTTCGTTTAACGGAGCAAGGGGGCCACATGTTTTCCCATATCTGCATCGGTGTGAGCGACTTTCCTCGCGCCCTGAGGTTCTACCAGCCGTTGTTGGATCTGCTGGGTGTCGAGTTGCGTTTTCTCGACGCGGACAAGCCCTGGGCGGCCTGGCAGTCGAGCCCGGAGCCCCGACCTCTGTTGCTGATCAGTACGCCTTACGACGGCACCGAGCACCATCCCGGTAATGGTCAGATGGTGGCGCTGCTGGCGCAGACCCGGGCACAGGTCGATCAGGCCCACCGGCTGGCGCTCGCCCAGGGTGGGCGTTGCGAGGGCGCTCCGGGGCTGCGTGTGCACTATCACCCTGATTATTACGGCGCCTATTTCCGCGACCTCGATGGCAACAAGCTCTGCGTGGTCTGCCACCTGCCTCAGTAGGTGGGGCGAGCGCTTGCTCAACGCGCCAGCGGCAGCGCCACGCCGATCAGCACGAAGAGCACGCCGCAACTGCGGTTGAAGGCGCGGCCACCGCGCAGCAGCCAGGGCCGCACGCGGAAGGCCAGCAGTGCCAGCAGCAGCTCGACGAGAAACTCGACCACGGCGAAGGTGGCCGCCATTACCACGAACTGCATGGCCAGGCCGCGCTGCGGGTCGACGAACTGCGGCAGGAAGGCGCCGTAGAACAGGATCACCTTGGGATTAGACAATGCCGACAGCAGGCCCTGGCGAAACAGACGGGTAGCGCTGGGGCGTACGCCGCTGTCGGCCAGCGTCAGGTTCATCGGCGGGGCGCGCCACAGTTGTATGCCCAGCCAGATCAGGTAGGCACCGCCGATCCACTTGAGTGCCATAAGCGCACTGGGCGCGGCCTTGAGCAGGGCGCCAAGGCCGAACATGGCCAGGGCGATCAGTGTGCTGAAACCGACCACGCCGCCGAGGATGGTGGCCAGTGTCATGCGCGCACCGTACAACCCGCCGTGGGTCAGCGCCAGCAGGCTGTTGGGGCCGGGCGTCAGCGCCAGGCCAAGGGTGGCGACGAAGTAGACGAGCCAGAGTTCGAGGGCCATGGTGGGGGTTCCTGTGAGCTGTTGAAGCTAAAGCTGCGGATACCAGCGCGGGGTGTAGACCCATTCGCCGCCATCGGCGCGGGGGAAGCGGCGGGTCTGGCTGGAGCCGATGATCACCAGGGTGCGCATATCGACCATCTCCGGGGTCAGCTCGCCTAGGGTCAGGCTGCGCAGGGCTTCGGCGGGGCGACCGATATCGCGGCCGAGCACCACCAGGGTTTGCGGTGCGCGGTGCTGGCGCAGCAGCTCCAGCGCGCGGCCGAGCTGCCAGGGACGAGCCTTGGAGATCGGGTTGTAGAAAGCCATGGCCAGGTCGGCGGCGGCGGCGTGCTGCAGGCGTTTTTCGATCACTGCCCAGGGCTTGAGGTTGTCGGAAAGCGAGATCAGGCAGAAGTCGTGGCCCAACGGCGCGCCGGCCTTGGCAGCGGTGGCCAGGGCGGCGGAGACGCCCGGTAGCACTTCCAGTTCGACGCCGTGCCAGGCTTCGTTCTGTGGGTTTTCCAGCGCCTCCATCACGGCGGCCGCCATGGCGAACACGCCGGGGTCGCCGGAGGAGATCATCACCACCCGGCGGCCCGTGGCGGCCAGCTCGAAGGCATGGGCGGCGCGCTGCAGCTCCTCGCGGTTGTCGCTGGGGTGCAGGCACTGATCGGCGCGCAGCGGGCCGGCCATCTTCACGTAGGTGTCGTAGCCGAGCAGGTCTTCGGCCTCGTCCAGGGCGCGGCGCACGGCGGGGGTCATATGCTCGGCAGCGCCTGGGCCGAGGCCGACCACACTGAGGCGGCCCCGGCGCTGGCCGAGGCGCTCGATATCCAGCGGTCGTTCACCTAGCAGCAGGCGCAGGCCATCGACGGCATGGTGCTCGGGCGGCAACTCGGTTGTGCTGTGGATAAAGCGCAGCGGCAGTTTCAACTCGGCTGCTGCGGTGTGCAGCTCGGTATTGGCCATCCAGGCTTTGTCCGCGAGCAGCAGGGCCAGCGCCTGGGGCGCCAGCTTGGCGGCGGTCAGCGCCTGTTGCAGCCGTGCCGGCAGATCGGCGCCTGGGCGTTCGACAAGTGCGGCGGCGCTGCGTGGGTGGATCAGCAATTCGTCAGCCTGGGCCGGGCGCGCCTGTGTGGTGATATGGATAACCCGACTGGCGTCCTTGTCCACAGGCAGTTGCGCCGCCTCCAGCCAAGGCGCCTGGCCTTCGATGCGCACCGTCTCGCCGCCGAGCAGATCGCTGACGAAGCGCTTGCCCTGCTGCAGGTCGGCCAGGGCATAGCCGGCTGGCGGCTCCAGCAGGCAGGTGCCGAAGCGCAGCTCGCCGCTGGTGGTGATGGCTGGTGTTACACCCAGGTGCACGGCGATCTCGCGGGCCAAGCGATTGACCCCGGCCAGGCCGCCGAGCAGTGGCACCACGGCGCTGCCGTCCTCGGCCAGGGCCAGCACCGGCGGTTCGGCGCCCTTCTCCGCCAGCAGCGCGGCCAGGCTGCGGATGACGATGCCGGCGGCGCACAGCGCCAGCAGCGGCTGGCCTTGGCGATACAGCGCGCGCAGGTGCTCGCCGAAGTCCTCGTAATGGCGCTCGGCACCGTCAGCGCGCCCGCGCAGACCATGGATCATCGCCTGTGGATAAAGCGCCTTGAGGCGTTGTGCAGTGGCCAGCGCGCTGGCGCCGAGGATGACGATATTCATGCGGCAAATCCTGTAGCCCGGATGCAATCCGGGGAATGGGTTTCCCGGATTGCATCCGGGCTACGAGCTTCGAGGTATTTCCGTAGGAGCCCACTTGCGGGCGATGCGCCTGCAATGGATCGCCGGCAAGCCGGCTCCTACAGTGCGTAGGGTGGATGACGCTTTTTTCATCCACCATCGTGGCGGTGGATGGGTGAAGCGTCAGCTACGTGCCCCGATCCACCCTAGGGGTTCAGCCCCGCCATTTCTGCCCAGGCACCAGAATCATAGAGAAATAAGGCGAATCCATCGGCTCCACCTCATCCAACGGCACGATCTTCTGGCTGGCCATGGTGGCGCGCTCGACGTAATGGGCGCGGCCATCCAGGCCGAGCTTGCGCAGCACGCGGCGTACCTTGTCGAAGTTGCGCCCCAGTTTCATCACCACGGCTGCCTCGGCATCGCGCAGGCGCTGCTCCAGCTCCTCTTCCGGCAGCACGCCGGACAGCACGCTCAAGCTCTGGTTGCGGTATACCAGCGGCGTGCCGAGCACCGAGGCGCAGCCGAGCATGGAGCACACGCCCGGTACCACCTCCACCTGGTAGCGGTCGGCCAGGCGGTCGTGCAGGTACATGTAGGAGCCGTAGAAGAACGGATCGCCTTCGCAGATCACCGCCACGTCCTGGCCGGCATCCAGCAACCGGGCGATCTGCTCGGCGCAGGTGTCGTAGAAGTCGGCGATCACATCCTCGTAGGACAGCGGCGGGGCGAGCTTTTCGGTGGTCACCGGGTAGACCAGCGGCAGACGTTGCTGGGCGGCGTCCAGGTGCGCCTCGATGATGCCGAAGGCGTTACCGCCCTGGCCGGCGTTGTGCTTGGCCTTGGCCACGAAATAGGCCACCACTGGCGCGCTTTTGAGCAGGCGCAGGGCCTTGAGGGTAAGCAGCTCAGGGTCGCCGGGGCCGACGCCGAGACCGAGCAGACGGCCAGCCATCATTCCACCTCCGAGGCGAGGGCGTTGACCGCCGCCACCGCCATGGCGCTGCCGCCGCGCCGGCCCCGCACGATCACGTAGGGCACGCCGCGGCTGTCTGCGGCCAGGGCGTCCTTGGATTCCGCCGCGCCGATAAAGCCCACCGGCATGCCGATGATCAGCGCTGGTTTGGGCGCGCCGGCGTCGAGCATCTCCAGCAGGTAGAACAGCGCGGTAGGGGCATTGCCGATCACCACCACGCTGCCTTCCAGGTGTTCGCGCCAGTGCTCCAGGGCTACCGCCGAGCGGGTGTTGCCGACTTCGCGGGCCAGCTCCGGCACGCCAGCGTCATGCAGGGTGCAGATCACCTGGTTGTTCGCCGGCAGGCGCGGGCGGGTGATGCCCTCGGCGACCATGCGCGCATCGCAGAGGATCGGCGCGCCGGCCAGCAGGGCGGCGCGGCCAGCGGCGCCCGCGCCGGGGGAGAAGCGCAGATCCTCCACCACATCCACCATGCCGCAGGCGTGGATCACCCGCACGGCGAGCTTTTCCAGATCGGCGGGGATGCCAGCCAGGTTGGCCTCGGCGCGGATGGTGGCGAAGGAGCGGCGGTAGATTTCCTGGCCGTCGCGGATGTAATCAAGCATCGGGTGTTCCTGCGGGGTGGTGGCGGGCGAGCCAGGCGCCGGCCTCGTCGATGGTCATGGCCGGCGCCAGCAGGCGGCCGAAACCGGGCGCCTCGGGCGTGCGTTGGTAGAGCTGGTAATGGTCGGGCGTGCTGGCCAGCAGGGTGTAGGGCTGCACGCGGGCGCTGGCGCAACTGCGTGGGCAGGCGCTGAGGTGCACCTGTGGGCGGGCGCTGCTTGCGCGTAGCAGCTCGGCCAGGTGCAGAGCGTGGTGCTTGCTGTCGGCTAGGCCGCGTGCGCAGGCGACCGAGCCGGTGCAGGCGACCAGGCCTAGCAGCGGCTCGTCGCCGTGAATCAGCAAGCCCAGATCGCCTAGTGCGGCCAGCAATTCGTCGGAGTTTTCCTCCGTAACATTGCCTAGCAGCACACCCTGCCAGGGCGTCAGGCGCAGTTCGCCATCACCCTGTTGTTCGCTCAGTTGGGCCAGCGCCAGCAGTTGTTCGGCATGCAGCCGCCCCAGTTGCGCGCCAGCGGCGACCATACACAGGCCGCTCTGCGCCTGTGGATAAATACCTGCCGGCGAGCGGCTGATCGTCGCGGCAGGCTGCCAATTGGTCGGTGCTAGCTGCAGGGGAAAATCCAGACGCGTCTGCAGGCGTTGCAACAGCCCGCTGGCCGGGATCTGTGCCAGTAACTGGCGCATGCGTGACTGCTCGGGCGTGGCCAGTTCGAGAAACAGCAGCAGAAGCTGGCGCACCAGCTCGACCGCCTGGCTCGCCTCGAAGCGCGCCAGAGGGTGGTCGACAGGGCAACCGGCCAGACCCAGCAGCAGATGCTGGTCGCCTTCGGCGGCCAGCCATAGGTCGTGCGGGTGTTCGCGCATGGCCAGGGCTTCGCCGCCGTCCAGTTGCAGGGCGAACTTGGGCGACAGGGCATGCAGCGCCGGGGTGTCCTGCAGCAGGTCGAGCAACTGGCCAGCCAGCGGGCGCACGTCCATCCGCATGTGCGGGTCGAGGCCAGCGGCGGGGCTTAGCAGCAGGTTGCGCACATCATCGGCGGCTGCCACCCGCGGGCCGAGCCCGGCACCGAGTAGGGCATCGATCAGCGCGCTTTCCTGGCCGGGCAGCACGCCACGGATCTGCAGGTTGCTGCGATTGGTCAGCTCCAGCACGCCGCTGGCGCACTGCCGTGCCGCCTGGGCAATTGCCCGCGCCTGGGCGCTGCGCAGCACACCGCCGGGCAGCTTGATGCGGCAGATGCCGCCATCCAGCGCGGGGACGATGCGCAGCAGGCCAGGGCAGGCGGAAGGGCGGACGGATGTGGGCAAAGGGTCACCTGTGGCTAACGACGCGGCGACCGAACCAGCGAAATCCACCCACGGGGGGATTCCATGGCATCGGTACACCCCGCCCGATGTTGGCACTCGCGACCAGCGTTCGTCGGCAGGTCTCCTGGCTGACAGGTCTTGGTCCGTCGCGGCCTTCCCGGGAATCCAGTGGCGCGGTTGCGGCAGACTCGCTGTTTACAGTTGCGGGGGCAGCCACGGTTTTACCGTGTTCCCTCTTAGGCCCGCTGCTGAGTCGTATGGACTCAAGGGCACCGACGAAGGCTGTATTATGCCCGCTTTGCCCGGAGCGCGGACAGGCGCTCCGTCGGGCCTGTGCGAGGACATCGGATGAAACCCTGGTTGACCCTGGTGGGCATCGGCGAAGACGGCTATCCCGGCCTCGGCAAGGCCGCGCGCCGTGCCCTGCTGGCAGCCACGCGCATTGTCGGTGCGCCACGGCAACTGGCGCTGCTGCCGCCGTGCATCAGCGGTGCGCGGGAAACCTGGCCCAGCCCCTTCGACCTTGAGCCGCTACTGACGCGGCGTGGTGAGGCGGTTTGCGTGCTGGCCAGTGGCGACCCGATGTTCTACGGCGTCGGCGCCAGTCTGGCGCGTCAGGTGCCGGCCGATGAGCTGTTGGTGCTGCCGGCTCCTTCTTCTGTGTCACTGGCTGTGGCGCGCCTGGGTTGGCCGCTGCAGGAGGTGGAGGTGCTGTCGCTGGTGGGGCGGCCGCTGGCCACGCTTAACGGCAAGCTGTTTCCCGGCGTGCGTCTGCTGGTATTGAGCGCCGATGGCGAGACGCCCGCGCAGGTCGCTGAAGCACTGCGTGCGCGCGGTTTCGGCGCCAGTCGCCTGAGCCTGCTGGAACACCTCGGTGGGCCGGATGAGCGGCGCATCGAGGGCCTGGCCGAAAGCTGGAGCCTGCCGCGCGGCGCCGACCTCAATCTGCTGGCCGTGGAATGCCTGGCCGACGCCGGTGCGCAACTGCTGCCGCCGACCTGCGGCCTGCCGGACGAGGCCTACCGCCACGACGGGCAACTGACCAAGCGTGACGTGCGCGCGGTCACCCTGGCGCGCCTGGCGCCGCTGCCCGGCCAGTTGCTCTGGGACGTCGGCGCCGGTTGTGGCTCCATCGGCATCGAATGGATGCGCGCGCACCCGGCCTGCCGCGCCATCGCCATCGAGGCCAATGAAGGGCGCCAGGCGCATATCCGCCATAACCGCGACACCCTTGGCGTACCCGGGCTGCAACTGGTCGCCGGGCATGCGCCCGAGGCGCTGGTCGGGCTGCCGGCGCCGGATGCCATCTTTATCGGCGGTGGCGTTACCGTGCCCGGCGTGCTGGATGACTGCTGGGCCGCGCTCAAGCCGGGTGGGCGCCTGCTGGCCAATGCCGTGACCCTTCAGAGCGAGGCGGCGCTGGTGGCCTTCCGTGAACGCCAGGGTGGTGAACTGTTGCGCTTGAGCGTGGCGCAGGCGCAGCCTCTGGGCGGCTTCGACACCTGGCGTGCGGCGCTGCCGATCACCCTGCTGATGGTGCGCAAGCCGTGAGTGTGCGCATCCTGTTGCTCGGTGGCACCACCGAGGCGCTGCGCCTGGCGCGTCGGCTGGGGCCGGAGACGGTGTACAGCCTGGCCGGTCTGGGACGCGTGCCGGATGACCTGGCCTGCCGCGTGCGCGTCGGCGGTTTCGGCGGCGCCGAAGGGCTGGCCGCCTTTATCGCCGATGAAGGCATCGAGCTGCTGCTGGATCTGACCCACCCCTACGCCGCACAGATCAGCCATAACGCCGCCCGCGCTGCAGAAGTGGCGGGCGTGCCCTGCTGGGCGCTGCGTCGCCCTGGCTGGCAGCCCGGCGCGGATGACGACTGGCGCGAGGTGGACGGCTGGGGTGAGTTGACCCGCGCGCTGGTGCCGTTCCAACGGCCATTCTTCACCTCCGGGCGCGAGCCGCTGGCGCACTTGCACGAGATCCCCGAACACCAGCACTGGACGGTGCGCTGCCTGCAGACCGAGCCGGCACCACCGCGCGCCGAGATCATCGGTGCGCGCGGGCCGTTCTCCCTGGACGAGGAACGCGCGCTGTTCGCCCGCATCCGCTGCGACGTGCTGGTGAGCAAGAACAGCGGCAGCGCTTCCACCGAACCCAAGCTGCAGGTGGCGCGCGAGCTGGGCTTGCCGGTGCTGCTGCTGCGTCGGCCCGAGTTGCCGGTGGTCACGCGCCAGTTCGCGGAACTGGATTCCCTGTGGGAGGCGCTAGTCGAATTAGCCGCGTAGGGTGGATCGCGCTTTATCGATCCACCGCTTTGGTGGACGTGAAAAGCGACGTCCACCCTACACGCTACACGCGCTGCTAGACTGCCGGCCCTTTTGGAGACCCTCATGAGCCAAGCCCCCTACGCCCGCATCCTGTTCATCGGCCCCGGCCTGGGGCGTGGCGCCACGTCCGAGCGCTTGCAGGCACGCATCGCCGCGCTGCTGGGTGAAGCACATCTGCACGACACGGAGCAGGAGGGTTTCTGGCAGGCCATCATCGATGCGCCACGGCCCGTGCTGGTGGTGGATCTGGAGCCGCGCGCCGATGCCGCTCACCGCGACTGGCTGCGCGAACGCATCGCCGAGCGCGGTGACGGGGCGCAGGTGTTCGTGGTCTGCACGGCCATGGAAGATGCATGGCTCGATGGCCTCAGCGTGCTGCTGGAGCATCGCGAAACGCATCTGCCCTGTAGCGACGTGCCGCCCGTGCCTGAGCACCACGCCTGGTCGCAGATTCCGCCGCATGCGCAGCGCCTGCTGCTGTGCAACGGCCCACGCTGCACGCGCAAGGGCGCGCTGGGCCTGTGGAAAACCCTGCGCCAGCGGCTCAAGGCCGCCGGCAAGCTGGAATGCGCGGGTGGGGTACATATCACCCGCAGCCAGTGCCAGTTCCCCTGCGACCTGGGGCCGACCGCGAGCCTTTATCCACAGGGTGAGTGGTATGGCATCAAGGACGAGGCGGCGGTGATTCGCCTGGTCGATGAGCGGTTGGTGGCGGGCAGGGCATTGCCGGAGTTGCGGATCGATGAGCAGGGCGGCAACTAGCCGCCATGGTGGACAAGCTGCGCGTTGTCCACCCTACGTCTGAGTCCAACCCACAATTGCCCCCGCGCCTTGACTTGAACGGAGGCGGGTGGTCATATCCGCCCCGCTTCAGGTGTCTTGCGCCGCCGCGCGCAAGGTGAAACGGGAAGTCGGTTGAAGTCCGACGCTGCCCCCGCAACGGTAAGCGAGCGACCGTATCGATACGCCACTGTGCGCCCCGCGCATGGGAAGGTGATGCGCTCATGACCCTCGCAAGCCCGGAGACCGGCCTGGAGTCGTTATGTCTGGCAACCCGCGGTGGGCGGGCGTTGACTCCAGTAGGGCGCGTTCGCGCTCCTGTCTGCTGTTGCGCATTTCCATCGGATTGCCGTGCCTTTTCTCTTTGCGATGGAAGCAATATGGCGCGCCATTTCCGCATCAAAAAAACCTTTCTGGCCGGTTCGGCCACGGGCCCCGTTCGACTGTATCCCAGGCTGCGGGGATCGATAATGTTATGTTATAACACTTGCATTTCAAGCCTCGATCCCCCGCGCAACAACGGAAGCTCTGCCGTGCGAAACCCCGCTCTTCATTGCACCTGGCCACTGGCCCTGCTGTTCAGCGGCCTGGCTCTGGCCGACAAGGCTGTCGATCTGCCCGAACTCGATGTCCAGGCCAAGGCCGCCGAGGAGGGCGAGAGCGATCTGCGCACGCCCACCACCAGCGGTTCGCGCCTGGAACTTTCGGCCCTGCAAACCCCGGCCAGCACCAGCAGCCTGAGCGGCACCGAAGTGCGCGGGCGCAACAACCGCAGCGTGCAGGACGCGGTTACCCGCACCCCCGGCATCACCTTTATCGGTAGCCCCGGCAATGGCGGCACGGCGCTGTCGGCGCGTGGCTTCACCGGCCACTCGGCGACCATGCAGCTCTACGACGGCACCCGCCAATACGTGGGTGCCGGCACCGTGACCTTCCCGGTGGACACCTGGTCGGTGGCACGCATCGACGTACTGCGTGGCCCGGCTTCGGTGCTATATGGCGAAGGCGCCACCGGCGCGGTGATCAACGTGGTGCCGAAAAAACCGTTCGCTGGGCCGGTGGAGAATCACCTGCGCCTCGGCTACGGCAGCGACGACCGCCGCCAGGCCGCGCTGGACAGCGGCGGCTCGCTGAGCGACGCGCTGAGCTATCGCTTCAACCTCAACCAGCAGGCTAGCAACGGTTGGGTCGACCGCGGCGACTCCGACAGCCTGGCGCTGAGCGCCGCACTGCGCTGGGATGCCAGCGAAGACCTGAGCTTCACCCTGTCCCATGACCAGGGCGAGCAGCACCCGGAGCGCTACCTCGGCACGCCGCTGGTCGATGGCAAGTTCCGCGAGAGCCTGCGCGAGCGTAACTACAACGTCGCCAACGCCGATATCCACTACAACGACCAGATCACCCGCCTGGTGACTGACTGGCGTATCAACGAGGCGCTGACGGCCAACAACCAGCTCTACTACATCAAGACCCGGCGCTACTGGCGCAACAGCGAGGCCTATCGCTGGCAGCCGGGCGATAGGGTCGAGCGCGGTGATTTCTGGCGCATCAAGCACAACCAGGAGCAGCTCGGCGACCGCCAGAGCTTCAGCCTCGATCACGCCCTGTTCGGCCTCGATAGCCGCACCCTGGTCGGCGTCGACTACAACCATATCCGCTTCGCCCGTCACCATGACTTCGGCAATACCTTCAGCGACAGCGTGCCGCTCGGCCAGTCCGGCGGCGGCAGTTACCAGAGCACCGACAGCTACCGCCCGCGCGAGCTGAACCTGGCCCGGCAGTTCTCGCTGTTCGCCGAGAACCGTACTCAGCTCACCGAACGCCTGGCGCTGGTTACTGGCGTGCGCCGCGATCAGGTGCACCTCGAGCGCAGCAACCTGGTCGACGACAGCCGCGTCGACCGCAGCCTCACGGGTGACAACTGGCGCGCCGGGCTGGTCTTCGCCCTGACCCCGGAACTGTCGCTGTATGGCCAGTACGCCACCAGCACCGAAGGGATAAGCAACCTGCTAACCCTCAACCCGAGCCAGCAGCAGTTCGATCTGAGTGAAGCGAAGCAGACCGAGATCGGCCTCAAGCAACTGTTCTGGGACGGGCAGGGCGAGTGGACGCTGGCCGCCTACCACATCGTCAAGGAGAAGCTGCTCAGCCGCGCCACGCCGACTGCGCCCACCGAGCAGATTGGCCAGCAATCCTCCGATGGCCTGGAAGCCAGCCTGGAACTGGCGCTGGGGCGTGGCTGGCAGGTGTCGGCCAATGCTGCCTTCGTCCGTGCCGAGTACGACAACTTCGTCGAGGGCGGTGGCGACCGTAGCGGCAATCGCCCGGTCGACGTGCCCAAGCGTACGGCCAACCTGTGGTTGAACAAGGATTTCGGCCGTGGAGTGGAGGCGGGCATTGGCGCGCGCTACGTCGATGCGCGTTATGTGGATACGGCCAATACCGCCAAGGTGCCGGGTTATACCGTGGTCGATGCCAATATCGGCTGGCAGGTGCTGTCTGACGTGCGCCTGGGTCTGGAGTTGAATAACCTGTTCGACCGCCAGTACGCCACCAGCGCCAGCAGTGACGGCGAGCAATGGTTCCTTGGCGCGCCGCGTTCGCTGTTCGTCACGGCGGATTACCGCTTTTGAAGCGCGCGTGCCTGTGCCGGCGCGTCGCGCGTGGAGAGTTTCCGTGTCAGTGACTAGCACCTCTGACTGGTCTTTCAGTCTGTTCTCGACGCCGCCGAGCCAGCGCACGGCGGCACCCGAGCCGCGCTTGCGCATCCGAGACCTGGCCTGGTCGCCGGACGGCCAGCGCGCCTTGCTCGAGGCCATCGACCTGGAGATCGGCGACGGTGAACTGCTCGGCCTGATCGGCCCCAACGGCAGCGGCAAGACCAGCCTGCTGCGCTGCGCCTATCGCTTCCAGCGACCGTGCAGCGGCAGCGTCGAGCTGGGCGGGGAAGCGCTGTGGCAACGTCCGCCGCGCTGGAGCGCGCAGCGCGTGGCGGTGGTGCTGCAGGAATTCCCCCAGGACTTCGGTCTGCGCGTACATGAGGTGACGGCCATGGGCCGCACGCCACACAAGGGGCTGTTTGACGGCGACGATGGCGAGGATCGACGCCTGGTTGATGAAGCGCTGGCACGCGTGGGCCTGAGTGAGCACGCGCAGCAGGATTTCGCCCGCCTGTCCGGCGGCGAGAAGCAGCGCGCCTTGCTCGCCCGCGCCCTGGTGCAGCAGCCGCAACTGCTGATCCTCGACGAGCCGACCAATCACCTCGACCCGCGCTACCAGATCGAGCTGCTACGGCAGATCAAATCGCTGGGGCTGGCGACCTTGGCCAGCTTTCACGATCTCAACCTGGCGGCGGCCTTCTGCGACCGCCTGTGTGTGATCGATCAGGGCCGCCTGGTGGCCGTTGGCACGCCCGCCGAGGTGCTCAGCGCCGAGCTGCTGCAGCAGGTGTTCGGTGTGCAGGCGCTGGTCGACACCCATCCACTGGCGGGTTATCCGCGTATTACCTGGATAGTCTGATGAGTCTGTGCCATTCGCGGCTGAAGCCGCTCCTACCTACGCTTGTGCTCTCGTCGCTGCTGCTGGCCAGCCCCGCCTGGGCCGTCACCGTCACTAGCTGCGACCGTCAGGTGAGCATCGACCAGCCGCCGCAACGCGCGGTCAGCCATGACGTCAATATGACCGCCATGCTCCTGGCCCTTGGCCTGAAGGAGCGCATGGCCGGCTATACCGGCATCAGCGGCTGGAAGACCCTCGATGCGAGCATGCGCGCGCAGCTCGAAGGCCTGCCCGAGCTGGCCGCGCGCTACCCCTCGTTGGAAAACCTGCTGGGTGCCGGCACCGATTTCGTCTTTGCCGGCTGGAACTACGGCATGCGCATCGGCGGCGAGGTCACGCCGGCCAGCCTGGCGCGCTTCGGTATCCCGGTGTACGAACTGAGCGAGTCCTGCGCCCACGTCATGCCGGGCCGCGTCGCCAGCCTCGACGATGTCTACACCGACTTGCGCAACCTGGGCCGCATCTTCGCCGTCGAGGATCGTGCCGACGCGCTGGTGCAGGGCATGCAGGCGCGGGTGGCGGCGGTGCAGGCACGCCTGGGCGAGCAGCCGACGCGCCCGCGGGTGTTCGTCTACGACAGCGGTGAAGACCTGCCTTTCAGCGCCGGGCGCCAGGGCATGCCGCAGCCGCTGATCGAGGCGTCCGGCGGGCGCAACGTGATGGATGGCGTGGCCGGCAGTTGGATCAAGGTGGGCTGGGAGGCGGTGGTCGAGGAAGACCCCGAAGTGATCCTGATCGTCGACTACGGCGAGCGCACGGCGGCGCAGAAGCGCGACTTCCTCCTGCAGCACCCGGCGCTGCAGGGCGTCACCGCGATCCGTGAAAAACGCTTCGTGGTGCTGCCCTACCTGGCGGTCACACCAAGCCTGGATAACGCCGCCGCCATCGAGACCCTGGCCGCGGCGCTGCACCCGGAGGCCTTCGCCCGGTGAGTCGTTATCGCCTGTTGTTGCTCGGGCTGGCCGTGCTGCTGGCGCTGTCCTGCGCCTGGTCGCTGGCCTTTGGCGCGGCGCAGGTGCCGCTCGAGCGGGTGTGGGCGATCCTTGGCCAGCACCTGTTCGGCATCGTGCCCGAGGTGCCCATCAACAGCGGCCAGGACAGCATCGTCTGGCAACTGCGCGCGCCACGGGTGCTGCTCGGCGCGCTGGTGGGCGCCGGGCTGGCGCTGGTGGGTACGGTGTTGCAGGCGGTGACGCGTAACCCGCTGGCCGATCCGCACCTGCTCGGGGTCAGCTCCGGCGCGGCCTTCGGCGCGGTGATCGTGGTGCTCTACCTGGGCGAGTTCGCCGGGTTGCTCAGCCTGCCGCTGGCGGCCTTCGTCGGCGCGTTGACGAGCATGCTGCTGGTGCTGGCCATTGCCAGCCGGGGCGGGCGCCTGGAGAGCGACCGCCTGTTGCTGGCCGGGGTGGCGGTGTCCTTCGTGATGATGGCGGCGAGCAACCTGCTGCTGTATCTGGGCAATCCGCATGCGGCCAGTTCGGTGCTGTTCTGGATGCTCGGTGGCCTGGGCCTGGCGCGCTGGGAGCTGCTCTGGCTGCCGGCGCTGTGCCTGGCGCTGGCACTGGTCGTGCTGCTCGGCCTGGGCCGCGCACTGAACGCGCTGATGGCCGGCGAGCAGAGCGCGGTGAGCCTGGGCCTGGAGCCGCGCCGCGTGCGCCTGCTGGTGTTCGTGGTGGCTTCGTTGCTCACCGGCGTGCTGGTCTCGCTGTCCGGCGCCATCGGCTTCGTCGGCCTGATGCTGCCGCACGTAGCGCGTTTCCTGGTCGGCGCCGAGCACCGCCGCGTACTGCCGGTGGCGGCGCTGCTGGGGGCGTTGTTCCTGATCTGGGTCGATGTGGCGGCGCGCACCTGGCAGGCGCCGCAAGATCTGCCCATCGGCATCGTCACCGCGGCCATCGGCGGGGTGTTTTTCGTGGCTCTGCTGCGCCGCCGCTAGTCGCCGGGATCGAACCTGGCCAGGCAGGCCCGGTCATCTGCTTCAGGTTCCATGACACTGGCCAGGAGGAGGGATGACCATGCTCGCGCAACTGCCTACCGCACTTCGTGATCTGCGACTGCCGCTGCGTCTGAAACTGTGGGACGGCAAGCAGGTGGATCTGGGGCCGAAACCTCGGGTGACGCTGGTGGTCAAGGATCCCAGCCTGGTCAGCCAACTGGCTCACCCCAGCCTGGATGCCCTGGGCGCGGCCTATGTCGAAGGCCGGGTGGAGCTGGAAGGCCCCATCGATGCGGCCATTGAGCTGGGCGATGCGCTGAGCACCGCGCTGTTGGGTGACGAAAGCGCGCCGGTGGAGCTGCACACGGCCCACGACAAGCACAGCGACGCTGAGGCCATCCGCTACCACTATGACCTGTCCAACGAGTTCTACCGGCTGTGGCTGGATCGCGACATGGTTTACTCCTGTGCCTATTTCGAGACCGGTGAGGAAAGCCTCGACCAGGCTCAGCAGGCGAAGATGCGCCACCTGTGCCGCAAGCTGCGGCTGCAGCCGGGCGACAAGCTGCTCGACGTCGGTTGTGGCTGGGGCGGCCTGGCGCGTTTCGCCGCGCGCGAGTTCGAGGCCGAGGTCTACGGCATCACCCTGAGCAAGGCGCAACTGGAGCTGGGCCTGCAGCGTGTAGCCGAGGAGGGCCTGAGCGAACGGGTGACCCTGGAGCTGCTGGATTACCGCGATCTGCCGCAGGATGGCCGCTTCGACAAGGTGGTCAGCGTCGGCATGTTCGAGCATGTCGGCCACGCCAACCTGGCGCTGTATTGCCAGCGCCTGTTCGGCGCGGTCAAGGCCGGCGGCCTGGTGATGAACCACGGCATCACCGCGCGCTTCACCGATGGTCGCCCGGTCGGCCGTGGCGCCGGTGAGTTCATCGACCGCTACGTGTTCCCACAGGGCGAACTGCCGCATCTGGTGACCATCGCCCAGGCGATCAGCGAGGCCGGGCTGGAGGTGGTCGACGTCGAGAGCCTGCGCATGCACTACGCACGCACCTTGCAGCTCTGGAGCCAGGGCCTGGAGCAGCAACTGGACAAGGCCACGCAATGGGTGCCGGCAAAAGCCCTGCGCATCTGGCGCCTGTACCTGGCCGGCTGCGCCTACGGCTTTCAGCATGGCTGGATGAACCTGCACCAGATCCTCGCGGTGAAGCCACACGAGGATGGCAGCCATGATCTGCCCTGGACGCGCGCCGACCTTTACGCCTGATGCAGTAACATGCGGCTCGTGCCCACTCCGCGAGCCGCTCAATGCTCCTCCCGCAACGCCAACGTTACCGCGTCCCGTTCATCGTTCTGGCGATCCTCGTCGGCTTGCTGCTGAGTGTCTGGCTGGGCGGGCGCTATGCCGAGCGGCACACCTGGGCCGAGCGCAGCGACGAGGCGCGCGGGCAGTTGCAGCTCTATGCGCAGTCGATACGCACCCTGGTCGAGCGCTTCAGTTCGGTGCCCGAGGTGCTGGCGCTGGACAGTGACATCAGGGCGCTGCTGCGCACGCCGCATGACCGGCAGTTGCGCCAGGCCCTGAACCTGCGCCTGGAGCAACTCAATGCGGCGGCCGGCTCCACCGTGCTGTACCTGCTCGACCGGCACGGCGACACCCTGGTGGCGAGCAACTGGCGCGACTGGAGCAGCTTCGTCGGCAACAACTATGCATTCCGCCCCTATTTCCAGGATGCCCTGCGCAACGAAGGGGCGCGCTACTTCGCGGTGGGGGTGACCACCGGCATCCCCGGCTATTTCCTCTCCCATGTGGTGCGTGACGACGATGGCCGCCTGCTCGGTGTGCTGGTGGTCAAGCTGGAGCTGGAGGAGCTGCAGCGTGAATGGGTCGCTCAGCCTGGCGTGCTGCTGGTCGCCGACAGCTACCAGGTGGTGATCCTGAGCAATCGCCCGGCCTGGCGCTTCCGCGCCCTGCAGCCGCTGAACGAGGCCGCGCGCGCCGAGCTGGTGGAGGTGCGCAAGTACGCCGAACAGTCGCTGCAACCGCTGACCCGTCAGTTGCATCGGCGCATCGACGAGGATGCCGAGTGGGCGCGGGTCAATGGCCCGGACGGCAACAACGACTACCTCTGGCAGCGCCTGGTGATGCCCGAGGAAGGCTGGACCCTGCACCTGCTCAGCGAGCCGTCCGGCCTGGCCGACAGCGTGCGTAGCTATCGTCTGGCTGCTGCCGGGGTGTGGACGACCCTGGCCTTCCTCCTGTTGTTCCTGGCCCAGCGGCGCAAGAACCTGCGCTTGCAGGCCGATATCCGCGAGCGCCTGGAGCGCGAGGTGGAGCTGCGCACCTCTGAGCTGCGCGAAGCCCAGGAAGGTCTGGTGCATGCCGCCAGGATGGCCGCACTGGGGCAGATGTCGGCGGCCCTGGCGCACGAGATCAACCAGCCGCTGACCGCTCTGCAAATGCAGCTCGGCAGCCTGCGCCTGCTGCTCGACAGCGGTAAGGCGGACGCGGTTCGCGAGGGCCTGCAACGCGTCGACAGCCTGCTGCAACGCATGGCCGCGCTTACCAGCCATCTCAAGACCTTCGCCCGCAAGAGCCCGGCGGGCTTGAGCGAACGCCTGAGCCTGGCCGAGGTGCTGGAGCAGGCCCTGCAACTGCTGGCGCCGCGCATGCGCAGCGAGCAAGTAGAACTGCGCAGCCGGATCGATGCCGAGGCGCAGGTGCTAGGCGATGCCATCCGCCTCGAACAGGTGATCCTCAACCTGTTGCACAACGCCCTTGATGCCATGGCCGGATGCGAGCCGCGCATCCTGCTGGTACGCATCGCCCGCGACGGCGACGACTGCATGCTGAGCGTCGAGGACAGTGGTGGAGGCATTGCTGAAGAGGCACTGGCCCGCGTCTTCGAGCCCTTCTTCACCACCAAGCCGGTTGGCCAGGGCCTGGGGCTTGGCCTGGCGGTGTCCTATGGCATCGTCCGTGATCTGGGTGGCAGCCTGGAGGCACACAATGGCGAGTTGGGCGCGGTCTTCACCCTGCGCCTGCCGGCCGCGCCGTAGGGTGCACCGTGCGCACCACAGCCATCGATGCGACTGGTGCGCGCAGCGCACCCTACGATATGGCGTGCATCGACGGTTGTTCCCGTGGATTTCATCCGGGCTACACTGCCCGCCATTCTCGAAAAGGAGTTGGCATGAGCGATCAGGTCATAGTGGTCGACGACGAAGTGGCGATTCGCGAGGCGGTGCAGCAATGGCTGGAACTGTCCGGCTTCACCGTGCGCACCTGCGCCAGCGCTGCCGAGGCCCTGGCGGCAGTGGATCGGGATTATCCCGGTATCGTCGTCAGCGATGTGCGCATGCCCGGCAGCGATGGCCTGCAACTGCTCGACAAGCTGCTGCAGCTCGACCACGACCTGCCGGTGATCCTCATTACCGGCCATGGCGACGTGCCCATGGCCGTGCAGGCGCTGCGCAATGGCGCCTATGACTTCATCGAGAAGCCTTTCGCCCCCGAGCGCCTGCTCGACAGCGTGCGCCGGGCGTTGGACAAGCGCCGCCTGGTCTGCGAGAACCGCGAGCTGCGTCGTCAGGTGGCGGACAAGGGGCGCATCGAGAGCCAGTTGATCGGCATCTCGCGCCCGATGGAGAACCTGCGCCGGCAGATCCTCGAACTGGCCGGCACCTCGGTCAATGTGCTGATCCGGGGGGAAACCGGCAGTGGCAAGGAGCGCGTGGCGCGCTGCCTGCACGACTTCAGCCCGCGGGCCAGCAAGGCCTTCGCCGCGCTCAACTGCGCGGCGATTCCCGAGACCATCTTCGAGAGCGAGCTGTTCGGCCACGAGAGCGGCGCCTTCACCGGCGCCCAGGCGCGACGCATCGGCCGTATCGAACATGCCGACGGCGGTACCCTGTTCCTCGACGAGGTGGAGAGCATGCCGTTGGCGCAGCAGGTCAAGCTGCTGCGCGTGCTGCAGGAGAAGACCCTGGAGCGTCTGGGCTCGAACAAGAGCATCAAGGTGGATCTGCGCGTGATCAGCGCGGCCAAGCCGGATCTGCTCGACGAGGTCAAGGCCGGGCGTTTCCGCGAAGACCTGGTGTATCGCCTCAACGTCGCCACCCTGCACATTCCGCCGCTGCGCGAACGCCGTGAGGACATCCCGCTGCTGTTCGAGCACTTTGCCCAGGAAGCGGCGCATCGTCATGGCCGCGAGGCGCCGCCGCTGGCGCCCAGCGAGCTGGCCCATCTGCTCGGCCACGACTGGCCGGGTAACGTGCGTGAGCTGATCAACGCCGCCGAGCGTCATGCCCTGGGCCTGTCCAGCCCTTCGCCGGACGAGCGTTTCGCCGCTCAGGCGCTGGCCGAGCAGATGGAAGCCTTCGAGGCGCGTTGCCTGCACAACGCCCTGTTGCAGTGCCAGGGCAACATTGCCGCCGTGATGGAGATGCTGCAACTGCCGCGCCGCACCCTCAACGAGAAGATGCAGCGCCATGGCCTGTCACGCAGCGACTATCTGCCCGCCGGCGAGGAGTAGCGGGCGCACCCCAGGGGCTGGCGACCCGTCGTAGCCCGGATGCAATCCGGGGCTGGTTTCGCACCGATTTCCCGGATTGCATCCGGGTTACTCGATAAGCGGATTTTTGCCGACTCTGTCACGAATGTAAGCGGTTTCCCGCTCAGCGACCCCTTGGTTTTTCGATAAAACCCCTCTATCTCGGGCATTTCAGGCCCTGGCACGGCAACTGCTATAGCCAGGTCAGCCGCGCTGCATCATGCCGACGTGGCGACCATAAGAACGACAAGAGGTCAGCCCATGAACTGCCATGCCCCTCGCACCATGCCCGTATTGCCGTGCATGGGCTGCCATCCGACCGCCATTGTCCGACGCTGCACCCTGCGCCGCTGATTGCGCGGTGTGATGGTGCCTGCCGCAGGCCGCAGTGGGCATCGTCTAGAGTCAACCTCTGCATAAAGCCATAACAACGACGGAGATACTTCCATGCGACTGACCAAGAAACTCGGCCTTTTCGCCGCCGCTGCGGCGCTGACTGCCAGCACTGCCGTGCTCGCCGCGCCCACCTTCATCAACGTGCTCACTGGCGGTACCAGCGGCGTGTACTACCCGATCGGCGTTGCCCTGTCGCAGCTCTACAGCACCGGCATCGACGGCGCCAAGACCTCGGTGCAGGCCACCAAGGCCTCGGTGGAAAACCTCAACCTGCTGCAGGCTGGCCGTGGTGAACTGGCCTTCGCCCTCGGTGATTCGGTCGCTGACGCCTGGAACGGCGTGGAAGACGCCGGCTTCAAGACCCCGCTGAAGAAGATCCGCGCCATCGCCGGTACCTACCCGAACTACATCCAGATCGTCGCCAGCGCCGATTCCGGCATCAAGACCCTGGCTGATCTCAAAGGCAAGCGCATCTCCGTGGGCGCGCCGAAGTCCGGTACCGAACTCAACGCCCGCGCCATCTTCGCCGCCGCCGGCCTGACCTACAAGGACATGGGCACCGTCGAGTTCCTGCCCTACGCCGAGTCGGTGGAGCTGATCAAGAACCGCCAGCTAGACGCCACCCTGCAGTCTTCCGGCCTGGGCATGGCGGCCATTCGTGATCTGGCCTCGACCATGAAGATCAACTTCGTTTCGATTCCGGCTGACGTCACCGCCAAGATCGGCAACGCCGCCTACCAGGCTGCCACCATTCCGGCCGGCACCTATGACGGCCAGGACGCCGACGTGCCCACCGTGGCCATCACCAACATCCTGGTGAGCCATGAAGGCGTGTCCGACGAGGTGGCCTACCAGATGACCAAGCTGATGTTCGACAACCTCGACCGCCTGGGCAACGCCCACTCCGCAGCCAAGGACATCAAGCTGGAAAACGCCGCCAAGAACCTGCCGATCCCGCTGCACCCGGGTGCCGAGCGTTACTACAAGGAAGTCGGCGCGCTGTAATGCTTGCTTGCCGGTAGAACGACGAGCTGTTCCCTCTCCTCTCTGGGGGAGGGGGTTAGGGAGAGGGGGATGGTGCTTTGCCGCTTGCCCTCACCCCCCGTCCCTCTCCCATGAATGGGAGAGGGGAGTAAAAGCTCTGTGCCTGCCGGCTCTTCAGCTCGGTGCAGAATCGCGAATAAAACCGTCGCTCACAGACGGTGGGTTTTGTTGGCGACTCTGCCTCGCATCGATGTAGTCATGAGGTTCGCATTCCATGAGTGATCAGAACAACGAATTGGCCGCCAGCCCTTCTCACTGGCCCAAGGCACTCTTTGCAGTCGCGTTGCTGTTTTCCATCTTCCAGATCGTCACCGCCGCCTTTCACCCGGTGTCGACTCAGGTGTTGCGCGCCGTGCACGTTGGTTTCTTGCTGCTGTTGGTGTTCATCAGTTTCCCCGCGCTCGGCAAGGGCCGGCCGTGGCAGCCGCTGGCCTGGCTGCTGGGCCTGGCGGGCATGGCCACGGCCCTCTACCAGTGGTACTTCGAGGCGGATCTGATCCAGCGTTCCGGTGACATGACCAGCACCGACATGATCGTTGGCCTGACCCTGATCGTGCTGGTATTCGAGGCGGCGCGCCGGGTCATGGGCATCGCCCTGCCGATCATCTGCGCGCTGTTTCTCGCCTATGGCTTGCTTGGCCAATACCTGCCGGGCGACCTGATGCACCGTGGTTATGGCCTCGACCAGATCGTCAACCAGCTATCGTTCGGCACTGAAGGCCTGTACGGCACACCGACCTACGTGTCGGCCACCTACATCTTCCTGTTCATCCTGTTTGGCGCCTTCCTCGAGCAGGCCGGGATGATCAAGCTGTTCACCGATTTCGCCATGGGCCTGTTCGGCCACAAGCTGGGCGGCCCGGCCAAGGTGTCGGTGGTGTCCTCGGCGCTGATGGGCACCATCACCGGCTCTGGCGTGGCTAACGTGGTCACCACCGGCCAGTTCACCATCCCGCTGATGAAGCGCTTCGGCTACAAGCCGGCCTTCGCCGGTGGTGTCGAGGCCACCTCGTCGATGGGCAGCCAGATCATGCCGCCGATCATGGGCGCCGTGGCTTTCATCATGGCCGAGACCATCAACGTGCCGTTCTTCGAGGTGGCCAAGGCCGCGCTGATCCCGGCGTTGCTGTACTTCGGCTCGGTGTTCTGGATGGTGCACCTGGAGGCCAAGCGTGCCAACCTGCGCGGCCTGCCCAAGGATGAATGCCCGAACCCATGGAAGGCCGTGCGCGAGCGCTGGTTCCTGCTGATCCCGCTGGGCATCCTGATCTACCTGCTGTTCTCCGGGCGCACGCCACTGTTCTCCGGCACGGTTGGCCTGGCCCTGACGGCCATGGTCATCCTCGGCTCGGCGATCATCCTGCAGGTGTCGTCCAAGGCCATGCGCTTCGCCTTCTGGATCGCCCTGGGCGTGCTCTGCGCCGGCTTCTTCCAGCTCGGTATCGGCGTGGTGTTCGGCGTCATCGCGGCGCTGGTGGCGGGGTGCTGGTTCGTCAAGGGCGGCCGTGAAACTCTGGTGCTGTGCCTGCACGCGCTGGTCGAAGGCGCGCGCCATGCAGTGCCGGTGGGTATCGCCTGCGCCCTGGTCGGGGTGATCATCGGCGTGGTGTCGCTGACCGGGGTGGCCTCCACCTTCGCCGGCTACATCCTCGCCATCGGCCAGGACAACCTGTTCCTCTCGCTGGTGCTGACCATGCTCACCTGCCTGGTGCTGGGCATGGGCATTCCGACCATCCCCAACTACATCATCACCAGCTCCATCGCCGCGCCGGCGCTGCTGGATCTGGGCGTGCCGCTGATCGTCTCGCACATGTTCGTCTTCTACTTCGGCATCATGGCCGACCTCACCCCGCCGGTGGCGCTGGCCTGCTTCGCCGCTGCGCCGATCGCTAAGGAGCGTGGGCTGAAGATCAGCCTGTGGGCGGTGCGCATCGCCGTGGCCGGTTTCGTCGTGCCCTTCATGGCGGTCTATTCGCCGGCTCTGATGCTGCAGGGCGACAGCCTGCTGGCAACGCTCTACGTCATCTGCAAGGCGGTGCTGGCCATCGGCCTTCTGGGCGCGATATTCACCGGCTACCTGCAGGCCAGGCTGAGCTGGTGGGAGCGCGTGCTGGGTTTTGCTGCCGGAGCCAGCCTGATCCTGGCCACGCCGGCCAGTGACGAGATCGGCTTCGCTCTCAGCGCCATCTTCATTGCCCAACACTTCTGGCGTGCCCGTCGTGCCGAGGTCGCGACGGCGTGATCGGCCTGTGCCTGGGGATGGCCGGCGTGGTGTGGGCGTCGCTGCCCACGCCCGCGTTCACCCTGGCCTGGAACCACAGCATCGAGAAGATTCGCTGGGAAGAGGATTATCGCGTCACCACCGAGGGCCTGATCCTCGGTGAGGCGCGGGTCAAAGGCTCGGGCGCCGGAATGGAGATTCCCGACGGCGCCGAACTGCGCAATGGCAGCTGGCATTACCAGCGTCAGCTACCGCCCTTGCAACCCCTGCGAGTCGGGCGTACGCCTGAAGCCGGGGATTACCAACTGTGTTTCGACCAGCGTTGTCGCCCGATGAGCGACTGGCTCGGCCCGCCAAAAGCGAGCCAGCCGGCGTTGGAATTGTGGAGCTGTGAGCTGGGCTCCTCCGCGCCTGATGCGGGCTAGGTTCGCCAAGGCGAACCAGGCTCCCGGCGCCACAAGCGTCGGAGAAAGAAGAGAACCCCCATGTGGCGCGAGCCTATGGGGGTTTTGTTCGTCTGAGGCAGTGAGTGTGGACGGTGATATCTGATAATGGCTCCAATATGTGAATAATTCTTATTGACTGGCGAAGGGTCTGCTGTAAGAATTTTTGTCGATAAATATTAGCATTCGCGATAAGGCCAATGCCTGCCAGTGAGGCACTTGCTGCACAAGGGACTGCCAGCGGCTATCGACAGCGCATCAGGAGAAGTCCCCTTGTTCAGCACCAAGACCCAACTGGCCGTGGCGATCACGGCTGCCTGCCATTTTCCCCTCGTTCTGGCTGACGATCAGGCGCCTCTGGAGTTGGACGCGCAGAGCGTCATCGGTAGCGCTGGGGCGAGCACTTCGGAGAGTTACAGAAGCAAGTCCAGCAGCGCGGCGACCAAGCTCGATCTGACCCCACGGCAGACGCCGCAGGCGGTTTCCACCCTTACCGAGGCGCAGTTGCGCGACTTCCAGCTCACCAGCGTCAACGAGGCACTCAAGGCCGTGCCCGGCGTGCAGGTGCAGGAAGTCGAGACCGACCGCACCTACTACACCGCGCGCGGCTTCGACATCACCAACTTCCAGTACGACGGCATCTCCGTGCCCTTCGTCTACGGCAACGTCGAGGGGGATCTGGACACCGCCATGTACGAGCGGGTCGAGGTGGTTCGCGGTGCCAACGGCTTGATTTCCGGCACCGGCAACCCTTCGGCGACGGTCAACTTCGTGCGCAAGCGGCCCACGGCAATCCCTCAGGCGCGCGTCGATCTCACCGCAGGCTCCTGGGACAAACGGCGCATCGACACCGATGTGGCCGGCGCGCTCAACGACGCCGGCACGGTGCGTGGGCGCCTGGTCTACGCCAACGAAAACAAGCACTCCTACCTCGACCGCTACTCGCGCGAGAAGAACGTCTTCCATGGCGTGCTGGACTTCGATCTGGACGCCGACACCGTCTTCACCCTCGGCCATACCTTGCAGACCAGTGACGCCAACTCGCCGATGTGGGGGGCGCTGCCGCTGAATTACAGCGACGGCTCCAAGACCCACTACTCGCGCTCCACCAGTACCTCTGCCGATTGGGCCTACTGGGACGTCAAGGAAAACCGCAGCTTCGCCGAGCTGGCCCACAGCTTCGCCAACGACTGGCAGGCCAAGGCAGTGCTGACACGTGTGGAGAAGAAGGGCGATGGCTCGCTGTTCTACATGGCGGGCACTCCGAACAGGGAGACCGGTCTGGGGTTGACCAGCTACCCGTCCGAGTACAAGGACGAGAACAAGCAACTGATCGTCGATCTGCAGGCCAGCGGGCCGTTCAGCCTCGCCGGTCGTGAGCATCAAGCCAGCCTGGGCGCCAGTTGGTCGCGCTCGGAGCTGAACGACATCTCCTACTACGACTCCACCACCGGCAGCGCGCTGCCGCCCTTGGATGACTGGAATGGACACATCGACAGGCCCTTGAACGATCGCCCAACGCGGGGCAGTGATTTCACCGACCGCATGAAGAGCGTCTATGGCGCCGCTCGCTGGAGCCTGACCGATGACCTGAGCCTGATCACCGGCACCCGCGTGGTCGACGTCAGCAGCAGCGGCGAAAGCTACGGTGCGGCCAAATCCTTGAAGAACAGCGGCAAGGTGGTGCCCTATGCCGGCGTCGTCTACGACCTCAACGAGCAGTATTCGCTCTACGCCAGCTACACCGAGATCTTCAGCCCGCAGACCAAGACCGATATCAGCGGCTCTCGCCTGGCGCCGCTGGAAGGGGTGAACTACGAGGTGGGCATCAAGGGCGAATTGTTCGACGACCAGGTCAACGTGGCCTTGGCGGTGTTTCGTACCGAACAGGACAACTTTGCCAATCAGGCAGGAACCATCGGCGGTCGCGCCTACTACAACGCAGTCGAAGGGCTGACCAGTGAAGGTTATGAACTGGAGTTCTCCGGCGAGCCGGTGGATGGCCTGCAGCTCAGCGCCGGTTACACCTTCGTCGACATCACCAATGCCGACGGCTCACATGCTGTGACCTATTCGCCCAAACATATGGTCAAGGCAGCGGCTACCTACCGTGTGCCGGGGCTGGAAAAGCTCAAGGTGGGTGGCGCCATGCGTTGGCAGAGCGATATCCGCAACGGTATCGCCGAGCAGGATGCATATGGCGTGGTCGACCTGATGGCCAGCTACGACATCGACCGCAACTGGAGCCTGTCGGCCAACCTCAACAACCTCACCAACGAGAAGTACCTGACCAGCCTGTACTGGACTCAGGCCTATTACGGCGCGCCACGTAACGTCAGCGCCACCCTGACCTGGAAGTACTGAGCGAACGGGCCGCTGGTGCAGCGGCCCGCTCGTTCGACGAGAGACTGTCATGCGCCCGATTCTGGTTCTGCTGCACCGCTGGTGCGGCCTGTTCATCGCCCTGTTCCTGTTCACCGCCGGCCTGACCGGCGCCGTCATCTCCTGGGATCATGAACTGGACGAATGGCTCAACCCGCACCTGTTCGACGCGCAGAGCGCAGGGCCGGCGCAGGATCCGCTGCAACTGACCGATGCCTTGGAGGCGCGCGATCCTCGCCTGCAGGTGAGCTTCATGCCTCTGGCGCTGGAGCCGGGCCATGCGCTGAATATCTTCGTCGATCCGCGTATCGACCCGGCCACCGGCAAGGCCTACGCGCTGGGCTTCAACCAGCTCGGCATCGACCCGGTGAGTGGCGCTGTCCAGGGGCAGCGCGAGTGGGGGGCGATCTCCCTGAGCCGGGAGAACCTGCTGCCGTTCCTCTACAAGCTGCACTACAGCCTGCATATCCCGGACGGTTTCGGTATCGAGCTGGGCATGCTGGTCTTTGGCATCGTCGCCATCGTCTGGTGCCTGGACTGTTTCGTGGCGCTGTGGCTGTCGTTTCCCAACCTGCGCAGTTGGCGCAAGTCCTTCGCCTTTCGCTGGCGCCAGGGTGGCTACAAGCTGAACTTCGACCTGCACCGTTCCGGCGGTGTGTGGATCTGGCTGTTACTGCTGATCCTGGCGGTGACCTCGGTGTCGATGAACCTCGAACGCCAGGTGGTGCGCCCCCTGGTGGAGCTGGTCTCGCCACTGACGCCGAGCCCCTTCGCCAGCCGCACGCCGGTGACGCTGGATGAGCAGATCGTGCCGCAGATCGACCGCCGCGAGGCCATCGCCATCGCGGCTGCCGAGGCCAAACGCCTGGGCTGGCAGGTGCCGCCCGGTGGCCTGTTCCATTCGGCCGAGTTCGGCGTCTATGGCGTCGGTTTCTATGCGCCGGGCGAGGATCATGGCGATGCTGGCCTGGGCAATCCGTGGATCTACGTCGACAGCCGCAGCGGTGAGCTGGCCGGCGCCCATGTGCCGGGCACCGGCAGCGCCGGGGATATCTTCCTGCAGGCGCAATTCCCGCTGCACTCGGGGCGCATCATCGGCCTGCCGGGGCGCATCCTGGTGTCGCTGCTGGGCCTGGCGGTGGCCGGCCTGTCACTGACCGGGCTGGTGATCTGGGCGAAGAAACGCCGCTCGCGCGTGCTGGCCGAGCGGCGTAGCCGAGTGCCGGCCCAGGTCATCGGCTGATCGTCAGAGAATCGGCGAGATCAGCCGGGCCACGCGCATGCCCAATTGCTGCAGGCGGTGCAGATTGCGCCGATCGGCATTGACCAGTTCCCGCGAGCGGCTGAAATCCTCTTCCAGCATGGCGGCGACCTGGGCGTTGAAGTCTGTGCTGAAGGTCAGCAGGTTGGCCTCGAAGTTGAGGCGGAAGGAGCGGTTGTCCAGGTTGGCGCTGCCCAGCAGGCAGGCATCGTGGTCGATCAGCAGGGCCTTCTGGTGCAGAAAGCCTGGTTGGTAGCGGAAGATCCTCACCCCGGCTCTTAGCGCCTCGAAGGCGTACAGGCTGGAGGCGGCATAGACGATACGGTGGTCGGGGCGCGATGGCAGCAGCAGGCGCACGTCCACGCCACGCATCACCGCCAGGCGCAGGGCGGCGAACAGCGCCTCGTCGGGGACGAAATAGGGGCTGCTCAGCCAGACCCGCTCGCGCGCCGCGTGAATCGCCTCGACGAACAGCAGCGAGCAGGTTTCCTGCGGGTCCGCCGGGCCGCTGGCGATCACCTGGCAGAGCAGGCCGGGTTCGTCCTGCTTGCTCGGCATCAGCAGCGGCGGCAGCTTCTGGCAGGCCCAGTACCAGTCTTCGGCGAAGGCTTCCTGCAGGCTTGCCACCACGGGCCCGCGCACTTCCACATGGGTATCGCGCCAGGGTGCCAAAGGCGGTTTCTGCCCGAGGTATTCGATACCGACGTTGAGCCCGCCGAGAAAGCCGATCTCACCGTCGACCACGACGATCTTGCGGTGATTGCGAAAATTTAGCTGGAAGCGGTTGAACAGCCCGGCACGGGTAGGGAAGGCATGCACCTCGACACCGCCCCGGCGCAGATGGTCGATATAGGCACGCGGCAGCGAGTGGCTGCCGACGCCGTCGTACAGCACGAATACCTGCACGCTGGCGGCGGCGCGCTCCAGCAGCACGTCGCGCAGACGCAGACCGAGGGCGTCATCGCGGATGATGAAGAACTGCAGCAGGATCACTTGCTGCGCGCTGGCCAGGGCGTTGAACAAGGCCTCGAAGGTGGCCTCGCCGTCGATCAGCAACTGCACGCGGTTGCCGGTCAGGCCGGGCAGATGCGACAGGCGGGGCAGGGCGCGCAGGCGCTCGTAGACTGGGGACTGGTGCGCGGCCTTGGCTTCCTCGACCCAGGGGCGCCAGTCCTGCTTGGCCATGGCCAGATGCATTTCCTGGTCGGCCTGGCGCCGTGCCTTGACGTAGGCGTCGAAACGGCTGCGGCCGAACACCAGGTAAGGCAGCAGCGTCAGGTAGGGCATGAAGAACAGCGACAGCCCCCAGGCCAATGCACCCTGGGCGGTGCGCACGGTCAGCACGGCATGGATGGCCGCGAGCACGCCCAGGGTGTGAATGACGGCGATCAGGTAGGCGAACAGATGGGGAATGCCGAAATCCGCAGGCATGCAGGCTCTTCCTTTGCACGGGTCATGGATAACAGACTACGGCGCTCGTGGCGCGTTCGCTGCTCATCCTGCCACGGTGTTTCACGACGTGGCAGTCAGGGGCAAATTGCCATCCGTCGGGGAATTATTCAGGGTTTTCATGTGTCTGTGGGTCTGAGTGAACGGAATTCATATGTTACCTTTCCGGTACGGCTCGCTTGGGAGGTCTCAAAAGGTTAGGGTTTTTGAGGTGCCTGGGTGGGGCGTCACAACTTAGAGGAGGGCATCCGTCCTGTTCACGCTCGTCTAGCGAGTCAACGCATCAAGGAGCACGCCAACCATGGGAAACGTCCCTTCGCATGACACGACCCCGCCACCCGCAGCGGAAATTCAAGAGGGCATCCCGGCGCCGACCGGTGAAGCCAATCTGATCGATACCGACTATGTCATCGGTCAGGACAACATCCAGGGGCAGTTCGTCTTCTCCCTGGACATTCACGGCAAGGTCTTCACCATTTCTGCCTTGGTGGCAGTGATCTTCGTGGTGTTGGCCCTGGCTCTGCAGAATCAGATCGAGCCGCTGTTCAGCAGTGTGCGCGACTGGCTCACCCATCATATGGCCTGGTTCTTCATCGGCGCCGCCAACATCTTCGTTCTGCTCTGTCTCGGGCTGATCGTCTCGCCGCTGGGCAAGGTGCGTCTCGGCGGCAAGGAGGCGACACCCGATTACACCTACATGGGCTGGTTCTCCATGCTGTTCGCCGCGGGCATGGGCATCGGCCTGATGTTCTATGGCGTTTCCGAGCCCATGTCGCACTACAGCTCGGCGATGGGCGGGATCACCGTCGGCGCGGACGGTGTACGCACCGACTGGGCACCACTCGATGGCGCACAAGGCAACGCCGAGGAAGCCGTGCGCCTGGGCATGGCCGCGACCATCTTTCACTGGGGGCTGCACCCCTGGGCGATCTACGCCATCGTCGCCCTGGCGTTGGCGCTGTTCTCCTTCAACAAGGGCCTGCCGCTGTCGATCCGTTCGATCTTCTACCCGATTCTTGGTGAGCGCGTCTGGGGCTGGCCGGGGCACATCGTCGACATTCTCGCGGTGTTCGCCACTCTGTTCGGCCTGGTGACCTCGCTGGGCCTCGGGGCAGAGCAGGCGGCTGCCGGCCTGGAGTATCTGTTCGGCATTCCTGCCACGGACATGACCAAGGTGCTGCTGATCATCGCCATCACCCTGATCGCCCTGGCTTCGGTGGTCGCCGGCCTGGACAAGGGGGTCAAGCGCCTGTCGGAAATCAACATGGGCCTGGCCATGGCCCTGTTGCTATTCATCATCATCGCCGGGCCGACCCTGGCGATCTTCACCGGCTTCTTCAAGAACCTCGGTGCCTACCTGCAGTACCTGCCAGCGCTGGCCAACCCGGTGGGGCGCGAAGACGTCAACTTCAGCCAGGGTTGGACCGCCTTCTACTGGGCCTGGTGGATCAGTTGGTCGCCGTTCGTGGGCATGTTCATCGCCCGCGTCAGCCGCGGCCGCAGCGTGCGTGAATTCCTCATTGCCGTGCTGCTGGTGCCGTCGCTGGTGTCGGTGCTGTGGATGACGGCCTTCGGCGGCACCGCCATCAACCAGTTGCTGGTCGATGGGTTCACCGGCGCGCAGGACGCCGCGCTGGAGCTGAAGCTGTTCAGCATGCTCGGCGAGATGCCGCTGACCGCCATCGCCTCGTTCATCGGTATCGTGCTGGTGGTGGTGTTCTTCATCACCTCGTCGGACTCCGGCTCCCTGGTGATCGACACCATCACCGCCGGTGGCAAGGTCAATGCGCCGGTACCGCAGCGCGTGTTCTGGGCCAGCATCGAAGGCGTGATCGCCATTGCCCTGCTGCTGGGCGGCGGGTTGGTGGCGCTGCAGGCCATGGCCGTGTCGACCGGCCTGCCGTTCACCATCGTGCTGCTGGTGGGCTGTATTTCCATCGTCAAGGGATTGATGAGCGAGCCGCGCTGACGCATTCGCTGGCACCTTACCGATCAAGAGCGCGCCTGCGGGCGCGCTCTTGCGTGAGGGAGGTTTCACTCTGTGCCGAGTACAGCCGCTGTGGGAGAGGTTTCAGCGTGCACGGGGCTGGCTGGTGCGGGGTAGCACAGGCTGAGCCGACAGGCGCTGAAGATGGGTGATGCGCTTTCATCCATCTTCTGCGCGCCGGATACCAGAGCCACGTGCTGCGGCTGCCATGTCAGCCTTCAGGCGATACCAAACTGGATTTCGATGCGGTTATCCGGGGACTGCGGGCCGGCCCAGCAGTGATAGATCTCCCTGCTCTCGCCTGTGACAGGCAACTTGGCTGCAACAATTGCACGGATGAGCGGCTGGTAACCTGCTGTGAATAGCTGATCCAGCTTGCCGCTATATTCGGCATAGGCGCAGGGAAAGCTGTCCAGCGTTCTGACGGAAAACCTGTCGCCTGCATAGGTTTCGGCGTTGCTGATCGGCAAACAGAATTCGGCGGTATATCGCTGCTGGCCATTCTCGGGGAGGTTGTACGAGATGAAAACCCAGGGCCCAGCGACCTGTAACCCGTACTGCCGGACTTCTTCCATCATTTGTGCGCCGTACTGTTCTGCGTAAATGCCGACCTGCGGGATGGTCAACTCTTGTCTCGCATATAGCACCGTCATGGGCGCGGCGTTCTTCCTTTGCATATGAGCTCCTCAGGGTTCCACCAGGCTGTGGTGAGCGTAACAGCCTGGTAATGGCTGCTGGGCATTGTGGTGCTACAAGGCCCGCCTGACGAAGGACTTTAGCCGTCTTCTGATGATTGGGGGCGAAACGAGAAGGGCCAAGGCTGCACGGATAAACGAAGTGCCACCTGACCGCTTCAGCCGGATCAAGGTGGTGGTTAGTGGTCTCTCGACACGTTCTTCAACGCCAAACTTCACCTTGGTCGCTAATGGATAGCCCCACGCCGTTTGCACCGCTCTTGCCAGTTTTTCCTTCTGATAGCGTCGGCTTCCGCGTATAGCAGCGGCGGGCGCCGCATTGCTCGCGATTAGAAAAAGAAGGAGCAGCCCCTTGAGCCAAGGCCCCATATCTCGCAAGAACGATTCATCCGCAGACGGTATTCCCGCCCCAAGTGGGGCAGTCAACCTCATCGACACCGACTATGTAGTCGGCCAGGACAACATCCGTGGCCGATATCTGGTCAACCTCGATATCCATGGTGTGGTATTCCTGATATCGGCGATCACCGCATTCATCTTCGTCGCGCTGGCGCTGGCCATGCACGATCAGATCGAGCCTCTGTTCAAGGCCGTGCGTGACTGGCTGACCGTGCATCTGTCCTGGTTCTTCATCGGTTCGGCCAACATCTTCGTCCTGCTGTGCCTGGGCCTGATCGTTTCGCCGTTGGGCAAGGTGCGCCTTGGCGGCACCCTGGCCCGCCCCGATTACTCCTACTTCTCCTGGTTCGCCATGCTGTTCGCGGCGGGCATGGGCATCGGCCTGATGTTCTACGGTGTTGCCGAGCCGATGTCGCATTACGGCACCGCCTTGGGCGGCACAGCCGTGGATGCCAATGGCGTGCGCACCGACTGGGCACCGCTGGGCGGGGCTGCCGGCAACTCCGCCGAGGCGGCGCGCCTGAGCATGGCCACCACCATCTTCCATTGGGGCCTGCACCCCTGGGCGATCTACGCCATTGTGGCGCTGGCGCTGGGCCTGTTCGCCTTCAACAAGGGTCTGCCGCTGTCGTTCCGCTCGATCTTCTTCCCGCTGCTCGGTGAGCGCGTGTGGGGTTGGCCAGGCCACATCATCGACATCCTGGCGGTATTCGCCACCCTGTTCGGCCTGGTGACCTCTCTGGGGCTGGGTGCCGAGCAAGCCAGCGCTGGTCTGCATGCGCTGTTCGGCCTGCCGGCCGACACCACCACCAAGGTGCTGCTGATCACCGTGATCACCCTGATCGCGCTGTGCTCGGTACTGACCGGTGTGGACAAGGGCGTGAAGATCCTCTCCGAAATCAACATGGGCCTGGCCTTCGCTCTGCTGGCGTTCGTACTGTTCGCCGGCCCCACTGCACTGCTGCTGACGGGTGTGCTGGATAATCTGGGCGCCTACCTGCAGTACCTGCCGGCGCTGTCCAACCCGGTGGGCCGTGAAGACGCCAACTTCAGCCAGGGCTGGACGGCGTTCTACTGGGCCTGGTGGATTAGCTGGTCGCCGTTCGTGGGCATGTTCATCGCCCGCGTCAGCCGTGGCCGTACCGTGCGTGAATTCCTTACCGCCGTGCTGTTGGTGCCATCCTTGGTATCGGTGATCTGGATGAGCACCTTCGGTGGCACCGCGCTGCACCAGGCCCTGGGTGGCCTGACCGAGCTGAGCCAGGCTGCGCTGGAGCTGAAGATGTTCGTCATGCTCGATCAGTTGCCGATCAGCGCCATCAGCTCCTTCGCCGCCATCGTACTGGTGGTGTTGTTCTTCATCACCTCGTCGGACTCCGGTTCGCTGGTGATCGACACCATCACCGCTGGCGGCAAGATCAACTCGCCGGTTTCGCAGAAGGTGTTCTGGGTGGTCATCGAAGGCGCGCTGGCCGTGGCCCTGTTGCTTGGCGGTGGCCTGGTGGCCCTGCAGGCCATGGCGGTTTCCACTGGTTTGCCGTTCACCATCGTGCTGTTGGTGGGGTGCGTGGCGATCATCAAAGGGCTGATGAGCGAACCGCGCTAAGCGGAGCGCCTTGCCGCCACCCGGCGGCCTTGGCTCGATACAACGCCTCTATCGCAGGATAGGGGCGTTGTCGTTTATGGGCGCCGAGCATGGATAAGCGTCACTGCTTTAGGCTGGAGACTTGGTGCATGACGTGGGATTGGATGGAATATTGATTGATGCTGGATTGGCAAGTTTGTGTTGATGTTTCGGATATCCGTTCCGAATTGCCGCGTTTTTGTTGATGTTTCTGGTTTCGCCCTCCCGGGCGAGTCACTTTTGTAGGGCAAAAGTAACCAAAACCCTCCGCCCGGTCATCCGGCCCTCGCTGCGCGAGGGTTCGCTCACTCCATCACCGTTCCAGAGGCCCGCCGCGGTGGGCCATCCCTGGCCCATCGCGGCTCTCGGCTTTGGCATCCTGCGTCGCTCTACCTCCTGCATCCATGCAGTCGTCGCGACATCCATGTCGCTCAACCTCTTCCACGACGATTGCGTTCGCCCTCCTGGGCGGGCTCTGCACGCGCCTGAACCTGCGGTAACCCAGAAGTAGCACGGAGTGGTTGCACATGAGGTCAGCCTTAGGGCTGACCAAGACAACAACCGCAAGAATGAAACTAGCCGAATGAAACTATTGGTTTAATTCGACAGCCAAATCGCGGTTCCAAAGCGACCAGAACACGCCGGGCATGCCCGGAACCGATGTACGTTCAGGCGCGCTAACTCCCCCTTCAGGAGGCCGAACGCAGGCATTGCGCAGGGGGCGAGTGGCATGGATGCCGCGAGATACCGATGGCGGCCCCGCGTAATGGGCCAGGGATGGCCCATGTACGCCGACCCCGGAGCGATGCCGGAGTGAGGGGAGTCGAGCGCAGCATGACGGGGACGCCTAGTTCCGGATGGCGGGGGTGCGTTTCTTTTGCTTACTTTTCTTTGCGCTGGGCGGCAATCCGAGTTCAAAGAAAAGTGAGTCGCCCGAGGGGGCGAACCCCGGAGTCTCTGAAAACACCCAAAGCGGCGTCCAGAATACCAACACAAACCAACACACAAACTTGCCAATCCGGTATCAAGACCGATTTCCCCGCGACTCCACGAAAACGCAAAAACCCGATGCCAAGATCTGGCATCGGGTTTTCAAGAACGATCCCCGCTGGGGCTCAAGCCATCAAGAAAGACATTACACAGCGGCAATCATGGCTGGCCATCAGCACTCGATGATATTCACCGCCAGGCCACCGCGAGCGGTTTCCTTGTACTTGGTCAGCATGTCAGCCCCGGTTTCGCGCATGGTCTTGATCACCTTGTCCAGGCTCACGTAGTGCGCGCCGTCGCCGTACAGCGCCATGCGCGCGGCGTTGATGGCCTTCACCGAAGCGATGGCGTTGCGCTCGATGCAGGGGATCTGCACCAGGCCGCCGACCGGGTCGCAGGTCAGGCCCAGGTGGTGTTCCATGCCGATCTCGGCAGCGTTCTCGACCTGCTCCGGGGTGCCGCCGAGTACCGCGCACAGCGCGCCGGCGGCCATGGAGCAGGCCACGCCCACTTCACCCTGACAGCCCACTTCGGCGCCGCTGATCGAGGCGTTTTCCTTGTACAGGATGCCGATGGCGCCAGCAGTCAGCAGGAAGTCGATGATGCCGCGTTCGTTGGCGCCGGAGATGGCATTGGCATAGTAGTGCAGCACTGCCGGAACGATACCGGCGGCGCCGTTGGTCGGTGCAGTGACCACGCGGCCACCGGCGGCGTTCTCTTCGTTCACCGCCAGGGCCCAGAGGTTGACCCAGTCGAGCATGCGCAGCGGGTCTTCGATGTAGCTGCGCTGGAAGCCACCCAGCTTGCGCGCCAGGATGGCGGCGCGGCGGCGCACCTTGAAGCCGCCGGCGAGGATGCCCTCGGTGCGGCAGCCACGCTCCACGCAGGCCTGCATCACCTTCCAGATGTTCAGCAGGCCGGCATCGGTTTCTTCGTCCGTGCGCCAGTGGCGCTCGTTGCGACGCATCACTTCGGCGATGCCGATACCGTGCTCGCGGGTCAGCTTGAGCAGGTCGGCGCCACTGCGAAATGGCAGCGGCAGGGAAGTGGCGTCCGGGGCGATGATCTTCTGTTTGCTGCCATCGGCCAGCACCGCCTCGCTGACCACGAAGCCGCCGCCCACCGAGTAGTAGGTGGCCTCGTGCAACTGGATGCCGGCGGCATCGAAGGCGGCGAAGCGCAGGCCATTGGCGTGCAGCGGCAACGCCTTGCGGAACATCTTCAGGTCGGCTTTCTCGTCGAAGGCGACGGCATGCTTGCCGGCCAGCACGATGCGCTTGTCACGGCGGATGGTGTCGATGTACTCGGGCACCTGATCGACGTTGACGGTATCCGGCTCATGGCCGCTGAGGCCGAGCAGCACCGCCTTGTCGCTGCCATGGCCCTTGCCGGTGGCGCCCAGCGAGCCGTACAGCTCGGCGACCACACGGGTCACCTTGGGCATGTGCTCGTGGTTTTCCAGGGCGTGGGTGAACAGCGCGGCGGCGCGCATGGGGCCGACGGTGTGAGAGCTGGACGGGCCGATACCCACTTTGAACAGGTCGAAAACGCTGATAGCCATGGCGGAGTTCTTCTTGTCGATTGATTGGACACGCGCCCGGTTACGCGCGTGTGGATGCCCCTATCTAAGAACGGCCCTATCATTATGTATACTGATTTATTTTTAACGTATTCGTTAGCGTCGCTTAACTATTGAGATCGCGCCATGGACATCACCCGCCTGCGCACCCTGCGCGAACTGGCTCGCTGCCGCACCATGGCGGCGGCTGCCGAGTCGCTGCACCTGACGCCTTCGGCCGTGTCGCAGCAGGTCGCTCAGCTCGAACGCGAGGTGGACGTGGCATTGATCGAGCGGCGCGGCCGCGGTGTGGTGCTGACCCCGGCGGGTGAGCGCCTGGTGGCGCATGCCGAGCGCATCCTCATGGTGCTCGACGAAGCGCGCTCGGAGCTGGCACTGCTACGCGGGGAAATTGCTGGAGAGCTACGGGTGGCGGCCTTCCCCTCGATCGCCGTGGCGGTGATCGCCGAAACCGTGCGAGCGCTGCGCACTGCCTATCCACGGCTGAACGTGGTGGTGCTGGATCTGGAGCCGCAGGAAAGCCTCAGCGCCCTGGGTTCCTGGCAGATCGACGTGGCGGTGATCGACGACCTGGCGGTGACTCCGGACGAGAACCGCGAGCACTACGCGCTGATTCCCCTAACCCAGGACTTGCTGCACGTCCTGCTGCCCATCGAGCATGCCCTGGCCAGGCGCGACAGCCTGACCGTTGCCGATTTGCGCGACGAAGCCTGGGCGCTGGACTCCACCGGCAGCTCGTTCGGCGAGTTCATCACCAACCTGTGCCGCCGCTCCGGCTTTGCCCCGCGCATCAATGCCCACTGCGCCGGCTTCGAGATGGTTGCGGCCATGGTCGCCTCGGGCAACTCCATCTCCATCGTCTCCGGCCTGCGCCTGGTGCGCCCGCTGCCCGGCGTCATCGCCGTGCCGCTGCTGCCCGATATCCAGCGTGGCGTGTTCCTCGCCTACCGCAAGGGCGAGCGCGATCATCCGGCGGTCAACGTGTTTCTCGACGAGGCGGTATACACGGCAGACAGAGTGCTGGGTTAGCCCGTTCATGTGGGAGGGTTTTTAGCCGCGATGCTTTTGCTCCTCTCTCCCATTCATGGGAGACGACTGCATGGATGCAGGAGGTAGAGCAACGCAGGATGCCCACGCCGAGGGGCCGGGGGAGAGGGGGCTTTTGATGCTGCCCACGCTTTGCGTGGGTAACGACCGACCTGTCGACTTTTACTCCGCGGGCGTGAGAGGCTCTTGAGCCGCTTCAGCCTCCAACTTCGCCCTGTCAGCCTTGCTGATGTACTTGGGTTTGTTGCTTTTGGGCGCAAGCTTGGCACTGGCCTTCTTGGCGTGGGCTTCGAGCAGTTGCTTTATCTTTTTGCGGCGATTCATGGGGGTATGTCTGTGTTGTCCTACGTCGATGATATCCACGCGGAGGCCGTAGGATGGGTAGAGCAAGGCGAAACCCATTATTTGTGTTACCGGGTTTCGCGTTGCTCTACCCAGGCTACTTGCTAACCGCCCGCACGGCACCTGCAGCCATCGGCTCACACCTTGAAGCTGTCCACCTGGTTGTTCAGCTCCTGATACAGATCCGTGATCTGCTGAGACTGGCTTCTGACCCGTTCGGACATGTCGCGCACGCCATCGCTCTCTCCGCGCAGCGCGGTCAGGTTCTCGCTGATATGTTGCGAGACGGTGGCTTGCTCCTCGGTCGCCAGCGCAGTCTGGCTGGCCATGTCCTGCACCTTGCCGAAGGAGGTGCGCAGGTCGTCGAAGATACTGATCATCTGGCCGATCTGCTGCACCGTGCTATCGGCATTCTGGCGGCTGTTGCGGATGGCCGTGGTGGATTCGGCAACGCTCGCCTTGAGGCGCTCGATCATGGTTTCGATCTCGCGCGTGCTGTCCTGCGTGCGGGTCGCCAGGGTACGCACCTCATCGGCCACTACGGCAAACCCCCTGCCTTGTTCACCAGCGCGCGCGGCCTCGATGGCGGCATTGAGCGCCAGCAGGTTGGTCTGTTCGGCGATGGTGCGGATCACCTCCAGTACCGAGGTGATGGCGGCCGAACTCTGTTCGAGGTCGGCGGAGCGGTTCAGCGCCAGTTCGATATCACTCACCAGCCGCTCGATGGCCTGGTTGGACTGGGTCACGGCGTTGGCGCCCTGGTTGGTCAGCTCACTGGAGTGGCTGGCTTCATGCACGGCGCTCTTGGCCAGTTCTGCCATCTGCTGGTTGGACACGTTCATCTGCGTCGCGGCACTGACCATGGACTCCGAGGCATTGACCAAGCCCTCGCTGATGCGCCCGGCCTGTTCGGAAACGGTATTGAGTTGTACGGTCATATCACCCAACGCGCCGGACTGGTTCTTGATGACGCTGATGATGTGTTGCAGGTGTTCGAGGAAACTGTCGAACTCGTTGGCCAGATCGCCTAGCTCATTGCGAGAGGTGGACTGGATGCGCTGGGTGAGATCACCGTCGCCATCGGCTATCTCACGGATGCGGCGGGCGATGTGGCGTACATCGCGGGTCAGTTTCAGGGGCATGTAATAGCCCACTGCCAAGGCGATGACGAAGGCGATGCCGATGACTATCAGCGCGAGCTTCTGGTAGTCGGCGACCCACTCCCTGACGGCGTCTTTCTGCTGGCGGGCATGTGCTTCGACAGTTTCTCCCGCCTTGTCCAGCATGTCGCGCACGGCATCGAAGTATTCATCCACCTTGACCTTGGTTTGTGGAATCGAGGCCAGGCTCGTCTTCTGGGACGCATCGATGAGGCTCTGACTGCTCTGCACCCAGGCATTGAACAGCGTATCGAAGCGCTCGTAGGGTTGAGTCAGTTGCGGTTCGCGAATCAGATAGCTGCGGTAATCGTGGAAGCGTTGCAGGGCCTGCTGCGTATTTCCCTCGAAAGCGGCGCGGTTATCCTCGAGGTTGCCGTAGCCTGTAGTGATGCGTTGCAGCGCCAACAGTGCCTGATAGAGGTCGCGATCCGCGTTGAGGATCACCGACAGGGCCTCGACGTAAAGCTGCAGGTCGGCGTCGTCCGCCGCTTCGTTCTTGCGCTGCTGGGTATGCTGGCGAAGCTGCTCGCCGGCTTGATCCAGCAGTGCGCGCATGGCCTGGAACTCGTCATCCTGTTGCAAGGTCGTGGAGGTAGCGGACTCCTTGACGCTGGCATTCAGGCTGTTGCTCGCATCCAGCCATTGCTTGTAGAGCGACTCGAAATCGGCGAAAGGCTGAGTGACTTCGGGCTCTTCGGCGAGCAGTTCGCGAAACTGCTTGAAGCGATCCCACACCTGCTGGGCATTCTCGGCGAAATCCTTGGCGTTCTCGCTGGCATTGCCCTTGCCCCCGATCAGGTGCTCCTGCGCGATCAGGGCCTGGTAGATGTCACGATCAGCGTTGAGGATCAAGGCCACGGCCTCGAAGTAATTCTCCGCCTGCCGGCGCATGGCGTCCTGCTGCACCTTGCTCATCAGTAGCATCAGCAGCAGCAAACCGACCAGGATCAGCGCCAGCAGGGCTATGGGCAGAATCATCTGTACGCGAATCGAGTGAAGGCGCATCCCAGGCTCCTTGTCCAAATAGAACTGATGGCAGAACGATACCGAGTGAGTCTAGGTAACAGAGTACGAACGTGCTAATCGAGTGCGGAAAGTTCTACATAGACGCTTTCACGCCGCGCTGCGCGGGCTCTGGAGTGTGGGGTGCTCGGACGCGGAGCGTCCTGGGCTGCATTCCCACGCGGAGCGCAGGAACGATCGAACAGGGTAGGGCTCAGCTCCAGACCGCCCCCACCGGCGTATGCGCCGGGTAGTGCGTGGCCACCTGCGCTTGCAGCAGCTCGCCGCAGGCCAGGGCGTCGGTCAGGGCGTGGTGCGCGGAGTACAGCGGCAGGCCGTAGCGCAGGCGGCTATCGGCCAGGCGGATGGAGATGCGCTCGCGGCCACGCAGGCGATCCCACCAACTGACACTGCGTTTGGGATGCACCCGGGCTTCCAGCTCCATGGTGTCGATGATGGGGAAGATCAATCCTTCACCCAGGTGCTGGCGCAGGGCCTGGTCGAGGAAGTTGCGCTCGATGTTGCGGTAGTGCGCCACCACCACTTTGCCGGCCAGGGCTTCGAGCAGTTCATCCAGCACATGGGCCAGGCGCGGGGCGTGGCGGATGTCGGAATGGGTGATGTGGTGGAAGGTGACCGATTCGGCGCTCAGCTCGCTGGTGGGTTTGACCACCCAGTAACGGGCATCGCTGCAGCGGATGCGTTGCAGGTTCATCGGCACCAGGCCGAGGCTGACGATGGCGTGTTCACGAGGGTCGAGGCCGGTGGTTTCCACGTCCAGCGCCACCAGCGGCACGTCGGCCAGCGGCGTGTCGGCGGCGATGCAGCCGGCGCCGTAGTAGGCGCGCAGCCGTTCGTCCTGGCTGCTGGCAGCCAGCTCGTCGAACAGTTGCGGCCAGTCCTGGTTCTGGTACGCCGTCATTGTGGCCGGGCGAGTGGCTGGGCCGGATAGCGGAAGCGCAGGAACTTCTGCGCGTTGCTCACCACCTGGAAGGCTTCCTTGAGGTGGTGACGCTCGCTGGAGCTGAATTTCTCCGGCTCGACGTAATTGTCCGGCGGGTTGCCGGCTTCCACCTCGCGGGCCTGGTGGCGGATGCGCACCAGGCTGAGGAACTCGAAGGCATAGCGCAGGTGATCCAGGGCCTCCTGGGGCAGCAGCTTGGTGGCGGCGATGGCATCGAGGCGCTCCAGCGAGTTCTGCGCCTTGGAGCCGCAGGCCAGGGCGTGCACGCGGATCAGGTCGGTCAAGGGCGCGGTGCCGCGGCCCTTGAGGTTGATGATGTTCTTCTGGCGGCCGTCGGTTTCCATCACGAAGGTGCGGAAGAAGCCCAGCGGCGGTGTGCGGTTGAGCGCGTTGCGCGCCAGCGCGGCGAGGAAGGCCGGCGTGGCACTGGCTTTCTCTGCCAGCATTTCCTTGAGGTTCTCCACCAGCGCGGTCTTGCCGTACACGCCGTCGAGGTCGAAGAAGATGCTGCTGTTGAGCAGAGTTTCCGGGTTGGGCCGTTCGATCCATTCGCTGAAGTACTGCCGCCACACCTTCAGCGGCTGGCGCCATTTCGGGTTGCTGGCCATGATTCCGCCCTTGCAGTAGGCGTAGCCGCAGGCGGACAGGCCGTTGCTGACGAACTGCGCCATTTCGGCGAAGTAGGGGTCGTGCAGTTCCGGGTTGAAGCTGTCGTCGAGCACCAGGGCATTGTCCTGGTCGGTCAGCAGCAGTTGTTCGTCACGGGCCATCGAGCCGGCGATCATGAAGCAGTAAGGCACTGGCGGCGGGCCGAGCTTTTCCTCGGCGAGAATCAGCAGGCGGCGGGTGAAGGCGCGACCGATGCTGCTCATGGCGCGGCCGACCATGTGTGCGCTGGCGTCGTCGGCGACCATGCGCACGAAGGTGGCGTGCAGATCCGGCAGCAGGCTCTTGAGGCCTTCCACCGAGGTCTTGTTGAAGATGCTGTTGACCAGATAGAGGCTGCTGCGTGACTCGTAGCGAATGACGTCGGCAAGGGAAATCATGCCTACCGGACGGCGCCGCTGCAGCACGGGCAGGTGGTGGATGTTGTTGCGCAGCATGCACAGCATGGCCTCGAACACCGACTCGTCGGCCTGTACGGTCACCGGGCCGGGCGTCATCACCTGGCTCACTGGCGTGTCGCCGGGCAGCCCTTCGGCCAGCACACGGGTGCGCAGATCGCGGTCGGTAAGGATGCCGGCCATCACCTGGTTCTGCTGATCGGCCACCTGTACCTGCGCGGGGTTGGGCCAGCGCCTGGCGGGGTTGACGATGATGACCGAGGACACGCTCTGCTCGCTCATCACCTTGGCCACCTGTTGCACGGGCATGTCCAGCGGCACGCTGACCGGCGAACGGCTGATCAGCTTGCGCACCTTGATCTTCATCAGCTCGCTGGCCTTGCCATGACTGTCCTCCAGGGCCGACTTCAGGCGTGACTGGCCTTCGGCTTCGACGAAGTCGGCGAAGCTGTCGAACTGGTCGCAGAGCTGTTGGAACAGCGGGCCGGGGATGAAGTAGATCAGGCTGTCTTCCAGCGCCCTGGCGCCCAGGCGCACCTTGTTGCCGCGCAGCAGGCCGGCCTGGCCGAAGATGTCGCCTTCGGTCAGGCGATTGTGCAGCTCGCCGCCGCGGCGATGGATTTCCACCGCGCCGCTGCGCACGTAGTGCAGTTCGTGGATCGGTGCGCCGGCAGCGAGAATTTCGCTGCCGGCCTTGAAGTAGCCCACTTGCACCTGGCGGGCGATCTCGTCGAGGGTCTGTTCCGGCAGGTTGTCGAAGGGGGCGAAGCGATTCAGGTGATCGCGAATCTCGATCAGCTCGATCTGCATGGTGGACCTCGCTGGCAGGTTGATATTCAAGGATAAGGGCATAACGATGGGATGTCCTCCTGCAGTGTCGCGATGAGGACAATGCCTGTCAGTACAGACCAAACAAGGAGGGTATATGCAGCATGCGGGCTTCTGGTTGTGCCTGGGGGCGCTGTTATTGCTTGGCGGCGCCACGGTCTTTTACTACAACCGCCTGGTATTCAACCGCCATCGCGTAGCCGAGGCTGCCAGTGGTATCGACGTACAGCTCAAGCGCCGTTCCAGCCTGATTCCGGCACTGGTGGAGTGCGTGCGCCAATACATGAGTTACGAGCAGGGTACGCTGCAGGCGCTGGTGCAGGAGCGTTCACGCGCGGTGCAACTGGCCGACTCGCCGCTGGGCGAGCGCGCGCCGGTCGAGGCGCAACTGAGTAACCAGTTGCGCCAGTTGTTCGCCCTGGTCGAGGCCTATCCCGAGCTCAAGGCCGATGAGCAGTTTCGCGAGTTGCAGGGCAACATCAGCGAGGTCGAAAACCATATCCAGATGGCGCGGCGCTACTACAACGGTGCGGTGCGCGAACTCAACGTGCTGATCGAGTCGGTGCCGAGCAACCTGGTGGCCCGCCTGTTCACTTTCACTCAGGCCGACTACTTCACGCTGGATGACCCGCGTGACGGTCAGTCGCCGAAGCTGGCGTTCTGAGCGGCGCCCTGGCCGCCGGCCTTGCCAGCGCCACGGCTTTTGCCTCTTCACCACCCTCGAGCAGCTCTTCGGGCGGCGGCGGTTCGTCCGGCGGGGGGCTGGTAAAGATCCTCTGACGAATGTCGCGGATGTGCGGCGTTCGCTTTTTCTGTCGAGCCTATTGGAGTAGGGTGCCGCCTCGATTCGCCCAGGCGGATGATTGCGAGTGCCAAGGAGAGTGTCATGTCAGGAAGACTGCGAATTCTGCTGTTGCTGTGCTGCTTCTGCGCCTTCAGTGCGCAGGCCGAAGAGGCCATCCAGAGCTATGACGTGCGCCTGCAGGTCGAGCCCAGTGGCGAGGTGCTGGTGACCGAGCGTATCGCCGTCATCGCCGAAGGGCAGCAGATATCGCGTGGCATCTATCGCGACATCCCTACACGCTACAGCCTGGGCAATGGCTTGCTGCGCAGCACGCCATTGACGCTGATTTCGGCCACGCGTGACGGTCAGCCGGAAACCGTCACGCAACAGGCACTGGAGCATGGCGTGCGTCTGCGCCTTGGGCGCGCCGATATCAGGCTGAACCCTGGCGCTTATGTCTACGAACTGACCTACCGCATGGATGCGCAACTGCAGTTTCACGCTCGCGTCGATGAGCTTTACTGGAACGTCACCGGCAACGACTGGCTGCTGCCGATTCGCCGAGCCAGCGTCGAAGTGGTGCTGCCGGAGGGCGCGCAGATCGAGGCCGCTCATGCCTACACCGGCTACCGGGGTTCGCGTGAAGGGGCCTATGAAGTGATCGAGCAGCAGGACAATCGCCTGCGCCTGGTGACCACGCGCGAGCTGAAGGTGCGTGAAGGCTTCACCGTCGCCACCGCCTGGCAGGCCGGGTTGGTGAGCAGGCCGAGCTGGTGGCAGAACCTGCTCCGGCTGGTCATCGACAACCTGCGTGACATCCTCTCGCTACTGGTGTGCGTCGGCCTGGTCGGGTTCTATCTCTATCTGTGGTGGACGATCGGCAGAGGCCCACGCAAAGGGCTGGTGATTCCATTGTTCGAGTTGCCCCGTGGCATCAGCCCGGCCATGGCCGGCTACGTCTGGCATCGCGGCCTGGCGGGCGATACGCGTGGGGTGCGGGCGCTGAGCATCATGCTCACCGATCTGGCCATTCGTGGCTGGCTGCGTTTGCAGCGCAACAGCGAAGGCCTGCTGCTGACCCGAGCAGAGGCGCCAGGGGATGCCATCCGTGAAGACGAGCGGCGGGTACTCAATGCGCTCATCACCAGCGAGGATGGCTCGTTGACCCTGGGTAACCGTTATGAACCACGGCTGACCACGGCCCTCGTCGGCTTGCTGCGCAGCTTCGAGGTGATCGAGCAGAACAACTTCGACCGCCATACTGGCGAGTGGCTGGTCGGTGTGTGCTTCGCCTTCATCGCCGGTTTCATCTCACTGGTGACCGCACCTGCGGATTCCGCTGCGACGAGCAATGCATTCTGGTTGATGGTGGTGGGTGTAGCGTTGGGCGCGTGGGGGGTGTCGTTGCTCCGTTCCGCTCCGGCCGGGGCGGGCGTATTGCTCGTGCTCCTCATGCTGGTTTTGGCGATCTGCGCCGCGAGCCAGGTGGGTGGCCCGGCCGTGCTGCTGTGCCTGATTCTCTTCGTCATCGTTATGGTGGCGCGCAAGCTCCTGCGCGCGCCCAGCATCGCCGGGCGGCGTCTGCTCGACGAGCTGGAAGGGTATCGCGAGTACCTGAGCCTGGCCGAACAGGACCTGCTGGATAAAGCCGGCCAGGCGCCGGTCATGAGCATCGCGCACTATGAGCGGCACCTGCCTTACGCCATGGCGCTGGGCGTCGAACGGCAGTGGACCGAGCGCTTCACCCACGAGCTGCGCAAGGGCACCCTTGCACCAGTGGAGGTGGACTATCAGCCACAGGCCTTCACACAGATGATGACCTCAGGCGCGGCGCACGGCCTTGCCTGGAATCTGGACAGGGTGCTGATGAGTTCGTCGACGCCACCGCAGGCGCCGCGCTCCTCCGATGACTTTTCTCATTCTGGTGGCGGCGGCTCTGGCTCCGGCTCGTCCGCATCCCGTGGCGGCGGCTCGTCGGGCGGCGGAGCGGGTGGCGGCGGTGGAGGCGGCTGGTAGCCCTTCAGCTCCAGTTCCAGCGGCTTTCCGCTACCGCATCGTGGGCGTGCAGGCTCTCGGCATGCGCGACCTTGAGGCGGAAGCCGCTGGCCTGCGGCAACTGGCGCAGGGCGCGATGCAGGCGGCGTGCGGCGTCTTCGCAGAACATCAGGTTCTGCCCGTTGGCTAGGGCGAAGGCCTGTTCGTCGGCGCGTTTCACTGCGGTCTGCACGGGGGTGCCGAGCGCCTGTTCGGCGCTGTCGACCAGCGCCAGCAGAGGCAGGTCGTTGCACTCCGGGTTCAGGCGCAGGCGCAGCGTCGCCGTGCTGCGCTGGCTGTGCGGCGTGGCGACGATGCCCTGGGTCGAGCCGAGCCAGTCGAGCACCTCCAGATAATCCAGTGGCTGCTGCGCGAAGCTTTCGGCGAAACGCTGCTGGATCAACTGTCGCGCCAGCGCCGCCGAACAGGGGCAGGTGGACGAGTAGGTGACCTCCACCTGCAACTCGATGCTCACACCACGGCCGTCCTGGCGTGCGTGAAGCTCGAATGGATAGGTCTTCCAGCCATGCAGCGGGCTGACCAGTGCCGGACGCTTGAGCGGCACCTCACCGCGCAGGGTCAGCGAGGCACTGTCGGACAACGCCTGGTGGCTGCCCAGGCAGTCGTCCAGCACTTGCAGCAGCGCTGACACCTTCAGTTCCTGATGCTCCAGACGCTGCGCCGCCAGATACAGGCGCGACATGTGGATGCCACGCGCGCCGGCATCGTCGAGGCTGACGCCGATATCCAGGCTGGCCACCACGGCCTCGCCGGCCAGGCGAACGGGCAGGGCGATGCCGGCCATGCCGACCCAGTCCAGGGCCAGGTCGTGATGGGTGGGTTGAGCGGCGATATCGGGCAAGGTCTGTTCGTTCATCGCAAATCCGTGGGTTGTTCTCAGGATTAAATGTTATGTTATAACAATTGAAACAAGCCAGCCGATTTGCCATGACTCTGATGACCGGGCTTACCCAAGCCGAGCTGCTGGCCCAGCCAGCCGATGACTATATGAACGATGCCCAGCAGCGCTTCTTCCGCGAGCTGCTGCTGGCCCAGCGTGCCGAATTGCAGGCACGCATCGATGACGAGTTCACCCAACTGCGCGAACCCGACAACAGCAGCGACGTGGCCGATATCGGTGCTGCCGAGGAACAACGGCAATGGCAGCTACGCCTGCTGGAGCGGGAAAAGAAGCTGCTGGACAAGATCGACCAGGCACTCGAACGCCTGGCGCGTGGCGAATATGGCTGGTGTGCCGAAACCGGCGAAGCCATCGGCCTGAAACGCCTGCTGCTGCGCCCGACCGCGACCCTGTGCATCGAAGCCAAGGAGCGCCAGGAGCAGCGCGAAAAACATCAGCGTGACCGTGACTGAACGAGGAATCTCCCCATGAACCCGCGTCTACCCGTAACCGTGCTCTCCGGCTTTCTCGGCGCCGGCAAGAGCACTCTACTCAACCATGTGCTGAAGAACCGCGAAGGCCTCAAGGTCGCGGTGATCGTCAACGACATGAGCGAAATCAACATCGATGGCAGCGAAGTGCAGCGCGACGTCAGCCTCAACCGTGCCGAAGAGAAGCTGGTGGAGATGAGCAACGGCTGCATCTGCTGCACCCTGCGTGAAGACCTGCTCGAGGAGGTCGCGCGCCTGGCCAGCGACGGCCGCTTCGACTACCTGCTGATCGAATCCACCGGCATCAGCGAGCCGCTGCCGGTGGCCGAAACCTTCACCTTCCGCGACGAGCAGGGCCGCAGCCTGTCCGACCTGGCGCGGCTGGACACCATGGTCACCGTGGTCGACGGGGTGAACTTCCTGCGCGACTTCCATGCCGCCGACAGCCTGGCCAGCCGTGGCGAGACCCTGGGCGAGGAGGACGAACGCTCGATCACCGACCTGCTGATCGAGCAGGTGGAATTCGCCGACGTCATCCTCATCAGCAAGATCGACCTGATCAGTCAGGCCGAGCGTGAGGAGCTGATGGCCATTCTGCGTGGGCTCAACACCCACGCCGACATCCAGGCCATGAGCATGGGCCAGATCGCCCTGGACAAGATCCTCGACACCGGCCGCTTCGACTTCGAGCGCGCCTCGCAGGCGCCCGGCTGGCTCAAGGAACTGCGCGGCGAGCACGTGCCGGAAACCGAGGAATACGGCATCGCCTCCAGCGCCTACCGCGCGCGCCGGCCCTTCCATCCGCAGCGCTTCTTCGACTTCCTCTCGCAGGAATGGAGCAATGGCCGCCTGCTGCGCTCCAAGGGCTTCTTCTGGCTGGCCAGCAAATACCAGGAAGCCGGTAGCTGGTCGCAGGCCGGTGGGCTGATGCGCCATGGCCTGGCCGGGCGCTGGTGGCGCTTCGTGCCCAAGCAGCACTGGCCGCAGGACGAGGAAGGCCTGCAGGCGATCATGCAGCACTGGAGCAAAGAGGTCGGTGATTGCCGCCAGGAGCTGGTATTCATCGGCCAGAACATCGACTTCGCCCGGCTCAGCCGCGAGCTGGACGACTGTCTGCTGAGCGATGCGGAAATGGCCGGCGGCCCGGATGCCTGGCGCCTGCTCGCCGACCCCTTCGGCCCCTGGCAGCAGGAGGCGGCCTGATGCACGCGCTGAAACTGCCGCCAGCGCCGCGCCAGGTGCTGGCCGAGGATATCCAGGTGCTCGGCGAGGTGCTGCAAGACGGCGTCAACCTGGCCGTCTGGCAGCGCCGCCTGCCGGCACAGATCGCCGACTTTGCCGAGGCGCTGCTGGCCCAGGGTGAGCCGCTGGCGCAGTCCATGACCCTGGAGCTGGCGCAGGCCGACAGTGAGCCGAACCTGGCCGGCCTGGTGGCGCAATACGCCGATCTGCCGGGCCAGGCGGCCTTTCTCGACGATGTTGCCTGGCTGGTGCGCGCCTATGCCTGCCTGCTCGACGCCCGGCGCATCGGCCTGCGCCTGCGCGCACTGGACAAGGCCATGTGCCCGTGTTTCCACGTCGACCATGTGCCGCTCAGGCTGATCACCAGCTACGCCGGTGTTGGCAGCCACTGGCTGGCGGAGGGCGCCATGCCGCGCAGCGAACTCGGCCAGGCGGCCGCCGAGCCGCAGGACGCGCGCCTGATCCAGCGCCTGGACGCCGGTCATGTGGCATTGGCCAAGGGCGAGAAATGGCAGGGCAACGAAGGGCGCGGGCTGATTCACCGCTCGCCGCAGCCGCCGGCGGGCGAGCGGCGTTTGCTGCTGACTCTGGACTGGCTGGCCTGAGCGACATCGCTGTCGGTGGTGCTGCCTAGGGTGTCACGGGACCGCCTAGCCCCGTAGGGTGCGCTGCGCGCACCGAGCAACCGTCGTGGTGGTGCGCACGGCGCACCCTACATCTCGTCCGCAGCTTGGATGCCGGGCAAAAAAATAGGCCGGAGCAACTGCCCCGGCCTTAAGCACCAAGAGATCATGCCGACGCGTGACTCGGCACGAGGGTTACATGAGGTACCCGACCGTCATTAGGCGCTCTTTGGGTGACACTTTGATGTCAGGGCTCGATCCATTTGCCCTGGTACTGGTTGGTGCAGGCCGGTTGCAGGTACGCCGCATCGCTGGCCACGCCGTAGTAGTGGATGTCCTGGCGGTACAGCCCGCTGCCAGCCTGGGCTTCCTGGCAGATGCCGTAGGCCCCTTCTGGGCAATGCTCGACAAACTCCACCTCGACCTTCTGGCCCTGTAACTGTGGTTGGCAGAAGCCTTCGCGGAACAGCGTGGCGGGGATGTTGCGGTTCTCCTGGCAGACCTTCACGTCCAGGCGCTCGGCCTGGCTGTGCACCACGCAGGCGTCGGCCAGGGCCAGGCCCGGCAGGAGAGAGAACAGCAACAGCCATGCACGCATCGTATGAGCTTCCTCGAAAATTTCCGGCGAATCTAGCATGCCGCCCCGTTGCAGTCTGTGCATTGAAGCGCCGACCATAGCGGTATGCTCAGCCAAATTCCCACCCATCTGATTGCCGGCCCCTTGGGCGCCGGCAAGACCAGCCTGATCCGTCACCTGCTGGCGCAGAAGCCTGCGGGCGAGCGTTGGGCGGTGCTGATCAACGAATTCGGTCAGATCGGCCTGGACGCTGCCTTGCTGGAGCAAGGCGATGACGGCATCACCCTGGCCGAGGTGGCCGGTGGCTGCCTGTGCTGCGTCAATGGTGCGCCGTTTCAGGTTGGCCTCGGCCGTCTGCTGCGCAAGGCCAGGCCTGATCGATTGCTGATCGAGCCCTCCGGCCTGGGCCATCCGGCGCAGTTGCTGGCGCAGTTGCGTCAGCCCCCCTGGCTCGGGGTGCTGGCCGTGCAACCGGCGTTGATGGTGCTGGACACCGCTGCGCTGGCGGCCGGTGAGTCATTGCCCGATGTGCAGCAGCAGGCGTTGGGGGAAGTGGGTCTGTTGCTGTTGAACAAGAGCGCAGGCGTGGACGAGGCGACGCGGGCGCGGATTGCTGCGCAACTGCCGCCCGTGCCGCTGTGCTGGTGCGAGCACGGCCAGCTCGACCTGGCCGCGTTGCCGGGGCTGGCGGCGCAGGCTTCGTCCGTCGAGGTGAAGGCCGAGTTACCCAGCGCCGCGCCGGGCCTGGCGCAGATCTGGCGCAACGCCGCCGAGCCGATCTGCCAGGTGCAGGCCCAGGCCGAGGGCTGGAGCATCGGCTGGCGCTGGCACCCGAGCCAGCGCTTCGACCTCGGGCAGGCCAGTCAGTGGCTGCAGACCCTGCCCTGGCGCCGGGCCAAGGCGGTGCTGCAAGGTACCGACGGCTGGCGCTCGCTCAATGCCGTACAGGGGCAGGCGCTGCAGGGCTGGAGCCCGAGCGAATGGCGCAAGGATTCGCGGCTGGAATTGATCTTCGATCAGGCGCAGGACGCCGAAGCCCTTGGCGCGGCCTTCACTGCCTGCCGAATCGCCCCGGCTGGCTGATACACTCGCCGCGCGTTCCTCGCTGTGGATACCCTTCATGCAACTGTTGCCCTGGTCTCACGCCACCTCTGCCGGTTTCACCCTGCGTGGCTGGCATACGCCGCCCTCGGGCAGGCCGCTGCTGCATTTCCTGCACGGTAACGGCTATTGCGGGCGGGTCTACACACCGATGCTGGCGCTGCTGGCCGAGGATTTCGACCTCTGGCTGTGTGATGTGCAGGGCCATGGTGACAGCGATCACGGCGGCCGCTTTCACGGCTGGAACCGCAGTGCCGAGCTGGCGGTGGAGGCCTTCGAGGCGTTGCGCGGGCCATTCGGCGCGGTGCCGCGTTTCGCTCTGGGCCACAGTTTCGGTGGGGTGCTGACCAGCCTGATCCTGGCGCGCCACCCCAAGCTGTTCCAGCGCACCGTGCTGCTCGACCCGGTGCTGTTCAGCCCGGCCATGATCGGCGTGATGGCGCTCTCGGACGTGACCGGCCTGGCGCAGCGCACGGGCCTGGCGAAGAAGGCGCGCAAACGTCGGCGGCAGTGGCCGGATCGCGCCAGCGCGCATGCCGCGCTGCACGGTCGGGGCATGTTCAAGGGCTGGGACGAGGCGGCGTTCGCTGCCTATATCGAGCACGCCTTGAAGGAGGTCGACGGTGGCGTCGAGCTCAAGTGCCGGCCGAGCCGCGAAGCGGAGATCTTCGGCTCCTTCCCGCGTCGCCTGTGGCCGTCGCTGGCCAAGGTGCGCACGCCCACCGAGGTCATTCACGGTGCGCATACTTATCCTTTCGTCGCCCGTTCGGTGGCGCGCTGGTGTGCGAGCAATCCACAGGTGCGCGGGCAGGTGGTGCCGGGTGGACATTGCTTCATGCAGGAACGGCCGGGCGACAGCGCCGAGCGCGTGGCCAACTTTCTGCTGCAGCGCGGCTGACGTTCTACTGTGCCTTGCGCCGCCAGTCCTCCAGGCGGATGACGTTGCCCTGGGGCTGCACCGATACCGGCTCGGGCTGCGGTTGCAGCACCGGGTGCGGTTCCAGCTCGATACGCCCGAAATGCGCGCCGAACATGCTGATCTGCCCACGCAGCCGCTGCTCGCCGGTGACGGTGAACTCGAAGTCGTAAAGCCGCGCCAGGCGCCGATGCCCCTTGGCGTCGCGCTCGATGGCCAGGCGGCGCAGGGCCACGGCACCGTCGAGCAGTTCCACGTCGAGCTTGGCGCAGTGCTGCTTGGCGAAGGCCAGGGCCCGCTCGCGAATGCCATGGCCGCGCCACAACCAGGCGCAGGCGGCGGCGAAGAGCATCAACAGGAAGACATCGAACAGGCTGATCATGGTGACTCCGGCTCCGGGAGGCAGAGCTTAGCCTATCTGCCTCACAGTTCTCAGCATAGCCACTTGCCCGGCCGTCGGCTCTGCACTAGCGTTTGCACACTCAACACTGAAAAGGATGTCAGCATCATGCATTGCCCCGCCTGCCGTACCACGCGCCTGCAACCGGCCAAGCTCGAAGATGGCCTGCTCGGCCATGGTTGCCCGCAATGCGCAGGTACCCTGGTCAGCCTGCTGCATTACCGCGACTGGGCCGAACGCCAGCCCGAACAGGAAAACCCGTCGGCGTTGACGGCCGAGGAGGTCGTCAGCGAAACCAGCCATGCCCTGAGCTGCCCCAAGTGTGCCAAGCTGATGAGCAAGTTCCAGATCAGCGGCACCCGCGCCAACCGCCTCGATCTGTGCGGTAGCTGCGACGAGGCCTGGCTGGACAGTGGTGAGTGGCAACTGCTCAAGGCCCTGGAGCTGAGCCAGCGCATGCCGGCGATCTTCACCGAGGCCTGGCAGCGCCAGGTGCGTCAGCAGGCCAGCGAACAGGCACGGCGTGAGCGTTTCAGCCGCATCGCCGGCGAAGAGGCCATCGCCCGCGCCGACGACATTCGCGCCTGGCTCAAGGATCATCCGCAGCGGCGCGAGCTGCTGTTCTACATCGGTCACGACTGAGGGCGTTTCATCCGCGCCGCCTCAGGTCGCGCGCATCAGACCATCGCGGCCCGCGACCTTGGCGGTGCAGAGCGCCGCGCTGCAGCAACTGCTCCAGGGTTTCGCCGGGCGCCACTCGGCCAGGCCGATGCGGGCGAACAGTTAGGTCGCGTGCGCCTGCTGCCTGCAGAGCTGGCTGAATTCGCGCAGTACCGCGTCGCCAGTGGTATGACCGTGGCGGTCGTTGATCTGTTTGAAGTGATCCAGATCGAGCATCGCCAGGCACAGTGGCAGGGCGATCCCGGCATTTTTTGCCGGCGCCTTGCAGTGCTGTCTCGATGGTCAGCCTTTTTCCTCGCTCAGCGCCTGATCAGGCTGCGCTCAGAACGCTCGCACCACCTGCGCCCAGACCCGTGGCGTGCGTGACACGTCGCTTTCGGCATCGGCATTGCCGAGACGCCAGGCGGCGACGGTGCTGATCTGCCAGCCGTTGCTCGCCCACTGGGCACCGAGGCCGGCCCCCGAAAGGCTGCGGTGGTTGTCATCCACAGTCCAGGCGTCCTTGTTCAGGCGCACCTCGCCGTGGTCGACGAAGGTGGATAGCTGCCAGGCCGCGGTGAGGGCGTAGCGCAGCTCGACGTTGGCCAGCCAGCCCTGGTCACCGGAGGCCTCGCCCTGAGGATAGGCGCGCACACCGTAGGCGCCGCCCAGATAGAGTTTTTCCGCGCTGTCCAAGTTGCCATCGGCCCACTGGCCCTGGAGTTGGGTGTAGAGACTGAAGCGATCGCTCAGGCGCTGCAGGCGTACCAGGCTCGGATTGAGCTTGTGAAAGCGGCCGCGGGTGCCGGCAGTGGCGTCGTCGGTGCGTTGGGCCTGGGCGCCGTCGAGGGTCAGGCTGCCCTGGCTCCAGCCGAGGGCGAAGCTGTTGAGCCCGCCGCCGAGCAGGTCGTCACGGCTGTTGCCGTTGAGGGTGAGGGTCACGACGCGGGCATGCTTGTCGCTCTTCTCGCCGAACAGGTCGATATCGTCCTTCAGGCGCTTGTCGTCGTACTGCAGTTGGCCGAACAGGCTGAAGTTGCGCGAGCGCACCAGCGGTTGGATGGCGTAGACGCTGGCGATACGTGCATTGCCGTGCGCGCGTAGATCCTCGAAGTCCTGGCCCAGCTCGTAGTCCATGTCCGAATAGGCGGCGCCGAACTGGGTGGACCAGGGGCCGAGCGGCAACTGGTAGGCCACGCGGCCATAGCGCTGATCCTCGTCGCTGCCCATCGCGCGCAGGCTGAGGCGGTCGCCGAGGTTGAGCGGGTTGTTCAGGTTCAGCGTGCCACCCAGACGGTACTGGCCGACGAAGCGGTTGCCGTAGTTGTCCATGTCCACCGATCCGCTGACCAGCGGAGCCCGTTGCAGATCCACCAGCAGGTCGGTGGTGCCGGTGCTGGCACCGGGGCGCAGGGTCGATTTGACCTCCACGCCGGGCGTATCGCTTAGCAGGAGCAGGCTGCGTTCCAGCGGCTGGCTTTGCACGGCGTCGCCGCGCTGCAGTGCCGACAACGGCGCTAGGGCGCTGCCACCCAGGCCGAGGGTGTTATCGACGTGGATCTCCCCGTAGCGCCCTTCCAGCACGCTAATCTTCACCACTCCGTCTTCGATCTCCTGGGCGGGCAGGTAGGCGCGTGCCAGCGGATAGCCCTGTTCGCGGTAACGGCGGGTGATGCGGTTGGCGGCTGCCTGCAACTGGCCAACGCTCAGTTCCTGGCCCGGCAGATCGGCCAGCAGGCCCAGCAGCTCCTCGCTGCTCAGCGCACTGTTGCCTTCCAGGATGAAGCCATTGACCTGCAGGCGCGGGCCGGCGTCGGCCGCCGGGTCGGCGGGTGTGTCCGGCAGGTTGAGTGGCAGGGACTGTCGAGGTTCGAGCTGCAGGGGCTGCCGGTCGAGGCCCTGTTGCACCTGACCGGCATCCGGTGCGGTGGCGGCAGCGACGGACAGGCTCAGCAGGGAGGCGGCGAGGCCGCCCAGCACGGGGATCGAACGCATCTTCAGATTCCTTCGGGAAGACGAATGCCGTCATTGAGAATATTGAGCTGTGGAGCGTAAGTGGCCGGTGCGAAGAGTGCCGGTGTCACCATCACCAGCGGCCTGTCGTTATCGCTGGCGGACTGCTTGGCGGCCAACTGTGCAGAAGCCACGCGCGGATCGATGGTATTGCTGCTGTTGTTGGGCAAGGTGCCGATAACGCTGAGCTGGCCATCGACGTAGGTGATGTCGTAGTTGCTCAGGCCGCTGCCTTGGGCGTTGCTGGCGACGATGGCATAGCTACCGGCTGTGGCCTCGGCAGCGGCGCCGCTGCTGGCCAGGTTGACGTTGCTGACCTGGTCGCCCGCCACCAGCCCGGCGGTGCTGAAGCCGCTGAGAATCGCCACTTGGCCGGCGGTCTTGCTGGCATTGCTGGCGGTGATGGTCAGGGCTGCCTTGTCAATGGTCAGGGTGCCGGCGAGCATCTCGATGTCATAGCCGAACTGGCTGGAATACAGGCCCCCGAGGCGCAAGTTATTTCCACTGTAGGTACCGGCGTTGGCACTGTTGGCGGTGTAGACGGCGCTGCCGGAAACCAGGGCCGGGTCGTAGCCGATGGGGAACACCAGGGTGCCGGTGCTGCTGGTGGCGGTGCCGTCGTAGGTCTTGCTGGCGTTGCCAGCACTGACGCTGAGGGCGGTCATGAAGCTGCGCAGCAGCGGCGCACTGTGCCCCTCGTACATCCGCCAGGTGGCGCCGGTGCCGCCAGCGTCGTCGATGCTCCAGCCTGCTGCCACGAAGGGCGCCAGGCTGGTGAGCTGGGCGCTGGTCAGCCCCGACACGCCCGTGGCGTTGCCGGCCCCGACGCCCTGGGCCAGGCCGCTGGTGGTGGTGTTCCAGAAGCTGCCGGTTACGGTGCCGACATTGCTGCCCACCAGGCCGCCGGCTGCGCCGACGCTGGAACTGGCCGTGCCCGTGGAGTAGACACGCAGCAGGCTGCCGTCGTTGAACCCCACCAGGCCGCCTGCCGTGGCACTGCCCTGGGCGCTGCCGGTGGCGTAGCTGTCGCGGATGGTGCCGGTGCTGGCGTTGCTGCCCGCCAGGCCGCCGCCATTGAGGCCGCCACTGGCGCTGCCCGTGGACAGCGACTCGCTGAGGATCCCGGCGTTGGTGCCGACCAGGGCGCCGACATTGCCCGTGCCGGTGACGCTGGTGTCGCTGCTGACCCGCTCGATTACACCGACCGATGCGTTGTAGCCCACCAGTGCACCGGCGTAGGTACCGCCGGCCACGCTGCCACCTACGAGGGTGAGGTTGCCGACGTAGCCGGCGTTGTAGCCGAACAGGCCGCTGTAGGTACTGCCGGGGCGGTTGATGGCCAGGCCGCTGATGCGGTGCCCTTGCCCGTCGAGCCGGCCGGTGAAGGGGTTGGCGAGGCTGCCGATGGAGAGGAAACCGGTGCCGCTGTTCCACAACGCGCTGCTGGAGGCGTCGATGTCGCTCGCCAGGACGAAGTGGCTGCCCGCCAGGCTGGTGGAAGCCAGACCCTGCAGGCCGTAGACATCGGCGATGCGGTACGGCGTGGCGACACTGCCGTCGCCGCCCAGGGCGCGTACGAAGGTGGCGCTGGGGCTGAGGCGGAAGTCGCTGACGCTGAAGCTGGGCAGGCTGGCGCCTACCTGGCTCCAGGTGCCGCCAGTGAAATTCAGCACGCCGATGTTGATGCCGCCGTTGCTGGTCACGGTGCCGGCGGCGGACAGGGTCAGGCTGCCGTTGGCAGCGCCTATGCCATTCCCCAGTACGACGTTGCCGCCATTGCTGGTGCTGAGGGTCAGCCCGGCGGCATCGCCCCAGGTCAGGCGGTCGGCCACGTCGAGGTTGCCACCCGCCGATAGCTGACGGGTGCCGCTGACACTGAAGGCGCCGCCACTGTCGAGGCTCAGCAGGCCGCCGGAACCGAGCTCGGTGTCCAGGCTGTAACTGGCGGCGCTGGCGACCAGATAGAGGCCGTAGGCGCTGCTGGTGAGGGTGGCGAAGTCGCTGGACGAGAGGAAGGCGAGGTCGGTGTCGGCGTAGCTACCCCGGGCGGCCAGATAGCGATTGCGGGTTGCCGAGAGGCTGCCTTGGCCGGTGACCAGGCGCGCTGCGGAGCCATAGACATCCAGCCCCTGGACGCCGTTGGTGCCGATCACGTCGCCAAAGGCGGCACCGGTGTCGGCGTTGCCGTCCAGGTAGACGATGGCGCCGTTCCCATCCAGGCCGCTGGCGTCGCTGAGGATGTAGTAGTAGCCGTCCGCCCCACTGCTGCCGCTGCCGATGGCCATGCCGCCGGACACGGCAGTCAGGGTTGCGCCGGCCAGGGCGGTGCTGCCGGCATTGCTGAAGGCCTTGCCGCTGATGGCGATGGGCGTGGTGTTGTAGCGCCAGGTGAAGTACGGGTAGAGGTTGGTGCCGGTGCCCCAGAGGGGCGACGAGAAGCCGGAAGGCAGCCCGCCCTGGAGCTGTGCGGTGGTGCGCCCGGTCATGCCGCCCGCCAACCCGCCTGCAGTGCCTTGAAGCTGGCCACTGGTCTGGGTGTTCCAGTAGGCGTTGCTGATGGCGCCATTGGCGCCGTTGTTGTAGCCGACGAACCCGCCTGTCTGGCTGCCACCGGCGACGTAGCCGGTGGAGTAGCTGTTGGCGATGGTGCCGTTGACGAAATTGACCCCGGCGAAGCCGCCGATGTTGCTGGCGGAGCCCTGGCCGATCACCGCGCCGATGGCGTAGGAGTCGGTGATGCTGCCTTCGTTGTGGCCGACGAAGCCGCCGACCGGCCCCGACGACGCCCTCACCGTGCCGGTGGCGTAGGACTGGCTGATGGAGCCGCCATCGCCGCTGTAGCCGTTGGCGCCCACCAGGCCGCCGACATAGCCGAGGTTTGCGCTCGTGTTGGTGCCGGTGACGTTACCGGTGGCATAGGAGCGGGTGATGCTGCCGCCGTTGACGTTGAAGCCGACCAGGCCACCGACCTGGTAGCCGGCTCCGGTGACATTGCCGGTGGCGGAGGCATCGGCGATGGCGCCGCCGTCGTTGGTGCCCACCAGCCCGCCGGTGTTGGCTTCGCTGGTACTGGTGCCGCTGACCGTGGTGCTGGCCGATGCGTTGCCGAGGGTGCCGCCCAGCATGTAGCCGACCAGGGCACCGACGCCGTCGTTGCCGGTGACACTGCCGCCCAGCAGTTTCACGTTGGCCAGGGTCGCATTGGCGGTGTAGCCGAACAGGCCGACATAGTTAGTGGCCGTCCGGTTGATGGCCAGGCCGCTGATGCTGTGGCCCTGCCCATTGAAGCTGCCGGTGAACTGCTGTGCGTCGCTGCCGATCGGACGCAAGCCCGACGCGCCCCACACCTCGCCGTAGTAGCCGCCGTTGGCGGCCATGGCGCTGGTCAGGCTCAGGTCGGTGCCCAGGCGGTAGTTGGCTGTCAGATCCAGCCCCATCAGTTGCAGGGCGTGGGGGGTAAAGATGGTCGTGGAGTATTCGTTGCGCAGCATCGGCCGGGTATCGCCTTCAAATATCACCCACATGTTGGTGAAGTCGAAGCCGGTGTAGGCCGACTGATTGCGCACAGCGCTGGTCAGACCGGTGCCGCCGCCCAGGGAGCTGGACTGGCCGGTGCTGTTGATGTCCCAGTAGCTGGTGTTGACGGTGATGGTGGGCAGGAAGCCGCCGCCGATCAGGCCGCCCGTGGTGGTGTAGCCGGTAACCTTGCCGCTGGCGTAGGTGTTGGTCAGCGTCGCGCTGGAGATCACCTCGCCCAGCAGCCCGCCCGCAAACGCACTGGTGTTGCTGACCGTGGCGGTGACCGAGCCGGTGGCATAGGAGTCGGCCATGGCAATGCTCTGCACGCTGCCCGCCAGCCCGCCCACCACGGTCAAGCCGGTCACGTCGGCGGCAGAGGACGAGTAGCGGATGATGCCGTTGTTCACCGTGCCGGCCAGGCCGCCGACGAAGGCCCCGGAACCGGAAACGCTGCCGGTCATGTGGACGTTGCTGAGGGTGCCGCCGAGGGTGGCGGCGATACCGCCGACGTTCATCTGGCCGGTGATGCGGGCGTTCGACAGGGTCAGATCACGGACGTTGCCGCTCACGGTGCGGAACAGCCCGACGTCGCTCTCCAGCCCACGGTTGATGGTCAGCTTGTCGATGCTATGGCCAAGGCCGGCGAAGTTGGTGCTCGCCCCGTCCAGCGGGTTGAAGCCGGCGCCGCCATTCCAGCCCGCGGTGGCGCTGGCGTCGATGTCGTTACCCAGGGCGTAGAAGCCCGTGCTGGTGATGTTCTGCAACGCGCCGATGTCATGGATCAGGGTATAGCCGGTGCCCGCCAGACTGAGGCTGGCATTGCTGCCGGACAGGGTCACGCGGGCGCCCTTGTTCAGGCTGTAGCTGCCGCTGTAGGACATGGACAGCCCGGCGTTGTTGCCGGTGGCGGTGATGTCCTTGTTGATGATGATGCTGCCGGCGGCGTTGAGCGCCAGCACGGTGTTGGCGCTCCAGCTGATAGGCGCGTCCACGGTGATGTTGCCGGCCTGGCTGCCGCCGACGCCGGTGGTCACCGTCACCCCGGTGCTGGCCAGGGCGTTGGTGAGGGTGGTGACGTTGAGCACGCTGTCATTGGCGTTGCCGTTGAAGCCGCCCATGCCGGAGCTGGGGGCGTTGGAAATGGTCACGTTGTAGGGGTCGATCAGCCACTCGCCGGTCTTGCCCTTGGGCGCCAGGGTGGTGACCTTCACGTCATCGGCGATCTGCACGTGGGCACCGCTGGTCTCGATGAAACCGCCGTTGCCACCGTTGGGGGCGCTGGCATCGAGGGTACCGGCCACCTTGACCACGCCGCCGTCGAAGTCGCCCATGAGCATGATCTTGCCGTCCTTCTGGCCCAGGGTGCGGGCCTCGATGACGCCGGTGTTGTTGACCACGGTCTTGAGCAGCGCATCGCCTGCGTCGGCGGTGAGCAGCACCTTGCCGCCATCGGCGCGGATCAGCTTGTGGTTCTCCACTAGCGCATCCGCCGCCGCCTCGTCCACCTGCACCTTGAGCAGGCCATCGCCGGCGAAGTCCAGGGTCATGGCATTGCCGGCCGCCAGGGTGACCGAGCCCTGGTTGGCGACGACCACGCCATTGTTGCTTACCGTGCCGCCGAGCAGCGCCACTGCCCCCCCGTCGGCCTGGATGCTGCCCTCATTGACCACGGCGGCAGGGCTGCCGTCACCCTTGAAGCGGTAATGGCCCCGGTCGAAGTCCTCGACCGCAATATCCAGGCTCGACGCGACCAGACCGCCGACGTTGACGCTGGCGCTCTCGCCGAACAGCACGCCGTTGGGGTTGACCAGGAACACGCGGCCGTTGGCATCGAGCTGGCCCATGATCTTCGAGCCATCGCTGCCCACCACGCGGTTGAGGGCAATGGCGTCGCTGCCGGGCTGATTGAAGGTCACCTTGTTGCCGGCACCGATATCGAAGCTCTGCCAGTCGATGGCCAGCTTGGTGCTGGACTGGTCGATGACCATCTGCTGGCCGTTGGGCTGGTTGATCGTGCCGCTACCGGACACCACCTGGCCTCCCGTGGGCAGGTCAGCGGCGGCTGCCGGGCCGGCCAGCAGCAGGCTGGCCGCCAGCACAGCCCCGGCGCCTTTGCCGCGTCGCCGGGCATGCTCGTCAGCGACGCTCCAGGCGCCATTGCAAGGGTTCCAGACGAGAGCGTAGGCACGGTTCATGACAGCCTTCCTGTGGTTGGCGATGTTTTGCGTTGGATGTGGGCTCGCCCACAGTCTCGCGCACAGCGGCGTTTGTGCGGTCGACGTGAAAGGGGCAATTGGCGAAATTTAAACTGCTGGCAGAATAGGCGCTTGATAGAACTTGCGCCTGGCCAGTTTACAGGGAGGAAAGATGGACGAGGAGTGCGCTGATAGCGATTCGCTCACAGCCATCGCGGCAACCATCGATTGGGAGCTGGCACAGATTGCGCAGCCGCCTCCTGCCGCTCCTCTGACGCCAGCACCGCGTCGGCAGCCGCCGCCGAGTTGCCTGAGCGATCCCCGCATCGCCCGTGCCGTGCGCCTGCTCGAGAGCATTCCGGCAGCGCCTCTGGGGCTGGATGACGTGGCTGCGCATGTCGGCCTCAGTGCCTTTCATTTTCAGCGCTATTTCCTCGAGGTGATGGGCGAGTCGCCTAGCGCCTACCTGCGTCGTACTCGTCTGGATCGCGCGGCGATGAGCTTGTTGATGGGATCGGAGTCGGTCATGCAGATCGCCCTGGATGCCGGCTATGCCAGCCACGAGGCCTTCATCCGTGCCTTCCAGCGACGTTTCGGCAGAGTGCCCACGCAGTATCGTCAATTCGCCCAGGCGCGTCGGCCGCTTCCGAGCCCGGCGCAAAGCGAGCAGGCAGCATTGGTGCGGGTGCAGACGTTGAAGCCCCGACCCTTGCTTGCCATGCGCTTTCACGGCTCCTACGCCGATCGTGAGGCGCATTGGCGAACGTTCGGGCATTACCTGCGGCAAGTCGGTTTTCCATTGCAGGGCGCCCAGGCGTTCGGCATTTCCCTTGATGGTTCACTGGTCACGCCGACCGAGCTGATCCGTTATGACTGCGCCGTGCTCGATCCTGGTTTCGATGCAGCGGGCACGGCCCTGACCACGCAGATCCTGCCCGTTGGTCGCTATGCCACGCTGCGCTGCGATGGGGATTACCTGTCCGGTATCGTCAATACCCTATGCAGCGTGGCGATGGCCTGGCTCCCGGCCTCCGGGGAGCGCTTGCCTCCGGTCAATCACGGCAGCTTCGAGCTGTTCCACCAACCGCCCTGGGAGCAGGAGGGTGGATGGCAATCCTTTACCGTGGCGTTGCCGCTGGCGTGATGCTTCAGGTGTTCTTCTCCTCGCTCAGCGCCTGGTAACGCTGCTGCAGTTCGTCACGAATCTGCCGGCGCTGCTTGGCCTGGCGTTGGCGGCGCAGGCCGTCGGGGGTGTCCGGCTGCAGCTCCGGCACCGGTACCGGGCGGCCCTGGCCATCGACTGCGACCATGGTGAAGAAGCAGCTATTGGTGTGGCGCACCGAACGCTCGCGGATGTTCTCGGTGATCACCTTGATGCCGATCTCCATCGAGGTACGCCCGGTGTGGTTGACCGAGGCGAGGAAGGTGACCAGTTCGCCGACGTGCACCGGTTCGCGAAAGATCACCTGATCCACCGACAGGGTCACCACATAGCAGCCGGCATAGCGGCTGGCGCAAGCGTAGGCCACTTCGTCGAGGTACTTGAGCAGCGTGCCTCCGTGGACATTGCCGGAAAAATTGGCCATGTCCGGTGTCATCAGTACGGTCATCGTCAGGTGTGCGGTTCCGGCTTCCATCGTCGCTCCGAGTACGTGTAGGGCTGGTGAGAGTAAGGCCTGCGAGCCCTGGGGATGCAAGATTTGCACTAAACTCGCCATTTCCTGTTGCAAGGATGCTATCCATGCCAATCCGTTCGAGACTTCTACTACCGGGGCTGGCGCTGGGCCTCAGCGTTACCGCGCAAGCGACCGATGAATGTGCCACGGCGGTGCAATGCAACCAAGCCGGCAGCGCTGCCTACCAGGCTGGGCGCTATGAGCAGGCCATCGAGGCCTTCGAGCGTCAGTTACGACGTGTCGAGGATGGCGATACGGCACAATTGGAGCTGGCGCTGAACAATCTCATCCTGACCCATCTGCGCGCTGGCGATGCGGGCATGGCACGGGCCTGGCTGGGCGTGGCGCTGGCCAATAACCTCAGTGGCTCTTCGACGCGTCTGCATCTGACCAAGGTGGCCGAAACGCTGGATTACCAGGCGCTGGCGGCCAGCCCGGCAGGGCGCTACTTGCGCTACGGCGGCCAGGCGGTGTGGAGCGAGTTGCTGATAACGCCTGATCCACAGGGAGGCTATCGCGCCAGTTTTTCAGCTCTGCGCGCCGGGGCGCGAGTGGAGGAATACGGCCCAGCCGCTATTGGCGGGCTGGAGGGCAAGCTGGAAGGCGATGCAGTGCAAATGCGTCTGCAGGATGCTGGCCCGAGCGGCGATTGTGCGGTGCAGTTGCTGCGTGAAGGTATCGAGCTGCGTGTGCTCGAGGTATTTGCGGATGGCTGCCAGGACTACGGCGGCATGGGTATCAGCGTGGCGGGTGATTACATCAAGGTACGTTGAGGCCGCCCCGGCAGCTTGCGCTGCCGGGGCAGGCTGTCAGGCGTGATTGAGATACCAGCGCCAATCCTGCTCGCCCACCTCGCCCATGAACTGGCGGAACTCGGCCCACTTGATCGCCAGAAATACCTTGAGGAAGTCCTCGCCCAGCGCCTCGCGCGCCCAGCTCGAACCTTCCAGATTGCGCAGTGCGGTGAGCCAGTCGGTGGGCAGGGTTTCTCGGGCCTGTTCATAGCCGTTGCCGACGATGGCTTCGCCTGGATCGATCTGCTCGCGGATGCCCTTGTGGATACCGGCGAGGATCGCTGCCGCGGCCAGGTAGGGATTGGCGTCGGCGCCGCAGATGCGGTGCTCGACGTGGCGGCTGCCCGCCGGCCCGCCCGGTACGCGGAACGACACGGTGCGGTTGTTCACCCCCCAGCTCTTGGCCAGCGGCGCGTAGCTGTTGGCCTGGAAGCGGCGGAAGGAGTTGGCGTTGGGGCAGAAGATCGCCAGGGCGTCATTGAGCGTAGCCATCATGCCGCCGATGGCATGGCGCAGCAGCGGCGTGCCCTGTGGGTCTTCCGAGGCCATCAGGTTGTTGCCCTCGGCATCGGCCAGCGACACGTGCATATGCATGCCGCTGCCGGCCAGGTCGCCGAACGGTTTGGCCATGAAGCAGGCCTGTAGCCCATGCTTGTTGGCCACGCCCTTGACCAGGCGCTTGTAGCGCACGCCTTCGTCCACGGCCTGGAGTGCGTCGAAACGGTGCTCCAGGGTCAGCTCCAGTTGGCCCGGGGCGTATTCGGAGATCGCTGTGCGCACCGGCAGTCCCTGTGCTTCGCAGGCGGCGTAGAGATCGTCGAGAAACGGCTGCACCTGCTCCAGTTCGTATACGCCGTAGACCTGCGGCGCCTGCGGGCGCACGCCGTTCATCTGCATGGCCGGCTGTGGGCGACCATTGGCATCGCGCTGCTTGTCCAGCAGGTAGAACTCCAGCTCCACCGCCATCACCGGGTGATAGCCGTCGGCCTTGAGCGCATCGATGGCACGCACCAGCACGTGACGTGGGTCGCCTGGCGTGGCCGGCATGCCCTGGGTCGGGTGCATGCTCACCTGCAGTTGGCCGGTGGGTACCGCGCGCCAGGGTTGCAGGGTCAGGCTGCCGGGCAATGGGTAGGTCCAGCAGTCGGCATCGGCCACTTCCCAGACCAGGCCGCTTTCCTCGACGTCCTCGCCCTGGATGGTCAGCGAGAGGATGGAACTGGGCAGCGGCCGACCATTTTCGTAGATGGCCAGCAACTCGTCGCGGTGCAACAGCTTGCCGCGTGGGATGCCGTTGGCGTCGATCAGCATCAGCTCGATGCTGCGCACCTCGGGGTGGCGTTCGAGGAAATCGCGGGCTTCCTGGGGGTTGGCGAATCGCATGGTGGTTCTCGCAGAAGATCGTGGGGGCGCGTCTGTGGGGGCATAGGGTGGATGACGCTCTTTTCATCCACCGTTTCACCGAATGTGGTGGATGGATAAAGCGTCAGCTACGCCACCCTACAGGCAGCATTACTCGCGGGCGCCAGGGATGGCCAGCAGCTCGCTGAGGGCCATGTCGAGCGTGGCGATCAGCTTGTCCACGTCATCGGCCGTGGTGCTCGGGCAGCACAGGGTCATGTTGTGGAAGGGGGTGATCAGAATGCCGCGGTTGATCAGGTACAGGTGCAGGGCCATCTGCAGCTCGTCGTGGAAGGCGGCCTCGGCCTCGGCGCCGGTGCGCGGCGGGGTGGCGCAGAACTGGAATTCGCAGCGCGCGCCCAGCTCGGTCACCGACCAGTTCAGCCCATGCTTGCCGATCAGTTGGCGGAAGCCCTCGGCCAGGCGTGCAGCCAGCGGCAGCATATGGTCGTAGGCGACCTGGGTCATCACCTGTTCCAGGTTGGCGCGCATGCAATGCATGGCCAGGGCGTTGGCCGACAGGGTGGTGCCCATGCCGCTGTGGCCGTGGCCATGACTGCCTTCGCTGGCACGCTGGCGCGCGGCGTTCATCGCTTCTGCCATCTGCGCGCTGCAGCCGAAGATGCCGCACGGGACGCCGCCGGCGATGGGCTTGCCGACCACGAAGAAGTCCGGGTCGAGATTCCACAGCCTGGTGCAGCCACCGATATCGGTGGAGATGGTGTGCGTCTCGTCGATGATCAGCAGGCTGCCGTACTTGCGCGTCAGCTCGCGGCATTTGTGCATGAAGCCGGGGTCGGGCAGCACCATGCCGATATTGGTCATCGCCGGCTCGCACAGCAGGGCGCAGACGTCGCCCTGGGCCAGGGCGGCTTCCAGCGCCTCGATATCGTTGAAGGGGATGGCGCGGCTGTGCTCGGTCAGGTCATAGGCCTGGCCGATCAGACCGGAGCGGTGCACGGTGCGGCCCTCGCGATGGCGCACCATCACGTCGTCGACGGTGCCGTGGTAGCAGCCGTCGAACACCAGCAGGGTCTTGCGCTGCGTGATGGCGCGCGCCCAGCGCAGCACGTAGCGGTTGGAGTCGGTAGCGGTGGCGGTCACCTGCCAGTAGGGCAGGCCGAAGCGCTGGGCCAGCAGCTCGCCGCAGACCACGGCGTCCTCGCCGGGGAGCATGGTGGTCAGGCCGTTGTGCGCCTGCTCGGCCAGGGCGCGGGCCACCGGGTCGGGCGAGTGGCCGAACATGGTGCCGGTGTCGCCGAGGCAGAAGTCGATGTACTCATGACCATCGACGTCGAAGAAGCGTGCGCCCTTGGCGCGCTCGACGAACAATGGCACGGGCGTCGACCAGTCGGCCATCCAGTGCATCGGCACGCCGCCGTACAGCGAGTGGCGGGCACGCTCGGCCAGGGCCACGGACTTGGGATTACGCTCGAGGAAGCGGGCGCGCTCGCCAGCGGCGAAGGTTTCCACGGCGGTTGGGGCGATACCACTGGCAGTCATGCTGAACACCTCGTTCGATTTTTCGCACATGGTATTTTGTGATCACAAAAATGGCAAGTGATGCTGCTATACGCATTATGAGTTAGTATTTTTCCTGTTATGTGATCACAAAATTGGTCGTGGCTTGCATCCTCGACCTCATCTGATGCCTTGTCCAAGGGAGAACCCCATGCGCGATTGCCTGCTTACCCTGTCTCAGCTTCCAGCCCCGCCACGGAGGATGCTGCAAGCATGAGCGACAATTTGCAGCAACAGCTTTACCAACGTATTCGCGAGAGCCTGCTGGCCGGGCGTTTCCAGCCTGGCGAGCGGCTGAAGATCCGTGACCTGGCCGCGCAGTGGGGCACCAGCCCGATGCCAGTGCGCGCCGCCCTGCAGCGGCTGGTGGCCGAGGGAGCGCTGGAGGGGGAGCAGCAGCGCTCGGTGCGCGTGCCGGCCATGACCCGCGAGCGCTACGAACATCTCTTTCAGGTGCGCCTGGCGCTGGAGGGGTTGGCCGTCGAGCTGGCCACGCCGCGCATGACGGCTGACGACCTGGCCTTGCTGCGCGACTGTGTACAGCGCATGGACGCGGCCATCGAGCAGCGCCGGGTGCAGGACTATCTGGACGCCAACAGCCAGTTCCACCTGCACCTGTACGCGGCCTGCGGTAACCCGGTGTTGCTGCGCACCATCGAGTCGCTGTGGCTGCAGATCGGCCCCTTCTTCAATCGCCTGTTCACCGAGGCCGATCTGTCCTTGCGGCTCAACGACTTTCATGAGGAAGCCTTCGCCGCCCTCGAAGCCGGCGATGCCAAGGGCGCCCGTCAGGCCCTCGAGCAGGATCTGCTCTATTTCGCCCGCTTTCTGCTCAACCTGCTGGAACTGGAACAGGCTCGCTGAGTGCGAGCGCTCTGTGTGTGCAGGCCCGCTGCCCTATACTTCCGCCAAGGTTCATTCAAGGACAGGATTCATGCTGGATTACAGCGGCAAGCGGTTTCTGATAGTCGACGACTTTTCCGACTTCCGCAGTTCGGTCAAGGCCATGTTGCGCGAGATGGGCGTCAGGGATGTGGACACGGCCGACCGGGGCGAGCAGGCCATCGCCATGTGTCGGCACAAGCGCTACGACATCATCCTCCACGACTACAACCTGGGGGCCGGCAAGAACGGCCTGCAGACCCTGGAAGAGTTGCATGCGGCGCGCCTGATCAGCCACCAGTGCATCTTCGTCATGGTCACCGCCGAGAGCAGCCAGGCCATGGTGCTGAGCCTGCTCGAGCACGAGCCGGACGCCTACCTGACCAAGCCCTTCAACCGTGCCGGCCTGACCCAGCGGCTGGACAAGCTGGTGGAGCGCAAGACCCTGCTCAAGCCGGTGCTGCAGGCGCTGGACAAACGCAACCCGGCGGAGGTGCTGAGCGCCTGCGAAACCCTGGCCAGCCAGGACAAGCGCCTGCAGCCCCTGTGCCTGAAGTACAAGGCAGGTGCCCTGCGCGAACTGGGTCGGCAGCAGGAGCTCGAACGCCTGCTGCAGGCGGTGCTGGCCGACCGCGCCATGCCCTGGGCCTACCAGGCACTGGGCAACCTGCTCAACGAGCGGGGTGATCTGGCGCGCGCCAAGGACACCTTCGAGCAGGGCCTGAAGGCCTTCCCCATGCAGCCTGGCCTGTATGATGGCTTGGCCGGCGTGCTGGAAAAACAGGGCGATGCCAAGCAGGCGCAGCAGGTGCTCGAAGAGGCCGTGCGCCTTTCGCCGCTGGCTCTGCCGCGGCAGATGCAGCTCGGCAAGCTGGCCATGCACAACGAAGATTTTGCCGGTGCCACCAAGGCCTATCGCAGCGCCGTGGAGCAGGGCAAGAACTCGCGCCTGAAGAGCCCGGAGAACTACCTGGCCCTGAGCCAGGCACTGATGGCCGACACGGGCGAGGAGACGCTGAGCAAGCGCGCCCAGATGGAGATCAGCCAGGTGCTCGGCGAGCTGGGCAGCCAATACGCCGCTGACAAGACCGTGCAGGTGCGCAAGCGCCTGATGCAGGCGCGCAGCCTGCAGAAATCCAACGAACCGGCACGCGCCGCACAACTGGCCGCCGAAGCCGCCGCCGAGCTGCAGCAGGTTGAGGCCTTCCTGCCGGCCGAGGTGGCCCTGGGCATGGTCGAGCAGTTCCAGCAGCTTGGCCAGCAGGAAGCCGGTGCGAAGTTGCTCAAGGACTGTCTGGAAATTCATGGCGATGACGCCGGGGTGCTGGAAGCGGCGGCTCGCCTGACCGATGACCAGAGCGTATTCGTCATCAGCAAGGAGGCCACCGACCTCAACCGCCAGGGCGTGCAGGCCTACAAGCAGGGCCGCACCGACGAGGCGCTGGCGCTGTTCCGCCGGGCTCTGGGGTTGCAGCCGAAGAACATCAGTATTGCCCTCAACACCGCCCAGTCGCTGCTGCGCCTGGGCCTCGAACAGCCCTCGCAGCCCTGGCTCGAGGAGGCGCGTAGCTGCCTCGACGGGGTCAGCATGATCGCCCCCAGCGATACGCGCTATGCACGTTACCAGCAACTGCGCAGCCGGGTGTTCGACACATGAGCGGGCTCGATCTCAGCACCATCATCGCCTCCACCGTGCATGACATGAAGAACTCCCTGGCGCACCTGGGCCAGGCCCATGCGCGCTGGCTCGCCAGTCTGCCGGCCGAGCTGCAGAACATGCCCGAGCGCGGAGTGATCGAGTACGAAGCGGCGCGCCTGAACGGCATGCTGGTGCAGTTGCTCGGCCTGTACAAGCTGCAGGTCAATCAGTTGCCCCTGTACCCGGCACACCATGAGCTGGACGACTTCATCCAGGCGCAGTTGGCGCGTTATCAGGATGTGCTCGACAGCCGAGGTATCCAGGCCCGTGGCGAGGTCAGCGAGTTCGACCTGATGGGCTTCTTCGACCAGGAGCTGCTGGGTTCGGTGCTAGGCAATGTGATCGCCAACGCCACGCGCTACGCCCGCAGCGCCTTGCTGATCAGCGCCAGCGAGCAGGCGGGTGAGCTGCTGCTCTACGTCAACGACGATGGCGCCGGTTATCCCCAGGCGATGCTCGAGCGCCAGGGCGACTACATTCTCGGCCTCAGCCAGAGCAGCGGCAGCACCGGGCTGGGCCTGTACTTCGCCGCGCGCATCGCGCAATTGCACCAGCGCGATGGCCGCCAGGGGCGAATCGAGCTGAGCAACGGCGGCCCGCTGGGCGGCGGTGAGTTTCGCATCTACCTGCCCTGAGCCCCGCCTGCTGCTGCACGGTGGGTTTCAGCTTTCCAGCCAGACGTCGCGGCACCAGTGCCAGACCGAATCCCAGCTCTCGTCGGTCAGCTCGCCTTCGTCGCCGTCCCACAGCCACACCTGGCCTTCCACGTCCACCGCGTAGTAATCGCGGCCGTCCTGGCACAGCGGCACCAGATCGCGCGGCAGGCCGAGATCCCAGGCCACCGACGCCACTTCCGGCAGGTAGGTATGCGAGTGCGGGTCGCTGGCAGTCACCGGCTCCAGACGGCCGTAGACCACGTCGCTGACCTTGAGCAGGAACTCGCGCAGCTCGAAGGGCAAGTGGATGAGGATCTGCTCCTGGATTTCCACCAGGGTTTCCTCGTCCGGCAGCTCCAGCGGCACCGGTACCGGCTCGTTGAGTTCGCGTAGCTGATCGATGACTTCTTCCACGGCGGCGGCTCCTCATAGGGTGGGGTCGGCTTTATACAGTAGCTGGCCGTTGCAATGAAAACATGTCGGTGTCACGGCATACCGGCGCTTTTCGTGGAGCGCTCTCATGACACCTCTTGCCTGGCACTGTCTGCATCACAGTGAATTCGACACGGCCTACGGGATTGGCAAGTTTGTGTGTTGGTGTGGTGGCTTGTTGGGTGTTCTGGACGCCGCTGTTGTGTGTTCAGTGATTCCGGGTTTCGCCCCCTCGGGCGACTCACTTTTCTTTGAACTGCGCAAAGAAAAGTAAGCAAAAGAAACGCACCCCCGCCATCCGGAACTAGGCGTCCCCGTCATGCTGCGCTCGACTTCCCTCACTCCGGCATCGCTCCGGGGTCGGCGTACATGGGCCATCCCTGGCCCATTACGCGGGGCCGCCATCGGTATCTCGCGGCATCCATGCCGCTCGCCCCCTGCGCAATGCCTGCGTTCGGCCTCCTGAAGGGGGAGTTAGCGCGCCTGAACGAACGGGCACTCCATAGATTGCTCGGCGTGATCTGGTAGCAGTGGAACCACGATGTGGCTGTCGAATTAAACCAATAGTTTCATTCGCGCAGTTTCATGCATTGAACAGCTTGCCGGCTTGCAGCCGGCATTCAGGTCAGCCCTAAGGCTGACCCATGTTCAAGCACTCCACGCTAATTCTGGGTTACCTCGGGTTCAGGCGCGTGCAGAGCCCGCCCAGGAGGGCGAACGCAATCGTCGTGGAAGAGGTTGAGCGGCATGGATGCCGCGAAAGCCGCGATGGGCCATGGATGGCCCACCGTCGGTGGGCCGCATCCGGTCGGGCCTCTGGAACGGCGATGGAGTGAGCGAACCCTCGCGCAGCGAGGGCCGGATGAAAGGGCGGAGGTTTTGGTTACTTTTGCCTGCAAAAGTGACTCGCCCGGGAGGGCGAAACCAAAGACATCAGCAAAAACGCGGCAATTCGGAACAAGCCCCCGAAATACCGTATTGCCAGTCCTGTATCAAAACCGCCTTCCCCAGCATTTCGCACAGGCCATAAAAAACCCCGGGAAAGTCCCGGGGTTCTGGGTGACGCGCTGCGCGATCAGTTCTGACGGATGCCTGCGATCAACCAGGGCTGGTTGTCGCCCTGGGCACGTTCCAGGCGCCAGCTTTCGCTGAACGGCTCGCCCTGATCGAAACGCGAGGTCTTCGACACACCGCTGAAGGTCAGGGTAGCGATGGTCTTCTCGGCGTTGTCGTCGACGCCATCGAGCTGCACCTGCAGTTCGTCGATGTAGGTGGACTGGAAGCCGTCACCCAGCTCGGCGCGCTCGCGCTTGAGGAAGTCCAGCAACTGCGGGGTGACGAACTCGGCGATCTTGTCCATCTCGTTCGCGTCCCAGTGCTGCTGCAGGTTCATGAAGTGCTCGCGGCCAGCGGCCAGGAAGCTCTGCTCGTTGAACCAGGCCGGGGCGTTGATCACCGGGCGCGCAGCGGCGGCGCTGCCACCGAAGATCGAGGTGGGTGCGGCGCTGGCCGGCATCTCGCGCTGGTAGGGTGCGCCAGCGGCGGCGGTTTGCGGTTGCTGCTGGGCACGACGGGCAGCGAGGAAGCGGAAGATCAGGAAGGCGATCAGGCCGAAGATCAGGAAGTCCATGATTTGCAGGCCCTCGAAGCCGTCGCCCATGAACATCGAGGCCAGCAGGCCGCCAGCGGCCAGGCCGGCCAGCGGGCCGAGCCAGCGCGAGGCGCCACTGGCGGCTGCCGGTTGGCGACCAGCGGTGGGGGCGGTTGCCGCCGGCTGCGATTGCGGCGCGGCCTGGCGGGTCTGGTGGCTGGGGGCGGAGCCGAACGACTTGCCGCCGCCGAAGCGCTTGGCATGGGCCTCGAAGCTGAAGGTCAGGGCCAGGCAAAGCACCATGGCGATACTGAGGAAACGCTGCATCAGGGTCTTCTCTCTTGATAGGGAACGCTGCGCCGCATCTTGCACGGGGCGCTCTGGGTTGGCCAGGTACAGAATGTTTCTGGCTTTTGCTTGTAGCGCTGGCCTGCCCCAGTGGCAGGCCATGAAAGGGCTCAGCGCCAGTCGTACAGCTCTTTCTCCGTCAGGGCCTGCATCGAGCTGGCCAGTGCCTGGAAGGCTTTCATCGAGGCCCAGATGCGGCCGTTGAGCTCGCTCTGCGCGGCCAGCTCGCCGAGTACCTGGTCGGTTTCGTGCTGCATGGCCTGCAGCACGGGATCGGGGAAGCGTTTGAGCAGGGTGCCGCTCTTTTTCAGCTCGTCCAGGGCCAGGGCATTGTTGAACACGTAGTCATCCATCATGTCCAGGGTGGCGGCGCGGGCGGCCTCGGTGACGATGGCCTGCAGGTCGGCCGGCAGGGCGTCGAAGGCCTTCTGGTTGATCAGCAGCTCGAGCACCGACTGTGGCTCCTGCCAGCCCGGGTAGTAGTAATACTTGGCGGCTTTCTGCAGGCCGAAGGCCAGGTCGTTGTAGGGGCTGACCCAGTCGGTGGCGTCGATGGCGCCGGTCTGCAGCGCGGTGAAGATCTCGCCGCCGGGCAGCACCACGGTGGTGGCGCCGAGGCGGCTCCAGACTTCGCCGCCGAGGCCCGGCATGCGGATCTTGAGGCCTTTGATGTCGTCCAGGCCGTTGATTTCCTTGTTGAACCAGCCGCCCATCTGCATGGTGCTGTTGCCCGCGGTCAGCGGTTTGACGCCGAAGGGGGCGTAGGCCTCGTCCCACAGCGCCTGGCCACCGCCGTGGCTGAGCCAGGCGTTCATCTCCAGGGTCGACAGGCCGAAGGGCACGGCACCGAAGAACTGCGCGGCGGGCACCTTGCCCTTCCAGTAGTAGGGCGTGCCGTGGCCCAGCTCGGCGGTGCCACGGGAGACGGCGTCGAACACTTCCAGCGCCGGCACCAGCTCGCCAGCGGCGTAGACCTTGATGGTCAGACGCCCGGCACTCATAGCGTTGATGCGTTCGGCCAGACGTTCGGCGGCGGTGCCGGTGCCGGGGGCGTTCTTCGGCCAGGTGGTAACCATCTTCCAATGGAAGGTCTGCGCGGGCGCAGCGGCCTGGTTGGCAGGTGCGGAATCGTCCTTGCAGCCGATCAGGCCGAGGGCGAGCAGAGGCAGGAGCAACAGAGAACGAAGACGCATGGGCAGTTATCTCTAAGAAAAACGGGGCCTGTTTCGGCCCCGTTCGGTTGGCTTAACGCCAGTTGTACAGCTCTTTCTCGGTCAGCGTCTGCATGGCGCTGGCCTGTTCGAGGAAGGCTTTCTGCGAGGCCCAGATGCGGCCGTTGAGGTCGTTCTGCGCCGCCAGGCTGCTCAGCACCGCCTCGGACTCCTTGCGCATGGCCTGCAGCACGTCATCCGGCAGGCGCTTGAGCTGCACGCCTTCTTGCTTGAGGCTCTGCAGGGCCTTGGCGTTGTTGAACACGTAGTCGTCCATCATGTCCAGGGTGGCGGCGCGGGCGGCCTCGGTGACGATGGCCTGCAGGTCGGCCGGCAGAGCGTCGAAGGCTTTCTGGTTGACCATCGCCTCGACCACCGCCTGCGGTTCCTGCCAGCCCGGGTAGTAGTAGTACTTGGCCGCCTTGTGCAGGCCGAAGGCCAGGTCGTTGTAGGGGCCGACCCAGTCGGTGGCGTCGATGGCGCCGGTCTGCAGGGAGGTGAAGATCTCGCCGCCGGGCAGGTTGACGGTGATCGCGCCGAGCTTGCTCCAGACTTCGCCGCCCAGGCCTGGCATGCGGATCTTCAGGCCCTTGATGTCCTCCAGGCTGTTGATCTCTTTGTTGAACCAACCGGCCATCTGCATGGTGGTGTTGCCGGCAGCCAGGGGTTTCACGCCGTAGGGCGCGTAGGTTTCTTCCCACAGCGCCTGGCCGCCGCCGTGGCTGAGCCAGGCGTTCATTTCCAGGGTGGAGAGGCCGAACGGCACGCTGCTGAAGAACTGCGCGGCCGGTACCTTGCCTTTCCAGTAGTAGGGGGTGCCGTGGCCCATCTCGGCGGTGCCGCGGGAGACGGCGTCGAACACTTCCAGCGCCGGTACCAGTTCGCCGGCGGCGTACACCTTGACGGTCAGGCGTCCGGCGCTCATGGCGTTGATGCGCTGGGCCAGGCGCTCGGCGGCGGTGCCCAGGCCGGGGAAGTTCTTCGGCCAGGAGGTGACCATCTTCCAGTGGATGGTTTCTGCCGGCTTGGCAGCGGCTTGTTCGCTGCCGGCCTTGTCGTCCTTGCAGCCAACCAGGCCGATGGTGGCCATCAGGGCCAGAGCGGCGCCGAACAGATTGCGGCGTTTCATCGATGTTTCTCCAGATACGGTAGGTTCTAACAGGCTTCGAGCTTGGCATAAGCCAGCATCAGCCATTTGCTGCCTTCGTTTTCGAAATTCACCTGTACCCGCGCCTGGGCGCCTGCCCCCTCGAAGTTGAGGATGGTGCCCTCGCCGAACAGGCTGTGGCGCACACGCTGGCCCAGGCTGAAGGGCGTCTGCGGCACGGCGCTGCCGGCGAACAGGCTGCCACCTGTCATCGAGCCTGTGCTCACCGGGCGGCTGACGCTGCCCGACAGGCGCACTTCCTGGATCAGCGGTGCGGGTATTTCGCGGACGAAGCGCGACACCTTGTTGTAGGTCTCGCTGCCGTAGAGACGCCGGGTTTCGGCGTAACTGATCACCAGCTTGTGCATGGCACGGGTAATGCCGACATAGGCCAGGCGGCGTTCTTCTTCCAGACGGCCCGGTTCTTCCAGGCTCATCTTGTGCGGGAACAGACCCTCTTCCATGCCCACCAGGAATACCAGGGGGAATTCCAGGCCCTTGGCACTGTGCAGGGTCATCAGTTGAATGCTGTCCTCGTTCTCGGCGGCCTGGGTGTCCCCGGCTTCCATCGAGGCGTGGGTGAGGAAGGCCTGCAACGGGCTCAGTTCCTCGTCCTCGTCGTTCTCGAAGGCGCGCGCGGCGCTGACCAGTTCCTCCAGGTTCTCCACCCGGGCCTGGCCCTTCTCGCCCTTTTCCGCCTCGTGGTAGGCAAGCAGGCCGCTCTGCTCGATGACCACCTGGGTCATCTGGTGCAGGGGCATGGCCAGCACCTTGTCGGCCAGGCCATCGATCAGCTCGATGAAGGCCGCCAGCGCCGCCGAGGCGCGGCCAGGCAGGGCCTTGGCCGCCAGCATCAGGCGGATCGCCTGCCACATGTGCACCTCATGGACGCGGGCGTATTCGCGGATGGTCTCGATGGTTTTCTCGCCGATACCGCGCGCCGGCACGTTGATGATGCGCTCCAGCGCCGCGTCGTTGCCGCGGCCGTCGAGCAGGCGCAGGTAGGCCATGGCGTTCTTGATCTCGGCGCGCTCGAAGAAGCGCTGGCCGCCATAGATGCGGTAGGGGATCTTCTCGCGCAGCAGCGCCTCCTCCAGCACCCGCGACTGGGCGTTGGAGCGATAGAGAATGGCGATCTCGCTGCGCTTGAGGCCTTCCTTGCGCAGGGCGTCCTCGATGCTTTCGACCACGTAGCGCGCTTCGTCGTGCTCGTTGAATGCGGCGTACAGGCTCAATGACTCGCCGTCGCCGACGTCGGTGCGCAGCTCCTTGCCGAGCCGCCCCTGGTTGTTGGCGATCAGCGCGTTGGCGGCGTTGAGGATGTTGGCCGTGGAGCGGTAGTTCTGTTCCAGGCGGATGATCTGGGTGTCGGCGAAGTCCTGGTCGAACTGCTGGATGTTCTCGATCTTCGCCCCGCGCCAGCCGTAGATCGACTGGTCATCGTCGCCGACCACCATGAGGCTGTCGCCGCCCTGGGCGAGAAAACGCAGCCAGGCGTACTGCACGGCGTTGGTGTCCTGGAACTCGTCCACCAGGATGTGGCGGAAGCGCCGCTGGTAGTGCTGCAGGATGCCGCCGGGGTTGTCGCGCCAGAGGTCGAGGGCGCGCAGCAGCAGCTCGGCGAAATCGATCACCCCGGTGCGCGCGCAGGCCGCCTCGTAGGCTTCGTAGATGCCGCGCATGGTGGCCAGGAACAGGTCACCGCTGGCTTGAATGCCTTGCGGGCGGATGCCTTCGTCCTTCTGCCCGTTGATGAACCACTGCGCCTGCTTGGCCGGCCAGCGCTGCTCGTCCAGGCCCAGATCACGGATCACCCGCTTGATCAGGCGTTGCTGGTCGTCGGAGTCGAGAATCTGGAAGTTCTCCGCCAGCCCGGCTTCCTGCCAGTGCGCGCGCAGCAGGCGGTGGGCCAGGCCGTGGAAGGTGCCGACCCACATGCCGGCCGGGTTGTGGCCGAGCATGTCCTCGATGCGGTGGCGCATCTCGGCGGCGGCCTTGTTGGTGAAGGTCACCGACAGAATGGAGTGGGGCGACGCGCCCATCGCCTGGATCAGGAAGGCGATACGGTGCACCAGCACGCGGGTCTTGCCCGAGCCGGCACCGGCCAGCACCAGTTGGCGGCCGAGTGGGGCGGCCACGGCTTGCACCTGGGCGTCGTTGAGCGAAGCGAGGAGGAGTTCGGGGTCATTTTGCATCGCGGCATTTTAGGGTCTGATGACGTTTCATCGCTACCGCGCCGGAGCCTGTTTTTGCGCGAGGCAAGGCGCGAGATGCGAAGTTTGGTCGCCCAAATGAGCCATCGAGCAACGCCGCATCGCGCAAAAGCAGGCCCGGCCCTTCGGGTTGTGCGCAAAATCTCGCCATGCGTTGTTGGAGGGCTTGGCAAGGGGACACCATTCGTCCTCCGCCTAGCCTGGCGAGATTTTTCGCAGCAACGCGGCTTGCGCTGAAACGTCAACAGACCCTATGGGGACAGGGGAGGGCAAACCGCTTCGACGAGGCGGTTTGCCAGGGCCTGTGCGCGGGGTAGACTGCGCCCTTCAATGGATCTGAGGGAGTCGCGATAGCCATGTCGACTGGTGACAGCCCGTTGTTGGGCATTGACCTGGGCACCACCAACAGCCTGATCGCCGTCTGGCGCGAAGGGCGTGCGCAGCTTATCCCCAATGCCCTGGGCGAGGTGCTCACGCCCTCGGCGGTGAGTCTGGACGAAGATGGCAGCATCCTCGTCGGCGCTGCGGCGCGCGCGCGGCTGACCACCCATCCACTGCGCAGCGTGGCCGCCTTCAAGCGCTACATGGGCAGCGACAAGCGCTTCACCCTCGGTGAGCGCCAGTTCACCCCGGAAGAACTCTCGGCACTGGTGCTCGGCTCGCTCAAGGCCGATGCCGAGGCCTATCTTGGCGTGCCGGTGACCCAGGCGGTGATCTCGGTGCCGGCCTATTTCAGCGACGAGCAGCGCAAGCGCACGGCATTTGCCGCCGAGCTGGCCGGGCTGCGCGTCGAGCGCCTGATCAACGAACCGACCGCCGCTGCCATGGCCTACGGCCTGCACGAGCAGCAATTCGAGCGCACCCTGATCTTCGATCTGGGCGGCGGCACCTTCGACGTCACCGTGCTGGAGTACGCTCTGCCGCTGATCGAGGTACATGCCTCCACCGGCGACAACTTCCTCGGCGGCGAGGACTTCACCGAGGCCCTGCTCAAGGCCTGCCTGGAGGACTGGGGGCTGAGCCGCAGCGAGCTGCAAGGCCAGGAGCTGGCCAGCCTCGAAGATGCCGTCGAGCAACTCAAGCGCCGCCTCGCCGAAGGCCCGCAGAGCCTGGACTGGCAAGGCCGCCAGTGGCAGCTAGATGAGGCCCGCGCGCAGCAGATCTGGGCGCCGCTCTTGAGCCGCTTGCGCCAGCCCATCGAGCAGGCCCTGCGCGACGCCCGCCTCAACCCGCGCGACCTCGACAGCCTGGTGCTGGTCGGCGGCGCCACGCGCATGAGCGTGGTGCAGCAACTGGTGGCCACCCTGTTCGGCCGCCTGCCTTATCGCCACCTCGACCCGGACACCATCGTCGCCCTCGGCGCTGCCGCCCAGGCCGCGTGCAAGGCCCGCGACCAGGCCATCGAGGAGGTCATCCTCACCGACGTCTGCCCCTACACCCTGGGCATCGCCTCGCGGCGCAGCGACGAGCAGCCCGGCGCCTTCTCGCCGATCATCGAGCGCAACACGGTGATCCCCACCTCGCGGGTGCAGCGCTACTACACCACCCACGCGCAGCAGGAACACATCCGCATCGAGATCTACCAGGGCGAGCGCCCCTGGGTGCGCGACAACATCTTCGTCGACGCCTTCGAGGTCAAGCTGCAGCAGACCGGGCAGGTGCAGGCGCTGGACGTGCGCTTCAGCTACGACATCAATGGCCTGCTGGAAGTGGACGTGACCCTGGAGAACGGCCAGCGCCACGGCCATGTCATCGACCGCAGCCCCACCGGCCTGAGCGAGGAGGCGCGCGCCGCCAGCCAGGCGCGCCTGGCCGGGCTGAAGATCCACCCGCGCGACAGCCTGCCCAATCGCACCCTGCTGGCCCGCCTGGAGCGCGCCTGGATGCAGAGCCTGGGGGCCGAGCGTGAGCAGATCGGCCAGTGGCTGGACGAGTTCCAGAGCCTGCTCAGCGCGCAACAGGAGCAGCCGATCAGGGCGGCGCGGCAGCGCCTGGAGCAGCAGTTGGAGGCGCTGCGCTTCTAGCTGGTCGGCCCACTGAACCCATTCAACTGCCGCAGTCGCGCCTGCAGCCCTTGCTCGGCCTGTACGCGGCTGCCGCTGGGCGGGCCGTAGCGGTTGGGCAGCGGGTCGCCGGGCCAGAAGAACAGCACCACCGAGATGTACGGCATGAAGAAGCTGCCGGTGAGCAGCATCAGCAGCGTGCCGACGCCACGGTTCATGTCGTGCAGGCGGCGCAGCAGGCAGGTGATCAGCCCCAGCAGGGTCACCCCCAGCACCGCCAGGGCCAGATCGCCGCTCAATTTGTCCGCCAGCAGGCTCAACGGTAGGCCCGCGCCGAGCAGCGCCAGCGTCTGCACGGTGAAATTGAGCCGATTCAGGCGCTTGCCCAACTGCCAGAAGCGCCATTGCGCGCGCCAGTCATTGGGCGCGTGACGAGGCATCATGCGCTCGCAACGCGACAGCAGCAGGGTGATGGCCAGGCGCACCGCAGGGGGTGTCACGGCGCTGTCCTTGGCCTGTTGCAGTGAGCGCAGCAGGCCGGAAGCCGGCACCCGTGGCTTGGACGGCTGACACACATCGCGCATGGCCTCGAAGAGCGCCTGCATGGTGCTGAACAGCAGGCCGTTGTCCTTGCAGATCGATTGCGCCAGTGCTTCGGGCTGACCTTTGACCAGCCCTTCACGGAAGGCATCGAACCACAGGCCCGGACAGGTGAAGCCTTGCAGCCGTTGCAAGGCCAGCTCGCGCAGTTCGCGCCGCAGGTCGGGGTCGTGGTAGAGCAGGGCGTCGACGATCATCTGCCCTAGCGGATCGCCCGCCAGCTCATCGGCATGGCGTTGGGCGCAGGCCTCGATACGCTCGACCGAGGGCAGGCGGCGGCTGCCCAGGATGAACTCCAGGCTGACCAGTTCGGCGGCGATCAGCCCTTGCAGAGGGTCGCGCTCGTCGAGGCCGTCGAGCCATTGCCGGGGATGGGCGTGGGCGTCGAGCCAGAGCGTCTGCACGGCATCGGCCGGATGGTCGGTCGTGGTGGGCAGGCGGCTGCCGCGCTCTGTCAGTCGTTCCAGCCAGCGCTGAGGTTGCTCCAGCAGGCCGGCCAGCCACAGGGTCTGGCGCTGCAGTTGCCAGCGCGCGCCTGCTTCCGTGGGCAGCGGCGGCAGGTAGCGTCCTGTCTGCTGCAGGCCGAGTTGCAGCTTCAAGGTGGCGGGCAATGACCAGCTCGGCAATGGCGCCAGCAGATGATGCAGGCGCTGCAAGGTTTCCGGGGCTGGGTGGCGCAAGCGCCGCAGCCAGCTCAGCATCTGCGCGCGGGCGGCGGTGTTTTCCTGCAGCGTGCTGGGCAAGGCAGAACCAGGCGTAGCGAGCTTCTGCTGCAGCACCTTGGCGGTGGCAGACTCGCGCAGCCACTGCAGGTGTTGCCGGGCATGGTGGGCAAAGCCTTGCGCCAGGATGGCGTCCAGCGGGTGTTCGCCGACAGGCAGGCAGAGCAAGGGCTCGAGGTCGGCCCCGTCGCCGCGTTGCAGCAGCCAGGCCTGACGATAGAGCAGGGTGAGCGGCGTCTCCGGCGCGTCGAGCAGCTCGGCCAAGAAAGGCCATTCGCTGTCACCCAGTTGCCAGGCGACGAAGGTACGCGCCAGAGCCGGCAGCTCGGTGCTGGCGGCGCGTTGCCAACGGGCCAGGGTCTGCGGGCTCTGCGCCGGTTCGGCGTAGCCCTGGCGGTAGTCGTCGAGGGCGTACTGGCTGCCCAGCTCCTGCTGGCTGCGGTCGCAGGCCAGGATCAGCAGTGGCAGGCGCTCGGGGGCATGCTGGGCGCTCCAGGCCAGCAACCAGGCGGCGGCTTCGGGCAAGTGCAGTTCGCGCCACAGGCGGCACCAGAGGTCGAGGGCATCCAGCTCATGCTGCTGCATCTGCAGCGCCAGCAGGTAGAGGTTGTCGAGGTCGTCGGGGGCCTCGGCCTGGCGCGCCTGGTAATACGCCAGGGCTTCGCCGAGGGCGACACCGGCCAGAGTGCACTGGCGATACAGGCCAGGGTAGTAGGCCGGGTCGGCCGGCATCGGCAGGCACAGGTGCAGCGCGCACCAGCCACGCAGCTCCGGCAAGGGGCGGTTGTCGAACAGGTGGTTGAGGGTGCGTGTGTACCAGAGGGTTTCCACCTGGGCGTGGGCGGGCCAGGCGGACAGGCTGGTGAGGTCGAAGGGGTCGGCTTCGGCGATGCGCTGGAGGAAGTGGTCGAGCGCTTCGGCCTCCTCGAACGGCAGTTGCATCAGGCGCTTGGCCCAGGCCATGCGCTCGCTGAGGATGCTCACGCAGGCATGCCCCAGTGGCCCGTTGCTCAGCAGCAGGCCGCGCAGCCTGGTGTCGACACCATCCAGCTCTTCCAGCGGCAAGCGATCGAGCAGGCGGCAGTAGTCGTGCCAGGCATCGGGCTGGAAGCGCCGCTGGGCATCCTGCAGCAAATCGACGAAGGCCTGCACGGCTGCTTCGCTGGCGCTGGGCGGTGCAGCGAGCGTGCTGACCGCCGAGACGCCCTCGCGCGCCTGGCGCAGGGCCTCTTCATAGGCGCTGCGCAGGGCCTGGAAACCTTCGGGGTCGCGCTCCGGGTGCACGCCAGGCAGCAATGCACGGTAGGCGTTGCGGATGAGGGTCTGATCCTCTGTCGGCTCCAGGCCCAGGTGTTCCCAGCAACTCATGACCAGTCGAACGCCTCCAGCGATTCGGGTTTCTCGGGCAGCTCCAGTTCCATGTCCCAGGGCAGTTCGTCGAAGCCGGCAGCCGGGCTCAGGGCCAGTTCGCGCACCATGGCGCGGTGAGCCGGCTCGCTGCCCTGGCGGCTCAGGCTCAGGGCCTGCTCGTTTGCCTCCTCGTGGCCCAGGCAGTTCCAGTAGGCACGGCCGATGACGAAGCCGGCCAGGTAACTGTGCCAGCTCTGGTAGTAGTAGCGCGCGCGCAGGCTGAAGCGGCTGTGCAGCCAGAGGTTTTCTTCAAGGTTCAGCCAGCCGTTGAGCTGACCGATGCGGGCGAGAAAGCTCATGCGCCCCAGATCCCAGGCACGGATACCGGCGGCGCCACAGACCATGCTGGTTTCGGCGACGAACTCATAGGCCACCCGTTGCGCTGGCTGCAGGCTGTCGAGCAGGGCCTGCCATTGGCTCGGCAGCAGGCGGGCATGTTCCCAGTAGGCGCTGCTGAGTTCGCGGGCGTGGCCGTCGTCGGTCATGCGCTGGATCATCGCCAGCAGGTCGGCGCGCTCGGCGATATCCCAGGATTCTTTGAGGTCGACGAATTCATTGTCGGGATAGAGGCTGGCCAGGGCATAGTCCGCTCCGGCATGGCGGTTGACGGCGACCATGGGCGCGGAAAGGGCGAAGAGCCAGCGTTGCTGTAAGTCTTCCATAACGGTTCGGTCAGGCATCCTCGAGGCGTGAGGCGCTCATCCTAGGAGCTGTGGCAGGCCTCCCGCAAGCGTCTGCAACAGGGGTTTTAGGCGACGACTGGCGAGTCAGCGGACAAGCGGCTTTAGCATGGGTGGCCAAGTGCAATCATCCCGTCGAAAGTTGGGGGCGAGTCTGTGAAATTGCCCACATCTTGGTTGGGCACAGCGTCTGTCTCGGGTATTCTGCCGCCATGTCAGGGTTCTGGCTGCTGTGTGCATTCGGCACAGCCCCTAGGCAGCTATTACAAGAACATCGCCTATGACCGCCACTACTAGCGCCGTATTACAAGAGGTGACGCTGGATCCGTCTCAGGTCGAGCGTCAGTTCGTCACGGATATCGCCGTCGAGCGTACGCGCCTGCTCTATCAGGGCTCGCGTCTACCTACATTACTGATGCTGCTGGTCGGTCTATCCGGCACCAGCTTGCTATGGAATCTGCAGGATGCCGTCCTGCTCGGTGTCTGGCTGGGCTGGTTGCTGTTGCTGGTGCTGTTGCGCCTGACCCAGGTGAAAGCGTTCAACACGGCCCTGCCGACCCGCCAGGCCGATCCTTACTGGCAGCGTATTTTCCTCTTCGGCGCCGGCCTTTCGGGCTTGACCCTGGCCTTCGCCGTGATCGTCCTGGTGCCGGCCGACGTGTTCTACCAGCAGGCGCTGGTCTATGGTCTGATCGCCGCCGCCATCCTCTCCGCCAGCGTTGCCTATGCCGTCAGCCTGCCGGCCTTTCTCACCTTCGCGCTACCCTGCATGGTGCCCTCGACGGCCTTCCTGCTGCTGGCGGGCAATCGCATCCAGCAGGGCTGGGGCCTGCTCAGCATCATCCTGTTCCTGGCCCTGCTGATCGTGGCCTGGCAGGTCAATCGCCTGGTGCAGCGCGGCTTGCTGCAGCGCTTCCAGAACCAGGCGCTGATCGCCAATCTGGAACATGCCAAGCGCCGTGCCGAAGGTCTCAACGAGGAGCTGGCGCGTGAGGTAGAGCAGCGTCGTCGTGCCGAGCGCGAGTTGCGTCGTGCCCATGGCGAGCTGGAGCGACGCGTGGCCGAGCGCACCCTGGAGCTGGACGAGGCGACCTACGCCCTGGGCAAGAGCCAGGCACGCCTGGCCCTGGCGTTGGAGGCCAGCGAACTGGGGTTGTGGGACTGGGAGCTGGAGAGTGACCAGGTACACCACACCCACCTGCGCGAGTTGTTCGGCCTGGAACCGGAGCAGGTGCAGGTGATGCTGCGCGACCTCACGCCACGCCTGCATCCCGATGACCTGCCGGTGTTGCGCCGGATGCTCATCGAGCACCTGAAAGGGCGCAGTGAGGATTACCACATCGAATACCGCGTGCGTCATGCCGACGGACACTGGGTGTGGGTCGAAGACCGAGGTCGCGCGGTGGAGCGCGACAGCGCCGGGCGCGTGCTGCGCATGCTCGGCACACGACGTGACGTCAGCGAGCGACGCCAGCAGCAAGAGCAGCAGCGCCTGGCGGCCATGGTGTTCGAGGCCGCCAGCGAGGGCATCTGCATCCTCGATGCGGATTTCCGTTTTCTCGCCGTCAACCGTGCCTTCAGCATCGTCACCGGCTACAGCCGTGAAGAGGTATTGGGGCGCAAGGTCATCAGCCTGCTCGGCAGCCGCGAGATGCGCCGCCAGTACCCGACGATTCTCCAGGAACTCGACAATAACGGTAGCTGGCAGGGCGAACTGATCGAAACGCGCAAGAGTGGCGAGCTCTACCCGCAATGGCTGCAGCTCAACCTGGTGCACGATGCCGCGGGCCGGCGCAGCCATATCGTCGGTTTCCTCGCCGACCTCACCGCGCGGCGTGAGGCCGAGGAGCGCCTGCGTTACCTCTCGCACTACGACGAGCTGACCGGCCTGGCCAACCGCAGCCTGTTCCGCGAGCGTCTGCACGAGGCCAGCCAGCGGGCTCGCCAGACGGGTCGCAGCATCGCCTTGCTGCATATCGATCTGGATCGCTTCAAGGTGCTCAACGACAGTCTTGGGCATGAGGTGGCCGATCAGTTGCTGCGCCAGATCAGCCGCCGCCTGACCCATACCGTGCCGGAGGCCGATTGCATCGCGCGGCTGTCCGGTGACGAGTTCGCCATCATTCTCGATGCCTACAGCAGCCTTTCCGGCCTGGCACGCATGGCCAGCCGCCTGCTGGCCAAGCTGCGCGTGCCGATGACCGCCGGTGGCCACGAACTGGTGGTCAGCGCCTCGCTGGGCATCAGCCTGCTGCCGGACTATGCGCGCGAGATCGGTGCCCTGATCAGCCAGGCCAACATGGCCGTGCAGCATGCCAAGCACCTCGGTGGTAACACTTTCCAGTTCTTCACCGAGAACCTGCAGGCTTGCACCCTGGAGCGGCTGCAACTGGAAAACCGCCTGCGCCGGGCGATCGAGGATGGGCAGCTAGAAGTCTTCTATCAGCCCAAGCTGGATCTGCGCGATGACAGCCTCAGCGCTGCCGAGGCGCTGGTGCGCTGGCGCCATCCCGAGCATGGGGTGATCTCTCCGGGCGAGTTCATCGGCCTGGCCGAGGAAACCGGGCTGATCATGCCCATCGGCGAGTTCGTCCTGCGCCAGGCCTGCCGCCAGGCACGCGCCTGGCAATTGCAGGGGCTGGCCAACATTCGTGTGTCGGTCAACCTGTCGATGCACCAGTTGCGCCAGGGCAACCTGACCAGCCTGGTGCGCCAGGTGCTCGATGACACCGGCCTGGAGCCGCACTGGCTTGAGCTGGAACTGACCGAGAGCCAGATGCTCGACAACGTCGACAGCGTCATCTCCACCTTCCAGCAACTGCGCGACATGGGGGTGAAGCTGGCCATCGACGACTTCGGCACTGGCTACAGCTCGCTCAGTTACCTCAAGCGCTTCCCGGTGGACTACGTGAAGATCGATCAGACCTTCATCCGCGACCTCTCGCCCGGTGGCGAGGATGCGGCGATCACCCGCGCCATCATCGCCATGGCCCACAGCCTGGAACTCAAGGTGGTGGCCGAGGGCGTGGAAACCCAGGCGCAGATGGACTTCCTCAAGAGCCAGGGCTGCGACGAGATCCAGGGCTATCTGATCAGTCGGCCACGCGATGCCATCGCCTTCGCCGAGCTGTTGAGTGCGCAACTCGACTCAGCGTTGCACTGAGAGCGTTTCCTCTCTACCCAACGTGCCTCGAGGCACGTGCGCCAACTGACGCAAAGATGGCTGCATCCGGCGCCCGCGCGCGCGATGCTGCAGACTCAGCCGTGAAGAAGGAGCCTAGCGATGCACAAAGCCCCATCCCTGAATATGGCTCAGCGTCTATTGCTGGCTTCGCAGAGCATGGCGCCCTTGGCGCTGAAGAGCGCCTTGGCGCAGCGGCTCGGTCCCGAGCAGACAGCGTTGCTGGCGCCGTACATGCCGGCCGAGCAATTGCGCGAGTTGATCCTCAACCTGCCGGTACCCTTCATTGCCCGCGCCATCATCCACCTCGACCCCCAGACGATTCTCGAGACCTACCTCAGCCTGCCGGACGAATTGCACCTGGAGGTAGCGCGCCAGCTCTGCGCCGACGGGGCTTTCGCCACCGCTGCCCGCTATGCCGAATGCCTCTCGCCGCGCCAGGTCAAGGTCTTGATCTATGGCATCAACGATGCCGAGCACATCCTGCAGATCGCCCGTTACATCGTCGATATCGGGCTCATCGTGCAGAGCCTGCGCACCTTCTCCACCCAGTACCTGTGCCGCCTGACCGAAGCGGCCTGGGCGGACGACAATGTGGCGATATCCGCACTGGTGCTTGGCGGTCTGCCACTGGCGCGCCAGGCAGACATCTGCGACCACCTTCCAGCTCAGGTGCGCGAGCCTCTGCTGCCACTGTTACTGGCCGCCAACCCCGAGCTGCACGAGCGCTTGCCCGAGCACCTGCAGCAGGCCTGAGGGCACCTCTAAAAACGTAGGCGAGGTAGCCAGCGAAATACCCATGGCGGCCCCGCAAAAACAGCCGCAACGACCAGCGGGAGTAACAGCCGAAGGCTGACCCGAAGGGCGAACGCAGTGAGTCAAGAAGCACTGGGCCCGCACTCGGGTTTACCTGTTGTAAATGAGCATTTTTGACGAGGGCGCCTAGCCTGGGCTCGCACGCGAGGCTGTTTTTAACGCAGCGATGGCAACGCACGACTGCATGGATGCAGGAGGTAGAGCGACGCAGGAAGCCAAAGCCGAGGTAGTTTTTAGAGGGGCCAGGCTCACTTGGCGAACAACTGGCCGATGTCCTTGAATGCCTTGAACTCCAGGGCATTGCCGCAAGGGTCAAGGAGGAACAGGGTGGCCTGTTCGCCGACTTGCCCCTGGAAGCGTACGTAAGGCTCGATGACGAACTTCGTCCCACGGCTGCGCAGGCGCTCGGCCAGCGCTTGCCAGTCGTCCCAGGCCAGTACCACGCCGAAATGTGGCACCGGCACGTCGTGGCCGTCCACCGGGTTGCTCGCGGCCGCCTCCTGATAGGCCATCTTCGGCGCCTCGTGGATCACCAACTGGTGGCCGAAGAAATCGAAATCCACCCAATGCGCACTGCTGCGGCCTTCGGCGCAGCCGAACAGCTCGCGGTAGAAGTGCCGCGCGGCGGCCAGGTCATGAACGGGAATCGCCAGGTGAAAGGGTGCAAGGGCCATCACGGATTTCCTCTGTTGGGTTTTCGGCCCAGCCTACCAACAGCGAAATCGATCGAAAGCGAATATTCTTGCTTGCAAGCTCAAATATTTTCGATCAATGGGGTGGCGATGCTGCGCGAACTGAAAACCTTCATCACCGTCGCCCGCCTGGGCACCTTCGCCGCCGCCGGCCAGCAGGTGGGGCTGACGCAATCGGCGGTCAGTGCGCAGATGCGCGTGCTCGAGCAGCACCTCGGTGTGCGCCTGTTCGACCGCAGCGGCCGCGCTGCCGTGCTCAATGCAGCGGGGCGCCATGCGTTGCCGCTGGCCGAGCAGATGCTCGCACTGTACGCGCAGATGGCGCTGCCACAGGCAGCCGATCAGTGGCAGGGCGAGCTGCGTGTCGGCGCCATCGCCACCTTGCAGACCGGCTTGCTGGCTGAGGCGCTGCCGCGTTTTCGCCAGCTCGCGCCGCTGGTCGAGCTGAAACTGGTGCCAGGAGTATCGCTGCAATTGTTCAGCCAACTGGATGCCGGCGAACTGGATCTGGCCTTGCTGATCAAGCCGCCTTTCGCCCTGCCCAAGGAGGTGCTGGAAGTGCCCCTGGCGCGCGAGCCCTTCGTGCTGATCGCGCCCTTGCACGTGAAGGGGGACGAGCCGCTGCAACTGCTCGCCGAGCAGCCCTTCGTGCGTTACGACCGCACCTCCTTCGGCGGGCGCCAGGTGACCCGCTTTCTCCGCGAGCAGCGCCTGAACGTGCGCGAGGCCCTGGAGCTGGACGAAGTGGAGGCCATCGTGCGCCTGGTGGAGAACGGCATGGGCGTGGCCTTGGTGCCGCGCGCTGGCCTGTGGTTGCAGCGGCCGACGCGCGTGCGGGTGATCGAGCTGGGCGAGCTGAGCTTTCATCGCGAGCTGGTGGCCCTGGTGCGCCGGGCGCAGCGTCAGCCCGCACTGGATTGTCTGCTGCACTGTCTTGATGCGACGAATTGAAAATGGTTCTCAATAAAAATAAGATGCATTTCCCTCTCGCCCAAGACCAGGGATGCACGATTGTCGGACTTGGATCTCAAAGGCCTGTTCCAGAAGCACGCCAAGGCCTTGCACAGCTTTCTGTTGAGCAAGAGCCGTGACCCGCACCTGGCTGCCGACCTCACTCAGGAAAGCTTCCTGCGCCTGGCCGAGCAGCGCACCGGCGAGCGCATCGACAATTCGGCGGCCTACCTCTACCGCACCGCCAGCAACCTGCTGATCGACCACCAGCGCCAGCAGATCCGGCGCAAGACCGATCTGCTCGGCGAGGACGTGCTGCATGAGGTCGAGGCCGCCGGCAGCTCGCTGGACGACATCACCGCCGCGTCCCAGAGCGTCGAGCGCCTGCAACGCGCCATCGCCGAGCTGCCGCCACGCACCCAAGCCATCTTCCGCCTCAACCGGATCGACGGCCTGACTCACGCTCAGGTAGCGCAGACCCTGGGAATTTCCGACAGCTCGGTGCAAAAGCACCTGGCCCGTGCCCTGGCGCATGTGATGGCGTGCCTGGACGACGAGCGGGCATGACGGAGCATTACGGTAAGATCCACCGTCGCGCGTCATTACCTGAAAGGGGCCTGCGCCGCCCAGCCCGCAACGACCCATAACGAGATCCGAGAGTGAGCCTGATTAGCCAAGAACCACAGCAGCGGAGTGTCCGCGAGGTGGCCGCCGAGTGGGCGGTGCTGCTGGCCGATGCCCCGCTCGACGACGCCCAGCGGCAGGCGCTGCAACAATGGTTGCAGGCCGATGCCGGGCATGTCGAAGCGCTGGCCGTGGCCCAGCGCACCTGGGCCGCTTTGGGTCGCTTACCGGCCACGCCGCCCATGGTTGCCGTTGCGCCCGGCCGGCGCGCTCGACCGCGCCGGCCTGCGCGCCTGCGCCGCTGGGGGGCGGCGGCTTGTCTGGCGCTGCTGCTCGGCGGGTTGGGTCTGGGCCAGAGCGAACGGCTGCTCCTGCCGCTGCTGGCCGATCAGCGCACCGCCGCTGGTGAGGTGCGCAGCCTGACCCTGGAAGATGGCAGCGAAGTGACTCTGGACGGCGCCAGTGCCATCCGCCTGGATTATTCCAGCGGCCAGCGCCGGGTCGAGCTGCTCGCCGGGGCGGCGATCTTCCAGGTCGCGCCGCAGGCCGACCGACCCTTCGTCGTCGCGGCGGCCGGCGGCAGCGTCCAGGCCCTGGGTACGCGCTTTCTGGTGCAGCGCGAAGCGGACGAAACGCGGGTGGGCGTGCTCGAACATGCCGTGCAGGTGAGCGCCATGGGCCAGCAGCGGCGCCTGGAGGAAGGTCACAGCCTGTGCTACGACGCCCAGGGCCTGCATGACCTGGCGCTCGACCTGCCGCGCACCACCAGTTGGCAACGGGGGCTATTGATCTTCGACCGCCAGCCGCTGGGGCAGGTGATCGAACGGATCAACCGGTATCGGCCGGGTCATATCTTCATCGGTGATGATGCGCTGGCGCAGCGTGAGGTCAGTGGGGTTTTCCGCCTTGACGGGCTGGACGCCGCCTTGGCCACCCTGACGCGGGAGATGCATCTGCAGCATCGTGAGTTGCTGGGAGTCAGTCTGCTCTACTGAGGCCGGTGCGGCTCGCTCGAAAACGGCAGGGAGAATTGGGGGCGTGGTTTCTTTGGGCGATCAGGCTTGATACCGGGCTGGCAATACGGTGTGAGTTGTTCTGGTGCCTGTTCCGAATTGCCGCGTTTTTGCTGATGTTTTTGGTTTCGCCCTCCCGGGCGAGTCACTTTTGCGGGGCAAAAGTAACCAAAACCCTCCGCCCGGTCATCCGGCCCTCGCTGCGCGAGGGTTCGCTCACTCCATCGCCGCTCCAGAGGCCCGCCGCGGTGGGCCATCCCTGGCCCATCGCGGCTTTCGCGGCATCCATGCCGCTCAACCTCTTCCACGACGACTCCGTTCGCCCTCCTGGGCGGGCTCTGCACGCGCCTGAACGCGAGGTAACCCAGAAGTAGCACGGAGTGCTTGAACATTGGTCAGCCTTAGGGCTGACCTGAATGCCGGCTGCAAGCCGGCAAGCTGTTCAATACATGAAACTGCGCGAATGAAAGTATTGGTTTAATTCGACGGCCACATCGCAACTTTACAGCTACCAGAACACGCCAGGCGTACCTTGGAATGCCGGTTCGTTCAGGCGCGCGAATGTCCCCCTTCAGGAGGGTGAGTGGAATCGTTGTGTAGAGGGTTGAGCGGCATGGATGCCGCGAGAGCCGCGACTGGCCAGGGATGGCCCTTCGTCGGTGGGCCGCATCCGGTCGGGCCCTCGGAGCAATGATGGAACGAACGAACCCCGGCGCAGCCGGGGCCGGATGGCGGGGGTGCGTTTCTTTTGCTTACTTTTCTTTGCGCTGGGCGGCAATCCGATTTCAAAGAAAAGTGAGTCGCCCGAGGGGGCGAAACCCGGACTATCTGAAGACACCCAAAGCGGCGTCCAAGACACTCAACGAACCAACACACAAACTTGCCAGTCCGGTATCAATCAAGCATCTCCCCTCACCAGAAACGAACCATCAAAAATTTTCCAGATTGCCTTACTGACTTTCCACGCATCGCGCGTCTTTGTTGTTAGTGATTTTCATTAACAACAACGGAATGGAGTCAGTCGTGAGTCATAGTCGTCGCGTAGTACCTCCCACCCGGCGCCGGGGCGGCTCGCTGCCGCTGCTTGGCGGTGTCGCGTTGGGGGTTGCCATGGCCATGAACGGCCTTGCCTTCGCTGCCCAGCCGGCAGCCGAGGCGGCCAGCACCCAGCATCAACTGGTGGCCTTCGATATCGCCGCCCAGCCGCTGGATCGCGCCGCCCTGGCCTTCGCCGAGCAGGCCGGGGTGCAGGTGTTCTTCGACAGCGCGCGCCTGCAGGACTTGGCCAGCACGCCGCTGAAAGGGCGCTACTCGCTCGATGAGGGCCTCCGCCGCCTGCTCGGCAGCGCGCCGGTGGACTACCGCTTCGACGGCGCGCAGCAGGTTACCCTGATCCGCCGGGGCGTGGGCGCCGAGCAGGCATTGCAGTTGCAACCCACCAACGTGCAGAGCCAGTGGCTCAGCGAACGCCAGGAAACCTACCTCAAGCCGCGCTCGGTGGCGGTGATCGACCGCGAGCAGATCGACCGGCGCCCGCCCCGGCATGCCGCCGACATGCTCGAGGAAACCTCCGGCGTCTACACCGCCGTCAACCAGCGCGACCCTGGCCTGTCGGTGAACATCCGCGGCGTGCAGGACTATGGCCGGGTCAACATGAACGTCGACGGCATGCGCCAGAACTTCAGCGTCAACGGCCACCAGCAGCGTAACGGGGTGATGTTCGTCGATCCCGAATTCATCTCCAGCGTGGAGATCTACAAGGGTACCAGCGCCGGCATGGGCGGCGCCGGGGTGCTGGGCGGCATCGCTTCGTTCAACTCGGTCGAGGCGCGCGAGTTCCTCGGCGAGGGCAAGGAATACGGTGGGCGTCTGCGCGGCGGGCATGGCATCGGCGAACTGGGCAATGGCACCTACTTCAACGGCAGCGCCCTGTTCGCCTTCGGCAACGAGATAGGCGACGTGCTGCTGGGCGTCAGCGAGCGTCACTTCGGTGACTATCGCGCCGGTACCCAGGACAAGGACAACCTCGGCAGCGAGATCCGCATTCGCACTATCGCGCCGCGCGCCTGGGAGGACTGGCTGGAGTCCGAGGTGGGGGAAATGGACAGCGTGACCCGCTCGCGCCTGTTCAAGCTGGGCTTGAATCTGCCGACGGATCAGCGCCTGCAACTGAGTTACATGGAGTACGACACCGACAGCAAGGATGCCTGGGCCTATATCGCTGATGACAACCAGAGCACCTATTACCGCCGCCAGGGCACCAGCGACGTGATCGCCCGCAACACCGCGCTGGACTATAGCTACAGCCCCGACAACGACCTGATCGATTTCAAGGCCAAGCTCTATTACGTCAGCACCCGCCAGGATCGCTGGAATGCCGGCAGCGCGGCCAGCCCGGGCAGCGGCAACTGGTACCCCGACTACAGCGACAAGTACCGTACCGATACCTGGGGCCTGCAACTGCAGAACACCTCACGCTTCTACCTGGGCGACGCGCACCAGTTCGCCTTCACCTATGGCAGCGAACTGTTCCGCGACAGCTTCAAGCCCTCGACCGCACGTACCCCCTCGACCAACGAAACGGCCTACCCCTATATCAAGGGCGCCACGCCGGAGGGCGAGCGCACCCTGGCCAGCCTGTTCGGCCAGGTGATCTACGACTACGAGCAGTGGCTGACGCTTGATGCCGGGCTGCGCTACGACCGCTATCGCCTGGAGGGCGACACGGGCCTTACGGGGTGGATGCTGCCCGAGGGCCAGTTCACCGCCAGCAACAATGTGGAGCGCTCGCTGGTCTATGACGTGGATCGTGAAGAGGGACGTTTTTCGCCGACCCTGGGCCTCGCGATCAAACCGGGGGTGGACTGGCTGCAGCTCTACACCCGTTGGGGCAAGGGCTGGCGTCCACCGGCTGTGACCGAGGCCTTCATGTCTGGCCGCCCTCATGGCGGCGGTAACGAGATGGTCTATCCCAACCCCTTCCTCGAAGCGGAGCGCTCGTACAACTGGGAGGCCGGCTTCAACGTCTTCAAGGAATCCTTGCTGCGTGACGGCGACCGCCTGGGTATCAAGGTGGCCTATTTCGATACCCGTATCGACGATTTCTCCTTCATGGATATCAACGTCAGCGTGCCGGGAGCTACGGTGGGCGGCACGGCCCTTGGCCGCTCGGCCTACCAGAACAACCTGAAGCAGACGCGCTTTCGCGGTGTCGAGTACAACCTCGATTACGACGCCGGTGACTACTACGCGCAGCTCAGCTACACCCACATGATCGGCAGCAACGAGTTCTGCTCGAAGGACTTCTACCTGGGCGGGGCGCAGAAGCGTGTGCAGGTGGGCACCGTCACCACCTTCATCCGCGTCGGGACGCGCCTGATTCCGGTGCGGCGGCCCCTCTACGAGGCGCAGCCCAACGAGGCGCTGAACGAGCAGGTTTCCTGCAATCACATCATGGGCAATGCCGCCTACATGCCGGCTGATCGCGGCTCGCTGACCCTGGGCATGCGCTTTCTCGACAGACGCCTGGATCTGGGCGCGCGCCTGCGTTACAGCGCCGGCAATGGCGAGAACCTCGACAACCACTCCTACTCGCAGATCGATCAGGCGCTCTGGCCGCAGTACAAGGTCTACGACCTCTACGCCAGTTACTGGATGACCAGCAGCCTGAACCTGGCGCTGTCGATGGAGAACGTCACCGACCAGGCCTACTTCGTCGCCATGGGCGATGCCAACAACCTGTCCCTGGCCCGTGGCCGCACCCTCACCGGGATGCTCGAGTATCGCTTCTGAACGGCCCCGGCCAAGGGGCCGGGGCAAGGCTTTGCCCAGGTTGGGCAAAGGCGCTGCAGCCTGTTGCAGCAGCGTCCAACACACCCTGTCACACGAGGACTTGTCATGAGCGTTTCCGTTACCTACGACCCGATTTTCGGCAGCTCCACCATCGACGATTACCTGGCCTTCTGGACGAGCGGCTTCGCCACTGCCGGCCATGGTCAGAGCAACACCGGTGGTTTCAGCAACGGCACATTCAGTGGCGACCAGTACGCCACCCACGGCGCCAATGGCTCGGACTACGCCTTCATCGCCGACAGCGACACCAGCAATGGCCTGCACTACGTGTTCAACCCGCTGTTGCCGGCCAGCAGCAACCAGAACCACTACCTCTACGGGGAACTGGACAACGTCTCCCTGGGCGAGGTGCTTGGCGGTGGTTCGGGCAGCGATTTCACCCTGAGCAACTACGTGGTCACCTTCAGCGGTCTGGATCTGTCCGCCGCTTACGGTGCTGGCCGTGCCGGCAACGAAGTGCACGAAACCATCTATGGCCTGATGCAGGGCAACACCGCGCCGCTGGAATCGGTGCTGGACGAGCTGTTCGCCGCCTATGGCGTGTCCACCGACGACACCTTCGACGTGGTCGCCGCCGCCCTGGCTGCCGGCCCGCTGAGCAGCAGCTCGGCCGAGACGGTCGGCGTAGCGGAGCTGGCCGACGACCTGGCCATGGCGGCCTGATCGCGCGGTGATGAAAAAGGCGGCGGGGAGATCGCTCTCCCGGCCGCCGGCAACGACTACCGTGGTGCTGGCCTGAACAACTCGCGCCACGGTGGCCGAAGGAATTCTCGACATTCGCGGCCTGCTGCGTCAATCGCGGCAGGCGGCGTTTCTGGGGTGCTACGGCATGCAACCTGGCAATGAAATCCTCGCCGCGCTGGCCACCTGCCGGCGCGGCTTCGTCAGCGTCGGCGCGTTCAGCGCGGTGATCAACCTGCTGATGCTGGCGCCGGCGCTGTACATGCTGCAGGTCTACGACCGCGTACTGGCCTCCGGCAACCACATGACCCTGGCCATGCTGACGCTGATGGCGCTTGGTCTGTACCTCTTCATGGGCCTGCTGGAATGGGTGCGCAGCCTGGTGGTGATTCGCCTCGGCGCGCAGATCGACCAGCGCCTGGGTGAGCGCGTCTACGACGCCACCTTCGATGCCAGCCTGCGCCTCGGTCGTGGCAGCAGCGCGCAGCCGCTCAACGACCTGACCAGCCTGCGCCAGTTCGCCACCGGCAACGCCCTGTTCGCCCTGTTCGATGCACCCTGGTTCCCGCTCTACCTGGCCGTGCTGTTTCTCTTCCACCCCTGGCTCGGCTGGTTGGCGCTGGGCGGTGCGGCGTTGCTGCTGGCGCTGACCTGGGGCAACCAGTGGCTGACCCGCGCGCCATTGGCCGAGGCCGGGCAACTGGCGATCCAGGCCACCCAGGCGGCCAGCTCGCACCTGCGCAACGCCGAGGCCACCGAGGCCATGGGCATGCTGGCGCGCCTGCGTCAGCGCTGGCAGGCCGAGCATGGCCGCTTCCTGCACCTGCAGAACCACGCCAGCGAGCAGGGCGCGGGCTTTAGCGCGGCGTCCAAGGCCGTGCGCCTGGCCTTGCAGTCGCTGATGCTCGGCCTCGGCGCGCTGCTGGCGGTGGACGGGCAGATCACCCCCGGCATGATGATCGCTGGCTCCATCCTCGCCGGGCGCGTGCTCGGCCCGCTGGATCAACTGATCAATGCCTGGAAACAGTGGAGCGGCGCGCAGCAGGCCTACCAGCGCCTGCGCGATCTGCTCCGCGCGCAGCCGCCGCGCACTTGCGGCATGAGCCTGCCGGCGCCGCGTGGCGCCCTGCGTGTGGAGCAGTTGTCGGCCTGCGCGCCGGGCTCGCGCACGCCGGTGCTGGCCGGGGTCAGCTTCGCCCTGGAGCCGGGTCAGCGCCTGGTGGTGCTGGGCCCGTCCGGTTGTGGCAAGTCCAGCCTGGCGCGCCTGCTGGTGGCGGCGCAGGCACCGCTGGCCGGCAAGGTGCGCCTGGACGGCGCCGACCTGCAGCAGTGGCACAAGGACGCGCTCGGCCCACACCTGGGCTACCTGCCGCAGGACGTGCAACTGTTCGCCGGCAGCATCGCCGAGAACATCGCCCGCTTCGCCGAGGTGGAGGCGGACAAGGTGGTCGCCGCGGCGCAGATGGCTGGGGTGCACGAACTGATCCTGCGCCTGCCGCAGGGCTACGACACGCGCCTGGGCGAGGGCGGCGCCGGGCTCTCCGGTGGGCAGAAGCAGCGCATCGGCCTGGCCCGCGCGGTCTATGGCCTGCCGGCGCTGATCGTGCTCGACGAGCCTGACGCCAATCTCGACGAAGCAGGGGAGCAGGCGCTGCTGGCGGCGTTAGACCGTTTGCGCGAACAGGGCCGCACCCTGGTGCTGGTCAGCCATCGCCCGGCACTGCTCGCGGGCGCCGATCAACTGCTGGTGCTACGCGGCGGGCAGATGCAGGCCTTCGGCCCGGCCAGCCGGGTGCTGCAGGACCTGCAGCAGGCCGCACGCCCGGCGGCGCAGAACGCACCGGTACGGCGTGTCACGCCGACACTGAGCATGAGCTATGGCGCCGTGCCGGGAGGCCCACGATGAGCGCGCCAGTTTCGCTGCCCCCTCTGCATGTGGTCGATGCCCGGGCGCCGACGCGGCTCGGCTGGTGGCTGCTGCTCGCCGGCTTCGGCGGCTTTCTCGCCTGGGCCGCGCTGGCGCCGTTGGACAAGGGCGTGCCGGTGAGCGGCACGGTGATGGTCAGCGGCAACCGCCAGGCGCTGCAGCATCCCACGGGCGGCACGGTGCGACGCATCCTGGCCCGCGATGGTGATGCGGTGCAGGCCGGCCAGCCGCTGCTGGAGCTGGACGACCAGGCCTTGCAGGCACAGGCCGAGGCTCTGCGTGCGCAACTGATCGGTAGCCGCGCCAGCGCCGCGCGCCTGGCTGCCGAGCGCGATGGCGCGGCGGACATCGACTTCGACCCCTGGTTGCTGGCGCGTGCGGATGACCCTTTGGCGCTCGCCAGCCTGGAGTTGCAACGCCAGTTGTTCGCCAGCCGCCGTCAGGCCCTGGCCCTGGAACTCGACGGCCTGGCGCAGAACCTGGCCGGCAGCGAGGCACAACTGGGTGGCCTGCGTGCGCTGCATGGCAGCAAGCAAGCGCAGTTGCGCGTGCTCGACGAGCAACTGCTGGGCCTGCGCGAACTGGCGGCCGAGCAGTACATCCCGCGCAATCGCCTGCTCGATGCCGAACGCCAGCGGGCCGAGCTGAGCGGCCTGTTGGCCGACGACGCCGGGCGCATCGGCCAGTTGCAGCGGCAGATCGCCGAACTGCGCCTGCGCGCCGCGCAGCGCCGCGAGCAGTTTCAGGAACAGGTGCGCAGCCAACTGGCCGAGGCGCAGATTCGCAGCGAGGAGCTGCACCATCGCCTGGCCGGGGTCGAGATCGAATTGCAGCGTACCCTGCTGCGGGCACCGGCCAGCGGCCTGGTGGTCGGCCTCAGCGTGTTCACCGAAGGCGGTGTGGTCGCGCCCGGCCAGGCGCTGATGGAGATTGTCCCGCAGGATCAACCGCTGCTGGTCGAAGGCCGTCTGAGCCCGGCGCTGGTGGACAAGGTGCATCCCGGCCTGCCGGTGGAGCTGCTGTTCACCGCCTTCGAGCAGCGCACCACGCCACGGGTCGCTGGCACCCTGGAGCTGGTTTCCGCCGACCGCCTGCAGGACGAACGCAGCGGCGAGCCGTACTACGCCATCCGCATTCGCGTGGACGAAGACGCCATGCAGCCACTGGCCGGCCTGCGCATCCGCCCCGGCATGCCGGTGGAGGCCTTTATCCGCAGTGGCGAGCGCTCGCTGCTCAACTACCTGTTCAAGCCGCTGCTCGACCGTACCCACCTGGCCCTGGCGGAGGAATGAGCGTGCGCCTGCTGTGCTTCTGCTTGCTGTTGTGCTGTGCCCTGCCGGCAAACGCCCTCGGCCTGCTCGACGCCTATGCCCTGGCGCTGCGCCATGACCCGAGTTTCCAGGCTGCCATTGCCGAGCGCGATGCCGGCCTGGAGAACCAGGCCATCGGCCGCGCCGGGTTGCTGCCACGGCTGTCGTGGAGCTACAGCAACCAGCGTAACGACTCGCAGGTGACGGCCGGCGAGCGCCGCGTCGAGCGCGACTACCGCAGTTACGCCTCGGTGCTCAGCTTGCAGCAACCCTTGTTCGATTACGCCGCCTGGGCCGATTACCGCCAGGGCGTGGCGCGCACCTTGTTGGCCGACGAGCGCTTTCGCGCGCGCAGCCAGGAACTGGCGGTGCGCCTTTTCGAGGCCTACAGCCAGGCCTTGTTGAGTGACGAGCGCATCGCCCTGGCGCGTGCCCAGCGCCGCGCGCTGGCCGAACGCCTGCAGCTCAACCAGCGTCTGCTGCGGGCCGGCGAGGGCACCCGTACCGATGCGCTGGAAACCGAGGCGCGCCTGGCCCTGGCCGAGGCCGAACTGATCCAGGCGCAGGACGACCTGGACCTGGCCCTGCGCGCGCTGGAGGCCATCATCGGCGAGCCGCTGGCGCGCAGCGACCTGCAGCCGCTGCTCGAGGATTTTCCCATCCAGCCGCCGCAGCCGGCGCGTTTCGAGGCCTGGCGCGACCTGGCCATGGCCGCCAACGCCGAGCTGGCCGCGCAGCGGCGCGCCGTCGAGGTGGCGGCTCAGGGCATCGAGAAGCAGCGTGCCGGCCACCTGCCGACCCTGAGCTTGGTGGCCAACAGTCGCCTGACCAACTCCGATTCGGAGAGCAGCTACAACCAGCGCTACGACACCGACAGCATCGGCATCCAGCTCAGCCTGCCGTTGTTCGCCGGTGGCGGGGTGAGCGCGGCGACCCGGCAGGCCACGGCCGCCCATGTGCAGGCCGGCTTCGAGCTGGATGCGCAGACCGCCGAGGTGCTCACCCGCCTGCGTCAGCAGTTCAATCTGTGCAACAGCGCCGCCGCGCGCGTACGTGCCTATCGCCTGGCGGTGAGCGCGGCCGAGACGCTGGTGGCGGCGACGCGCAGGAGCGTGGCCGGCGGCGAGCGAGTCAACCTCGACGTGCTCGACGCCGAGCAGCAACTGCATGGTGCCCGCCGCGACCTGGCCGAGGCGCGGCACGGCTACCTGCGCGCCTGGTTGCAGCTACGCCAGTTGGCCGGCCAGCTCGATGTCACGGACTTGCAGCGCCTGGCCGGTTACTTCAGTGAGGTGCGGATTACTGACAAAGGCTGAGTGATTCGTCCTTATTTCATCGAATACATGGGGAACCATCATGACCGCATCCGCACTGTTCCACCCGCTGCGCTCGCAGCGCCTCAATGCCATCACCCACGAGCCGCACAGCCGCCTCGACGCCCGGGTGAAAAGCCATGAGCCTTTTGCCAGCGTCGAGCGCTTTGCCCATTTCGTGGCGGCGCAATACCTGTTCCAGCGCGATTTGCAGAACCTCTATCAGGACCCTCGCCTGGTCGGGCTGATCCCCGACCTGCCGCAGCGCTGCCGCGTGCAGCAGACCGTGCTGGATCTGGCCGACCTGCAACGCCCGTTGCCCGAGGGCGACGACAGCATCCGTGATCGGCAGATGGATCTTGGCGAAGCGCTGGCCTGGTTGTTCGTCTCCGAAGGCTCCAAGCTCGGCGCGGCCTTTCTGCTCAAGCGCATGCCGGCGCTGGGCCTGAGCGAAACCTTCGGCGCGCGCCACCTGGGCGAGCCGGAGGGTGGGCGGGCGCAAGGCTGGAAAGCCTTCACGGCGGTGCTCGACAGCGTCGAGCTGGATGCCGAGCAGGAACGTCTGGCTGAAGCTGCGGCCATCGTTGCCTTCGAGCGCTTCAACCAGCACCTGGAGCGCTGCTTTGCCTGAGGCATCCCAGGTTCGGGCCGCCTGGCAGCGCTGGCTGTGGCTGCTGTTGGCGTACCTGAGCATCGGCATGGCCATGCTCGGCGTGATCCTGCCGGGCCTGCCCACCACCGAGTTCGTGCTGCTGGCCGCCTGGGCGGCATCGCGCAGCTCGCCACGGCTGGCCGCCTGGCTGGAGCAGCATCGGCTATTCGGCCCGCTGCTGCGGGGCTGGAAGAATGGCGGCCGGATCGCCCGGCGCAGCAAGTGGCTGGCCAGCGCCAGCATGCTGGCGGCGCTGGCGATCATGCTGCTGACGGTCGATCACCGGCCATCGGTCTTGTTCGCCGCGGTCGGCATGAGTTGCGGTGCGCTGTTCATCTGGACACGGCCGGAGAAACCCAAGGCCGGGTAGGGTGCGCTGTGCGCACCAGCGGTCTTGTGGTGCGCACGGCGCACCCTACGGGCAATTGCATCACCCGCTGTTCGAGCGATGTTTGGCTTATGCTCTGTGTTCGATCGAACTGAGGGGGTGACGGCGATGAACAAGGATATCGGCGAGATCAACGGCGCCTGCCACTGCGGCGGTGTGCGCTTTCACGTGACCTTGAGCGATGGCTTGCACAGCGCGCGGCGCTGCAACTGTTCCTACTGCCGGATGCGCGGGGCGGTGGCGGTCTCGGCCGAGCTGGCCGGCTTGCGTATTCTTCAGGGTCAAGAACTGCTGACGTCCTATCGCTTCAATACCAAGAGCGCAGAGCACTTCTTCTGCTCGCGCTGCGGCATCTACACCCACCACCGGCGCCGCTCCAATCCCCATCAGTACGGCGTCAACGTCGCCTGTCTGGAGGGCATCAGCCCGTTCGATTTCGCCGAGGTGCCGGTCACCGATGGCATCGCCCATCCCAGTGACGACCCGACGGGAGCGGGGGCGCGGCAAGCCGGCGTATTGCGCTTTATCCCGTCATGAGCAGCCAGCCGGATAGGGTGCGCTGTGCGCACCGAGGGTTGCGGATTACCGTAGCCCGGATGCAATCCGGGATGCTGGCGAGGTGGGCTTGGTGCGCATGGCGCACCCTAGGGTTCGCCGACACATTCCGCGCATAAAAATGCCGCGCGGCTTGGCAGCGGCGCGGCATCAGGTAGGGCGAAGGCTGTCAGTGGCAATCAGAACGCCGGTACGACGGCGCCCTTGTACTTCTCTTCGATGAACTGCTTCACCTCGGCGCTGTGCAGCGCCTTGACCAGCTTCTGCACGGCGGCGTTGTCCTTGTTGTCGGCGCGGGTCACCAGGATGTTCACGTAGGGCGAGTCGCTGCCTTCGATGGCCAGCGCGTCCTGGGTCGGGTTCAGCTTGGCTTCCAGGGCGTAATTGGTGTTGATCAGGGCCAGATCAACCTGGCTCAGCACGCGCGGCAGGGTGGCCGCTTCCAGTTCACGCACCTTGATGGCCTTGGGGTTCTCGACGATGTCCTTCGGCGTGGCGAGGATGCCGGCATCCGGCTTGAGTTTGATCACCCCAGCTTTCTGCAGCAGCAGCAGGGCACGGCCACCGTTGGTGGCATCGTTGGGGATGGCGACGATGGCGCCTTGCGGCAGCTCGTCGAGGCTCTTGATCTTGCTGGAGTAGGCGCCGAAGGGCTCGACATGCACGCCCGCGACGCTGACCAGATCGGTCTTGCGGCTGGCGTTGAACTCGTCCAGGTACGGCTGATGCTGGAAGAAGTTGGCGTCCAGGTTGCCCTGCTGCACCTGCAGGTTGGGCTGCACGTAATCGGTGAACACGCGCACCTTCAGCTCCACGCCTTCCTTGGCCAGGGCCGGTTTGACGAATTCGAGGATTTCCGCGTGCGGTACCGGGGTGGCGGCAACGTTGAGGGTTTCGGCCTGGGCCGAGAAGGCCGCGAAGGCGGCCAGGGCAGTCAGCAGTTTCTTCATTTCAAGGTTCCTTTTGGGACGGTTGGCGCGGGTCTCGCGGGTGGCGAGTCGCCGCTTGTCGTGATTACTTGCGAGAAAAATGCACCACCAGCAGATCCCCGACCATCTGCAGCACCTGCACCAGAATCAGCAGCAGGATCACCGTCACGGTCATCACATCCGGTTGGTAGCGCTGGTAACCGTAGCGTACCGCCAGATCACCCAGGCCACCGCCACCTACCAGGCCGCTCATGGCGGTGTAGCCGACCAGGGTGATGGCGGTGACGGTGGTGGCCGCGAGCAGGCCGGGCAGGGCCTCGGGCAGCAGCGCACGGGTGATGATCTGCCAGGTGCTGGCACCCATGGCCTGGGTTGCCTCGATGATGCCGCGATCCACCTCGCGCAGCGCGGTTTCTACCAGGCGGGCGAAGAACGGTGTGGCACCCACTACCAACGGGGGGATGGCACCGGCCACCCCCAGCGAGGTGCCGACCACCAGCTCGGTGAGCGGCAGCATCAGAATCAAGAGGATGACGAAGGGCACCGAGCGCAGGATGTTCACCACCAGCGACAACTGGCCGTACAGCACCGACTGCTCGAATAGCTGACGCGGGCTGGTGAGAAACAGCAATACGCCGAGCGGCAGGCCGAGCAGCACGGTGAACAGCATCGAGCCGAGCAGCATGTTCAGGGTGTCGAGGCTGGCCTGCCAGATTTCCGGCCAGAACACGTTGGGCAGCAGTTGTTCGAGCATCAGCGCAGTACCTCCATATCAACCTCGGCGGCCTCGAAGCGCGCCAGGGCGGCGTCGATGTCGCCTCCAGTGAGGGCCAGGGTGAGCTGGCCGTAGGGGCTGTTCTTGATGCGATCGATGCGCCCGGCGAGGATGCTGTAGTCCACCCCGGTTTCGCGGGCCACGGTGCCCAGCAGCGGGGCGTAGGTGGCTTCGCCACGGAAGGTCAGGCGCAGGATGCGGCCAGCGACATGGGCGAAATCGTCGCGCTGCCCGGATTCGTCGATGTGCTCGGACTCCTGCACGAAACGCCGCGTGGTCGCGTGCTGCGGGTGCAGGAAGACGTCAGTCACCGGGCCTTCTTCGACGATGACGCCAGCGTCCATTACCGCCACGCGGTCGCAGACACGGCGGATCACGTCCATCTCGTGGGTGATCAGCACGATGGTCAGGCCCAGCTCGCGGTTGATCTCGGCCAGCAACTGCAGCACGGCAGTGGTGGTCTGCGGGTCGAGAGCGCTGGTGGCTTCGTCGCACAGCAAAATCTTCGGTCGGGTGCTCAGCGCGCGGGCGATGCCGACGCGCTGCTTCTGCCCGCCGGAGAGCTGGGCCGGGTACTTGTGGGCGTGATCCTGCAGGCCAACGCGGGCCAGCAGTTCGGCGACGCGGGTGTCGATTTCGGCGCGGCTCAGCTCGCCAGCCAGGCGCAGCGGCATGGCGATGTTGTCGGCGACGGTCTTCGACGACAGCAGGTTGAAGTGCTGGAAGATCATCCCGACCTGCTGGCGGAAGCGGCGCAGGCCTGTGCTATCGAGAGCGGTGACGTCGACGCCGTCGATCTCGATGCGCCCGCCGGAAGGATCTTCCAGGCGGTTGATCAGGCGCAGCAGGGTGCTCTTGCCGGCGCCGGAGTGGCCGATGATGCCGAATACCTGGCCGCTGCCGATCTGCAGCGTGGTGGGCTGTAGTGCCGGAGTCTCGCGGCCGGCGACGCGGTAGGCCTTGTGGACGGATTGAAACTGGATCACGCGAACGACCTTTTGGGTGTGTTCAGGGCCGGGTTCTGGGATGCAAAGCGGCCGATCGGCGCCGGATGGGCGCAAAAGGGCGCTAGTTTACCCGGCGATTTTTAGGCCGAGAAAATCTTTGTTGGCCTATGGTTATTTCAAAATGAAATTAAGCCTGGTCAGGCTCATTGCCGAGCCTGTTCCAGCGTCTGGCGCACGTCGCTGCCCAGGGCCGGCGCGTCGGGCAGCAGGCTGCGTGCCTGGCCGATGGCCTTGGCGGCGGCATCCAGATCGCCGCGCTGCAAGGCCTCACGGCCTTGCTGCATATAGGCGTCGGCCAGTCGCCGCTGGTACTGCCGCACGCGCGCGTCCTGACCGGCCTGCGCCTGGAGTGCGGCAAGCTGCTCGCGGGCGCTGTCGAGCTTCGCCTGTGCAAGGCTCTGCTCGATCTGTTGCAAGGCCGGGGCCAGCGTATCGACGGGCGCAGGCGTGCTCTGGCAGGCGGCCAGCAGCAGTGCGAGGCCGAGTGCGAGGCCGCGAAGAACGAACGACTTCATGCGTGTGCGTCTCGTGTTGTGCAAAAAACGCGCAATCATACCCTGTTGCCCGTGCGATTTCATGCCGCTCGGCGGCGCGGGCTGTGCAAACCTGGGCGGCGAGGCTTCAGGCGTTGCGTCTGGGCAGGGCGAAGCTGGCGAGGAACAAGCCCGCGGCGCTGACCACGATGGACGGCCCGGCCGGGGTGTCCTGATACCAGGACAGCGCCAGGCCGCAGCACACCGCCAGCAGGCCGAGCAGGCTGGCGCCCACGGCCATCTGCTCCGGCGTGCGCGCATGGCGCTGGGCGGCAGCGGCGGGGATGATCAGCAAGGAGGTGATCAGCAGCACGCCGACGATCTTCATCGCCACGGCGATCACCACGGCGATAAGCAGCATCAGCGCCAGGCGGATCGCCGCCACTGGCAGGCCTTCGACCCGCGCCAGTTCCTCGTGCACGGTGATCGCCAGCAGCGGCCGCCACAGCCAGGCCAGCAGTGCCAGCACCAGCGCGCTGCCGCCCATGATCCAGGCCAGGTCGGCGGGGCTGACGGCGAGCAGATCGCCGAACAGGTAACTCATCAGGTCGATGCGCACGTCGTGCATGAAGCTCAGCGCCACCAGGCCCAGCGACAGGGTGCTGTGGGCGAGGATGCCGAGCAGGGTGTCCGAAGCCAACGGCTGGCGCTGCTGCAGGGTCACCAGCAGCACGGCCAGCAGCACGCAACCGACGGTCACCGTGAGGGTCGGGCTGACGTCCAGCATCAGGCCCAGGGCCACGCCGAGCAGGGCGGCGTGGGACAGGGTGTCGCCAAAATAGGCCATACGCCGCCACACCACGAAGGAGCCGAGCGGGCCAGCCACCAGGGCCAGCGTCAGGCCGGCGAGCAGGGCGTTGAGAAGAAAATCGGGCATCAGTGTTTACAGTTCGGGCCGTGGACGTGGGCCGGGCCATGGATGGTCAGGCCGGGCTGAACCACGCCGCCATGCAGGTCGTGATCGTGGTCATGATGGTGGTGATAGACGGCCAGGCTCTTGGCGTCCTGGCCAAACAGTTCTATGAAGGCCGGGTCACCGCTAACCTGTTCAGGGTGCCCCGAGCAGCACACATGGCGGTTGAGGCAGACCACCTGATCGGTGGCGCTCATCACCAGATGCAGGTCGTGCGAGACCATCAGCACGCCGCAGCCATGGCGCTCGCGCAGCCGCGAAATCAACCGGTACAGCTCGGCCTGGCCGGCCACGTCGACGCCCTGCACCGGCTCGTCGAGCACCAGCAGTTGCGGCTCGCGCAGCAGGGCGCGGGCCAGCAGCACGCGCTGCATCTCGCCACCGGAAATGTTCTGCAGCGGGCTGTCGATCACCTGCTCGGCGCCCACCTCGGCCAGTGCCGCCAGCGCGCGTTTGCGATCCACGCCTGGTACCAGGCGCAAAAAGCGCAGTACCGACAGCGGCAGGGTGGCATCGACATGGAGTTTCTGCGGCATGTAGCCGATACGCAGGCGTGGCGCTCGGCGCACGCTGCCACGCTCGGGCTGCAACAGGCCGAGCACCACGCGCACCAGGGTGGTCTTGCCGGCGCCGTTGGGGCCGATCAGGGTGACGATCTCACCAGGGCGCACGCTCAGTTGCACGTCGTCGAGCACCGCCTGGCCGTTGAAGCTGACCGCGACGCCCTCGAGCTGGATCAAGGCTTCGTTCATGCCTTGCCCTTGCAGCCCGCGCACAGGCCGACCACTTCCACGGTCTGGCTTTCCACGGCAAAACCGACGCCGGCGGCACCCTCGACTATGGCCTGGCTGATGGCCGGCTGCTCCAGCTCGGTGGCGGCATGGCAGACGCGGCAGATCAGGAACTGACCCTGGTGCGAGTGCTCCGGGTGGCTGCAGCCGACGAAGGCGTTGAGCGAGGCGATGCGGTGCACCAGGCCGTTTTCCAGGAGGAAATCCAGCGCACGGTAGACGGTAGGTGGCGCGGCGCGGCGGCCATCTTCGTCGCTCAGTACGCCGAGGATGTCGTAGGCGCCGAGCGGCTTGTGGCTGGCCCATACCAGCTCCAGCACACGCTTGCGCAGAGCGGTCAGACGCAGGCCCTGGCGTGCGCAGATGGCTTCGGCTTCGGCCAGCGCATGGCTGACGCAGCGGGAGTGATCATGTGGGCGTGCAGCCAGGGGTGTGTCGGTCATGGGCAAGGACGGCGCGGGTAAGAGACGTTATTATGTTACCTGTTCAATCCCGCTTGAGTATGCCCCGTGTTGCGTCTTTTCTGTCTTATCGCCCTGTTTTTTGTCACCAGCGCCCAGGCCGAGGTGCGCGTTCTGACCAGTATCAAGCCGCTGCAACTGATCGCCGCAGCGGTGCAGGACGGCATCGGCGAACCCGAAGTGCTACTGCCGCCCGGCGCATCACCGCACCATTACGCGCTGCGCCCATCCGACGTACGGCGCGTGCGTGACGCCGACCTGCTGTACTGGATCGGCCCGGACATGGAGGCCTTCCTGCCGCGCGTGCTGGAAAGCCGCGACAAACCGCAGGTGGCCGTGCAGGACCTGCCAGGCATGACCCTGCGCCGTTTCGGCGACAGCCATGACGAGCACGGTCATGACCACGATGCGCACGAGCACGAACACCCCAGCGCTGACCTGGGTCATGACCACGACCATCGCCCCGGCAGCCTGGATGCCCACCTCTGGCTGCTGCCGGCCAATGCGCGGGTGATCGCCGCACGCATGGCGGCTGACCTGAGCAAGCTGGATGCCGCCAATGCCGAGCGCTATGCCGCTAATCTGCAAGCCTTCGAGCTGCGCCTGGACGCCCTCGACAAGCGTATTCGCCCGCAAATGACGGCTCTGCACGGCAAACCCTACTTCGTCTTCCACGAGGCTTTCGATTACTTCGAGTCCGCCTATGGCCTCAAGCATGCCGGCGTATTCAGTGTGCTCACCGAAGTGCAGCCCGGTGCCCAGCACGTCGCCGCCATGCGTGAGCGCCTGCAGCAGAGCGGCCCGAGCTGCGTGTTCAGCGAACCGCCGCTACGCCCGCGCCTGGCCGAAACCCTCACTGCCGGTCTGCCGGTCAAGCTGGCGGAACTCGATGCCCTGGGCGGCACCCTGCCGGTAAATGCCGAAGGCTACGAACACCTGCTGCAGAATCTGGCGAACGGCCTGAGCGAGTGCCTGAATAGTCTGTAGGGCGGAATACACCTTACGCACTGGAGAATCCAGCGGCAGGCCCTGTGTAGGTTCCGCAATTGAAGCGGCCCCGGATTGCATCCGGGCTACGGGCTTGCGAGGCTTTGTGGGAGGGGCTTCAGCCGCGACCCGCCAAGCTACGAACTGTAACCATCGCCGCGTTGCCGCTCGCCGGCGCAAACCACTAGGCTTGCGCTTTTGCCGCGAGCGCCCGCCATGTCGCCCACCGCACCTCGCCCGTCCAACGCCACACTGGTACTGCTGGCCTCGCTCTATTGCGCGCAGGGCCTTCCCTCCGGGCTGATCGCCCACGCTCTGCCGGTACTGTTGCGCCAGCACGGCGTCGATCTGGCACTGATCGGCCTGCTCAAACTGCTGGCACTGCCCTGGCTGCTGAAAGTCCTCTGGGCACCCTGGATCGACCGCCTGGCATCGCGACGTCTGGGCCATCACCGTGGCTGGATCCTGCCGCTGCAAAGCGGGGTGATCGGTTGCGTCGCCGTGCTGGCGCTGTTGGCTCCGCAAACCCTGTTCGGCGCCGGCCTGTGGGGCCTGCTTGGTCTTTTGCTGCTGATCAACCTGCTGGCAGCGACCCAGGACGTGGCCACCGACGGCCTCACCGTGCGCCTGCTACCCGAGCGCTGGCGTGGCCTGGGCAACAGCCTGCAGGTGGGCGGCTACAAGGTCGGCATGATCGTCAGCGGCAGCGGCCTGTTGCTGGTGATCGACCCGCTGGGCTGGAACCTGGCACTCGGCCTGCTGGCCGGCCTGATCCTCTTGATGACCATGCCGATCTGGTTGTTCCCCGAACGTCGCGTACTGCCCTTTCAGCCCGCCCTGGCGGAAAGCGCCCTCGGCCCGCGCTTGTTGCTGAACCACTATCGCGGCCTGCTGGCGCAGCCCGGCATGCTGCTGTGGTTGGTGGTGGTGCTCACCTTTAAGCTGGGGGACTCGCTGGGCTCGCCGATGCTCAAGCCGATGCTGGTGGATCAGGGCTGGAGCACCGCAGCGCTCGGCCAACTGACCCTGATCAGCAGCCTGGCCGGCATCGGCGGCGCCTTGCTCGGCGGTTTGCTCTACGCCCGCATCGGCGTGCTGCGTGCACTGATCCTGTTCGGCGCCCTACAGGCCATCGGCATAGCAGCCCTGGCCTTGCTGGTGGGGCAGGGCGCCAATACCGCGCTGGTGTATGCCGTGACCCTGTTCGAGCAAGTGGCCGACGGCATGTCCACCGTTGCCCTGTTCGCCGCCATGATGCGCATGTGCCGCCCCGAACACGAAGGCGCCGATTTCACCCTGCAGGCTTCGGCACAGGTGCTGCTGTCCGGTGTCGTCGGCGCCAGCAGCGGGCTGCTGGCCAAGGCGCTGGGATATGAGGGGTTGTTCGTTGGGGCGGGAATGCTGGGGTTGTTGATACTGCTGAACGTGTTGGCGCATGCTCGGCACGAAGCAGCTAATAAAGGCGTTCGGCTCCGGCCCTGATGCTTTTCGCACCTCGGCAAATTATCTCGATGATGGGGCGTCGCAGGTCGCGCTGGCGGAAGGCTCCACTGGGACTGGACTTCGCTATCTAGGCCGGGTTCTGTCCGTCGGCAACTTTGTGCTCTCTAGCCATTACACCTCTCCGCGTAGACGCCTCTCACGCTCTTCGCGCTGCTGGCGTCTTCTTGCCGGACTGAAGGGTGGATCGCCAATGGTGACCATCGGTGGTATGCGGATGTGTTGTGCCGCAGGCAGTTGAGCGACTCGATTCAAAACGGAATACACCGACTCCGCACTGCGCTTGGTGTTGATTTGCAGGTGAGGCTTTTCGCCGTATGGCACTTTCGTTTTGATGATGTAGCTACGAATCCATGTGGTGCCGTATCGGCCCATATTTCGATAATGGTCAAGAGTCACCAGCTCAGCGATCTCCCGGTAAGGAACGAAAATACTGGCATGGGCCGTCAGGTCTTGCGCTTGGCCGATGGCCAGATGAAGCCCCTCAGCGTCGAAGTGAGCCTCGTAGGTTGTGTCGGGAAATATCCAGTTTGCGATTACCAACACAATGAGCGGATATCCTCCCAACAAGCAGAACAATGTGACCGTGAGCCCTGCAACGTCGACCCGGCATGACGCTATAAAAGCCAGAAGAAGTACTAACCAGCCCCATCTCAACACATGGGTCATGAACGTGGCAGAGTGGCGTTCGATCATTGAAACGCTGCCAGTGTCATCGACGGTAAAAATGCTATCCGGGAAAACCTTTATCAGTGCACTCATAGCGCTATGTGGTCATGTGAGGTAGGGGCCGAAAAACGCTGCAATCGACTGGTTGTGGCTCTTAATCGGGTGACCTCTTCAGTGCGATGCTCGGTCGCCTCACACATCCCATCCGATGTCTCGTTCCAAATCGATCAGCCGTGTGGCCGGGGCACTGGGTTGCGGGCGCTCTGTGACGATCTGTGCCGGCGATTACAGGGCAACGTTTGGCGGTGGTATGGGTGAAGTCCTGGCCGTCAAACTGAAGTGCCCTGCAGGGTTGCCTCCCGTCGCAACTTACGCCTTTTGCAGGTCGACTTGCGGCACGTTGCCCGCTCCTTGCTTGATGAGCGCATTGGCTTCAGCCAAAAAATTCTCTGTGATAGACGCATTGCTCAGAAAGAAGCGTTGGTTGTTTTCCTTCATGTCGATCATCAGTGATTTGAAGAATGGATTGCGTCGAACGCGGATCTTCTTGATTTCACTGGCACGAAGCAGTTCGTTGCGACGGTAGGACTCGGATTCGTCAGCATATTGGATTCCGTTATCCGTCAGTGAGATACGAACATATTGGTCGCGGCGACCTAAAGTGGACGCAATAACTAGTATGGCGTTTGCGGTCAGCGATAGTCCGAGAGGCCAACCCAGCACGTACTCATCCAGATTGCCAAAAGGGAAAAATACAAGAAATAGCTGTGCGCTTGTGATGGCGGCACTGAACATTGTCCAGGACAGCACGCTGAGGTATTGGGCATGATTCCAGGTGGCTTGTTGCATGGTCTTTCCTTGACATCGTTGATGTTTATGTATGGATTTATACGTCCAGCCCACGTTCACGCTCCAAATCGATAAGGCGCGTAGTAGGACCGTTTTGCTGTAGGCGTTCTGTGACGATCTGTGGCCAGCGATTACGGGAGCGGCGCTTGGCGATGTTGTAGGTGAACTCTTGCAGCCAGTTCATCGGGTAGAAAAGCAGGTGCCCCAGATAGAGAACCGCATCAGTCCACTCCAGATAGTTCTTGCCCTCGTTGGCTGCTTTTTTGTCAGCAATCTTTTGCCGCCGGAAGGCAAGAAAGCCTGTGGGTTTGGTATGGGCAGAAAGCATTTCCTTTACGTATGCATCGGAGTCGCTACGCTGGCCGTTCTCATCGAACCAGGGACCATTGTCCATATAGGCGCGTAGCCATTCCCATAGGCCTTTTTGCATTTGCAGGGTTTTGCCCATCGGTAGACCAAGGCTTATCAGCAACGCGTTTTCGGGCTCGCCGAGGCGGCGTACGAGAATTTCCAGTGAGGCATTTCGCATACCACCGGTATGTGGGCCAACCATAACAAACTCGCCTGCCAGCGCCTGTATACCGTCCCAAGGGCTGTGGTACAGCTTGCCATTGTGATCGAAATAGACTTCTCGGGTGCGGCGGTTGAAGAGAATTGGCAGTGGGAGCGGACGACTAACCTCCCAAGCGAGAGGGGCAAGCAGACAAATGAGGGCAAAAGGTAAGGTGACTGCAACACCATCCCATTCACCCCTAATTGCAAAAAAAAGCTGAAGAGCCCCATTGCAATTGACACCGTTCCCCCTAGAGTGCCAGTTACGATTCCTCTGTCAGAATCACCACCGGTCTTGAGGGCCAGATAATGCCCGGTATGCTCATCGGTAACGAAGAGTTCTCGGGGTTTTTCTCCAGTGGGCTCGTCGGCGCGCAATAGCACACTGGGCGCCTGCCCGAAACGGGTGCGCGCTTGTTGGATCAGGTCGCTTACAGCCATGCGAGCTCCTTGATTTCCGGGGGATAGTCAGTCCTTGTTCCCTTAATGCAATGGCGTGCCTGTAGTGATGCTGCGCCTGATGTGCTGGATGGCATGCAGTGATATCTGTCGGCTCCCCTATCCCCGATGAACGGCATCGAAGTCATCGGCTTTGGGAGTGGCTGCTATGCCCCTGGCTTCCTGACTGCGGTAATAGGCTTCGATGCTCAGGCTGGGATCGATCTTTGCTTGCAGGATGCAAGGCTGTTGTTGCCATTTATAGTCGCGATTAAGGGCCATGGTCTCGGCTCTGCCACGACGCTCCCAGGCACGATAGGGCATGTCACGCCAGCGACGGGATGAGCGGCCCTGCTGTTGATCATGGGCGGCGGTAACCGGATCCAGATGGCGGAACTGTTCGAGCAGGGGCAGATCCGGCAGGGGCTGGGTGACGTCCATGTAGCGCTGCAGGCTGTCCCAGAATGCCAGGGCCTCTTCGAGGCTCATGCCGAGCGACTGGAGCTTGCCACCCAGCGCGACCTGGACATCGTAGTAACGGTGATGCAGCCAGATGGCGAAACTGCTGTTGCCATGAGGGCCTGGACGAAATTCCAGGGTGGCGTCGAACTCGTAGAACGGTGCCGAGAAGGGCTTGCGCAAAAAACGACCGATGGTGAGCATGCCGGTCTGGCGATTGAAACCGCTGCCGTCATGGGCGAAGACGCGTAAATAAAGATCTTGCAGGTAATCCCAACCGATCAGCCCCATAAAGACGCTGAATGCCATGGCTGCGCAGGCCAAAAACAAATCCGCGCCATGTTGGGACGTTTGAAATGTCAGTATTGATGCAGTAAGTGCGATAAAAAATCCTACTCCTACTTGGACAAGGTAAGCCCTAAAGTTTGGTGTGTCTCGCCACATGAACCAGCTACTTACGCCTACCATGCATATGGAAAGAAAAACTAATGCTATTTCGGCTGTAAGTTTTAACGAGTCATTACTGAAGCTGGGTGTTGGAATGGTGAGCATCCAAAAAAACCACGGGGCAAATAAGATTGACCACCATTTCAAATATGGGATCAAAATCATCCACCTGCTGGAGTTATCGAATTTCCAACGTTTATGGTTGATATAAAGATCATCCTCGCCCTTGCCATCGAGAAAGTTACGCATGTTGGGTTGAAGTTGCGCATCGATATCCTGCCAGGGCTCCAGGTGAGCATAGTGCCCCCAGCGCAGTGGGGTGCGAGTGGGGCTGCTGCGGTTGGCGTCCTGCGGCCATTTGTGTGGTGGCTGGGCAGGAATGGCCGTGCTGCGGTAGGCGGACGGGGCGTAGTGATCTGATGGGGCAGGCGCATTCATTGGTCGGCGAAGTCTCGTTTGCTGATCAGCCAGTAAGCGGCTTCATCACGGGTTTCCAGATCGGCAGGCATGCCCGGGGTATAGGGCTGCCATTGACGTGGAGTGGGTTGCGGCAGGGTGATGCGGTTATAGCCGGGGAAGGGATCTTTGGGATAGCAGATGGTTTCCCCCAGGTGGAATTGCGCACAGACTTTCAGGCCGTATTGGATGGTTTGCAGATTACGGCGTGGATCGCGCTGGGCGATCACCTGGTGCATGGCGGGCAATACGAACAGCAGGCGATTGTCTTTCAGCAGCACCGCCCCCAGTTTCTCTTTGTCGATCCTGACAGGGCGCGGGTAGTTCCAGCCTGAGAAATGGCTGCGGGTACGCAGGCGCTCCCAGGCAATCAGGTTGAAATCCAGGCCATTACGGAACTGCCCGAGCAGTGGGCTGACGATTTCCACCACCCAATCTCCTGCGCTGAGTGCGACACGTTGCTCCTGCTGGCTCGCTTGCAGGCGCTGGCGATCATCTTCGCTGGCTTGCTCCAGCCACTGCGCCATGCGTTCGATACGGACGACAGGAGCGCCCATGATACCGAGCAGTTGTTGGTAGGCCAGAAGAGGGTCGTCCATTTGCCCCAGACGCTGCTGACGACCAAAAGGCCCATGCTTGATGGCCTGTTCCAGCGGGCTGGCGGCCATCAGCACCGTGCCGGCCACACCGACCAGTAATAGAGCTACGCCCACACCGAGCAACCAGGGGCTGGCGATAATGCCGATGGTATAGAGTGCCCATACTCCCGCGCCACTGGCGGCCACCAGATTGGCGATGGCCACTTCGTTATCGCCATCACGCGAAGCACGGTAAGCGTCCCAGGTGAATAGTGCAGCAGTGGCAGCCATGGCGGCAGCGGAGCCGATGCGCGATAAATTAAGCCAATTGTTGCCCGTGCGTTTCATCAGGTTTTCGGCCCAGAAACCCGAGGTGTTAAATCGCCCACGCTCCCAGAAAACATGCCAAGGGTGAGCTCCTCGCTTTGCATCCGTTAATAGTTTCAGCGCAAGATTATTGGCGGCTAAACCAAGGTCAACGAGTGCTCCGCCTGCTCCTGCTCGAAATCTCCATTCTTCACTGTTAATTAATTCTTTCGTCCCGACCGTATTCGCATAAAGACTGAACGCCGCACAGACCGTGGCCAGTATGGGGATCGTCTTGCTATTGGCCAGGGCCTTGGCCGTATCCAGTTGCGGTGCAACGCTGCGCCACTGCCTGAAGTCTTCCACTAGTGGATCGTTGGCTTCAGCCACCACGACCATGACCTTACCCAGATCCTTGCTGGCGAAGCCGAGACGCTCCGCTGCCTTGGCGCTACTGGTGGCCACCGTTCTGCCGCGATTGGTCAGGTTGGCGTAGTAGTAGTTGTTTCGGGTCAGAGTAAGGCGCTCGGCCGCGGTGATACCGAAACTAACCCCGCCACCGTGTACACCCAGTACCACCTTCTGCTCTGTCAGTGCCTTGCCCTGAGGCAGCAATTCCAGGCCCTTTGCCTGGCTATGCAGGCGTTTGAGGGTGTTGAAGGTTGGCAGGAAGCTGCGGTGCAGTTCCACTTGGGTCACGTTCGGACTTTCTGTTATGCGCTTGATCGCCAGCATGGTGGCGGTCGCCACATGGTTGAGCACTTCGTCGGTCGCCGCTGCCATGTTCTGGGCGATGTAAGCGCCGTTCAGGAAACTGAGGGCACTGAGGCCGAGGCGCTCGGGGCGTATTGGCTGGCCGCTGGCAAGTCGTTGCTCCAGACGCTCCAGGGCTTTGGGAAGCTTGTCGGCCTCGGGCAGCAGGTCGCGGGTCAGCGCATGGGTGGCTTGCACCAGTTGTTTGCTGAGTTTTTCCACATCCTTGGCGAGCTTGGTATCCGTCGGTTCGATGCAGCGAGGATCACTGCTCTTGGGCGAGCATGTCAGCACTTCCAATAGCTCTACCAGTTGCGCATAAGGCTCCAGCAGGCGTTCGTCCTCGCTGTGCACATAGTCCTGCCAAACGGGTTGGAGCTGCTGTACTAGGCCAAGCAATCGCTCCTGCAGGCGATAGAGCAGTTCTCGAGCGCGCTCGCGCTCATTGTGGAGCGTGGCTTGCTTGAGTGCAGCCAAGTCGACGTGCTCGCGGAATTCCTTGAGCGATCCGGCAGGTGTGAGCATTTCCTGGTATAGCACTTCGGCATAACGACCAAATGACTGATGGGGCACCAGGGCATTGAGTGTTTGCAGCAGCTCTGTGCATAGCTTGGTCTGAGCGACGGCATGGCGAAGGGTGAAGATCGGGTCGTGCAGCATGATGCCGACCAGGCGTGGATAGCCGCGTAGCTGATATTCGCTCAGTAGATCCTTGCTGTCGGGCAGCGGCGGTAAGGGTTCTGGCGCTGGAGCCTGGGTCTTGGCAGCCAATTCCTGCTGGCGCTGCTCGAGTTGTTTAACCAGCGAGTTGGCCGGTAGCTCCGTCAGGCCAGAGGTGTAGATCAGTGGGTCTTCGAGGAGCGTCTCGAAATGCAGTTCGCGGGCGCAGAGCCCCTTGCTTAGGCGGGTGAGTGGGATGATGGGCATGGCTTGTGTGGCTCGCCACTGCTCAGGGCCGACCACGGCAGCCGACCACGCCGGCGCAACATTCTGACAGCGCTGCTTGATGCGACCGCTACTGGCTTCCAGCCACTCGATGTATTCCCACGTCCAGGGCAATTCACTGTAGGCCATTTCATATTGGTCACCTACGAAGCGCCCTTGTAACAGCATTGGCAGCAGCAACAGGTATTGCTTGGCACCGACAGGTTTACGCTCATCTGCCTCGCCCCCTGCTTTGGCGATGTTTCGCCAGTGCGGCACGTCCACTTCAAATAGCTGACCCTGGCCATCACTTTCCAGCTCGCGCCATAGTTTGCCTCGGCAAAAAACATACAACCTACCTGGGCGCAGTACCGCACCTTTTGGCGTTTCTCCAAGCTTGTCGTAGCCTGGCAGTCGCCCCATGGGAACAACGGCGAGAAAGGTATTCTGTTGAATGTTTTCCTCTTCCTCGTGGCTACGCATCTGCTGCTCCACGGGAATGCGCAAGGTGCCACCGTCCTGGCGTGGCACATTTAAGGCCATAGAGGCACGGCGTGAATTGTCGTAGTCCGTGCGCTTGCGAACACCTTGCTCGATAGGCTGATCCTTCAGCTCGCTCATGCGTCCTCCTCCGGGTCGAGCAATTCAACTTGCCCACCTTGCTCCGGGTCACCCCAGACATCCACGATCAATTGTTGCGGCCCCGTGCTTCCCTTTTCCCTGGGAAGCGGCAGGTTTTGGATGGCGGTGCCGGTTTTCTCACCCACTGGCGCGGTATCCGCCGGTTTGGGCAATACAGGTGGTATCGGCGCCGCCCCCGAGCCATTGCCCGGCGCGCCGCCGGAGTTGATCTTGATCACCGGCCCCACCAGGGTCACGCCGCCGCCGTCGAGTTTGATGAAGCTGCCGCCGCCCTTGAGGGTCAGTTCGCTGCCGGCTTCGAGCACCACTTTCAGGCCGCTGGAGAGGTGGATTTCCTGGCCGGCTTCGATGAACTGGCCGTTGCCGAGCTTGATGTGCTGGCTGTCGCCGACGCTGAGGTGGTCGTTGGCCTTGATCTCGGTCTTGCGGTCGGCGTGGGTGGTGCGGTGTTCTTCGGCCTTGAAATGGCTATAGGTATTGGCTTCGACGGTGTCGTGGCGCTCGTTACCGACGCGGATCTTCTGGTCATGCTCGATGTTTTCGTCCCAGTCGCGCTGGGCGTGGACGTAGATCTGTTCGGCGCCCTTGCGGTCTTCGATGCGCAGTTCGTTGTAGCCACCGCCCCCAGGGCTGCTGAGGGTCTTGAACACGCTGCGGGTCTTGTTCGCCGGCAGGTCGTAGGGCACCACGTGTTCGGCGTGGTACAGGCAGCCGGTGACCAGCGGCTGGTCGGGGTCGCCTTCGAGGAAGGTGACCAGCACTTCCATACCGATGCGCGGGATGGTGATGGCGCCATAGCGGTCACCGGCCCAGCTAGAGCTGACGCGCAGCCAGCAACTGGTCTTGTCGTCGGCCTGGCCTTCACGATCCCAGAAGAATTGCACTTTCACGCGGCCATATTGGTCGCAGTGGATCTCTTCGCCGGCCGGGCCGGTGACCACGGCGCTCTGGCTGCCAAGCAGGCGCGGCTTGGGGTGGGCCAGCAGCGGGCGGAAGGGCACGTCCCACGGCGTGGCGGTAAAGCGGTTGCGGTAGCCCTGGGTGAAACCGTCGGCAGGCTGGGTGTCGCTGGTCACCGATTCTTCCAGCACCTGCGGCTGCTTGCCTTCGTGTTGCACTTCGGTAAGCAGCCAGAGCTGGTTCCACTCGCTGCGCGGGTGCTCGGTCAGTTCGAGGAAGTGGCCGCTGACCAGGGTCGGCGAGTCGCCGTCGCCCTCGGCCAGCTCGAAGTCGTGGCGATGACGCTCCAGGGCGCGTTTGGCCAGATGGCGGCCACGCTCGCGGTCGGTGTAGCGACCGGGATAGTCGTAGTCTTCCAGTTTCGGTTGCGCCTCGCCGTCGGCCTTGGCTTCCAGTTGCAGGCGCGGCTTCTCGAAGTCGTAGTCGCGGCGGGTGACCTGGCTGGTGCGGGTTTCCACGCGGGCGCCGAAGTGCTTGATCACCGGGTCGTCGGCCACCAGGCCGGTGTCCTGCTGGTAGGCCAGCGGCGCCAGGCGCGGGAACGGCGTCTGGTCATCGCCGAAGGTCAGCACATGCCCCTCGGTGCTGTGGCGGAAGTGGTAATGAATGCCTTCCTCTTCGCACAGGCGCTGGACGAAGTGCAGATCCGTCTCGTCGTACTGCACGCAGTACTCGCGCTCGGGGTAGAGCGAACCGAGCTGGAATTGATAAGCGTCGGCCTGGATGCCGTGTTCTTCGAGCACCTGGCTGATGATCTTCTCCACCGTCAGGTGCTGGAAGATGCGTTGGTTGGTGCGGTGGGCCAGGTAGGCCAGTTGCGGCACCAGGGTCAGGTGGTAGCGCGTCATGCGCTGGCCGGACTCACCCTGAGCGATGCGGTGGATAAGGCCGTGGATGCCGGCGCCGTGCTGATCGAAGGCGAGAAAGGCGCGCTGGTGCAGCAGGCTTTCCAGGTCGAGGTCGGGGCGTTCGCTGATCAGCTCCACGCGGAAGGCGTAAGGCTGACTGATGGCTTCGCGCCCGCTGAATTCGAGCACCTGCAGGTCGTGCTCGCCCCCTTCGATGCTCAGGCTGAAATGGGTCTGATTGGCCGGGGCGAACATTCTGTGTTCCTCTCGTTTCGATCCGTGAAGGCGCGGGCCATTCTAGGCAGGCAGCGCGACAAAGGCTGTGCTCTTGATCGCGAATAAACTCGCTCCTACAGCCTGTACACACTCAAAACGCAACGGCCAGGACGATGCCTGGCCGCTGCGGTATTACACGAACTCGGCCAGGACTTAGGCAGAGATCGGCGTACGCCAGTCGTCGGAGCCGGAAGTGCCGGAGACTTCGTGGGTCCAGACGATCTTGCGGTAGGTGAAGTAGACGTCTTCCAGGTGAGTGAAGTGGGCCATGTTCGGGTCCTGGCAGTTCGGCATGCGCGACTGCACGTCGACGATCACGGCGTCTTCCAGTTCGATGGTGAAGTAGTGCTCCTGGGTACCGGTGGAGGAGGTGCGGTACCACTCCAGACGGCACTTGTTCAGACGCTCACCGGAGGTCAGGGCGTTGAAGATCAGCGGCGAGGACTTGTCGAAGACCTTGGTGATCATCAGCGGCTTGTGTACGCGCTGGCCGGTGGGTTGGCCGGACTGCGGATCACGCGGGATGATGACCTGGTGGTTGTAGGCCTGAACCAGAATCTGGTCTTCATGACCTTCCTGGAAGATGTTGCCGACCGAGTCCTCGGTGAAGGTGCCAGCGGTGATCAGACCTTGTTTGGTGCCTTCGAGGGACAGATACGCGGGTGTTGGCATGAGTGCTCTCCTTGCCTTGGGTCATGGATCGAAAGTGATCCGGGAGCCTGGTCTAAAGCGATCTGCGTGCCAACTTTTACAACTCAATATAAATCAGGCACTTGGCGTGACCAATAAATGATATATGGTCATATTGCGTGCCAGGTCACGGAAAAGTGCGCAAGAAGTTGCGCAGTGCTGCGCAAGTTTTTGCGCAGCAGCCTCAAGCCCTTTAGCAGCGCGATCTACAGAGATTTGTCCACAGAGTTATCCATGGTTTGCTGTGCAAGAAATTGCGCAGTTGGCTCACTCGGCCCAGTGCCGTCCGTAGCGTTCCAGCAGGTGTTGCAACTGCTCCGGGCCGTCGCTGCCAGCCGGGTAAGGGCGTGGGCTCTGGTAGTGTTGATGCCAGCCTTGCAGGATGGGGTCGACCCAGCTCCAGGCGGCCTCCACTTCGTCGCGGCGCATGAACAGGGTCGAGTCGCCTTCAATGACGTCGAGCAGCAGGCGCTCGTAGGCATCCCAGCGGCGCTGCTTGTTGAAGGCGTTGGCCAGATTGAGATCCAGCTCCACCGGGTTCAGGTGCATGCCCTTGCCGGGGTGCTTGGCCATCAATTGCAGGCTGATGCGTTCTTCCGGTTGCAGGCGGATCAGTAGCTGGTTGGCCTGGCCCTCGGCGAACAGGCGGTGTGGCACGGGCTTGAACTGGATGAGGATTTCCGAGGTCTTGCGTGCCAGGCGCTTGCCGGTGCGCAGGTAGAAGGGCACGCCGGCCCAGCGCCAGTTGTCGATCTCCACCTGCACGGCGACGAAGGTTTCGGTGTCGCTGTCGTTGTCGACGTTCTTCTCGAAGTAGTAGGCCGGCACGTCCTGGCCGCCGATCTTGCCGGCGGTGTACTGGCCGCGCACGGTCTTGTCCTGCACGTCGAGGCCGCTGATGGGCTTGAGGGCTTCGAGAATCTTCACCTTCTCGTTGCGCACGGACTCGGCGTCGAAACGCACTGGCGCCTCCATGGCCACCAGGCAGAGCAGTTGCAGCAGGTGGTTCTGCACCATGTCACGCATGGCCCCGGCCTGGTCGTAGTAGCCACCGCGATTCTCCACGCCAAGGGTTTCGCAGACGCTGATCTGGATGTGGTCGATATGCCCGGCACGCCACACCGGCTCGAACAGGGCATTGGCGAAGCGCAGCGCCATGAGGTTCTGCACGGTTTCCTTGCCCAGGTAGTGGTCGATGCGGAACACCCGCGACTCGTCGAACACGGCGCCGATCGCCGCGTTGATGGCGCGGGCCGACTCCAGCGAATGGCCGATGGGTTTTTCCAGCACGATTCGCGACAGCGGGCCGGCCAGGCCGGCATTGGCCAGGTGCGAGGCGATGTCCTCGAACAGGCTGGGCGCGGTGGCCAGGTAGTAGACGCGCACGCGCTCGTCGCTGCCCAGGCGGCGGGCCAGGCGCGAGAGCTCGGCGCGCTGCGCCGCGTCCATGGCGAAATAGTCCAGGCGCGCGGCGAAGTGGCTCCAGGTGTCGCTGTCGAAGTCACTGCGCGCCACCTGGGCGCGGCAGTGGCGCTCGGCCAGGGCCTGGTAGCTCTCGCGGGTGTGGGCCGTGCGGGCCAAGGCGAGGATGCGGGTGTCGCGGTGCAGGCGGCCATCACGGTGCAGGTGGTAAAGCGCGGGCAGCAGCTTGTGCAAGGCCAGATCGCCTGTGCCACCGAAAACCAGCATGTCGCAGGGGATGATCAAGGAAAAAGCTCCAACTGGGTTGTAACAGGTCGTGGAAATCCGCCTGTTGACTGTGCGCGGGTGCGATCCGTGTAGTATAACTACAAGGTCACTACAACCGCCGTTTCCCGATCATAACCGAGCCTCGCTCGATCTGGTGCCCGTGGTTGCCCCTTTTCTGCGAAGAGCCCTACACTGTGAATCTGTTGCAACACATCGCCCAGTCGCGCCACCTGCTGCGCAAGTCCGAGCTCAAGGTGGCCGACCATGTCCTGCTCGATCCTGCATCGGTGATGCACAGCTCCATGGCCGAGCTGGCGCACAGCGTCGGCATCAGCGAGCCGACCATCGTGCGTTTCTGCCGGGCCATCGGTTGCAGTGGTTTCCAGGATCTCAAGCTGAAGCTGGCACAGAGCCTGGCCGCTGGTGCCAGTTTCGGCCAGTTCGCCATTCATGAGGACGACTCGGTCGCCGATTTCAGCCTGAAGATCTTTGACACGACCCTGCACACCCTGATGGAGGTGCGCGAGAAACTCGACCCCGAGGCGCTGCAGCGCGCCATCTCCGCCTGCTCCAATGCGCAGCGTGTGGAGTTCTATGGCTTCGGGGCCTCCGGTGCGGTGGCGGCCGATGCCCAGCACAAGTTCTTCCGCCTGCTGCTCAATGCGGCGGCCTATTCCGACCCGCACATGCAGGCAATGAGCGCCGTGACCCTGCAGCCGGGCGACGTGGCGGTGTGCATATCCCAGTCCGGGCGCTCCAAGGATCTGCTGATCACCGCCAACCTGGTGCGTGAGTCCGGTGCCAATCTGATCACCCTGTGCCCGAGTCAGACGCCATTGGCCGAGCTGGCCACGGTCAACCTGGCGATCGACGTGCAGGAAGACACCGAGATCTACACCCCGCTGACCTCGCGCATCGCCCACCTGGTGGTGATCGACGTGCTGGCCATGGGCGTGGCCATGGCGCGCGGGCCGAGCCTGGTCAACCACCTCAAGAGCGTCAAGCGCAGCCTGCGCAGCCTGCGGCTGTCACCCAAGTCGATCAAGGCGGCCGAGGACTGAGGCGTCTTTAACCGGCTGTTCACGTCGCTGCCGTCAAAGCGTCATCTGCTCGGAGCAAGCTGAGGCCTCCAGTCCTCGTTCCGGGAGAACCGAGATGCCTCGTATCTTCGATGACGCGCTGTTGGCCGTCCAGCCTGATGCCAAGACCCGTCGCAAACTGCAGGATCAACGGCGCATGGCCTATCGCCGGGCCATCGAGACCTACGCCGAGCAGTGCCGCTTGCAGCGTGAGTTGGCCGATTTCCCCGACCTGATTCCGGGCGGTTATCTGGTCGATGGGCAGCGTAGCGCGGCTTGAGCTGCGCTACGTTGCCTTGCCCGTGACGCTACGGGCTGCTGTGCTGAAAGCGCTCCCCCAGCCGCACGATGGCGGCCCGTTCGCTGCGGATGAAGTCGACGAAGGCTTGCGCCACCGGCGACAGCCGTCGGCCGCGGATATTCACCACGCACCAGCTGCGATGCAGTGGCAGTTCGGCGACCGGCAGCTCGCGTAGCGAGCCGTGCTGTAGCTCCAGGCGTACCGCATGGCGCGGCAGCAGTGCCAGGCCGAGGCCGGCCAGTACGGCCTCGCGCTGTGATTCCAGCGAGCCGATCTCCAGCGTCTGTGGAAAGTGCGCGCGCTTCTGGTGGCAATATTCCTCGCAGGCGCGGCGGGTGCCCGAACCGTTTTCGCGGATCAGCAGCGGGTAGGCTGTCAGGTCCTGCAGGAGCAGGGCTTCGCGCTCGCACAGCGGATGATCCGGCGGCGCCACGGCGATGATGGGGTTGTCGAGAAATGGCATGAAGTCCAGCGCCATGTCCTGTGGCACCTGGCTCATGATCATCAGATCGTCGCGACTGAGGGTCAGGCGGCGCACCACCAGGGCGTGGTTGACCACTGTGAGGTTGAGGCTGACTTCCGGGTAATGGCGGCGAAATTCGGCGAACAGGTGCGGTACGAAATACTTCGCGCTGGATTCCACGCACAGGTTGAGCTGGCCCTGCAACGAGCCCTGCAGATCCGATAGCTGCATGTCCAGGCTTTCCAGGCGGCCGAAGATATCGCTGCTGGCGCGGCGTAGCGCCTCGGCGGCCTCGGTCAGGTAGAGCTTCTTGCCGACGTACTCGAACAGCGGCTGGCCGACCAGTTCCTCCAGTTGGCGAATCTGCAGGCTCACGGCCGGCTGGGTCAGGGCCATCTCGTCGGCGGCGCGGCTGTAGGAGCCGTGTTCGCACACGGCCCGGAACACCTGAAGCTGGCGCAGGGTCATGCGCAGCAGGGTTTTACGCACGGTTTCGTCCTCGTTCGATCAAGGTATAAGTAATTACTTATGCAGGATCAAATAATTATTCATTTTGGTTAATCCGTATAGCGGGAGTAGGGTTTGCCCACGTTTGCAACCAACTGTTGCAGCGGCCCTTGCAGCTCTGCGCTGAGGATTGATCGTGATAAGAAAAATATTGATCGCCAACCGTGGTGAGATTGCCGTCCGCATTGTGCGGGCCTGTGCCGAAATGGGCATCCGCTCGGTGGCCATCTATTCCGAGGCGGATCGCCATGCGCTGCACGTCAAGCGTGCCGACGAGGCGCACAGCATCGGTGATGATCCGCTGGCCGGCTACCTGAACCCGCGCAAACTGGTCAATCTGGCGGTGGAAACCGGCTGCGATGCACTGCACCCGGGTTATGGCTTCCTCTCGGAAAACGCCGAACTGGCCGAGATCTGCGCCGAGCGTGGGATCAAGTTCATCGGCCCGAGCGCGGAAGTGATCCGCCGCATGGGCGACAAGACCGAAGCCCGTCGCAGCATGATGGCCGCTGGCGTGCCCTGCACCCCTGGCACCGAAGGCAACGTCGCTGACCTGGCCGAAGCCTTGCGCGAAGCCGAGCGCATCGGCTACCCGGTGATGCTCAAGGCCACCTCCGGCGGCGGTGGTCGCGGCATCCGCCGCTGCAACTCGCGCGCCGAGCTGGAGCAGGCCTACCCACGGGTGATCTCCGAGGCCACCAAGGCCTTCGGCAGCGCGGAGGTCTTCCTGGAAAAGTGCATCGTCAATCCCAAGCACATCGAGGCGCAGATCCTCGCCGACAGCCATGGCAACACCGTGCACCTGTACGAGCGCGACTGTTCCATCCAGCGCCGCAACCAGAAGCTCATCGAGATCGCCCCGAGCCCGCAGCTCACCCCCGAACAGCGCGCCTACATCGGCGATCTGGCGGTGCGCGCCGCGCAGGCCGTGGGCTACGAGAACGCCGGCACCGTGGAGTTCCTGCTCGCCGAAGGCGAGGTGTATTTCATGGAGATGAACACCCGGGTGCAGGTGGAGCACACCATCACCGAGGAAATCACCGGCATCGACATCGTGCGTGAGCAGATCCGCATTGCCTCGGGCCTGGCTTTGTCGGTGAAGCAGGAAGACATCATCCACCGGGGTTATGCCCTGCAGTTCCGCATCAATGCCGAGGATCCGAAGAACAACTTCCTGCCCTCGTTCGGCAAGATCACCCGTTACTACGCGCCCGGTGGCCCTGGCGTTCGCACTGATACCGCGATCTACACCGGCTACACCATTCCGCCGTACTACGACTCGATGTGCCTGAAGCTGATCGTCTGGGCGCTGACCTGGGAAGAGGCGATGGATCGTGGCCTGCGCGCGTTGGATGACATGCGCGTGCAGGGCGTGCGCACCACCGCGCCCTATTACCAGGAAATCCTGCGCAACCCGGAATTCCGTAGCGGCCAGTTCAACACCAGCTTCGTCGAGAGCCACCCGGAACTGACCCAGTACTCGATCAAGCGCAACCCGTCGCACCTGGCCATCGCCATCGCCACCGCCATCGCTGCCCACGCAGGCTTATGAAGCAGCGGCAAGCTTCAAGCTTCAAGCTACAAGAAAGCGCCCGCGTGCCTTTACTTGCAGCTTGTAGCTTGCGGCTTGCAGCTCAGGAGAAATAGGAATGAAGACGACTCGTCGTATCACTGTTACCGATACCGTCCTGCGCGATGCTCACCAGTCGCTGCTGGCCACGCGCATGCGCACCGAAGACATGCTGCCGATCTGCGACAAGCTCGACCGCGTCGGCTACTGGTCGCTGGAGGTCTGGGGGGGCGCTACCTTCGACGCCTGCGTGCGCTTCCTCAAGGAAGACCCCTGGGAGCGCCTGCGCAAGCTCAAAGCCGCGCTGCCCAACACCCGCCTGCAGATGCTTTTGCGCGGGCAGAACCTGCTCGGCTATCGCCACTACAGCGATGACGTGGTCAAGGCCTTCGTCGCCAAGGCGGCGGTCAACGGCATCGACGTGTTCCGCATCTTCGACGCGATGAACGACGTGCGTAACCTGCGCGTGGCCATCGAGGCGGTCAAGGCCGCTGGCAAGCATGCTCAGGGCACCATCGCCTACACCACCAGCCCGGTACACACCAACGAGGCCTTCGTTGCCCAGGCCAAGGCCATGCAGGCCATGGGCATCGACTCCATCGCCATCAAGGACATGGCTGGTCTGCTCACGCCCTATGCCACCTTCGAGCTGGTCAAGGCGCTGAAGAGCGAAGTCGACCTGCCGGTGTTCATCCACAGCCACGACACCGCAGGTCTGGGCTCCATGTGCCAGCTCAAGGCCATCGAAGCCGGTGCCGACCATATCGACACCGCCATTTCCAGCCTGGCCTGGGGCACCAGCCACCCGGGCACCGAGTCGATGGTCGCCGCGCTCAAGGGCAGCCAGTACGACACCGGCCTGGATCTGGAGCTGATCCAGGAAATCGGCATGTACTTCCATGCCGTGCGCAAGAAGTACCACCAGTTCGAGAGCGAATTCACCGGCGTGGATACCCGCGTGCAGGTCAACCAGGTGCCGGGCGGGATGATTTCCAACCTGGCCAACCAGCTCAAGGAGCAGGGCGCGCTGAACCGCATGAACGAAGTGCTGGAAGAGATTCCGCGCGTGCGTGCCGACCTCGGCTTCCCGCCGCTGGTAACCCCGACCTCGCAGATCGTCGGTACCCAGGCGTTCTTCAACGTGCTGGCCGGCGAACGCTACAAGACCATCACCAACGAGGTGAAGCTGTACCTGCAGGGCCGCTACGGCAAGGCCCCGGGCAAGGTGGACGAGCAACTGCGCAAGCAGGCCATCGGCAGCGAGGAAGTGATCGACGTGCGCCCGGCCGACCTGCTCAAGCCCGAGCTGGCGCGCCTGCGTGAAGAGATCGGCAGTCTGGCCAGATCCGAAGAGGACGTGCTGACCTTCGCCATGTTCCCCGACATCGGGCGCAAGTTCCTCGAAGAGCGCGAGGCCGGCACCCTCAAGCCGGAAGTGCTGCTGCCCATGCCCAATGGCCAGGGCCCGGCGCCGGTCGGCGGCGAGGGCGTGCCGACCGAGTTCGTGGTCGATGTGCACGGCGAAAGCTACCGCGTGGACATCACCGGCGTGGGCGTCAAGGGTGACGGCAAGCGCCACTTCTACCTATCCATCGATGGCATGCCGGAAGAGGTGGTGTTCGAGCCGCTCAATGATTTCGTCGCCGGCAGCGGCGGCAAGCGCAAGCAGGCCGGCGAGCCGGGTGACGTGTCCACCACCATGCCCGGCAACATCGTCGATGTGCTGGTCAAGGAGGGTGACACGGTCAAGGCCGGCCAGGCGGTGCTGATCACCGAAGCGATGAAGATGGAAACCGAAGTGCAGGCGCCGATTGCCGGCAAGGTCAAGGCCGTTCACGTGGCCAAGGGCGACCGCGTCAATCCGGGCGAAGTGCTGGTGGAAATCGAAGGTTAACCTCAGGAGCCCGGCCTGTTGGATGGGCAAGTTTGACGGGGCGTAACCCGGGCTCCTTTTTTATTCAGGGGCGCTTCGCTTGAAGCGCCATAAGCCGCCATGGGCGTGGTTGCCACGCCCAGCGCATCAGTTCTCTGGCCATGCCCCAGGTGCGCGAGCACGGCGCGGGCGATCAGCACCGCTGGCGCGGGGCATGGCCCTTTCCCTTCCATCGGCCGGAGCGCGCAAGGCTCCGGCCGTCTCGTTTCAGCTTTGCGCGAAGCGTGCGCGTGGCGTGGCCATCGGCACCTGGTCGCCATCGAGTGGCAGGAAGCTGCCCAGCTCGGCGTCATAGGCCTTGATCTGGCTGGTTTCGATGTCATACACCCAGCCGTGGATGAAAAGTTGGCCGCGTGCCAGTTTGGCCGCCACCGAGGGGTGGGTGCACAGGTGGTTGAGCTGGGCCACCACGTTCTCTTCGGTGAGGATGGCCAGGGCTTCCTTGTCGTCGCTGCAGTTGCAGTTTTCCGCCACCACGGTGCGAGCTACTTCGGCATGGCGCAGCCAGGCCTTGACCGTGGGCATGCTTTCCAGCGACTGCGGGTTGAGCACCGCCTTCATCGCGCCACAGTCGGAGTGGCCGCAAACGACGATATGCTGCACGCCCAGGGCCAGCACCGCGTATTCGATGGCGGTGGAAACGCCGCCCATCATCTGCCCATAGGCCGGCACCACGTTACCCACGTTGCGGTTGACGAACAGGTCGCCCGGCGAGCTCTGGGTGATCAGCTCCGGCACCACACGCGAGTCGGCGCAGGTGATGAACATGGCGCGTGGGTTCTGCGCGGTGGCGAGCTTCTTGAATAGCTCTTCCTGCTGGGGAAACACCTCGGTGCGAAAGCGTTTGAAGCCATCGACGATATTTCGCAGCGCTTGTTCGGCGGTTTCGTTGCCCTCGTGGGTCTGCAGCGGAATCACCTGGTGTTTGTAGGGCATGCTCTGAACCTCTGGTTACCTGAAAAGACGCTGCTAGAACGACTGTTGCTGCGCGGTGTGAGTCACACGCCCAGTTTCGTCTTGCGCAGCCGGTGCGACAACTGGTCGTTTTTCCTCAGGGCCCGCTCGTGTCGCCAGGGCAGTGTAGTGGAACAGGAGCGCTGCAATGCGCTTTACCCGGATCAGCGCACGCTTTGTCGCTCCAGTTCGTGCAGGTAGGGCAGGTCGGGGCCGACCCGTGTGCAGGTCAGCGCGGCGGCCTCGATGGCCAGGCGCAGCATGGCGCCGATCTGCTCGCGGCTCAGGGTCGCCAGCGCCTCGGGGCTGTCCAACTGGTGCCGTGCCAGGTAGCTGAGCAGCGCGGCCTGGAAGGTATCACCGGCACCGACGGTGTCGCGGGTGTGCACGGCCTGCGCGGGTACTGACCACTGCCCGTGGCGGCTATGCACACTGGCGCCTGCGCTGCCATGGGTGAGGAACACCAGTTGGCAGCGCTCGTTGCGCCAGCTTGCCGCGACCGCTTGCGGGTCGCGTTCGGGGTAGAGCACCTGCAGGTCTTCCTCGCTGACCTTGATCAGGTGCGCGTAGCCGGCGAAGGTCTCGACGCGCTCGCGCCAGCGGGCGATATCCGGCGCCGGGCCGAGGCGCACGTTGGGGTCGAGGCTGATCAGGCGCCGGGCATGCTCGCGCTGCACCAGCGCCAGCAGGGTGCTGGCTACCGGTTCCACCACCAACGAGTAGGAGCCAACGTGCAGGCCGCGCACCCGTGCATCCAATGTCGGTAGGTGCTCGGCCAGTAGCTGGCGGTCGGCGCAGCCCTCGCCACGGAAGGAATAATGCGGCGAACCGGCCGCGTCCAGGCCGACCATGGCCAGGGTGGTCGGTGCCTCGCTGGCGATCAGGTAGGAATCGCTCACGCCTTCTTCACCCAGCACCTGGCGCAGACGCTGGCCTAGGCTGTCCGACGAGATCCCGGTGAACAGTGCCGAGTCGGCGCCCATGCGCCGCAAGCCCAGCGCCACGTTGAACGGCGAGCCGCCGGCGATGGCCTTGAAGGCCAGCTCGTTGCTGCGCCCGCCGTCGTTCTGGATGAACACGTCGAACAGTGCTTCGCCACAGACCAGGTACATATGCGTCTCCGTAATGAATCAAGCCAAGGCGCTCTCGGCGAGTCGGCTGATCTGCTCGCGATAGCGTTGATAGACCACCTCGTACTGCGCCGTGCGCGCCGGGTCGGGTTGCGTCTGGGTGCTGGCATCCAGATGCACGCAGCGCTTGCACAGCGCGGCCAGTTGCGCCTGGCGGTCGCTGCCCGGCGTCAGACACCAGGCAGCCTGGATGGCCGCGCCGAGGGCGGCGGCTTCGGTGTGCTGCGGACAGACCAGCGGGGTGCCCATGATATCGGCGATCACCTGGCGCCATACCGGACTCTTCGCCGCGCCGCCGATCAGGCGGATGGTCTCGCTCTGCAAGCCGCTGGCGCGCAGCAGGTCGAGGCCATAGCGCAGGCCGAAGGCGGTGCCTTCGACCACCGCCCGGCACAGGTTGGCGCGGCTCAGGTTGTCGCTGTCCATGCCCAGCAGGCTGGCGCGCGAGCGGGGCAGGGCCGGCACCCGTTCGCCGTTGAAGAAGGGCAGCAACAGCAATCCCTCGGCACCGATGGGGGCGTGTTCGACCAGTTTGCCGAAGGTCTGGATATCCAGCTCCAGCAATTGCTGGATCAGCCCGGTGGCGTTGGTCAGGTTCATGGTGCAGATCAGCGGCAGCCAGCCACCGCTCGATGAGCAGAAGGTGGCCACCTGGGCGTGCGGGCTGACCGTCGGCTGGTCGCTGTAGGCGTAGAGCGTGCCGGAAGTGCCCAGGCTCATGGTGATGGCGCCGGGGCGGATATTGCTGGTGCCGATGGCGCCCAGCATGTTGTCGCCACCACCGCTGGCCACCACCGCCTCCGGGTTCAGACCCAGTTGCCGGGCGATCTGCGGGCGGATGCGGCCCGTCGGCTGATCCGGCTCGATCAGCTCTGGCAGCGCCTTGCGCAGGCGCCCGCTGGGGTCGATGAAGCTCAGCAGTTCGGTATCCCAGGTACGTGTACGCACATCGAAATACCCGGTGCCGGAGGCGTCGCCGTACTCGCTGCAGGCGCGGCCGGTGAGCCAGTGATTGAGGTAGTCGTGGGGCAGCAGGATATGGGCGATACGGGCGAATGCATCGGGGTGCTGCTCCTTGGTCCAGAGCAGCTTGGATACCGTGTAGCCGGGCGCGATGGCCACGCCCAGGCGTTGCAGCGAGCCAGCCTCGCCGCCGAGATGAGCGAGCAGGCGCTGGTTTTCCGGGGTCGATTCGGTGTCGCACCAGAGCTTGGCCGGGCGCAGCACGTCGCCCTGTTCGTCGAGCAGCACCAGGCCATGCTGCTGGCCGGACACGCCAATGCCGAGGATTTGCTCCCCGCTGATGCCCGCAGCCGCCAGCGCCTGTCGGGTCGCCTGCTCGAAAGCTTCCAGCCACTGTTGCGGCTGCTGTTCGCGCCGGCCATTGGCGCCGCTGTGCAGGCTATGGCTGGCGCTGCCGGCGCCGAGCACCTGGCCGCTGCCGGCATCCAGCACCAGGGCCTTGGTGCCCTGGGTGCCGCAATCGATACCGAGGTACATGCTCAATCGCCCAGCAGGGTCTGCAGGGTGCGGGTCACACCGAGCTTGCGCAGGCTGTCGTAACACAGCTCGAAGGCCGCGACGAAGGCTGCCGACTGCGGTATCGCCGTACCGAAGATCGCCTCGACGCCGAGCACGCGCTGGCGCACCTGGTCGTCATCGGCTACCAGCGCCTGGCAGAACTCGGCGCGTGGGTCGGGGATGCGATAGTGCGCGCCGTTCTCGTCGACGCCCTTGAGGTATAGCGCCCAGGCCGCGACCACCAGCGCAGCGCGTTCCAGTGGCCGACCGTCCTCGATCAGGCGGTTGAGGGTGGGCACGATGAACTTGGGAAACTTCGACGAGCCGTCCGAGCAGACCCGCTCCAGTTGATCGGCGATGGCCTGGTTGGAGAATCGCTCGATCAGCGTGTCCTTGTAGACGTGCAGGTCGATGCCCGGCACCGGCGCCAGTTGTGGCGTTACGTCGAGATCCATGAAGGTGCGCACGTAGCGGCGCAGCAGCGGGTCGTTCAGGGTCTCGTGAACGTAGCGATAGCCCTTGAGAAAGCCCAGGTAGGTCAGCGCCAGGTGGCTGCCGTTGAGCAGCTTGATCTTCATCTCCTCATAGGGCGTGACGTCGTCGGTGAACTGCACGCCCACCTCTTCCCAGGCTGGGCGGCCGTTGACGAACCTGTCTTCCAGCACCCATTGCACGAAGGGCTCGCAGACCACCGGCCAGGAGTCCTCGACGCCATGTTCTTCGGCCAGTTGCTGGCGATGGGCAGCGCTGGTCATCGGTGTGATGCGGTCGACCATGGCGTTGGGGAAGCTCACGTGATGGTCGATCCAGGTGGCCAGCTCATGGTCGGCCAGGTGGGCGAAGGCCAGCAGCGCCTTGCGCGTGACCTCGCCGTTGTGCGGCAGGTTATCGCAGGACATCAGGGTGAAGGCCGGAATGCCGGCGGCGCGGCGCTTGGCCAGGGCGGCGCAGAGCAGGCCGAACACGCTGCGCGGCGACTCGGGGTGGCGCAGGTCGTGGGCGATGGCCGGCAGCTCGGCGAGAAATTCTCCCGTGCTGTCGTCGATGCAATAGCCGCCTTCGGTGATGGTCAGCGAGACGATGCGGATGGCCGGGTCGGCCAGCTTGTCGATCAGCGCTTGTGGCGATTCCTCGATCAGCAGCATGTCGGTGATGGCGCCGATCACCCGCACCGGCAGGTTCGGTTCGTCGCCCAGTTCCACCAGGGTGTAGAGAAAGTCCTGGCTGGCCAGGGCGTCGCGCATGGCACGGTCTTCGCTGCGCACGCCGACCCCGCAGATGCCCCAGTCCAGGGCTTGGCCGCGGTTCATCAGGGCGTCGGTGTAGACCGCCTGGTGGGCGCGGTGAAAGCCCCCGACGCCGATATGGGCGATGCCGTTGCGGAGCGTTCGCGGGTCGTATTGCGGCAGCGCGACGGCGCCGCCAAGCTGGGAAAGCTGCTGGCGATTGAGTTTCATCTGGATGATCCCGTCATGAAGTGGCGTCAGGCGGCCTGCTGCAAGGGTTTGGCGACGGCCTGGCCGGCGGCGTCGAAGAGGTGGCAGTGCGCCGGGTCGAAATCCAGCTTCAGCGCCTCGCCATAACGCGGGGCGAAGTCGCCACGCACGCGCACCGTGAGCATCTCCCCCGAGGCGCAGCGCACGTGGCAGAAGGTGTCGCTGCCCAGGCGCTCGCTGACGTCGGCGCTTACCTGCAGGCGCCCGGCACCCTCGCCGACCAGATTGAGGTGCTCGGGGCGCACCCCCAGGGTCACCGCGCTGCCGACCTCGAGGCCGGTGGCGGACAGCGGCAGCCTCAGTTGCGCGCCGCATTCCAGTTGCACCTCGCAGCTATCGTCCTGGGCCTTGTGCAGGGTGCCGCGCAGAAAGCCCATCTTCGGCGTGCCGAGAAAACCGGCGACGAACAGGTTGGCCGGGTGGTGATAGAGCTCCAGCGGCGAGCCCACCTGCTCGACACGGCCGCCATTGAGCACCACCACCTTGTCGGCCAGGGTCATGGCTTCGACCTGGTCGTGGGTCACGTAGATCATGGTGGCCTGCAGTTCCTTGTGCAGCCGCGCCAGCTCCAGGCGGGTCTGCACGCGCAGGGCTGCGTCGAGGTTGGACAGCGGCTCGTCGAACAGGAAGATCTTCGGGTTGCGCACGATGGCGCGGCCGATGGCCACGCGCTGGCGCTGGCCACCGGAAAGCTGCTTGGGCTTGCGTTCGAGCAGGGCTTCGAGCTGCAGGATGCGCGCGGCATTGGCGACCTTGGCTGCGACTTCCTGCTTGCCCACGCGGGCCAGGTCGAGGGCGAAGGACAGGTTCTTGCGCACGGTCATGTGCGGGTACAGGGCGTAGGTCTGGAACACCATGGCCAGGTCGCGCTTGGCCGGGGCGACATCGGTGATGTCCTGGCCATCGAGTTCGATATGGCCGCTGCTGACCTCTTCCAGCCCGGCGATCAGGCGCAGCAGGGTGGACTTGCCGCAGCCCGAGGGGCCGACGAACACCACGAATTCGCGGTCGCGGATGTCCAGGTCGACGCCCTGGATGATCGCCGTGCCGTCGAAGCCTTTTTGCAGATTGCGGATCTTCAGATCAGCCATGACATGAACCTCTTATTTGACGGCGCCGAACGACAGGCCGCGCACCAGCTGCTTCTGGCTGATCCAGCCGAAGATCAGGATGGGCGCGCAGGCCAGGGTCGAAACGGCGGAAAGCTTGGCCCAGAACAGGCCCTCGGGGCTGGAGTAGGAGGCCACCAGCGCGGTCAGCGGGGCGGCGGCGGAGCTGGTCAGGTTGAGCGACCAGAACGCCTCGTTCCAGCACAGGATCAGCGACAGCAGCATGGTCGAGGCCAGGCCGCCACGGGCGATCGGCAGCAGCACGCGGACGATCTCCTGCCAGGTGGTGGCGCCGTCCAGGCGCGCGGCTTCGAGGATGTCCACGGGGATGTCCTTGAAGTAGGTGTACACCATCCACACCAGGATCGGCAGGTTGATCAGGGTGTAGATGATGATCAGCACCAGGCGCGAATCGAGCAGGCCGAACTGCTTGGCCAGCAGGTAGATCGGCACCAGCACGCCCACCGGCGGCAGCATCTTGGTCGACAGCATCCACAGCAGCGTGCGCTTGGTCTGGCGCGTCTCGAAGAAGGCCATGGAGTAGGCGGCCGGCACCGCCAGGAGCATGCCCAGCAGCGTCGCCGAGACGGAGATCAGCACCGAGTTCCAGGCGAAGGCGAAGTAGTCGCTGCGCTCGTTGATGTGCAGGTAGTTCTCCAGCGTCGGGGTGAAGATGAACTGCGGCGGCGTGGCGAAGGCGTCGATCTCGGTCTTCAGGCTGGTCAGCACCATCCAGAAGATCGGGAAGAAGATCAGCGCGGCGATGGCCCAGGCCAGGAGGCCGATGACCAGGCTGTGCAGGCGCCGGGACTGTTTCAGGGTCAGCATGCTGCGCTCCTCACTGCCGTTCGGTCAGGTTCTTGCCGATCATGCGGATCAGCACGATGGCGGCGATGTTGGCGATGACCACCGCGATCAGCCCGCCGGCCGAGGCCATGCCGACGTCGAACTGCAGCAGCGCCTGGGTGTAGATCAGGTAGGCCAGATTGGTGGACTCGTAGCCGGGGCCGCCGCTGGTGGTGGTGTAGATCTCGGCGAACACCGAGAGCAGGAAGATGGTCTCGATCATCACCACCACCGCGATCGGCCGCGCCAGATGCGGCAGGGTAAGGTGCCAGAAGATGGCGATGGGGCCGGCGCCGTCGAGGCGCGCGGCTTCCTTCTGCTCCTGATCCAGCGATTGCATGGCGGTCATCAGGATCAGGATGGCGAACGGCAGCCACTGCCAGGACACGATCAGGATGATCGAGAACATGGGGTGGTGCGCCAGCCAGTCCACCGGCTGGGCGCCGAAGAACTGCCAGACGGCGGCGAGAATCCCCGACACCGGATGGAAGATCAGGTTCTTCCACAACAGCGCGCTGACCGTGGGCATGATGAAGAATGGCGAGATCAGCAGCACCCGCACGATGCCGCGGCCGAAGAACTCGCTGGCCTCCAGCAGGGCGGCGATCAGTACCCCGAACACCACGCTGATCAACAGCACGCTGCCCACCAGCAACAGGGTATTGCCGGCGCCGGAGAGGAAGGCGGCATCGGTGACGAAGTACTCGAAGTTCTCCAGGCCGACGAAACCGTTCTCGCCGGGGTAGAGCAGGTTGTAGCGGATCAGCGAGAAATAGACGGTCATGCCCAGCGGCACGATCATCCAGATCAGCAGCAGAACCACCGAGGGGCTGACCAGGAACCAGCCGGGCGCCAGGCGCCGGGGCTTGCGCCCGCCTGGCGTGCTGACCTGTGCGGCAGCAGGAGTATTGATGGCCGAAGAGTTCATCATGCCTCCGAAAGGCGGTGTCGTGGTGAAACGTAGGGTGGACAACGCTCTTTTTGTCCACCATTGGCGACATAGAGCGGTGGACAAGCTTCGCGTTGTCCACCCTACATACTTGGCGAATGGCGGCGCTAACCCACCCTGCGGGACGGCGGTTTGCTTACTTCGGATACCCGGCGCGTTTCATCTCCCGTGCCGTGCTCTGCTGCGCCGCCTGCAGCGCTTGCTCCGGCTGCATCTGCCCGGTGAGCGCGGCGGCGAACAGCTTGCCGACACTGGTGCCGATGGCCTGGAACTCGGGAATGGTCACTAGCTGGATGCCGACGTAGGGCACCGGCTTGGCGCTGGGGTTGGCCGGGTCGGCCTTCTTCAGCGAATCCAGGGTGACCTTGGCGAATGGCGCCGCCTGCATGTAGGCCTCGCTGTAGGTGGAGGCACGGGTACCCGGCGGCACGTTGGCCACGCCGTCGGTGTCGGCCACCAGCTTGGCGTAGTCCTTGGAGGTGGCCCAGGCGGCGAAGGTCTTGGCGGCGTCCTTGGCCTTGGAGCTGGTGGGAATCGCCAGCGCCCAGGAATACAACCAGGAAGCGCCCTTGTCGGTGACCTGGGTGGGGGCGAAGGTGAAGCCTACCGAGTCGGCCACCTTGCTCTGCGAGCTGTCGGTGACGAAGGAGCCGGCCACGCTGGCATCGACCCACTGCGCGCACTTGCCACTGTTGAACAGCGCCAGGTTCTCGTTGAAGCCGTTGCTGGAGGCGCCGGGCGGGCCGTACTGCTTCATGTTGTCGACATAGAAGTTCAGCGCGTTCTTCCACTCGCTGCCGGTGAATTCCGGCTGCCATTGCTCGTCGAACCAGCGGGCGCCGAAGGCGTTGGCCAGGGTGGTGATCAGCGCCATGTTCTCGCCCCAGCCAGCCTTGCCGCGCAGGCACAGGCCATAGATGCCCTGATCCGGCTGGTGCAGCTTGCCGGCGAATTCGGCGATCTGCTCCCAGGTCGGCTGCTCCGGCATCGTCAGGCCGGCCTGCTCGAACAGGTCCTTGCGGTAATAGGTGATCGAGGCTTCGGCGTAGAACGGCAGGGCGTACAGCGTGCCCTTGGCCGACAGGCCTTCGCGCACCGAGGGGAACACGTCGTCGAGGTCGTAGTCGGCCGGCAGCCCGGTCATCGGCGCCAGCCAGCCTTTCTCGCCCCACAGCGCCGCTTCGTACATGCCGATGGTGAGCACGTCGAACTGGCCGCCCTGGGTGGCGATATCGGTGGTCAGGCGCTGGCGCAGCACGTTCTCTTCGAGCACCACCCACTTCAGCTTGATGTCCGGGTGCTGCTGCTCGAAGGTCTTGGCCAGCCGCTGCATGCGGATCATGTCGCTGTTGTTGACCGTGGCGATGGTCAGGGTTTCGGCGCCCTGAGCAAGCACGGCGAAGGACAGGCAAGAGGTGGCCACCAGGGCCTTGATCGAGTGGTTCATGCTTGTGAACTCCTCTTCCGCGCCGGGGCGGCTACGGAAGAACGCTATTGTTTTTGTTTCGCTCGGGCCGGATTACACCCCCGCAAGGGCGTGCGAACAAATCCTTGAGCGCACAGTGACCGATACTTTTTTGCACTCTATGAGCAGTGAAAAACTGCCCGGACGGCAGACGAATCTGCCTGGCACTAGGCTTGAAGAGGAGGTTGCAGGAGAAGGCCGTGGCCGATTCAGTACAGGTTTTGCTCGGTCAGGCGTTGCACCACCAGCTTGCGATAACCCGAGGGCGTCATGCCCTTGAGCTGCTGGAAGCGGCGGTTGAAGTTGGAGATGTTGCCGAAGCCGGACTCGAAGCACACCTCGGTCACCGGCTTGTCGCTCTGGCTCAGCAGCTCGCAGGATTTGCTCACTCGCAGGCGATTGACGAACTCGACGAAGCCGCGCCCGGTGGCCTGCTTGAAGAAGCGCGAGAAGTAGGTGGGGGTCATGCCCAGGTATTCGGCCACTTCCTCCTGGCCGATGCCCTGGGCGTAGTGCTGGAAGATGTAGTCCACCGCGCGGTTGATGCGCTCGACATGCTGCTCGTCGCCCAGCTCCGAGGAGGTCAGGGTCGAGAGCAACTGGTAATCCTCGCTGGCGGCCAGCAGCTCCATGAGGATGAAGAAATGCCCCAGGCGGGTGATGCCCTGGCTGTCTGCGATCCTGCGCAGCAGCACGGCGGCCTCGCGTATCACCTGCGGGTCGCGGAACTCGATGCCGAACTGCGCGCGCGCCAGCAAGGGCTGCAGGGTCTTGAGCTCGGCGAACACCGCGCTGCCGCTTTCCAGCACCTCGTCGGTGAAGTTGACCAGCATGTCGCGGGTCTGCACCACCTCGCCGTCCGCGACCTGGCTGATCCAGTTGTGCGGCAGACCGGGGCCGGTGAGGAACAGGGTGTAGGGAGAGAAGTTGCCGATGTAGTCGCCGATGAACACCTTGCCCGAGCTGGCGACGATCAGGTGCAGCTCGTATTCCTTGTGAAAATGCCAGCGCACCAGCGGCGAAGGAAAGCCGTGCTGACGGTAGATCAGCGAATGGCCTTCGTGGTCGTCCATCAGCTCGTAGGACGGGTCGGCTACGCGGGAGGTGCGGGTCATGGGCTGCGTCGCTCAATGCCTCGTATTGCGACGTTTTAACATATCGACGGCGGACGCCAAGTCATAGCAGGCTCAATTGCAGCCCCGGCGGGCAGAACTGTGAACAGTCCAGCACCACGCGCTCGCGCTTGTCCAGGCCGAGCTTGCGCCGTGCCAGGCGAAAGCGCTGGGCCAGCAGCTCGGCGAACTGGCCCTCGCCGCGCATGCGGCTGCCGAAGCGGCTGTCGTAGTTCTTGCCGCCGCGGCTCTGGCGGATCAGGCTCATGACATGGGCGGCGCGCTCGGGGAAATGCACCTGCAACCACTCCTCGAACAAGCCGGCGATTTCCAGCGGCAGGCGCAGCAGCACGTAGCCGGCCGAGCGTGCGCCGGCATCGGCAGCGGCTTCGAGCAACGCTTCCAGTTCCATGTCGTTGATCATGGGGATCATCGGCGCGCACATCACGCTCACCGGCACCCCGGCTTCATGCAGCGTGCGCATGGCGCGCAGGCGGGCGGCTGGAGCGGCGGTACGCGGTTCCATGATGCGTTTGAGCTCGTCGTCCAGGGTGGTCAGGCTGAAGGCGACACTGACCAGGTTGTGGCTGGCCAGCTCGCTGAGCAGGTCGAGGTCGCGCAGGATCAGCGAGCCCTTGGTGATGATGCTCAGCGGGTGCTTGTAGCGCAGCAGGATCTCCAGCGCCTGGCGGGTCAGGCGCTGTTCGCGTTCGATGGGCTGGTAGGCATCGGTGTTGATGCCCAGGGCGATGGGCTGCGGCACGTAGCCCGGCTTCTGCAACTGCTCTTCCAGGCGCTCGGCCAGGTTGGTCTTGGCGATCAGGCGGGTCTCGAAGTCGATGCCCGGCGACATGTCCCAGTAGGCGTGGCTGGGCCGGGCGAAGCAGTAGATGCAGCCGTGCTCACAGCCTCGGTAGGGGTTCACCGAGCGGTCGAAGCCGACGTCCGGCGAGTCGTTGCGGGTGATCGCCGTCTTCGCCTTCTCCTTGCGCACCTCAGTGGCGCGGCTTGGTGGGGTTTCGTCCTGATACCAGCCGTCGTCTTCCTGCTCCGAGCGGGTCGGCGCATAGCGGTTGTGTGGGTTGCTGGCGGTACCGCGACCGCGCGTGGGCAGATTCAGGGCCATGGGAAACGCTCCATATACTGTATGGATGAACAGTATATGGATTGATCGATCCGCGCCAGTGCTGAGCGTCGCTCAGTCGTCCTCCTCGACAGGTGGAGGCGGCGGCGTGAACGGCTCGATCAGGTACTGGCGGCCATGGCGGCGGCAGTCTTCCAGGGTACCGTTGGCGTCACGACGGGTGACGAGGAAGGTGCTGCCCTGCGGATCATCGGCGTCGATCACGCCGGTCTGCAGATCGATGGCCTTGTTCAGATACCACTCGAATTCATCGTCAGACCAGTCGCTGCCGCCATGCCAGCGCAGGATCAGACCGCCCTCGCGCCAGTGCACGGAGGCGAACTGCATGCCATCCGGCCAGCGATAGCCGACCATGCAGAAGTGGTTGCGGCTGCCATAGGCCTTCTGCGACTGCAGCAGGACGCGCAGTTCGGGCTCCGGGTTCTGGTAGGGCGACGTGGTGGCGGTATCGAAGCGGGCGGTCATCCCGGCGTAGATCGAGGGGCCGAAATCGGTGGCGATGGCGAGCGGCGCGGCACCGAGCAGGGCCGCGCCGATCAGGTGTGCGAGCGTGCGCATGGACATCCTTGTGAGGGTGATCGACGCCCTGCACGCTAGCGCATTGCGGGGGTGTTCAGGAAGCCGTCCTGGCTTCGATCACCTCGGCTTCCGGGCGGCGCGCATAACGCTGCGCCAGCACCGCGCAGACCATCAGTTGAATCTGGTGGAACAGCATCAGCGGCAGGATCAGCACGCCGATGGTGCTGCCGGCGAACAGCACCTGGGCCATGGGCACGCCGGTGGCCAGGCTCTTCTTCGAGCCGCAGAAGAGGATGGTGATGCGATCTTCCAGGTTGAAGCCCAGCCACTTGCCGAGCAGGTGAGTGGTCAGCAGCGCCAGGGCCAGCAGCACGCAGCAGGCGAGCGTCAACGCCAGCAGGGTGATCAGTGGCACCTGCTGCCACAGTCCGCCGATCACCGCCGCGCTGAAAGCCGTATAGACCACCAGCAGGATCGAGCTCTGGTCGACGTACTTCAGCCAGTTCTTGTTCCTGTTGACCCAGCCGCCGATCCAGCGCTGGGCGATCTGCCCGAGCACGAAGGGCAGCAGCAGTTGCAGGCTGATCTTGCCGATGGCATCGAGGGTCGAGCCGTTGTCGCCGTGCACGCCCATCAGCAAGGCCACCAGTAGCGGCGTGACGAAGATGCCCAGCAGGCTGGACGCTGCTGCGCTGCAGATCGCCGCCGGGATATTGCCGCGCGCCAGCGAGGTGAAGGCGATGGCCGATTGCACCGTGGCCGGCAGTGCGCACAGGTAGAGCATGCCCATGAACAGCTCGGTACCCAGCAGTGGCTCCAGCAGCGGGCGCAGCAGCAGGCCGAGCAGCGGGAAGATGATGAAGGTGCAGGAGAACACCAGCAGATGCAGGCGCCAGTGCCCGGCACCGGCGATGATCGCCTGGCGCGACAGCTTGGCGCCATGCAGGAAGAACAGCAGGGCGATGGCCAGGTCGGTGACCCACTCGAAGACCGTGGCCACCTGGCCACTGGCGGGCAGCAGCGAGGCGGTGAGCACCACCGCGAGCAGGGTAAGGGTGAAATTGTCGGGCAGCAGGCGGGAGCGGGCCATGTTCGAGATCCGGTTGTTGTCAGACTGGCCCGGCCACTCTAGCCTGTGTCTTATCGACCGACTAACGCCATCAGGCCAGAGAATGTCGCTTAACGGACAAAATCCGCTGCCCGAACGTGCGGTACCGCGCCTGCCCCATCTGCCCAGGCCGCTCTATGCGCGCAACGAATCCCTGGCACAGGCGGTCAGCACACCGCGCCACAGCCACCCCTGGGTGCAGCTCTCCTATGCCCTGGAAGGGGTGCTGCACGTGCACAGCGCCGCCGGTCGTTTCGTCGCGCCGCCGCAGCGGGCGATCTGGATTCCCGCCGATCTCGAGCACGAAGTGATCAGCTCGCCGGGCACCGAGATGCGCAGCCTGTACATCGACTGCGCCGTCAGCGCCTGGGCACCGCCACGCTGCCGGGTGCTGGCCATCAACAGCCTGACCCGCGAGCTGATCCGAGGCTTCTGCGAGCTGCCGGTGGAATACGACGAGCAGGGCGCCGATGGCCGTCTGGCGCAGGTGCTGCTGGATCAGTTGCGCGCGGCGCAGGAGGTGGGGCTGTCCTTGCCGTTGCCGCAGGACGCGCGCCTGCTGCGCCTGTGCCGTGCTTTGCAAGAGCAACCGGATGACGGCCGCAGCCTGGCGCAGTGGAGCCAGGTGCTCGGTGCCTCGGAGAAGACCCTCAGCCGCCTGTTCCTGCGTGAAACCGGCCTGACCTTCCGCGCCTGGCGCCAGCGTCTGCGCCTCTTGCATGCCCTGGAGCCGCTGCAGCGTGGCGAGCGCGTCACCGACGTGGCCCTGAGCTGCGGCTATGACTCCACCTCGGCCTTTATCGCCGCCTTTCGCCAGCAGTTCGGCGCGACGCCGGGGGAGTTCTTTCGTGGTTGAGGCGGATGGTGCACTGAGACCTGTAGCCCGGATGCAATCCGGGGCTGACGCTGGCACGTCCTTCCCCGATTTCGTGGCATGACCCGCCGAAGGTGCCAGGCGCGCCATTGTTCGGTGGGTTACGCGGCGCGTGAGGTTCACAGGTGTTGGCGAGCCCGTGCCCGGCGCCGCTAACCCACCCTACGGTTCGGCGGCGGCCCGGGTTGCGTGGTTATTCGCTCGGCTTCTTCAGCTTGGGGTTGGGGAAGAACTGCACCGACTGCACCTTGGGATCGGCAGGCTTGGGCTTCAGGCCGCTGACGTTGACACGTGTCGGCAGTTCCTTGGGCACCGAGTTGCCGTTGGCATCCAGGGTATCGGCGTAGCCGCAGGCCACGCATTCGCGGTGCGGCACGCCGTCCTCTTCCCACATCTGGATCTTGTCCTGCTCGCTGCAGGCCGGGCACACGGCGCCGGCGATGAATCGCTTCTTCATGCGGCCTCCTGACTCAGGCCAAGGTGGCGCAGCAGGGCGTCGATGCTCGGTTCGCGGCCACGGAAGTCGACGAACAGCACCATTGGTTCCTGCGAGCCGCCACGGGCCAGAATGGCCTCACGGAAGGCGCGGCCGGTGTCGGCGTTGAACACCCCTTCTTCCTCGAACTTGGAGAAGGCATCGGCGCTGAGCACCTCGGCCCACTTGTAGCTGTAGTAACCAGCCGCATAGCCGCCGGCGAAGATATGCGCGAAGCCATTGGCGAAGCGGTTGTAGGCCGGCGGGCGCATCACCGACACCTCGCGGCGCACGCCTTCGAGCACGTCCAGCACGCTGCGACCGTCGCCATGGGTGGCGTGCAGCTCGAAGTCGAACAGGGAGAACTCCAACTGGCGCACCATCATCAGCCCGGACTGGAAGTTCTTCGCCGCCAGCATCTTGTCCAGCAGGGCCTGCGGCAGCGCCTCGCCGGTTTCATGGTGGCCGGAAATCAGCGCCAGGCCTTCCGGTTCCCAGCACCAGTTCTCCATGAACTGACTGGGTAGCTCGACTGCGTCCCAGGCCACGCCATTGATGCCCGAGGCACCGGCATGCTCGACGCGGGTCAGCAGGTGATGCAGGCCGTGGCCGAATTCGTGGAACAGGGTGGTGACCTCGTCGTGGGTCAGCAGCGCCGGCTTGCCGCCGACCGGCGGGGTGAAGTTGCACACCAGGTTGGCCACCGGGGCGATCAGCTTGCCCTGGGCATCACGGCGCTTGTCGCGCGCGCCGTCCATCCAGGCGCCGCCGCGCTTGTTGGCGCGGGCGTAGAGATCGAAGAAGAAGCGCCCGACGTGCTGGCCGTTCTCGGTGATCTCGAACAGGCGTACATCCGGGTGCCAGGTGTCGAAGTCTTTCAGCTCGCGAATCTCGATGCCGTAGAGCTTGCGCACGATGGCGAACAGGCCGCTGAGCACCTTGTCCACCGGGAACCAGGCGCGCACCTCTTCCTGGGAAATGCTGTAGCGCTGCTGGCGCAGCTTCTCGCTGTAGTAGCCCACATCCCAGCTCTGCAGATCGTTCAGGCCACGCTCGGCGGCGAAGGCCTGCAGCTCGGCCAGATCCTGCTCGGCGAAGGGCTTGCTGCGCACCGCCAGGTCACGCAGGAAGCTCAGCACCTGCTCGGTGTTCTCGGCCATCTTGCTGGCCAGGCTCAGCTCGCTGTAGTTGGCGAAGCCGAGCAGGCGCGCCAGCTCCTGGCGCAGGTCGAGAATCTCGCTCATCAGCGGGCCATTGTCGTTCTCCCCGGCATTTGGCCCCTGGTCGGAGGCGCGGGTGCAGTAGGCGGCATACACCTCTTCGCGCAGGGCGCGGTCGTCGGCGTAGGTCATCACCGCGTAGTAGCTGGGGAATTCCAGGGTGATCAGCCAGCCGTCCAGACCCTTGGCTTCGGCGGCCTGCTTCATCTGCGCCTTGGCCGAGTCGGTCAGGCCGCTGAGCAGGGCTTCGTCGGTGACCTGCTTGGTCCAGGCCTGGGTGGCGTCGAGCAACTGGTTGGAAAATTTGCTGGTCAGCTCGGACAGACGCATCTGGATTTCGCCATAGCGCTTCTGCTGCTCGACCGGCAGATCGATGCCGGACAGGCGGAAGTCACGCAGGGCGTGCTCGAGGATGGTCTTCTGCGCCACGTCGAAGCCTTCGGCTGCCGGGCTCTTGGCCAGCGCGTCATAGGCGTCGAACAGCGGCTTGTTCTGGCCCATTTCGGTCCAGTACTGCGACAGCTTGGGCAGGCAGGCTTCATAGGCGGCGCGCAGTTCGGGGCTGTTGCACACCGCGTTGAGGTGGCTCACCGGGCTCCAGGCGCGGCCCAGGCGCGCGCCCAACTCGTCCAGGGCCAGCACCAGGCCGTCCCAGCTCGGCTTGGCCTGCTGTTGTTCGAGCAGGGTGACGATGGCAGCGCGGCTGTCGGCCAGGATCTGGTCGATGGCGGGTTCGACGTGTTCCGGTTTGATCTGCGAATAGGGCGGCAGGTCGAAGTCTTGCAGCAGGGGGTTGTTCGCGGTCACGACGAGATACCTGTGGCGAAGGAAGGCGGTGTTGAGGTGGCTGGCATCCGAGAATCCAGCATGCTGACAACAGACATGGGGGCATCTTAATTACAATCAAGCTTTCTCGCAGCCCAGGAGCCTCTATCGTGGCCATTCGCAAATACCAACAGCACCTCCCGCAACTGGGCGAGCGCGTCTTCGTCGACGCCAGCGCCGTGGTCATCGGCGACGTGGTGCTGGGCGAGGACAGCTCGGTGTGGCCGCTGACCGTGATCCGTGGCGACATGCACCGCATCCGCATCGGTGCGCGCACCAGCGTGCAGGACGGCAGCGTGCTGCACATCACCCACGCCGGCCCGTTCAACCCGGAGGGTTTCCCGCTGATCATCGGCGACGAAGTGACCGTCGGGCACAAGGTCACCCTGCATGGCTGCACCCTGGGCAACCGCATCCTGGTGGGCATGGGCAGCATCGTCATGGACGGTGCAGTGGTCGAGGATGACGTGATCATCGGCGCAGGCAGCCTGGTGCCGCCGGGCAAGCGCCTGGAAAGCGGCTATCTGTACGTCGGCAGCCCGGTGAAACAGGCTCGCCCTCTGACCGACAAGGAGCGCAACTTCTTCAGCTACACGGCGGGCAACTACGTGAAACTCAAGGATCAGCACCTGGCCGAGGGGTACGACCAATGAGCGACGCACTGATCATCCGCCCCATCGAGGCTGCAGATTTCGACCAGGTCTGGCCGATCATCCGTGACGTGGTACAGGCGCAGGAAACCTACGCCTATGACCCCGACATGGATCGTGAAACAGCCTGGAAACTCTGGGTCGAGCTGCCGCGCGCCACCTTCGTTGCCGAAGAGGGTGGGCAGATTCTCGGCACCTACTACATCAAGGCCAATGCCGCCGGGCCCGGCGACCACGTCTGCAACTGCGGCTATATGACCGCCCCAGCCGCACGTGGTCGCGGCATCGCCAGCCGGCTCTGCGCCCATTCCCTGGAAGTGGCGCGCGAGCTGGGTTTCAGCGCCATGCAGTTCAACAGCGTGGTGGCCACCAATACGGTGGCCGTGGCGTTGTGGCAGAAGCACGGTTTCGAGATAGTCGGCACCCTGCCCAAGGCCTACCGTCACGCTCGGCATGGTTTGGTGGATTGTTATGTGATGTATCGCAGTTTGCTGGATTGAGGGGGCGGCAAAACGCGCCTGCGCATAAACCGAGCCGATAAGTAGCCTGGGTTGAGCACCGCGAAACCCGGGAAACGCTGCCCCGGGTATCGCTCCGCTCCACCCAGGCTACAGGCCTGACGCCGAACATCGACGCGAACAGCCCGCCGGGGGCTGTCTGTGCGGCAGTGCGCTGTACAGCAAACCGCCCAGCAAGCAGTCTCATGAATCGCCATTTTCTTTATGCGTCGAGCGCTGAGTGCTACGCGTAAAGAAAATGGCGATTCTTTATGCACCTCAGTGTTTATTGCAGCCGAGCGGCCTGCTCCGCTACCAGCGCCCGAATTGCGCGCAGGCAACGCATCTCACCAGCAAAGGTGGCGCGTAGCTCTGGGCGTTCGGCTGCCAGCCCGGCATTTTCCCGCTCTGTCTGTTCCAGCAATTCGTCGGCGTGCGCGACGATGCGCCCCTGCATGCGCTGCAACTGCGCGTTGGCCGGGGAGCGTTTCAGGCCCAGCGCTTCGGCGGCATCGAGCAGGTGCTGGCGGTCGATACGTGCCAGGTGCGATTCGCCGAGGAGCGGCCAGGCCAGGGTGGTCGCCTGCGGCCAGCGATCCTGCTCGAAGGCGCGGGTTTCGTAGACGGCGGTGCTCAACAGGTCATAGAACGGCGCCAACTGCTGGCCGCGTGGGCCGACCAGAAAGCTGATGTTCTTCAGATGGGCGTCGGTATTGCCGATCAGCAGGTTGAACAGCAGCCAGTTGAACAGACGGGTACGCGCCACTGCCGGAGCTGTGGTCAGCCCCAATAGCTGAACCAGGCGTTCGATGCTGCCGGCCTGGTACTTGAAATGACGATCCAGGCCGAGCATCTGGCAGGCGTCGATGCTGTGCAGGCGTTGCCAGGTGTCGCCCTGTGCCTGGCGGTCGAAGCGCTCGATCAGATAGACCGGCTGGGGCACGTAATGACGGCTGACGTTGGGCACGGCCACACCGACGCGGGCGGCCAGGCGCATGCAGAACCACTCGTTGATCACCGAATGGGCGAAGGCGCGCTCGGGGTGATCCGGCTTGAGAATATGCGTCGAGGGTGCGTCGCCGACCGGTTCATACAGCTCGCCGCCTTTGAGCACCACGGCCAGCTTGTGCTGGGCGCCAGCCAGGGACATGCGCTTGCGGGCTGCGTGGGTCAGTGGCAGGCGCGGCATGGCGGCGATGCGCCTGGCCAATGCTTCGTCCGTCAGGGCGCGCAGTTCGCCTGTCGGCAATGTCTCGCCCGGCGGCAGCAGGGTCAGGGAACCGGCCGATTCGGCGCCGTAGTACGCCAGCAGGGCGAAGGCGTCGCTGGCCTCCAGGCGGGCATCGGCAGCCAGCAACTGGCGCTGGCCCTCCTCGGGCAGCAAGTTGTCGAAGTACCACTGCACGGGGCGCTGGCTGCTGTTGTCGAGGATGGTGCCTCGTGCCCGTGGCAGGTTCGGGCAGAGGTCGAAAGCGCCCCAGTCGTGCGCATAGCGGAAACTCCACACGCCATTGTCGTCGTAGAGATGCCCCATCAGGCGATCACCGATCCAGGCCAGCAGCTCGCGTTTCATGCTTCAGGCTCGCCGGGCAGTTTTGCCACCTCATCTGGCAGGTCGACGATCAGCCGCAGGCCGAGGCCATCGAGCACCTGGAACAGTTTGCCCCACTGCACGCTCTCGCTACCTCGCTCCACCTTGCCGAGGAAGTTCTCGCTGACACCGATGCTGCCAGCGGCGTCATCCTGGCGGATGTTCTGCGCCTTGCGTGCCCGGCGTATCAATTCGCCCAGTTCGGCGGCGCTCTTGAGTGTGGTTTGCATCTGAAATCCTCATTTTCGTGAGGATTTTGGCGCGGAATGCCTTCTTGATCAATAAAATCCTCATGTTTGCGAGGATTTATGGCTGGATAGCCTTGCTATTAACGATATCCTCATGATCGTAAGGACTATCACTTGTGGGCGGCAGCCAGGGTTTTATGCCAGCGCCAGACCTCGTCGGTTGGGGCGCTGGAACTGGCTGGCATACTGTTTCTGAGCTGCCTGTGCGGCAGTGAACAAGAGCGGCGGATTCTGACTCTGCAGGTCGTTTTTCTGAGCTGCCTATACGGCAGTGAACAAGTGCCGTGATGCTGATGTGTGGCCGGGACTTTTCTGAGCTGCCTATACGGCAGTGAACAGCCAGCGCGGAGACGGACACGAACACGCCCATTTCTGAGCTGCCTATACGGCAGTGAACCCACCAGCCCCCGCACGTCCGGGCCAGACTGATTTCTGAGCTGCCTATACGGCAGTGAACGGGGGTTGTAGGGCGCGGGGGTACAACATGCATTTCTGAGCTGCCTATACGGCAGTGAACCAGGACGGCGTGACGCACTCGGCCGACGAATATTTCTGAGCTGCCTATACGGCAGTGAACGACGTTGCGGGTGGGGTAGTGATTCCTGACGATTTCTGAGCTGCCTATACGGCAGTGAACGCCGCATGTTCCGAACGAACACCCGTGCTCGTTTTCTGAGCTGCCTATACGGCAGTGAACTTAATCACCGATGCGAACCCTAAGCGCGCATTTTTCTGAGCTGCCTATACGGCAGTGAACTCCAAGGGGTAAGCTTGAAAGGACATGCGGTCTTTTCTGAGCTGCCTATACGGCAGTGAACCTCCAGCGCCTCCACCAGCCCCCGCACGTCCGTTTCTGAGCTGCCTATACGGCAGTGAACGAGGTCTATCTAGAAGATGAAAGGGACATGGCTTTCTGAGCTGCCTATACGGCAGTGAACAGCCACATCGCTATCGGGCTCTGCCATGTCGTTTTCTGAGCTGCCTATACGGCAGTGAACGTGCTTGTTGATCAGCGCCTTAGCCTCAGCCCTTTTCTGAGCTGCCTATACGGCAGTGAACCGGCCCATTACCGTCATCCCGCCCGGCGTGCATTTCTGAGCTGCCTATACGGCAGTGAACAATGCAGTGGTGTAATTACCGCCAGTTCCCTCTTTCTGAGCTGCCTATACGGCAGTGAACGACGCTCAAGCAGTAATGCAGGAAATGGTCGATTTCTGAGCTGCCTATACGGCAGTGAACTTTCACTGATGCCGATTCGATGAGTCGGCATTTTTCTGAGCTGCCTATACGGCAGTGAACAACCTGCCCAGCGGCAAGGCCGAGGCACGCACTTTCTGAGCTGCCTATACGGCAGTGAACTGGCCAGGGGCTGGCACAGGGTCGGCGCCGTTTTTCTGAGCTGCCTATACGGCAGTGAACGAACAAACCCAACAGCCTCAAGCAGCACCTCATTTTCTGAGCTGCCTATACGGCAGTGAACTTGGTCAGTTGCTATATCGATCAGCTGTCAGTTTTCTGAGCTGCCTATACGGCAGTGAACGATTCCCGCCTGGCGCCGCTGTATGTGCGCCTTTTCTGAGCTGCCTATACGGCAGTGAACCTTTCATGGTGCTGTGCCTCGGTTGTGAGAGATTTCTGAGCTGCCTATACGGCAGTGAACCGCTCTGCGCGTGGTGTACGAGCTGGCCGACCATTTCTGAGCTGCCTATACGGCAGTGAACCTGGTCGCCTTGGCCTCACTGGCATGCATCCATTTCTGAGCTGCCTATACGGCAGTGAACAAGGAAGGCCAGAGCGCCATCCAGAAAATGCATTTCTGAGCTGCCTATACGGCAGTGAACAGCTGTTGAAGGTCATGGGGCCGTCGGCGCTGTTTCTGAGCTGCCTATACGGCAGTGAACACAGAGACCTTGTTTCAATCGAGTCTGAGCACTTTCTGAGCTGCCTATACGGCAGTGAACTTCCTGTTCCAGACCGACATGATGGATCTGGAGTTTCTGAGCTGCCTATACGGCAGTGAACACCGTCGCGATCATCGACCACGACACCGGCAATTTCTGAGCTGCCTATACGGCAGTGAACTAGAGCCTGAAAACCCTAACCCTTTGATTGTTAAAGAACCATCCCTGTTTTATCGCTGTTACCCCTTTTTTCGGAGCCACCTGCAAGTCATTGATTTTGCGGGGGCTCCGTTTGTGCTTGGAAAAAAGGGTCAGAACCAGGGCACGCTGGCCTGGGCGCTCAGGCCGTAGGCGCCGAAGGTGCCTGGGGTGGGTTTATCGAGTAGTGGGCCGTGACGGATGAAGAGGCGGAAGCTGTGGCCGCTGCCGTTGCTGCGCAGGCTGGCATAAGGCAGGTCGCAGCGTTTGCCGGCGCTGTCGGGGATGCGCTGGCGCGCCTCCGCTTCGCTGATACCGTGGCGCTTGATCAGGCGGCGGCGGGCACGCTCCGGGTTGCTGTCCACCTGCACACGGCTGACGCAACGCCAGCGTACCTGCGCCGGGATCGGCGCCAGCTCCCCCAGATGCAGGTGGTCGCGCATGCCGGTGAGCCAGTTCAGCACCATCAGCCGATCCAGCGCCTCGGCACTGCCATGCAGGCGCAGGCGGGCACCGAGGCCGGAGCCCGCTGTTTCCACATCCGGGAAGCTGATGCCCACATCGCTACGACGCAGGTCATGCAGGCCACGATGCAGTTTGGCCAGCAGCGCGCTCATCAACTGCGTGGCCGGAAATTCCGGGTCGGGCAGGAGTTTGAGGTCGAGGTAGTGATCCATGGCTAGCCCGCCTCACCAAAGACGCCACCGCGAATCAGGGTGGCCATGACGTAATGCTGGTCGCCTACGCTGGGTTCCTTGTCCTTGAGCAGCCAGTTGTCCAGCAGGTTGTAGAAGTCCGCCTTGGCCTTCGGCTGGCGATAGGCGCGACCTTCGGTTGTTACCGAGCCGTAGGGTTCGACGGCGATGGGGCCGAGTTCGCCTGCGTCCGGATACCAGGTGTCGATGGTGCGCAGGGCATTGCCGAGTTTCTGCGAGTGCATACCGGCGACGCCGTTGACGCTGTACAGGGTTTTGCTCTTGTCGCCTTTGCCCCGGTCGAGGATCAGTTCCTGCGAGGGGAAGACTTCCTGGCCTGCGCCCATGCGCACATAGGCGGTGATGCCCAGCAGCAGGTGACGCTCGCCACCGAGACCTGCAGCGATCAGATTGGTCAGTTCGCCCAGGGCCATGGCCACCGGGCCGCTGGCGTCGAAGTTGCGCAGGGACAGGCTCAGGGCATCGAAGCTCCATTGCTGGGTGGCCTTGCCATCCACCAAATGAGCGATCTGCACTTCCACCTGTTCGGCGCCGATGCGGTTGCGCCAGAGGAAGCGACCATTGGCCAGGTTATGTGCATAGCGGCGCGCCAGTTCGGCGAAGCCGTGGCTGGCGACGTAGCCCTGTACGGTGTCCAGCAGCTTCTGCCGGTAGCCGGCGTCGTTGCATGCCGAGGGGGTGCCAGCGCCGCCGAGCACGCGCAGGGTGAAACTGACGCGTAGCGTGTCGGCGTCATGGGGCAGGGCCGCGACATCGACGGTCTGCAGATTGGGGTTCTCGATGGCAGCGTCGAGCTTGGCCGGATCCTGATCCTTGGCCTTGAGGCGGTTGGAGATGGTGCCGCGCACGGATTTTTCCCGCACGGCGAGCGGTTGCCAGTTGTCGCGCGTCTGCCAGTCACCGGCATGAAACAGCGCATCGGAAGGGTCGAGCTTGCGCTCGAAGGCCAGGACGGAAGCAGTTTTCAGAGGGGCGGTGGTCATGATGGTCACTCCATGTCATCAGTGCAGAGGGTTTGGCTGTAAAGGTTGTGGCAGCGGTACAGGCCGGCCTCGGGGGCAGCGTCGGCGTACCAGAGCAGGTCATCGACATCGCGCAGCCGGTGAGGGCTGAGCCATTGGCCGATGGAGTAGAGGCTTTCGACGAAGCGCAGCGGGGTTTGCCCGTCCCGCGCGTTGGCTACGCTGCCGGCGGCCTGCAACGGGCCGAGGGCGCCATAACCGACCGGGATTGGCACCAGCCAGCCGTTGGGCATTACGCGCTGGGCGCGCCACTCCACTTTGGCCGCCTGGGTTTCGCTGGCCGGGCGGGCTTCCTGAGCGCGCAGGTTCAGGCGTGACAGATCGAGCCAGGCATCGAGCAGGTCGGCGCTGGCGTTCTCGTCACGCAGATGTTGCAGATGGGTGTGCAGCAGGTCGTCGCGGCTGACCAGGGCAAAGCCCGGTAACCAGCGGCGGCGCAACCGACGGAACTGGGCACTGCGTTCCTCGCCCTGGGCCAGGGGCTGCAGCATCGGCTTGTGCTGCGGGTCGAGGAATACACTGCCCCCGGCGATACGCATGCCGCCCAGCAGTTCGGCGATGTCGCGGGCAATCTGCTGGCGCTGTTGCCAGTCGCCCTGTACCGGGTCGGGCTGGCCGTCTTCGCTATAGCCGCTGACGCCGAAGATCAGCGTGATATCCAGGTGGATGCGTCCCTCTTCGACGATGGCGGCGGTTTCACCGCGCTCGTTGACCGGGTTGCGGGTCAGGCGGAAGGCGCGTTGATAGCCCCCAGTGACCTGCGCCTCGTGGCTGTGGCAGACCACCCCGACACTGTCAAACATCAGGGCGAAGCGGCCATCGAGCTTGCGTTCCAATGCTTGCATCAGGCCAATGAACGCGCTGATGGCGGGGAAGCCCCAGGTCAGTGGGCTGGAGATGGCGTTGGCGTTCTGCACCCGCAGGTGGGGGACGATCAGCAGGCCGTTGGAGGTGGGCAGTTCACTCATGTTCGGCCTCCAGGTCGCGTTGTTCACGCTCGAACTGATCGACCCAGGCTTGGTTCAGCCGGTCGAGGTCGAGCCACAGGGCATTGCTGCCAGCCTGTTTGGCCCAGTAGCTGTTTTCCACATCGCCGACCGAGAGCTTGCTGACCAGGCGGGCGTTGAGCCAGTTGGCGAAGCGCTCGCGGATTTCCAAGAGCCATTCCATGCGCCGCCATTCGCTGGCGAAGATGGCATCGTGCTCGGCGCGGCGGAAATCCAGCCACAGTTGCTCGGCGCGGTTGAGGTTGCACTCGGGCTTGGCCGACCAGCCCGGCTCGAAAGCCCAGAGTTCGGCTGCATACAGCAGCAGTTCGTCGATCAGCTCGGTAAGCAGTTCATCGCGGCTGTTGCGGGTATGCACATTGGGTGGCGGGCCGCTGAGCAGGAAATCGCGCAGGTGGCGCACCAGTTCGGCCACTGCCGGGCGCTGGCCGAAGGCAGGGAAGATCGAGCCGTCACGGGTACGGATCGGCAGGCGCACTTCGCGCTGCTGCCAGCTTGGCGGCAGGGAGGCGAGCAGGTAGTTATCGCCACGGCGCTCGCTGTTGAGCTGGGAGATGTTCTGCGGCTTGGTGCCGCCGAGCTTTTGTACGGCCAGGTCGGGGTACTCGTGAATTACACCTGGGTGAAACTGCTTGTCGCGGCGAGCTTGGCGCGCTTCCTTGGCAGGCTCGCCGAAGCGGTCGGCCTGGATTTGCTGGTAGACCCGATGCGCCAGCGAGCTGGCATATAGCGGGGCGATTAGATGGTATTGCTCATCGTCGCGCGGATCTTCGCCAACCAGCCAGTACAACTGCTTGCCGTGGGTGTGGGAGGCCAGGCCGTCGCGGGCGCGGGTGATGCCGGTAAAGGCTGCTGCCAGGATCTGCGCTTGCTCGCCATCCTCATGCAGCGCGGCAATGGCGTCGGCATCATCGGCCAGCAGCAGGCTGAGCAACGACTGGCCGTCGTGCTCCAGCTTGAGCAGTTTGTAGACATCCAGCGCGGCAGCGTTGCCCACCACATCGCCGGCAAAGTCGTCGCCCAGGCAATGGCTGCCGACCAGAGCATGCCGGGGCAGGCTGTTCGGCAGGCAATAGAGGTTGGTGCCCTTGGCGTCCGGGTGAATGGCTTTGAGCGTATGGGTGACTGCCTGGATCTGCCCGGCACGGCGCGCGGCATCTTCCAGCCATACGTCCGGGGCGTATTGGGCAAGCAGGGTGGCGCGTTTGGGGTCTTCTTCGGCCAGGCCTTCGAGCTTGGTGGCCAGGCGTTCGGCGATAAAGTGTTCAAGCAGGTCGCGGATGGCCTGTCGTCGGCCGGAGGAGGGGTTGTGCATAGCAACGAATCCTTGTGCTGGGAAGCAACACGAAAAGTAGCATTGTTTTGCCACTGTGGCCTTGGCTGCCCGCCTGACTCAATTTGAATGATCTTTATATGCTGCATTAGCCTCTGAAAGCAGCATTTATGCTTCAAATAAAGACTTGTGAAGCTTTTAAACTTCATTTACTAATGAAGCACATAACATTCAAAGAGACTTTTCTGCAGCATAAAAGGCTCTTTTTCTCTAATAGAGCCTTTTATGCTGCATTTTTGCTAGAGCGAGTGAGGGAGCCCATGCGCAGCAAAGTGCTGACCCAGATCAAACGCCGTCGCTTGCAGCTTGGCCTGAAGGGCACGGATATGCCGTTGCGGGCCGGACTCAATCGCCAGCAGTACGGCAAGATCGAAAAAGACGGTAACCCCAGCCTGGCCACGCTGGACAAGATTGCCGAGGGGCTCGACGCCACCCTGATGCTGATCCCCAAGGAGTTGGCGCGTGAGGTCGAGCAACTGCTGGAGGCCGGCCCCGCCGGGGTGCAGCAGAACTACGGAATGAACCGCACGCCGGCATCAGCGCCAGAGGTGGGAATCAAGGAAACCATCGAAGACCCCTGGCAAGTGCTGGGTGATGACTGATGGCCGGGGAGCAGGTATCGGCGCTCAAGCTGACGCTGCATGGCCAACTGGTTGGGTATGTTGCCGGTTATGCCCATGGCCGCACGGTGCTGTCGCTGGCGCCGTCGTTCGTGGCCAATCGCAATCGCTTGGCATTGACCTTGTCGCTGGCCAACCCGGATACCTTCGCCGCGCGTGCCGGCAAGCTGTTCCCCGTGGCAAGCAAGATGCAGCTGCATCCGTTGCTGAGTAACCTGCTGCCTGAAGGCGCGTTGCGCCAGTTGCTGGCGCAACGCCTGAAGATCCACGAGCACAACGAGTTCCCGCTGTTGGTGCACCTGGGCGGTGACTTGCCGGGGGCGCTGATTGCCGAGCCCATCGCCGCAGAGGCCATTCCCGATGTGGCTTTCGGCGATCTCGGACGGCTCGACCGAGTGGCGGTGAATGCCGTGGATCGTGTGGCGCATTTTTCCCTGGCCGGGGTGCAGATGAAGTTTTCCATGCACCAGCGCGATGGTCGTTATCAATTGGGGGATGCGGCAGAGCCTGGTGACTGGATCATCAAGACGCCATCGACGGTGCACAGTCATGTACCGCTCAACGAATACACCTGCATGCGCCTGGCCGAGCTGGCCGGTGTGGATATACCGGAAGTTCGCCTGGTGGCGCTCGACAAGATCGAGCGCCTGCCGCAGATCAAGCTGCCCGACGAGGGCTACGCCTATGGCATTCGACGCTTCGACCGGGTGGATGGGCAACGTGTGCACGCCGAGGATTTCGCCCAGGTGCTATTCGCCTATGCGGCGGACAAGTACCAGAAGGCCAGCTACGAACAGATCGCCCGGCTGATCTACCAGAACACCTACAGCGGCCAGCGTGACGTGGCGCAGATGGGGGTGCGCCTGTTGGTCAACATCCTGCTGGGCAATGGCGACGCGCATCTGAAGAACTGGAGCATTCTCTACCCCGATGGCGTGAGCCCGGTGCTGTCGCCGGCCTACGACATTCTCTTCACCCGTGCCTACATCCCGGACGAGCAGCGTTATGCGCTGAACATGGCGCAGACCAAGCAGTGGTACGAGGTATCTCTAGAACACTTCCGGCGCTGGGCCAGGCGCGCGGATCTGCCGGAATCACCGGTTCTCTACAACCTCAAGGCCGCCATCGGCAAAGCGCGCGAGCGATGGCCGGCAGCCCTGCGCGACAGCCCCATGCACGATGCGCACAAGGCTGCGCTGCGCGAGCACTGGCGGGCGCTGCATGGGGATTTTCGGATTGATAGTTAGCTGCTGACATCACGGGTTCCTACCCAACTGAGTCGCGGTTAAAGCCTCTCCCACAGGTCTTCAAATGCCGTGGTAGGGGCTTTGGCCGCGATGCTGTAGCCCTGCTACACGCCGCGCAGGGTGTAGGGGAATCTCACCTGCGTTTGGCAAACCCAAGCGCCGGGTGAAAGCGCCAGCCGCGCTCGCTCTCGGGCAGGCTGACGGTGCCGAAGCGTTGGGCACAGCCCTCCAGGCTCATGTCCAGCTCCTGCGCCAGTTCAGCCAGAGCTTCGATGTAGCCGGTGGTGCCCCAGGGGCTGATGCGCGGGCCGGCCAGTTCGCTGTCGTCGATGCGCTGGTGCAGGCTGTTTTCCACCGGCACGTAGATCTGCTCGTAGCGGCGCTGGCCGGGGTCGATACGGTGCAGTTGGTAATCCTCGCCGTCTTCATTCGGCAGCAGGATCAGCTCGACCCTGGGTTGGGTGTCGAGGCGAAAGGGCTGTTGCTGCTGCGCCAGGGCTGTGAGGTGCAACAGCGGCTGGCTCCAGCCGTCATGGGCGTTCATTTCGCGCGGCTGGCTGCTTTGCCGTCGCCGTTCGCGAGGAGACAGCGTGGTCGGGTCGGTTTCGGCGGGTTGCAGCATCCAGCCTTGCAGGCGAGCGTGTTCCAGGTCGACCAGGTTGTTCTTGGCATCCAGTGGTGCGGGGCGTTCGAGGATGCGCGGGCGGGCATCGATCTGCTGGTACTGCTCGGCCTCCAGCAGTTTGTCCAGACGATGGCTATTCAGCCGCCAAGGGTGTTCCGTCTCGAAACCGGGCTTGCAGAAAGCTGGCTGGTCGCGCCGTTCGGCATGGCGCAGGTTGCTGTCGAATATCTGCACATTGGTTGCGCTCCAGGGCTCGGGGCGATGGCGGCGCACGCGCCCGGCCAACTGGATCAGCGAGCGCATCGACGAGGGCTCGACCAGGGCCCAGTCGTAATCATGGTCGCGGCCCACTTCGGTCACGGGCGAGCCGAGCACGATGAACAACTGATCCGGCTCGTCGTGGCGTAGCAGACGCTGGCGGATGTCCGGCAGGGCGAAAACCGCTTGCGGCTCTTCTCGTTGCAGGGTGGTATCCAGGCGGTGTTCGATGGCCGAACGCAGTAGCAACGGGAACTGCGAGTGATAGACGCACAGGTGGATACGAGTGCCTTCGGCGGCGCCCAGGTGAAACAGCGCCAGCGCTACATCGAACAGCGGTTCGATATTGGCCATGCGTACCAGGCCGAAACTCACGCGCTTGCCGCTGTGCGGGTCGGTCGTGGCGTTGGCCTCATGCAGTCTGCGGGCGGCGGTCAGTAGCTGTTCGGCGAAGGCCGGGCGAATCTCCTCCGGGCGCTGGCTGGCAAAGCGCAGGGGCAGCAGTTGCGCATGACGGCGCGCGGGCTGCGTCGCGAGCCAGGCGTGGCGGCGTTGGGCAAAGTCGTGGTGGGCAGCGCTGAACGCGGCGCTGTCGCTGCAGTCCAGGCGGCTTTGCCGCTGTTCGTCGATCCAGGCGCAGGCGATGGCTGGTAATTCACCGGGGCGTTCGCCACGGTGGCGCTGATACTCGATACGCCCGGCACGATAGGCCTCGAACAAACCCTGGATCAGGGCGGGCGGCAGGGTGGCCGAGGACAGCAGCACGCGGCCGCCCAGCAGCCCGGCCCAATGCACCAGACGCGCCAGGGCAGGCAGGTCGGCGATATCGAAATCGTCCGGCTCGTCGAGCACCAGGTCGCCGCTCATCAGGCGCAACATGGGGGCTATCTGTCGCCCGCCGCGCTGGCTCTCGGTGGCTGGGATCAGGTGGTCGATGGTGCAGACCAGTACCGGCGCGACCAGCAGGGCGCGCACCTGGGGTTCGTGGATCACTTTGTTGAGCAACGGATGGGCGTCCGCGTTGCCGTCGAAGCGCACATGGCCATCGTCCTCGAACAGTGCCTGGCAGGAGGCCGAGCCGCTGCGTTCGGCGAGCGCCTGCTGGTGCTCGAACAAGGTGCTGTTGGCCGTGCCACCGACGCGAATGGCCAGGTCATCCTCGTTCAGTCGCAGGCGTTGGCGGAAGGCGCGCCCGGTTTGCAGGGTCAGGCTGCGTAGGCCCAGAGCGAAGGCACAGCGCATGCCGCGCTCGGGGTCGCTCAGGGCATACATGATGCGTGCATTGCCCAGGGTCTTGCCGCAGCCGGTGGAGGCCATGTTGACGATGAAGGCGCCGTGCCGGGAAGCCTGTTCGCGCATGCCGGCAGCCAGGTCGAAGGCCTTGTCCTGCCAACGAAAGCGTTCGTTGCTACTGCGCTTCTTCAAACCCTTGTGCCGGGCCAGGCGTGGCAGGCTGCGCTCGAAGTCGGTCAGGCGATGGCCGATCAGCCCGGCGTTGGCCTCGACCCCCAGCAGGTGTTCGTCGAGTCCCTGATTGAACCTGCCGCTTTTGCGCTCGGTATTGGCCCACAGCGGATAACCCGCCTCGCCCTGCACCCGGCCTGGGCCGGTGAGGCTGGAGTAGTGGTGATCGGCGAGCATCAGGTTCAGGCGTGCCAGGTGCATCAGGTAAGGGCTGCCCAGCCAGTCTCGCTGGGGGCGGCGTGGCAGCAGCGCCAGCAGGCGTTGGGCCTGCTTGGCGGCCCGTTTGCGCCAGCGCTCGGTGGTCACGGGCAGGCCGTGGGGGAAGTGCCAGTAAGGTTCGATCTGCCCTCTGTCCTGGGTGGCACAATGCTCGTTCCAGCTGGCGTCGATATCTCCTGGCAGGTTCTTCAACATGCCGAGCTGTAAGTGGCGGATCTTGCTGCCCAGGCGCGCGTCCTCGCTGGGCATCAGGGGCAGGCGGTGATGGGTTAGTACCAGCCAGGCCAGGGCGGCGGCCAGAGGCGGCAAGTTACGAAAGGGCTTGTCGCAGTTGGGGTCGAGGCCATCGCGTTGGAGGCGGCTCAGCCAGGTGGCGTCGTCCTGCTCGCTGGGGCTGGCCAGGCGTGCCAGCCAGGCCTGATCGTCGTCATTCCCGACGAAGGCCTGGAACAGACGCAGCGATGTCCATTCGTGGCGATACAGGTTGCGCTCCATGGGCGCGCCAGGTTTGAGGCGGTTCTGGAAGGCCAGGCTGGCTTTGCCCAGATCATGCAGCAGCGCGGCCAGGGCGCTGAGCAGACGAAGGTCCTCGGCGCTGTGCCAGTCGTTCTCGTCATCCTTGCGCAACACGTCGCGGCGGGTGGTATTGGTCGGTACCGCGCCCTGTTCGTTGAAGCGGCTAGCGTCGCCGACTATCCACAGCAGCTCGCTGTGGTCCTTGCCGCGTATCCAGTGGCAGGCCACGGCGGTATTGCGCCTGGCGCTCTTCTTCAACAGCTTGCGCAGGGTATCCAGCCCGGCCTGGGTGATCGGCGTTTGCCAGGTGCGCTCGCCGCGGCGCTCGGCGAACTGGTCGAGGATGCGCCGGCTTTCCACCAGTGCGCGTTTGTCGCACTGACTGATCAGCAACACGTTCATGCGCCAACCTGCTCGGCCACGGCCTTGAGGGTGTCGATCATGAAGTCCAGTGACTCGCTGCGGGTGAGGTTCTCGATGCAGGCCTGGCGGAACTCCTGTTCCTCGTCGCCGCGCACGGCGCTGACGAAAGCTTGCGGCAGGATGGTCGCGTCCTTGACCAGATCGGCCACGTCGAACACCAGGCCGCCACGGCGCGTCTTGCCGTGCAGCACGGCCAGGCCATGGGGGATGCCCAGCACCCAGGTAGCGCTGGCGGCCAGGCCATAGGCCAGGTAGTTGCCGTGATCGAGAAAGCGGTTGGCCGGGTCGCTGCCACTGCCCTTCTTGGCGCGGGTGAAGTCGCCATAGCTGACGGCGCGGGCGGCCAAGGCGAACAGTTGCTTGCTCAGGCGTGCTTCTTCGGTGAGCAGGAAGGTGTTGTCCGGCGCGGCGACGATGGCGCGCTGCGAGGCATCGAGGGCATTTTCCAGAGCGGCGGAATCGACCTGAAAACCGGCATCCTTCAGTGGTCGGCTGTTCAGCCAGCCCTGGCGGATGCGTTGCAGGCGCGCCAACTGGAAGGCCTTGGCTGCCTCCAGGCGTTTGCCGTCATCGAACCAGAACCCTACCCACTTCTGCAGATATTCCGTGGGGCGGTATTCGCTCTGTGGTGAGAACCAGGCGACTTCCATGTCCATCTCGTTGGCCGAGAACAGCGGCGTGCCGCCGCTACCGCAGAAGCCCACCAACACACCGGCCTTGGCCAGCTCGCGCATCGCCGCCTGGGTGATCGAGGTACCGGTGCCGAGCAGGATGGTGGTGGTATTGGCGATGGGGATATTCCAGTACAGCGACTGCTTGCCAGCATCGGTGACGTACTCCACCCGCCCGCCATTGACCAGCACCCGGCAGTGCTGCAGGTAGTACAGGTTGGCGCGCTTGGAATGGAGGATGGTCTTGAGGTCGGAGGGGCTGATGTCGTCCATGAAAGACTCCTGAGGCAATGCCGGCAGTTAAGCGCTTTTGCCAGAAGGTGCCAAGTGCAGGGGCGGCTTCGTTGACGATCTCATGGCCCATTCATGAGCGGCAGGGCGACCGGTACGCCGGCCGCTCGTAGCACCAGTGGTAGGGCGGACTCAGGAGCGCCAGCGAACAGTCTGCCGCAGACCTCATGGCGGCGTACTGCTTCGCGAGTACGCCCTTGTATCTCGACCAAAGCCTTTCAGTGAGGCTATGGTTCCCGACTGATCATCGGGGGAGGAGTTGCAAGCCGAGTACGCCCTGAAGCCTTGAGCCTGTAACGTAGATTGCGCTGCGCTCCTCCGCACTCATCCAGTAAGTCCGAACGGTATCCAGAGCCTCGAGCTCGCATAAACAAGGTTGGACGGATGCAGTGACGATCAGCTACCCAAAGGAGGAGGAGATGAGCACAGTTGTGGGTATCGACATCGCCAAGCACACCTTCGACATCGCGACCCTTCAGGCCAATGGCAAGCATCGCACCAAGGCCAAGCTGAGCAACGACCCGAAGGGCTTTAAAGTTCTGCTGCAATGGTTGGGCAAGCATGCTGAACCGCAGGCTTGGATCGTGATGGAGGCGACCGGCATCTATCACGAAGCGCTGGCTGAATGGTTGTACGAGCATGACTATAAGATCTGCGTATTGAATCCGACGCAGATTGCGCTTTATGCCCGCAGCCAGTTGCAGCGCGTGAAGACCGACAAGGTGGACGCCAAGCTGATTGCCGATTATGGCCATCTGCATCAGCATAAGTTGCGTGCCTGGAAGCCCGAGCAACCGGAGATCAAGCGCCTCAAAGCCCTGAATCATCGTCTGAAGGATCTTCAGGAGTTGGAGCGCATGGAACAGAACCGTCTGGACGTGACCAGCGATGTCAAAGTCGCTGCGTCGATTCGGTCGGTACTTGAGCATATTCGCCAGCAGATCGCTGAGACGCTGAAAGCGATCAAGCAGCACTTCGATGACAACGATGACCTACGAGGCCAGCGCGACTTGCTTAAAAGCATCGATGGCATTGCCGACAGAACCGCTACGTTGCTGCTGGCAGAGCTGGGCGACATGCAACGTTTCGGTGACAGTCGCGATGTTACGGCTTTTGCAGGTTTGAACCCTAAGCTGCAGGACTCGGGGAAGCACAAAGGGCATGTGCGCATATCGCGGATGGGCTCTTCAGTGTTACGTGCAGGGCTTTACCTGCCAGCAGTAGTCTCCCTGACCCACAACGCCGCGATCCGAGCGATGGCCAAGCGGCTAAAGGCACGAGGCAAGGCCGGCAAACAGATCGTCTGCGCGGCCATGCGCAAGCTGCTTTGCATCGCTTACGGCGTACTCAAATCCGGCAAACCCTTTGACCCGCAGCTAGCCATTGCGAGATGACGGGTAAGACGGTATCTACGGCTGCCCAGACACCATTTCTCTGCCTACTCGGCAGTGAAGGGCTCGCCCTTGAAGCCGATTTGAACGACCAGTTTCTAAGCTGCCTACTCGGCAGTGAAGGCGTTCTTCGCAGAGCATGGGCTGGACTGGCTTTTCTAAGCTGCCTACTCGGCAGTGAAGCCATCGGCACCGGGCAAGTCTATTGGGACTATTTCTAAGCTGCCTACTCGGCAGTGAAGCCGCAGTCGACGAAGAAGACGACAGCCCCGAATTTCTAAGCTGCCTACTCGGCAGTGAAGGCCGCCTGGCAGCGGTTGGCCGGGGTGTACGTTTTCTAAGCTGCCTACTCGGCAGTGAAGGGCCTTCCATGGCCATCTGGACGCGCTCGCGCATTTCTAAGCTGCCTACTCGGCAGTGAAGCTGGCTCATGTATGCCGGCGTCCGCATCGGCGTTTCTAAGCTGCCTACTCGGCAGTGAAGTGCAGCCGGACGCGTTCTACTACGTCGAGAATTTTCTAAGCTGCCTACTCGGCAGTGAAGATCGTCGCCTCTTTCTCTTTGACGGCGCGATTTTTCTAAGCTGCCTACTCGGCAGTGAAGCAGGAACGGCATCAGCTCGCCGGCCTTCGGATTTTCTAAGCTGCCTACTCGGCAGTGAAGGCCAGTTCAGCCGGCGTGCCGGCGGCGAGATTTTTCTAAGCTGCCTACTCGGCAGTGAAGGTCCGCGTTCTGCTGGAGACGATGCCGATTGATTTCTAAGCTGCCTACTCGGCAGTGAAGGCCACCCGTTTCTACGAGAAGCGTGTCGAAGATTTCTAAGCTGCCTACTCGGCAGTGAAGATGCACTTTCGGACTTGGCGGGCTCACCTTTCATTTCTAAGCTGCCTACTCGGCAGTGAAGCGCGGGTGATCGACCGGATGTTTGAGGGTGGTTTTCTAAGCTGCCTACTCGGCAGTGAAGATATGCGTCAATTTCATCACGGACGCGCTGCTTTTCTAAGCTGCCTACTCGGCAGTGAAGAGCCGCAGGCGCTCTGTGCGGCGTTTTGGCCTTTTCTAAGCTGCCTACTCGGCAGTGAAGGCGGTGCCGACCTGAGCGGTGCCTACCTGAGATTTCTAAGCTGCCTACTCGGCAGTGAAGTTTCCGCCGCTGGTATCGGTCGGAAGGAGCATTTTCTAAGCTGCCTACTCGGCAGTGAAGGGCTTCCTGGCATGTAATGCGTCGCCCCTTCCTTTCTAAGCTGCCTACTCGGCAGTGAAGGCAGTGACAAGCTGCTTTTCGGATGCCTCCTATTTCTAAGCTGCCTACTCGGCAGTGAAGCGACGAGTTCACCAGTTGCGCAGCCTGGCCCATTTCTAAGCTGCCTACTCGGCAGTGAAGGCCGTCTTGCTGTAGCAATGACGCACCTGATATTTCTAAGCTGCCTACTCGGCAGTGAAGGCCAGCAGCGGCTTGTAGCTCGGGGCGCAGTTTTTCTAAGCTGCCTACTCGGCAGTGAAGCCGCTCGCGCGGCAACCTCGCCGCCCTCATGATTTCTAAGCTGCCTACTCGGCAGTGAAGCAGGGCGCCGGCCCAGTCTTCGAGGGCGCGCATTTCTAAGCTGCCTACTCGGCAGTGAAGGACGATCTGACCCGCGCCACCGGCAGCCGGCATTTCTAAGCTGCCTACTCGGCAGTGAAGGAGCCCTTGCCGCGACGGTCGCGCACGCGGTATTTCTAAGCTGCCTACTCGGCAGTGAAGCCCTGGACTATGACCCGCTGTCGCCGACCTACTTTCTAAGCTGCCTACTCGGCAGTGAAGGCCATTCAAGACCTGGAACTCGAAGCGGTCGATTTCTAAGCTGCCTACTCGGCAGTGAAGTAGAGACGATAGCTGGCCAGGCCTTGTGGCTCAAGGCCTGGCGCGATTGAGTCGTCGTAGACCCTTTTTTCTGGCTTGTTCGTAACTCGTTGATTTTGAACAGTGCTTCATCTGCTCTGGAAAAGAGGGTGTGAGCAGGGCTGGCCTGCCCAAGTCATAACGCCCATCTCCGTCCCAGGCTGTTGTCATCGTGGGCGAGCGCAAGCTGCCTGAGGGTGAAGCAGGCGGCAAAGGCGGGTATCCTGCGGGGCCGTTGCGCTTACCAACAGGTCTTCGCCATGCAGCATTCCACAATCCTTTTCGACCTCGACGGCACGCTCACCGACCCGCGCGAGGGCATCACCCGTTCGGTGCAGTACGCCCTGGCCAAGCTGGGTATCGACGAGCCGGATATCACTGCGCTGGAGCACTTTATCGGTCCACCCTTGCTGCAGTGTTTCATGATTACCTACGGGTTGGACGAAGCCACCGGCTGGCAGGCGGTCAATCACTACCGCGAGCGTTTCCGGGTGACCGGCCTGTACGAGAACCGTGTGTTCGAGGGGGTGCAGGGGCTGCTGGAAGCGCTGGTGGCGCAGGGGCGCACGCTGTATATCGCCACCAGCAAGCCGACGGTGTTCGCCGAGGAAATCGCTCGGCATTTCGGCTTCGACCGTTATTTCAAGCGCATTTATGGCAGCGAGCTGGATGGCACGCGCACCAACAAGGTGGAGCTGCTGGCGCATCTGCTGGCGTCGGAAAAGCTGACGCCCGAGTCGGCGTTGATGGTCGGTGACCGCAAGCACGATCTGATCGGGGCGCGCAGCAATGGGCTGCAGGCAGTGGCGGTGGGCTATGGTTTCGGCAGCCGTGAGGAGTTGCTCGGCGAGGCGCCGGCCTATCACTTCGAGACGCTGGCAGAATTGCACAGGGCTTTGATCGGCTGAAGGTCGTGTAGGAGCGAGCTCTGCTCGCGAAACCTGTCATGCAGATAAATGCTTCGCAAGCAGAGCTCGCTCCTACAGGCGCTGGGTGTCAGTCGTTGCGCTGGTAGATGATTTTCTTGGTGCCGCCGTCGCAGCTACCCACCACCATGTTCTGATCCTTGACCTCGTCGTTGGCGACGATTTCCAGGGTGTAGCTGGGCACGTTGTTGGCCTGGATCTTCACTTCGATTTCCTGCTTGAGTTCTTCGCAGGGTTTGGTCGCGGCCATTGCGCTGCCTGTGAGCAGCATCATGGCCAGAGCGGGAATCAGTCGTTGCATCGCTTGTACCTCCGGTGTTGGGCGAAACCTGAGTAGGTTGGACTGGCAAATGGCCGCTCAGTTCTGACTCTTTTGCAGCAGGGCTTGCAGTTCGGCCTGGCGTTCGGGCGCAGGCAACCGGCCCAATGCGGCGACGGCGGCATAGAAGGCTGGCCAGTTGCGCCCTTCACGCTCGAATAGCGCAGCGAAGGCTGGCACCCACTGGTCGTAGAGGCCGAAGGGCAGCAGCTTGGCGTTGTTCATCGGGCTGTCGATCCAGGCATCGAAGCGCCCCTGGCCGCCCCATTCACGTTGGCGCAAGGCGCGATAATCACGGCGCAGGCGTGCGAATTCGGCCTGCTTGGCCTTACGCATGGCGGCGGCTGGCAGGTTGCTGGCATAGAGCTGGCGCAGGCGTTCGCGGCTGGCCAGCACCAGTTCGACGAACTGTTGGCGCTGGCGATCATCGCTGGCCGGTGGCGTTTCGCTGCGGGCCACGTGCCACTGGCGCAGGCCTTCGCGCTCGACGAAGGTGGCGAAGGATTCGTTGAAGGCGGTATCGCCCGCCAGGTAGTACTGCTGATGCGCCAGCTCGTGGAAGATCACCGCCACCAGGCGTTCGTCGTTCCAGCGCAGCATGGTGCTGAGCAGCGGGTCGTCGAACCAACCCAGGGTGGAGTAGGCCTCCACGCCGCCGATGTAGGTGTCCAGCCCCTGCTCGCGCAGCAGCGCGGCGGCGCCTCGGGCACGGCCTAGCTGGTAGTAGCCGCGGTAGGCGACGCAGCCGGCGATGGGGAAGCAATGCAGCTCGGGGTCTAGGGAGAATTCCGGGGTGGCGAAGACGTTCCACACCACGAAGGGCCGGTGCAGGTCGGCGTACAGGCGATAGCTGCGGTTATCCGGCAGGTGCAACTGAGCACTGGCGAAGTCCCGCGCGGTTTGCGACAGGCGCAGGCGCCGGGCCAGATCGTGGTCGGTGGCCGGGTCGGCGAGCAGGCGTTCGACCGACTCGCGCGCTTGCAGCAGTTGCCACTGGCCCTGGCCCAGGTGGGTGTAGTAGTCCAGGGTCGAGCAGCCGCCAAGCAGCAGGGCGAGTAGGGGAACCGCCAGGCGGCGCAGGAGGTCGATAGGGGAGACGTCAGGCATGCGCTCACGCTAGCCGATCCACTCGGCCAGCGCATCGTCTTTTGTGTGCTTCGTCTCGGTTTCGCCTGCCTCCCGGTGTAGGCTGGTGTCTGAACCCTGATCGGAGGTCGCCATGCGCGCCCTGCTTCTCGCCCCCGCCCTGCTGATGCTCGGCGCCTGCGCTTCGCCACTGCCCAAGCCCGACCCGCAGCAGGCCTGGGTCGAGTTGTACTCCAGCGCCGATACACTGCTGATGGCTGACCGCCTGGATGGCCAGCGCTGGCCAGACGGTCGTTACTTTCAGGTAATGCCCGGCGAGCATGAGCTACAGACCCGTTTCCAGTTCGAGGTGCGCGGGGGGGGGGCGCTGAGCATGCAGAGCGAGCCGCTGCGCATGACCTGCGAGATCACCCTGCGCTATCAGGGTTTCGCCCCCGGCCAGCGTTATCGCATCGTGGCCAGGCCGCTGCTGATGAAGGCGCAGGCCTGGCTCTACGACGAACAGCGCCGGATGTTGGCGCGGGGCGAGGTGAGGCGCTGTGGCACGGCGATCTAGCCAGCGTAGCGCACTCCATGGCCTTAGTTGTCGAGTACCGCTTCCAGGGTGATCTTGGCGTTGAGTACCTTGGAGACCGGGCAGCCGGTCTTGGCGGTTTCCACGGCCTTCTCGAAGGCGGCTCGGTCGGCGCCGGGGATCTTGGCCCGCAGCGACAGGTGCACGGCGCTGATCTCGAAGCCGCCTTCCACCTTGTCCAGACTCACTTCGGCCTTGGTGTCGATGCTCTCGGCGGTCATGCCGGCATCACCCAGCTCCTTGGACAGGGCCATGGAAAAACAGCCGGCATGGGCCGCGCCGATCAGCTCCTCGGGGTTGGTGCCGGGCTCGTTCTCGAAGCGGGTATTGAAGCCGTAGGGGTTGTCCTTGAGGGCGCCGCTCTGGGTGCTGATGGTGCCCTTGCCGTCCTTGATGCCGCCTTGCCAGTGGGCCGATGCTGTCTTCTTCATGCGCGTTCTCCCATTGCTTGATGGCGGGCCGCCCGGCTGGCGGCCCCTCGTGCATTCAGAGGCCTTCGTGGCGCACAAGTTCGGCTTTAGCTGTGTTGCAGCTCGGCGAGGATATCGAAGGCATGCAGGCGGTCGGCGAAGTCATACATGTCGCAGGTGAAGATCAGCTCGTCCGCCTCGGTCTGCTCCAGCAACTGCTCCAGACGGTTGCGCACGGTCTGTGGCCCGCCGATGGCGGCCAGGCCGAGGAACTCGCTGACGGCCTGGCGCTCGTGTGGCAGCCACAGGCCTTCCATGCTCGCCACCGGCTTGCGCTGCACCAGGCTCTGGCCACGGATCAGCGCGAGGATGCGCTGGAAGGCCGAGGTGGCCAGGCGTTGCGCCTGCTCGTCGCTGTCGGCCGCCAGCAGCGGCACGCCGAGCATCACGTAGGGCTTGTCCAGCACCGCCGAGGGGCGGAAGTGGTTGCGGTAGACGCGGATCGCCTCGTGCAGGTAGCGCGGCGCGAAGTGCGAGGCGAAGGCGTAGGGTAGGCCTTTCATGCCGGCGAGCTGGGCGCTGAACAGGCTGGAGCCGAGCAGCCAGATCGGCACTTCGGTGCCGCTGCCGGGCATGGCGATGACCTGCTGGCCCTCCTGGCGCGGACCGAGATAGGCCTGCAGTTCCTCGACGTCGTTGGGGAAGTCCTCGGCGCTGCCATCGCGGCTGCGGCGCAGGGCATGGGCGGTGTACTGATCAGCGCCGGGCGCGCGGCCCAGGCCCAGGTCGATGCGGCCAGGGTAGAGGGTGGCGAGGGTGCCGAACTGCTCGGCGATCACCAGAGGCGCATGGTTGGGCAGCATCACGCCGCCAGCGCCAAGACGGATGCGCGAGGTGCCGGCGGCCAGGTAGCCGATCAGCACGGCGGTGGCGGAGCTGGCGATGCCGTCCATGTTGTGGTGCTCGGCGACCCAGAAGCGCTCGAAACCCAGGCTTTCCACATGGCGGGCCAGGGCCAGCGAGTTGTGCAGGGCCTGGGCGGCGTTGCCGTCATCACGAATCGGCGCCAGGTCGAGGGTGGAGAGCTTGATGGAGGCCAGTCGGCTCATGGATGGAATCCTCATGACAACAGGGTGAACACTCTACGGGCTTTGCCGACAGGGCGCCAAACCCTGCCGGCAAGTACTTGTCTGGCGACGAGGATGCTTGGCTGCCGCCTCCCCAGCGCCTCTGCTCGCACGGCGTTACAAGAAGCGCGTTACACAAGCGGTTACGAGCCCCAGGGCACGCCGGGCGTGCATTCTCGTGCTCAGCGGTTAGACTGCAAGTTCCCCGGCGCGTGCCCACGAGGTGTGCGCCGGCTCCATAAAACAGAAAAAGGAGATTCCCCATGAAAGGCAAATCCTTGGCATGGGCTCTGTCTGCCGTACTCGCAGGCACCACCTTCGGTGGAATGGCACAGGCTGACGAGAAGTTCGTCACCATCGGCACCGGCGGCCAGACCGGCGTGTATTACGTGGCAGGCCAATCCATCTGCCGCTTCCTCAACCGTGGCTCGGCCGAGCACGGTATCAAGTGCAACGCGCCGGCCAGCGGCGGTGGCGTGGCCAACGTCAATGGCATTCGCAGTGGCGAATTCAACTTCGGCATCATGCAGTCCGACCACCAGTACAAGGCGCTCAAGGGGACGGCGCCGTTCGAGGCCGAAGGCCCCATGGAGGACATCCGCGCGGTGTTCTCGCTGCAGAGCGAGGTGTTCACCATCCTTGCCCGTCGTGACGCCAACATCAAAAGCTTCGATGACCTCAAGGGCAAGCGCGTCAATATCGGCAACCCCGGTTCCGGCCAGCGTGACACCCTGGAAGAGATCATGGCCGTCAAGGGCTGGGATCGCTCCGCCTTTGCCCTGGCCGCCGAGTTGAAGCCGGCTGAGCAGGCCAGCGCCCTGGGCGACAACAACATCGACGCCATGACCTACTTCGTCGGTCATCCCAACGGCGCGATCCAGGAAGCCACTACCACCGTCGACGCCGTGCTGGTGCCGGTGACCGGCGCCGAGATCGACAAGCTGCTGGCCGAGAAGCCTTACTACACCAAGGCCGACATCCCCGGCGGGCTGTACAAGGGCAACGATCAGCCGACCCCGTCCATCGGTGGCAAGGCCGTGCTGTCCACCAGCGCCAAGGCCGACCCGGAAGTTGTCTATCAACTGGTCAAGTCGGTATTCGACAACATCGACCGCTTCAAGCGTCTGCACCCGGCCTTCGCCGACCTCAAGGAGACCGACATGATCAAGGTCGGCCTGAGTGCGCCGCTGCATGAAGGCGCCGTGCGTTACTACAAGGAACGCGGCTGGATGTAAGGCCCAGGGTTCGCCGATAGCTGTTGGTGAACCCGTAACGCCCCGCTGCCGGCGGTATCCGGCAGTCTCGGCAAAACCCGCATGGCGCAGGCCTGCGGGTTTTTGCCGTTTTCCGAATCATTCAAACGCAGGTTCCACTCCATGCCTGACAAGCAACTGTCCACCGAGGAACTGATCGCCCAGGATGTCGGCGCGCGCTCGCCTGTCGGCCTCATGGCCCAGGTGATCACTGGCCTCGCCCTGCTCTGGTCGCTGTTCCAGCTATGGATCGCCTCGCCGCTGCCGTTCATCTTCGGCTTCGGCGTACTCAACGATACCCAGACCCGCGCTATCCACCTGACTTTCGCCCTGCTGCTGGCCTTTCTCGCCTATCCGGCCTTCAAGCGCTCGCCACGCGACCGGGTGCCGCTCATGGACATCGCCCTCGGCCTGGTGGCGGCGGCCAGTTCGGCCTATTTGTTCGTCTTCTACGAGCAACTGGCGCTGCGCCCCGGCAGCCTGACCACGGCAGACCTGGTCACCGCCTGCATCGGCATTCCGCTGCTGCTGGAGGCCACCCGTCGCGCGCTTGGCCCGCCCCTGGCGATCATCGCTCTGGTATTCCTCGTCTACAGCCTGGCCGGCCCCTACATGCCGGGCCTGCTGGCGCACCGTGGGGTGAGCCTGCAGGCGCTGGCCAACCACCAGTGGATCACCACCGAGGGGGTGTTCGGCATCGCCCTGGGGGTTTCCACCAGCTTCGTCTTCCTCTTCGTGCTGTTCGGTGCGCTGCTCGAACGGGCCGGCGCCGGGCATTACTTCATCCAGCTCGCGTTCAGCCTGCTCGGCCACTTCCGCGGCGGCCCGGCCAAGGCTGCGGTGCTGGCCTCCGGCCTGACCGGGATGATCTCCGGTTCATCCATCGCCAACGTGGTCACCACTGGTACCTTCACCATCCCGATGATGAAGCGTACTGGCTTCTCTTCGGAGAAGGCGGGCGCAGTGGAGGTGGCGTCCTCGGTCAACGGCCAGATCATGCCGCCGGTAATGGGCGCGGCGGCTTTCCTGATGGTCGAGTACATCGGCATGCCCTATGTCGAGATCATCAAGCACGCCTTCCTGCCGGCCGCGATTTCTTACATTGCGCTGCTCTACATCGTCCACCTGGAGGCCCTCAAGCTGGGGCTGCAGCCCATCGGCGGGCAGCAGCCCAGGCCCTGGCTACGGCGCCTGACCGGCTTCGCCTTCGGTGCGGCGCTGATCAGCGGGCTGTCCCTGGCGGTGTATTACGGCCTGGGCTGGCTCAAGCCGTTGCTGGGCGAGCATGCCCTGCCGGTGATCGGCGCCCTGCTCGCGGTGGTCTATCTGGGCCTGCTGAAGGTCGCGGCCAGCGTGCCGGTACTGCCGCCGGAAGACCCCAACGCCCCCTTGGAGGAACTGCCGCAGACCCGCGCGGTGCTGCTGTCGGGCCTGCACTTCCTGCTGCCGGTGGTGGTGCTGGTCTGGTGTCTGATGGTCGAGCGCCTGTCGCCCGGCCTGTCGGCCTTCTGGGGCAGCGTGATGCTGGTGATCATCCTGCTCACCCAGCGTCCGCTGCTGAGCTGGATGCGCCGTGATGGCAGCCATGACCACGGCACCTTCAAGGACGGCGTGATCGACTTGCGCGAAGGCCTGATCGCTGGCGCGCGCAACATGATCGGCATTGGCATCGCCACGGCGGCGGCTGGCGTCATCGTCGGCGCGGTGTCGCAGACCGGCGTCGGCCTGGTGCTGGCCGACCTGGTCGAGCTGCTGTCGATGGGCAACCTGTTGCTGATGTTGGTGCTGGTGGCGGTGTTCAGCCTGATCCTTGGCATGGGCCTGCCGACCACCGCCAACTACATCGTGGTATCCAGCCTGCTGGCGCCGGTGGTGGTGGCGCTGGGGCAGCAGAACGGCCTGATCGTGCCGCTGATCGCGGTGCACCTGTTCGTCTTCTACTTCGGCATCATGGCCGATGTGACGCCGCCGGTGGGGCTGGCCTCGTTCGCTGCAGCGGCGGTGTCCAAGGGCGACCCGATCAAGACCGGCCTCGTGGCGTTCTTCTACAGCCTGCGTACCGCCGCGCTACCGTTCCTGTTCATCTTCAACACTGATCTGTTGCTGATCGACGTGGACTTCTGGCACGGCGTGCTGATCTTCATCGTGGCCACCATCGCCATGTTGATCTTCGCCGCCGGCACCCAGGGCTTCTTCCTGGTGCGCAGCCGCTGGTACGAGAGCATGCTGCTGCTGCTGGTGGCCTTCACCCTGTTCCGCCCCGGGTTCTGGATGGACATGTTGCACGACCCCTATCGGGAAGTGCCGCCAGCGCAACTGGCGCAGGCGCTGGGCAATGTCGAAGACGGCAGCTCGCTGCGCGTGTGGATACGCGGCGAAGATTCCGTGGGCGATCCGCGCGAGTTCGTCGTGCTGCTGCCGGTGCCTGCGGGTGAGGACGGCCAGGCGCGGCTGGACAAGCTGGGCCTGATGACCTACGAGGACAACGGCAAGGTGCTGATCGACAGCGTCGGTTTCGGCAGCCCGGCGGCCGAAGCGGGGCTGGAGTTCGATCAGCAGATCCTCAGCATCAAGGCGCCCACCGACCGCTGGGTCAAGGAGCTGATGTGGATTCCGGGCTTCCTGCTGTTCGCCCTGGTCGTCGCCCTGCAGCGTCGGCGCAAGGCGCTGCAACCAGCCTGACCCGTTGGGGGCAAGGCATACACAAGGCAGCTTCGGCTGCCTTGTGCGTTTCTGGCCCGGCTCAAGCGTCGCGCAGCACCTTGAGCTCGGCCTCGTCGGCGGAGAATCCGCGTTCGAGTTTGAACCTTAGGCTGAGGTCGGTGCGTGAGTCGGCGAATTTCAGCGCGTCGGCCAGGCCGATACGCCCGGCTGCGAGCAGGGCGAACAGGTGCTGGTCGAAGGTCTGCAGGCCCTGTTCGGCGGCGCGGCCGATGGCCTCGCGCAACTCGTCCAGCTCGTCGCGCTGGATCAGGTCGCGGATATAGGGGGTGCCGAGCATCAGCTCCACCGCCGCCACGCGCTTGTGGTCAAGGCCGGGTATCAGGCGTTGGCCGATCACCGCCAGCAGGTTGTGCGCGACGTCGGCCAGCACCTGCTTGCGCGCCTCGTCGGGAAAGAAGCGCGCGATGCGCTCGATGGCGTGGCTGCTGCTGGTGGCATGCAGCGTGGCCACGCACAGGTGGCCGCTTTCCGCGTAATGCAGGGCGTGCTGCATGGTGGCCGCGTCGCGAATCTCGCCAAGCATGATCACGTCCGGCGCCTCGCGCAGCACGTTGCGCAGAGCATCGGCGAAGCTGTGGGTGTCCAGGCCCACCTCACGCTGGTCGATGATCGAGCGCTGGTGGCTGTGGAGGAACTCGATGGGGTCTTCGATGCAGAGGATATGCCCGCTCTTGTGGCGGTTGCGATAGTCCAGCATGGCCGCCAGCGTGGTGGACTTGCCCGAGCCGGCGGCGCCGGTGACGAGGATCAGCCCGCGATCCTGCAGGGCCAGTTTCTCCAGCAGCCGGGGCAGGCCGAGCGCGTCGAAGCCTGGGATCTGGCTCTTGATCAGGCGCACCACCATGGCCACTTCGCCGCGCTGGTAGTAGAGGTTGACCCGATAGCGCCCAGAACCTTGCAGACTCACCGCCAGATTCATCTCCAGATCGCGCTCGAACTCGGCGATTTGCTTCTGGCTCAGCAACTGGTAGGCCAGTTGCTGCACTTCGCCTGCCTGGAACGCACGTTGGCCGACCGGCTGGCTATGGCCCTCGACCTTCATGTGTGGCGGCGCGCCGACGCTGAAGAACAGGTCGGAGCCTGCATGCTGGCGCATCAGTTGCAGATAGGGGAAGACGTCGAGGGTGTCGCTGGCGTCGCTCATCGGCATGACCCTGTGCTGGATCGAATGCCGGCAAGCATAGTCGTCGCGGCCCGGTTGCGTGCTGAGCGGTATCAATCCTCTATGTCTACATGGGCGCGCGCTTCAGCCTACCGCCGCGCTGACGAACATCCAGGCACCTAGCGGAACGCCTATGGCAATGCCGAGGGCAACCACGCCGAAAAGCAGCAAAGCCGTTTCAATGTTGGCGCCAGGCACTGCATCGAAAAATCCCGTTGCACGTTTTGCTTCGGGACGCTTCAGCGGTACGACCTTGCCCTGGCCGCGCAGCGGAACAGGGGTACGAGAAGAGGCAGGCGATGATGCTGATAACTGCTCGGCAAGGCTGCGGTTATCGTCGAGCTGAGGTTGTCGATACTTGGGTAGGGTAGCGGTACTCTTCATCTGTGACCGGGTATGGTTTCGCGGGGCGAGAAGGCTAACACCATGATTTATCAATCAAAAAAAAAATTTTTGGAGCGGCTGTGGCAACGTGCTGCACTTTTCGTCAGGCAAAGAAAAAGGGCCTCGTTATCGAGGCCCTTGATCTGGGTGGCAGCCGGCCTTACTGGCCCGGGATGTCCTTGCGCAGCTTGACCGGGTCTTCCTTGCGCCCGCGCAGTACGCGCATGCGGATGTTCAGCGCCTCCACGCCCAGCGAGAAGGCCATGGCGAAGTAGACGTAGCCCTTGGGCACGTGCACCTCGAAGGCCTCGGCGATGAGCACGGTGCCGACTACCACGAGGAAGGACAGCGCCAGCATCTTCAAAGAAGGGTGTTTGTCGATGAAATTGCTGATGGTGCCGGCGGCCAGCATCATCACCAGCACGGCGACGATGATCGCTGCGACCATCACCGGCACGTGGGACACCATGCCGACGGCGGTGATCACCGAGTCCAGGCTGAACACGATGTCGATAATGGCGATCTGGATGATGGTGCCGATGAAGTTGCGTGCCGCGCCGTTGCCCGGGGTCTGCTCGGCTTCATCCTCGCCCTCGAGGCTGTGGTACATCTCGGTGCTGCTCTTCCACAGCAGGAACAGGCCGCCGAAGAAGAGGATCAGGTCGCGCCCGGAGATGCCCTGGCCGAACAGGTGGAACAGGTCGTTGGTCAGACGCATGATCCAGGTGATCGACAGCAGCAGGCCGATGCGCGTGACCATCGCCAGGGCCAGGCCGAAGAAGCGCGTGCGCGCCTGCATGTGCGGGGGCATGCGGCCGACCAGGATGGCGATCATGATGATGTTGTCGATGCCGAGGACGATCTCCAGGGCAGTTAGGGTCAAGAAAGCAACCCAGATTTCAGGGCTGGTCAGCCATTCCATGTTCGATTCTCGTAAGCGTTGAGCGGAGCCCACGCGATAGTGGGCGCCGCATGTTACACGGCTGCTTGTGAAAATTTCGTCAAATCACGATTTTCAGCGACTCAGCAGTGGGAAGACACCCAGCAGCAGCGCCGCCGCCAGGATAGCCATGCAGACCAGCACCGCCCATTTCAGAGTGAAGCGCTGCAGGTCGCCGAACTCGATCTTGGCCAGGCCAATCAACAGGTAGGTCGAGGGCACCAGCGGGCTGAGCAGGTGCACCGGCTGGCCAACGATCGAGGCGCGAGCCATTTCCACGGCACTGATGCCGTAGTTCGAAGCCGCCTGGTTGAGCACTGGCAGAATGCCGTAATAGAAGGCGTCGTTGGACATGAAGAAGGTGAACGGCATGCTCACCAGCGCGGTGATCACCGCCAGGTAGGGGCCGAAGGCATCCGGGATCACGGCCAGCAGACTCTTGGACATGGCTTCGACCATGCCGGTGCCGCTGAGAATGCCGGTGAAGATGCCTGCCGCGAAGATCAGGCCGACCACGGCCAGGACGTTACCGGCATGGGCGGCGACGCGTTCCTTCTGCTGTTGCAGGCAGGGGTAGTTGATGATCATGGCGATGCTGAAGGCGATCATGAACAGCACCGGCATCGGCAGCAGGCCAGCAATCAGGGTGCTCATCAGTACCACGGTGAGGATCGCATTGATCCACAGCAGTTTCGGCCGGCGCGCTTCCGGGAATTGCGAAACGCTGATCTCTTCCTGCTGCAGTTGCTCGTCCGGCAGTTGCAGTACACCCAGGCGCTTGCGCTCGCGCAGGCCGTACAGGTAGGCGATAGCGAACAGGACGATGGCGCCGAGCATCATGCCGGGAATCATCGGCACGAATACATGCGACGGGTCGACGTGCAGGGCGCTGGCGGCACGTGCGGTCGGGCCGCCCCAGGGCGTCATGTTCATGATGCCGCCGGCCATGATGATCAGGCCGGCCATGATGGTCGGGCTCATCTTCAGGCGGCTGTAGAGCGGTAGCATGGCGCCAACGCAGATCATGTAGGTGGTCGAACCGTCGCCATCGAGCGATACGATCAGGGCCAGAGCCACGGTGCCCATTGCCACTTTCAGCGGGTCACCCTTGACCAGTTTGAGGATCAGGCGCACGGGCGGATCGAACAGGCCCGAGTCGATCATGATGGCGAAATAAAGGATGGCGAACATCAGCATCACGCCAGTAGGCGCGAGCTTGCTGATGCCTTCGAGCATCATCGGGCCGATCTGCGTGGCGAAACCGCCGATCAGAGCAAAGAGGATGGGGATGATGATCAGCGCGATCAGCGCCGACAGACGTCTGCTCATGATCAGGAACATGAAGGTCGAGACCATGGCGAAGCCAAGGAAAGTCAGCATGGCGGTTCTCCGTGAGTCAGATTGAGTAGCAGGCGCTGAGGCGCGCGCGCAGACAAGCACGGAGGGGTAGGGCACGGAGCATGGTTGGGCTACCTGTATTGTTTTTGTAGGCTGCCGAACCTGTCAGGTACCGGCGACCGCGCCATGCTAGATACAGTCGCTTTCGGCGAGCTTTCAGCTTGCCACCAATCGTCTACCGGAGTTCAGGGTGCCAGGGCGGCCATCACCAGTAGCAGGCTGCCAGCCGCGAGCAGGGTCTGCAGGGTGATGATGCCGGCCATCAACTGGCTGTCGCCGCCGAGCTGGCGGGTCAGCACGTAGGCGGTGGGCGCGGTGGGTAGGGCGAAGAACAGTACCAGCACGGCACTTTCCATGGACGGCAGGCTTAATCCCCAGGCCACGCCCCAGGCCAGCAGCGGCATGGCCAGCAGGCGCAGGGTGCTGTTCCAGCCCAGCGCGGGAATCTCGCCGCCCAGTTGCTCGGGCTTGAGCGCCGCACCGACGCAGAGCAGACCCAGTGGCAGACTGGCGGCGGCGAGCAGACTGAGCAGGCGATCCGTACCGCCCGGCAGGCCGATGCCGGTGAGGTTGAACAATGCGCCGCCGACACAGGCGAGGATCAGCGGGTTCTTGATGATCGGCAGCAACAGGCTGCGCGCGCTGACGCCGCGCTCGGCGGTCAGCGACCACACCGACAGCACATTCACCGTAGGCACCATCAGGGCGAGCATGATGGCTGCCAGGGTCAGGCCTGGCTGACCGAACAGGCTGCCGACAGCGGCCAGGCCGAGGTAGGTGTTGAAGCGCAGGATACCCTGGCTGAATGCCCCGAAGCGCCCTGCCGGCCAGCTGCGTAGACGGCGTATCAGCAGCAGGGCGATCCAGGCGATGCCGAGACCGAGCAGCACCGCCAGGGCCAGGCGCGGCAAGGCCGGATTGTTCAACGGTGCCTTGGCCAGGCTGGAGAACAGCAGGGCAGGGAACAGGATGAAGTAGTTGAGGCGCTCGGCGCCAGGCCAGAAGGCCTCGCTGGGAAACTCACGCGAGCGTAGCCAGTAGCCGGCGACTATCATGGCGAACAACGGCCACAGGGCCAGCAGCAGATCGATCACGGCAATTCTCGGTGGCGATGGTCGCGCTATCTTGGTCAGCGGGGCGGGGCAATGCAAGGAGGGGCGAATGAGCGAGCGTCATGAAGGTGGCTGTCAGTGCGGGGCGCTGCGTTATCGCATCGAGGCCGTGTTGCACGACAGTGCGCATTGCCACTGCGCGATCTGCCGACGCAGCAGCGGCGGCATTCTCACCACCTGGGTCACGGTGCCGCGCCAGGCGTTCCAGTGGCTGCGGGGCACGCCGAAGGCCTTCGCCTCTTCGGCTAGCTGCACGCGCTATTTCTGCGGCGACTGCGGTGCACACTTGGCGCTGTTCACCTCGCTCAGCCCGCAGACGCTGGACGTGACCGTGGCTACCCTCGACGAGCCCGAGCAGGTCCCGGCCAATCGGCATATCTGGGTAGGCAGCCGACTGCCCTGGCTGACGGTCGATCCGCAACTGCCGGAAGAAGACGAAGAGATCATCCCGTAGCCCGGCTGCAATCCGGGGGCTGGGCAGAGCGATTTCCCGGATTTCATCCGGGCTACTCATTACTCTCGAGGCTAGGGTAACTGCAGGCCGCCGCTGGCCTTGTGCAGGGCACGCAGGTGTTCACCCAGGGCGAGCAGGTTGGCTTCGTTGGCTTCCAGTTCGGCTCGGCGCTCGGGCAGCAACAGGTTGCGCACTTCGCCGTCCAGTTCATCGCTGAGCTGGCGCAGTTGCTGCTGGCGTTCGCGGCTGCTCGCCTCCAGGCGCTCCCATTCCTGTTGCTGCGGCAGCCCGTAGCCGCCTTCGAGCAATTCGGCCGGGCGACTTAGAAAACCGCTGTTGGTCAGTATCTGCTCCAGCGCGGCGCCGGCCTTGTTCAGGCTCGGGTCGCCGGCCGCGCGGCCGGTCAGGTAGCGGCGCTTGAGTTCGTCCTGGGCGAGCAGCAGTTGTCGGCGTAGCGCTGCTTGCTCCAGCAGCAGCAGGGCGGCGCTGGCGCGCAGGTCGGCCTTGGCGAACCATTGCTGGCGCTGCTGCGCAGGTTGTGCCAGCCAGGTTTCCACGTTGTCCTGAGTGATCGGCAGGCGCTGACGCAGCACGGCGAACATGGCCTGGTAGCGGTCACGGAAAGAGTCGAAGCGGTAGCCCAGGCGCAGGGCTTCGCGCGGGTCGTCCAGTACCGAGGTGTCGGCCAGCCCGCGCGCTGCCAACATGTCCAGCAGGCCGTTGGGCAGGATGCTGTCGAGGGCTTGTAGGCGCGGATTGCCGGTACCGCTGCGCAGTAGCTTGAGGGTTTCCACCGCGCAGTTGTTGGAGATGAAGTAGTAGTCGCCGTCATAGCTCCAGTGCTGCTCGGCGGCCCGTGCCACCAGGCGCTCCAGTTCGTCGCGCGACAGGCGCAGCGGTACCGAGGCCAGGCTGCGCAGCTCGACCTTGGTGTATTCGTCGATCACCTGTTCCAGCGGCAGGACGAACAGGCGCGAAGGATAGGCGCCGGTCAGCCCGTCCCAGCTCGACAGTTGCACATCGCCGACGAAGGCGCGGTAGGACAGCACCAGGTGCTGGTCGAGATCCAACCGACAATCCGGGCCGCGCGGTCGTCCAGGTGCACAGATCACCAGGCGCAGCATGCTGTGGCCCCAGCGGCTCATCCAGGCGTCGTTGGCTTCGGCCAACAGGTAGTCCACGGCGTAGACCCGTTCGGGGTCTATGCGCGCCAGCGGCTGACGAGCGAAGTCGCGCCCGGCGTTGAGGTAGGCATAGCCCTCGGCGCAGGGCTGGCTTGGCGGCGTCCAGTCGAAATGCTCACGGAAGTAGCGGGCCAGGGACGGGCGGCGGCAGGCGTAACTGGGGTCGAGCAGAAAGTACTCGAGGTTGACTGCGACGAACTCCAGCGGGTTGCTTAGCTCGTAGCTGTCTGGGCTGCGCGCCACCTGACCGTTGTCGATATCACGCGCGCCGCGCCGACCGACCCGTTGTGGCCAGCCGGCCAGGTCGAGCAGGTGTGGATCGTCGCTGAGGGTAAAACGGCGCTCGGTCTGGCCGCGACAGGCATCTGGCAGCCCGACCAGCCCTGTGGATTTGGTGCGTTGCCGGCACAGGACGATCTGCCGGCGTTGGGCGGCGGGCCAGAGGCGGGCGCGGTCGTAGAGATGAGTCAGCTCATGCAGCAAGGTGGCCAGCAGTTCCTGGCGCTGGGTGCCATGGGGGCGACCGGTGCGGTTCTGCGCTGCCGAGCCATCGACCAGTTTCGGCAGCAGTCCGGCGTTGAGTTCGATACCGCTATAGCGCCCGACCTGGCCGTACACCTCGGCCGGCATGTCGGCGCGCCAACTGACCCGCACCTGGCGATCCAGGCGTTCGACGAAGCGCGGCGGCAGTGCTGCCATGGCCTCGTCAAGCAGAGCATGGCTGGCCTGGCGTTGGCCGGCGTCGAGGCCGCGGTTGTCCAGGGTCAATCGCAATTGCGCCTGGGCGACGCCTGCGGCCAGGGCCAGCAGCGCGCCGCAGCACCAGGCGGCAAGGCGTATCACAGGGCGAGGATGGCTTCGGCCAGTTGCAGATCGCTGGCGCTTTGCGCCTCGGGCAATTGCTGGCGGAGGGTTTGCAGCGCAGCTTCCAGTTGTGCGCCGCGAATCTCGCCAGCGCTGGCGACGAAGCTGGCGGCATCGTCACGGGCCTGTACCACGGCTTTCATGTCACGTATCGAGGTGGTGGTATCGGAGGTGAAGTTGATGCTGCGATCCAGGGCGCGCACCACGATGTTACTGGTGGCGACCACGGTTTGCGCCTGGGCGATACCGCTGAACAGGGCGCAGGCAGCTAGGGCGATGACGAGTGAACGACGCATGAGATAGCTCCGGGAACTGCAGGACGGACGATTGGACGCGCCCTGGCCAGCGCGGTTCCGCTGGCGAGGGTGTCGCCGTAGTTTACGGGGCGAAGGCGCGGCGGTCAGCAGCGGCGCGGTGCATTCAGCGCGCGAGGATGGCGCTGGCCAGTTGCAGGTCGCTGACGCTTTGCAGGGCCGCCGACTGGCTCCGCAGATAGCGCAGTGCACTTTCCAGTCGAACCCCGCGCACCTGGCCATTGCTGGCGATGAAGCTGGCGGCATCATCCTGGGCGGCTTGCACGACCTTGCTGTCGCGCAGCGAGGAGGTGGCGTCCGAGCTGGCTTCTGCGCTGCCCGCCAAGGCACTGCCGAGGGTATCGGTGGTGGCGACGAAGCTGCTCGCAGAGGCAGCGCCTGCCAGTGTCATCAGGAGGGTGAGGCTGATCAGGTAACGGATGTGCATGGCAAGGCTCCGAAAATGCCGCCTCGTTATCGTTGAGCGGTCAGGCGAGCTTATGCAGGGCGTGAATAAAACGAAAGCCCTACCGCGCAGAGACGGTAGAGCTCTCAGAAGATCCCGTAACGGGATGGAGCAAAGGGGTATCAGCGCCAGAACGGCTTCTGCAGTTCGAGGTAACGCTGATCTTCGGTGATGCCGGCGTCGGCCAGCAGGCGGGCATCGAGTCGAGCCAGTTGACGACGGCTGACGATGCGGCGCTGCCACTGGGTGACGGTGGCGATCACGCGGAGCGGCCAGGGGGACTTGTCACTGGCGGCGCTGTGGGTCTGGAGCAGGGCGGAACTGAGGGTACGTTCCATGATGTTCATCCTTCCGCTTGTGGCGGGGTGTGTTTGCTGTCGATGGGCAAATTATCCCGAGCGCAGAGAAGACCCAGTAGTCACAGATGGAGAAAATTGTCGTGCTATTAGATAGGTTGCTTTGTAACTGTTATATAAAAATTTGATTTAACTGTACCGGTAATAAGTGAAAATACTGGGTGCAACCATAATTCTCAGTGTTTTTAACTGGGTGCAACCCAAAAAATACAGCCTTTCAAGCAGTACAGTTTGGAATTGATTGGCTTTTGTTTCTGACCTGAAAATCAATTTTTCCCGAGAACCCGGACACAAAAAACCCGGCACGAGGCCGGGTTTCCTGTCGGGTTGGTCAGCGCTTATTCAACGGCCTTGACCATGTCCTCGATGACCTTCTTGGCATCACCGAAGACCATCATGGTCTTGTCCATGTAGAACAGTTCATTGTCCAGGCCGGCGTAGCCGCTGGCCATCGAGCGCTTGTTGACGATCACGGTTTTGGCCTTGTACGCCTCGAGGATCGGCATGCCGGCGATCGGCGACTTCGGATCGTTCTTCGCCGCCGGGTTGACCACGTCGTTGGCGCCAAGCACCAGCACCACGTCGGTCTGCCCGAATTCGGAGTTGATGTCCTCCATCTCGAACACCTGCTCGTAGGGCACCTCGGCCTCGGCCAGCAGCACGTTCATATGGCCCGGCATACGACCGGCCACCGGGTGGATCGCGTACTTCACGGTGACGCCGCGGTGGGTCAGCTTCTCCGCCAGCTCCATCAGCGCGTGCTGGGCACGGGCCACTGCCAGGCCGTAACCGGGGACGATGACCACGGTGTCGGCGTTGGTCAGCAGGAAGGCGGCGTCGTCGGAGGAACCCGACTTGACGCTGCGTTGCTCCTGGCTGCCCGCGGCGGCACCCGCGTCGGCATCGGCACCGAAACCGCCGAGGATGACGTTGAAGAACGAGCGGTTCATCGCCTTGCACATGATGTACGAGAGGATGGCGCCCGAGGAGCCCACCAGGGAGCCGGCGACGATCAGCATGGAGTTGTTCAGCGAGAAGCCGATACCGGCCGCTGCCCAGCCCGAGTAGCTGTTGAGCATCGACACCACCACCGGCATGTCGGCGCCGCCGATGGGGATGATGATCAGCACGCCGATGACGAAGGCCAGGGCCACCAGGATGGCGAAGGCGCGGATGTCGCCGGTGAAGGTGAAGTACAGGCCCAGTGCGACGATGGCGATGCCCACCAGCAGGTTCAGCAGGTGCTGGCCCTTGAACACCACGGGCGCGCCCTGGAACAGGCGGAACTTGTACTTGCCCGACAGCTTGCCGAAGGCGATCACCGAACCGGAGAAGGTGATGGCGCCGATGGCGGCACCGAGGAACAGCTCCAGGCGATTACCGGCTGGAATCGCATCACCCAGGGCGGCGACGATGCCCAGCGACTGCGGCTCGACCACGGCGGCGATGGCGATGAACACGGCGGCCAGGCCGATCATGCTGTGCATGAATGCGACCAGTTCCGGCATCTTGGTCATCTCGACGCGCTTGGCCATGATCGAGCCAGCGGTACCGCCGACCAGCAGGCCGACGATGACGAAGCCGATGCCCTGCACGGCCAGCTCTGCGCCCAGCTTGTGAATCAGGCCGACGGTGGTGAGCACGGCGATGGCCATGCCGACCATGCCGAACAGGTTGCCGCGCCGCGAGGTGGTCGGGTGCGACAGACCCTTGAGCGCCTGGATGAAACACACCGAGGCGACAAGGTAGAGAACGGTGATCAGATTCATGCTCATCGCTTACTTCTCCACCTGGGCCTTGGGGGCCTTCTTCTTGAACATTTCCAGCATGCGCCGGGTGACCAGGAAGCCACCGAATACGTTCACCGCCGCCAGGGCCACGGCCAGGGTGCCCATGGCCTTGCCCAGCGGGGTGACGGTGAGCGCGGCGGCCAGCATGGCGCCGACGATGACGATGGCGGAAATGGCGTTGGTCACGGCCATCAGCGGGGTGTGCAGGGCCGGGGTGACGTTCCACACCACGTGGTAGCCGACGTAGATGGCCAGCACGAAGATGATCAGGTTGTAGATGCCGTCGGAAATCAGATCCATGTCCCTACTCCTTAGCTGTTCTTGCGCACGACTTCGCCGGCGTTGCACATCAGGCAGGCCGCGACGATGTCGTCTTCGAGGTTGAGCTGGAACTGGCCTTCCTTGTCGATCACGAGCTTGAGGAAGTCCAGCAGGTTGCGTGCATACAGGGCGGAGGCATCTGCCGGCACCAGGGCGGCCAGGTTGGTATGGCCGACGAAGGTGACGCCATGCTTGACCACCACCTGGTCGGCTTCGGTCAGCGGGCAGTTGCCGCCCTGAGCGGCGGCCAGGTCGATGACCACGGAGCCCGGCTTCATTTCCTGTACGGTGGCTTCGTGCAGCAGCGTCGGTGCCTTGCGGCCCGGGATCAACGCGGTGGTGATGACGATATCGGCCTGCTTGGCGCGCTCGTGCACGGCCTTGGCCTGGCGTTCCATCCACGAGGCCGGCATCGGCCGGGCGTAGCCGCCCACGCCCTGGGCGCATTCGCGCTCCTCGTCGGTCTCGAACGGCACGTCGACGAACTTGGCGCCGAGCGACTCGATCTGCTCCTTCACGGCCGGGCGCACGTCGGAGGCCTCGATCACCGCACCCAGGCGTTTGGCTGTGGCGATGGCCTGCAGGCCGGCGACGCCGGCACCGAGGATCAGCACGCGGGCGGCCTTCACCGTACCGGCGGCGGTCATCAGCATGGGCATGAAGCGCGGATAGTGGTTGGCGGCGAGCATCACGGCCTTGTAGCCGGCGATGTTGGCCTGCGAGCTCAGCACGTCCAGGCTCTGCGCGCGGGAGGTACGCGGCGCGGCCTCCAGGGCGAAGGCGGTGATGCCGCGGGCGTTCATGCGCGCAATGGTGTCGTTGCAGAAGGGGTTGAGCATGCCCACCAGCACGGCGCCGTTCTTCATCTGCGCCAGTTCGGCGTCGGTCGGCGCGACCACCTTGAGCACCAGGTCGGCGCCGAAGGCGGCCGCATCGTTGCCAATGGTGGCGCCAGCGGCTTCATAGGCGCTGTCCGGGATGCTGGCGCTGATGCCGGCGCCGGTCTGGACGGTCACCTGGTGGCCTTGGCCAACCAGTTTCTTGACGGTCTCGGGCGTCGCGGCAACCCGCGTCTCCCCAGCATGGGTTTCGAGAGGAACACCAATGTGCACTTCTAATCTCCTGCGTGATCTTTTTTGTGAACCGGTGCACTGCGCTGGCGCGCCGGCGATTGGGGATCAGCACAACACCTGCCGGAAGAGGGCGGGCGCGGCGATTGTGCAATCGAATGCAGACCCTTACAAGAAGTTATGGAGTAAAAAAAATGGATTACTACAAGTAATGGGTCTATGAGGGATTTTTATACTGCGGCAAGCCCGCGTCATCTCTGGGGAACAGCAGGTTTTACGGGCTTTGTGCTGCACGCGCGGCATTCATCGAGCGAATGACCGTTGGTCGCATTGGCTGCAGTGTGAAAAGTCACGAACGGGGCGTTCAAAATTGTGGAATCACCCGAAAGTACTGGGCATGGCGCGCATTGGCTCAAGAGTGGCGCTGTAGTGTGACCAATTTGTTGCTACCCGTCTTGCTCATGACTTTTTTGACTTTCTCTTGCCATCTTCGTGGCGCTGGAGCTCGCCCTCGCGGTAGGCGCTTGCTTGCAGCAGGAGCCAGTCGCGGAAGGCCTTGAGCGCCGCCGACTCGGCCTTGCGCTCCGGCACCATCAGGTAATAGGCGCGATCGTTGTTCGGTACCGCACGATCGAGGGCGATCACCAGGCTGCCATCCTGCAGCTCGCGCTGGATCAGGAAGGGCGGAATCAGCGCCACACCCATTTCGTGTCGCGCGGCCTGGGCGAGCATGGAAAACAGCTCCAGGCGCGGGCCGGTCATGTCACGGGAGACATTCATGCCCTGAGCCGCGAACCATTGGCGCCAGGCATAGGGGCGAGTGGTCTGCTGCAGCAGTGGTAGCGTTGCAATGCGCTCGGCTGTGACCGGGCTCTCGCCGAGCAAGGCCGGGCTGCACACCGGCAGCAGGTGCTCGTGCATTAAAAAATGCGCCTCGGTACCTGACCATTCGGCATCGCCGTAATAGATGGCGGCATCGAAATGGGTGTCGGCGAACAGGAAGGGACGGGTGCGGTTGGTCAGGTGCACCGTTACCTGCGGATGCAGTTGCTGGAATGTGCGCAGACGCGGCAGCAGCCATTGTGTGCCGAAGGTGGGAACCACTGCCAGCTCGATGCTGCTGGTGCCCTGGTTGCCCATCAGTGCCAGGGTGTCGCGCTCCACCGCATCCAGTTGCGCGGCCACCTTGCGGCTATAGGCGACGCCGGCCTCGGTCAGCACCACGCCGCGCCGTGAGCGGCGGAACAGCTCGACATTGAGAAAGCTCTCCAGTCCACCGATCTGCCGGCAGATTGCGCTTTGCGTCAGGCTGAGCTCATCGGCGGCCTTGGTGAAGCTCTGATGGCGCGCAGCAGCCTCGAAGGCGACCAGTGCGGCGGTGCTGGGGATCTTGCGGCGCATTTATGCAAAGGCCTCACTCATGAGCCATGAATATAGTCTTGCAGGCTATCTTGAAGTGAGTAAAAAGCACAGATCTGTGCAAATTCTGCGTTTGCCCGTCGCACCAGGTCGGCCTAGGATCGGTGTCATTCATCGACTGCTCTATTCACTGCTTCGAGGTTTTTCGCGATGGCCAAGGCAAGCTTCAACTGGATCGACCCGCTCCTGCTCGATCAGCAACTGACCGAAGAAGAGCGCATGGTGCGTGACAGCGCCCAGCAGTTCGCCAATGACAAACTGGCGCCGCGCGTGCTGGAGGCTTTCCGTCACGAGCGCACTGATCCTGCGATCTTCCGCGAGATGGGCGAAACCGGCTTGCTTGGTGCGACTATCCCTGAGGCATACGGCGGCAGCGGCCTCAACTACGTGTGCTATGGCCTGATCGCCCGTGAAGTGGAGCGTATCGACTCCGGTTACCGCTCGATGATGAGCGTGCAGTCGTCTCTGGTCATGGTGCCGATCAATGAGTTTGGCAATGAAGCGACCAAGCGGAAATACCTGCCCAAGCTGGCCAGCGGCGAATATATCGGCTGTTTCGGCCTGACCGAGCCGAACCACGGTTCCGATCCGGGCTCGATGGTGACCCGCGCCAAGAAGGTTGAGGGCGGCTACCGCCTGAGCGGCAGCAAGATGTGGATCACCAACAGCCCCATCGCCGATGTGTTCGTGGTCTGGGCCAAGGATGATGCCGGCGAAATTCGCGGCTTCGTGCTGGAGAAGGGCTGGGAGGGGCTGTCTGCTCCGGCGATTCACGGCAAGGTCGGCCTGCGCGCTTCGATCACCGGTGAGATCGTCATGGACAACGTATTCTGCCCCGAAGAGAACGCCTTCCCCGATGTGCGCGGCTTGCGCGGCCCCTTCACCTGCCTGAACTCTGCCCGTTACGGTATCAGTTGGGGTGCCCTGGGCGCTGCCGAATTCTGCTGGCACACCGCGCGCCAGTACGTGCTCGATCGCAACCAGTTCGGCCGGCCGCTGGCGGCCAATCAGCTGATCCAGAAGAAGCTGGCTGACATGCAGACCGAGATCACTCTCGCCCTGCAAGGCTGCCTGCGTCTCGGTCGGATGAAGGACGAAGGCACCGCTGCGGTGGAAATCACCTCCATCATGAAGCGCAACAGTTGCGGCAAGGCGCTGGACATCGCCCGTATGGCCCGCGACATGCTGGGTGGCAACGGCATCAGCGACGAGTTCGGTATCGCCCGTCACCTGGTCAACCTCGAGGTGGTCAACACCTATGAGGGCACCCATGACGTGCATGCGCTGATCCTTGGTCGCGCGCAGACCGGTATCCAGGCGTTTTTCTAACGGTAGTAGGGTGCGCTATGCGCACCACCGAGTGGTTCATGGTGCGCGCGGCGCACCCTACGGAGTTCTCATGGCCGGTGCCCTTTCGCATATTCGCGTGCTCGATCTGTCCCGTGTGCTCGCTGGACCCTGGAGTGGTCAGATCCTCGGTGACCTGGGCGCCGAGGTGATCAAGGTCGAGCGGCCGGGTACCGGCGACGACACTCGGCACTGGGGCCCTCCTTATATAAAGGATGCCGAGGGCAACGACTCGCGGGAGGCGGCCTATTTCCAGAGTGCCAACCGCAACAAGCAGTCGCTGACCCTGGATTTCACCCAGCCCGAAGGCCAGCGCCTGGTGCGTGAGCTGGTCGCGCAGTGCGACGTGCTGTTGGAGAACTTCAAGGTCGGCGGGCTGGCGGCCTATGGCCTCGACTACGAGTCCTTGAAAGCGATCAACCCGCGCCTGATCTATTGCTCCATCACCGGCTTCGGCCAGACCGGCCCCTACGCCAAGCGTGCCGGTTACGACTTCATGATCCAGGGTCTCGGTGGTCTGATGAGCCTGACCGGGCGACCGGAGGGGGAGGAAGGGGCTGGGCCGATCAAGGTCGGCGTGGCACTGACCGATATCCTCACTGGCCTCTATGCCACCGTAGGTGTGCTGGCTGCGCTGAATCAGCGCGAGCAGTCCGGTATTGGCCAGCATATAGACGTAGCGCTGCTGGACGTGCAGGTGGCCTGTCTGGCCAACCAGGCCATGAACTACCTGGCCACCGGTGTATCGCCCAAGCGCCTGGGTAATGCTCATCCCAATATCGTGCCTTACCAGGATTTTCCCAGTGCCGATGGCAGTTTCATCCTGGCCGTGGGCAACGATGGGCAGTTCCGCAAGTTCTGCAAGGTGGCGGGTATCGCCCATCTTGCGGACGATTCACGCTTCGCCAGCAACAAGGCACGGGTGGCGCACCGTGCCGAGCTGATCCCGCTATTGCGCCAGGCCACGGTATTCAAGACCACGGCGCAATGGGTCGAGCTGCTGGAGAAGGCTGGAGTGCCCTGTGGGCCGATCAACGATCTGCAGCAAGTGTTCGCCGATCCGCAGGTGCAGGCGCGCGGCCTGCGCCTCGATCTGCCCAATGCCCTGGGTAGCGCCACGCCGCAGGTCGCCAGCCCGTTGCGTCTGTCTGCTACGCCGGTCGCCTACCGAGCGGCGCCTCCCTTGCTGGGCCAGCATACCGATGCTCTGCTGGAGCGGCTGCTGGGCATGAGCGAGGCGCAGGTTGCCGAGCTGCGCAAGGCGGGGGTGATCTGAGGTCTTTCGTTTCTATACATGAGAGAGCTGGAAGCACCTGATCTATATATGAATATTTTTGCATGTCAGGGGTTTACAGCTCGCCAAGCTCATGTAGAATGCGCGCCTCGCTGAGACGAACCCAGGTTTGACGAAGCGCTAAGTTGTTGAGATAGAAAGAAAATTTCTTCAAAAAACAACTTGACGAAGTAACGAGGTGCTGTAGAATGCGCGCCTCACCGAAGCGGAAAAAATGAAGCTGAGGTTGCTGCAAGTGGTTGAGTAGAAAGAAGTTTCTCCGGAAATAAAGTCGAAAAACAGCTTGACAGAAAGAAAGGCTGCTGTAGAATGTGCGGCCTGGTTGAGGCGAGAGGCTTAACCAACTGTTCTTTAACAACTGAATCAAGCAATTCGTGTGGGTGCTTGTGAGGTAAGCCTGATAGTCGACAGATTATCAGCATCACAAAGCAACACTCGTGAATTCGAGAGTTACTCTTTTAAGTAAGAGATTTGCGATTGCTGAGCCAAGTTTAGGGTTTTCTCAAAACCCAAGCAGTATTGAACTGAAGAGTTTGATCATGGCTCAGATTGAACGCTGGCGGCAGGCCTAACACATGCAAGTCGAGCGGATGAGAGGAGCTTGCTCCTTGATTTAGCGGCGGACGGGTGAGTAATGCCTAGGAATCTGCCTGGTAGTGGGGGATAACGTTCCGAAAGGAACGCTAATACCGCATACGTCCTACGGGAGAAAGCAGGGGACCTTCGGGCCTTGCGCTATCAGATGAGCCTAGGTCGGATTAGCTAGTTGGTGAGGTAATGGCTCACCAAGGCGACGATCCGTAACTGGTCTGAGAGGATGATCAGTCACACTGGAACTGAGACACGGTCCAGACTCCTACGGGAGGCAGCAGTGGGGAATATTGGACAATGGGCGAAAGCCTGATCCAGCCATGCCGCGTGTGTGAAGAAGGTCTTCGGATTGTAAAGCACTTTAAGTTGGGAGGAAGGGTTGTACGTTAATACCGTGCAATTTTGACGTTACCGACAGAATAAGCACCGGCTAACTTCGTGCCAGCAGCCGCGGTAATACGAAGGGTGCAAGCGTTAATCGGAATTACTGGGCGTAAAGCGCGCGTAGGTGGTTCGTTAAGTTGGATGTGAAAGCCCCGGGCTCAACCTGGGAACTGCATCCAAAACTGGCGAGCTAGAGTACGGTAGAGGGTGGTGGAATTTCCTGTGTAGCGGTGAAATGCGTAGATATAGGAAGGAACACCAGTGGCGAAGGCGACCACCTGGACTGATACTGACACTGAGGTGCGAAAGCGTGGGGAGCAAACAGGATTAGATACCCTGGTAGTCCACGCCGTAAACGATGTCAACTAGCCGTTGGAATCCTTGAGATTTTAGTGGCGCAGCTAACGCATTAAGTTGACCGCCTGGGGAGTACGGCCGCAAGGTTAAAACTCAAATGAATTGACGGGGGCCCGCACAAGCGGTGGAGCATGTGGTTTAATTCGAAGCAACGCGAAGAACCTTACCTGGCCTTGACATGCTGAGAACTTTCCAGAGATGGATTGGTGCCTTCGGGAACTCAGACACAGGTGCTGCATGGCTGTCGTCAGCTCGTGTCGTGAGATGTTGGGTTAAGTCCCGTAACGAGCGCAACCCTTGTCCTTAGTTACCAGCACGTTATGGTGGGCACTCTAAGGAGACTGCCGGTGACAAACCGGAGGAAGGTGGGGATGACGTCAAGTCATCATGGCCCTTACGGCCAGGGCTACACACGTGCTACAATGGTCGGTACAAAGGGTTGCCAAGCCGCGAGGTGGAGCTAATCCCATAAAACCGATCGTAGTCCGGATCGCAGTCTGCAACTCGACTGCGTGAAGTCGGAATCGCTAGTAATCGTGAATCAGAATGTCACGGTGAATACGTTCCCGGGCCTTGTACACACCGCCCGTCACACCATGGGAGTGGGTTGCTCCAGAAGTAGCTAGTCTAACCTTCGGGGGGACGGTTACCACGGAGTGATTCATGACTGGGGTGAAGTCGTAACAAGGTAGCCGTAGGGGAACCTGCGGCTGGATCACCTCCTTAATCGAAGACATCAGCTTCTTCATAAGTTCCCACACGAATTGCTTGATTCATAGTCGAAGACGATGCTGTAACGCGACCCTGTTATAGGTCTGTAGCTCAGTTGGTTAGAGCGCACCCCTGATAAGGGTGAGGTCGGCAGTTCAAATCTGCCCAGACCTACCAATTGCTTGGTGCAGAAGATTACGGGGCCATAGCTCAGCTGGGAGAGCGCCTGCTTTGCACGCAGGAGGTCAGCGGTTCGATCCCGCTTGGCTCCACCACTCTCGCGCGTTGCGGTAGAAGGAAAGAGTTCAGAAATGAGCACTTCAGGGTAGACCTGGTGAGTGCTGATTTCTGGTCTTTTGACCGGTAGAAACATCGTTCTTTAAAAATTTGGATATGTGATAGAAGTGACTGATTGATTGCTTTCACTGGCAATTGATCTGGTCAAGGTAAAATTTGTAGTTCTCAAGACGCAAATTTTCGGCGAATGTCGTCTTCACGATTGAGACAGTAACCAGATTGCTTGGGGTTATATGGTCAAGTGAAGAAGCGCATACGGTGGATGCCTTGGCAGTCAGAGGCGATGAAAGACGTGGTAGCCTGCGAAAAGCTTTGGGGAGTCGGCAAACAGACTGTGATCCAGAGATGTCTGAATGGGGGAACCCACCTAGGATAACCTAGGTATCTTGTACTGAATCCATAGGTGCAAGAGGCGAACCAGGGGAACTGAAACATCTAAGTACCCTGAGGAAAAGAAATCAACCGAGATTCCCTAAGTAGTGGCGAGCGAACGGGGACTAGCCCTTAAGTTGATTTGAGTGTAGTGGAAGGCTCTGGAAAGTGCCGCCGTAGTGGGTGATAGCCCCGTACACGAAACGCTCTTATCAATGAAATCGAGTAGGACGGGGCACGAGAAACCTTGTCTGAACATGGGGGGACCATCCTCCAAGGCTAAATACTACTGACTGACCGATAGTGAACCAGTACCGTGAGGGAAAGGCGAAAAGAACCCCGGAGAGGGGAGTGAAATAGAACCTGAAACCGTATGCGTACAAGCAGTGGGAGCCTACTTTGTTGGGTGACTGCGTACCTTTTGTATAATGGGTCAGCGACTTATATTCAGTGGCGAGCTTAACCGAATAGGGGAGGCGTAGCGAAAGCGAGTCTTAATAGGGCGCTTTAGTCGCTGGGTATAGACCCGAAACCGGGCGATCTATCCATGGGCAGGTTGAAGGTTAGGTAACACTGACTGGAGGACCGAACCGACTACCGTTGAAAAGTTAGCGGATGACCTGTGGATCGGAGTGAAAGGCTAATCAAGCTCGGAGATAGCTGGTTCTCCTCGAAAGCTATTTAGGTAGCGCCTCGTGTATCACTGCTGGGGGTAGAGCACTGTTTCGGCTAGGGGGTCATCCCGACTTACCAAACCGATGCAAACTCCGAATACCAGCAAGTGTCAGCACGGGAGACACACGGCGGGTGCTAACGTCCGTCGTGAAAAGGGAAACAACCCAGACCGTCAGCTAAGGTCCCAAAGTTATGGTTAAGTGGGAAACGATGTGGGAAGGCTTAGACAGCTAGGAGGTTGGCTTAGAAGCAGCCATCCTTTAAAGAAAGCGTAATAGCTCACTAGTCGAGTCGGCCTGCGCGGAAGATGTAACGGGGCTCAAACCATACACCGAAGCTACGGGTTCATCCTTTGGATGAGCGGTAGAGGAGCGTTCTGTAAGCCTGTGAAGGTGAGTTGAGAAGCTTGCTGGAGGTATCAGAAGTGCGAATGCTGACATGAGTAACGACAATGCGAGTGAAAAACTCGCACGCCGAAAGACCAAGGTTTCCTGCGCAACGTTAATCGACGCAGGGTGAGTCGGCCCCTAAGGCGAGGCAGAAATGCGTAGTCGATGGGAAACGGGTTAATATTCCCGTACTTCTAGTTACTGCGATGGAGGGACGGAGAAGGCTAGGCCAGCACGGCGTTGGTTGTCCGTGTTTAAGGCGGTAGGCTGGTTTCTTAGGTAAATCCGGGAGATCAAGGCCGAGAGCTGATGACGAGCGTTCTTTTAGAATGCGAAGTGGTTGATGCCATGCTTCCAGGAAAAGCTTCTAAGCTTCAGGTAACTAGGAACCGTACCCCAAACCGACACAGGTGGTTAGGTAGAGAATACCAAGGCGCTTGAGAGAACTCGGGTGAAGGAACTAGGCAAAATGGCACCGTAACTTCGGGAGAAGGTGCGCCGGTGAGGGTGAAGCATTTACTGCGTAAGCCCATGCCGGTCGAAGATACCAGGCCGCTGCGACTGTTTATTAAAAACACAGCACTCTGCAAACACGAAAGTGGACGTATAGGGTGTGACGCCTGCCCGGTGCCGGAAGGTTAATTGATGGGGTTAGCGCAAGCGAAGCTCTTGATCGAAGCCCCGGTAAACGGCGGCCGTAACTATAACGGTCCTAAGGTAGCGAAATTCCTTGTCGGGTAAGTTCCGACCTGCACGAATGGCGTAACGATGGCGGCGCTGTCTCCACCCGAGACTCAGTGAAATTGAAATCGCTGTGAAGATGCAGTGTATCCGCGGCTAGACGGAAAGACCCCGTGAACCTTTACTATAGCTTTGCACTGGACTTTGAGCTTGCTTGTGTAGGATAGGTGGGAGGCTTTGAAGTGGGGACGCCAGTTCTCATGGAGCCATCCTTGAAATACCACCCTGGCAACCTTGAGGTTCTAACTCTGGCCCGTCATCCGGGTCGAGGACAGTGTATGGTGGGTAGTTTGACTGGGGCGGTCTCCTCCCAAAGAGTAACGGAGGAGTACGAAGGTGCGCTCAGACCGGTCGGAAATCGGTCGTAGAGTATAAAGGCAAAAGCGCGCTTGACTGCGAGACAGACACGTCGAGCAGGTACGAAAGTAGGTCTTAGTGATCCGGTGGTTCTGTATGGAAGGGCCATCGCTCAACGGATAAAAGGTACTCCGGGGATAACAGGCTGATACCGCCCAAGAGTTCATATCGACGGCGGTGTTTGGCACCTCGATGTCGGCTCATCACATCCTGGGGCTGAAGCCGGTCCCAAGGGTATGGCTGTTCGCCATTTAAAGTGGTACGCGAGCTGGGTTTAGAACGTCGTGAGACAGTTCGGTCCCTATCTGCCGTGGACGTTTGAGATTTGAGAGGGGCTGACCTTAGTACGAGAGGACCGGGTTGGACGAACCTCTGGTGTTCCGGTTGTCACGCCAGTGGCACTGCCGGGTAGCTATGTTCGGAAGAGATAACCGCTGAAAGCATCTAAGCGGGAAACTTGCCTCAAGATGAGATCTCACTGGAGCCTCGAGCTCCCTAAAGGGCCGTCGGAGACTACGACGTTGATAGGTTGGGTGTGTAAGCGCTGTGAGGCGTTGAGCTAACCAATACTAATTGCCCGTGAGGCTTGACCATATAACACCCAAACAATCTGCCCTCGTGCAGAGGGTGTCGATGGTGAAGTCGACAGAAAGCCGAAAATTTGCAAGAACTACAAAGCTTCTATCACGTATCCAGGGGATAGCGTCTAACGACGAGATCCCAACCGAATTGCTTGACGACCATAGAGCGTTGGAACCACCTGATCCCATCCCGAACTCAGTAGTGAAACGACGCATCGCCGATGGTAGTGTGGTGCTTCACCATGTGAGAGTAGGTCATCGTCAAGCTCCTATACGAACGCCCTGATCAGGTAACTGGTCAGGGCGTTCTTCTATGTGCGCGAAAAATGGCAGGTGGCGGTGAGAGTCCCGGAGTGCCGGCCAGATCATCGTCAAGCTCCTATACGAAACCCCAGATCGCCAACGCGGTCTGGGGTTTCTTCTTTGCGCCGGGAAAAGCCGAAACCTGGCGTAGGGTGCGCTGTGCGCACCGATGCTCCGGGTTTATGGCCATGGTGCGCGCAGCGCACCCTACGCTGGCTGACAGAGCCGTGTGCCGTGCTAGACTCGCGCGCTTTCGATCTGTGTGATTTCTCACCGTGCCGCACACCGCTTCCGCTCATGCCCCCTGTTGGCTGCCCCTGGCCCGGCTGGATCCTCAGCCTGCTGCCGATGTGAACGGCTGGCTGTTCAATGAGGACTCGTTGACCCGCCGCCTCACCGCGCTTTCCGCTGGCGGTTTCTCCGTGACGCCCCTGCAGGAGGGCTGGCAGGCTCTGCGCCAGGACGAATGTGCCGCACTCGGCGTGACCGCTGGCAGCCAGGGCTGGGTGCGTGAGGTGTATTTACGCGGGCATGGGCAGCCCTGGGTATTCGCCCGTAGCGTGGCCGCCCGCAGCGTTCTGGAGGGTTCCGGGCTGAATCTGGCGGAGCTGGGCAGTCGTTCGCTCGGCGAGCTGTTGTTCAGTGACAAGGCCTTCGACCGGGGTGAGCTTCAGGCCTGCCGTTACCCCGCCGCCTGGTTGCCGGCAGAGGTGTGTGCGGAACATCTGTGGGCACGTCGTTCATGCTTCAGCCGTGGCGCCTTGGGCGTGCTGGTGGCCGAGGTCTTTCTGCCGGCCTTCTGGCTGGCGGCGGGTATCGAGGCGTAAGGAGAAAACCGCGCAGTGCTTCTCACCGGCCATCTGCGCTACGCGAAGGCGCAGCCGTACCCTGTGCCTGTATCGGTGGCTGAAAAAAGCGTCGACTACGCGCCCCGATCCACCCTACGCTGGCATGCCCCGTATAATCCGCGCAACCTGCACGGAGACGCTTCGATGTATACCCGCCTGCTGCAATCGACCAATCGCCTGCACCCGCGTGCCTGGGACTTCATCCAGTTGATGCGCCTGGACAAGCCCATCGGCATCTACCTGCTGCTCTGGCCCACCTTGTGGGCGCTGTGGGTCGCTTCGGCAGGACTGCCCAGCATGAAGAACTTGTTGATCTTCGTCTTCGGCGTGATCTTCATGCGCGCGGCCGGCTGTGTGATCAATGACTACGCCGACCGCAATTTCGACGGCCATGTCAGTCGCACCCAGTTGCGCCCGCTGGCCAGCGGCAAGATCAAACCACGCGAAGCGCTGGTGTTGTTCGCCGTGCTGGTGGCGATGAGTTTCGTGCTGGTGCTGTTCACCAACGGCACGACCATCTGGCTGTCCTTCGGCGGCCTGGCCCTGGCGGCCTGCTATCCCTTCATGAAGCGCTACACCTTCTACCCGCAGGTGGTGCTGGGCGCCGCGTTCTCCTGGGGGATGCCGATGGCGTTCAGCGCTGTCAGCGGTGAGCTGCCACCTCCCGAAGCCTGGCTGCTGTATATCGCCAACCTGCTGTGGACGGTGGCCTACGATACTTATTACGCCATGGCCGACCGCGAGGACGACCTGAAGATCGGGGTGAAGTCGACTGCCATTCTGTTCGGCGATGCCGACCGTCTGATCATCGCCACCCTGCAGGGCCTGGCACAGCTCTGTCTGCTGCTGGCGGGCGCGCGTTTCGAGCTGGGTGTGCCCTTCCAGCTCGGTTTGCTGGGGGCTGCTGCCTGTTTCATCTGGGAGTACCACAGAACTCGTCGGCGCGAGCCCATGGTCTGTTTCCAGGCCTTTCTGCACAACCATTGGGCAGGCCTGGCGATCTTTGCCGGGATCCTGGCCGATTATGCGCTGCGCTGAGCATCGGCCTGTCATATCGCTGCAATAATTCCGTTATCTAATGCGGCGCACGACAGCATAACGAGCAGAGGCAAGGCCAATGGTTGGCAAGAACATCCTCATCGTCGATGACGAAGCACCGATCCGTGAAATGATTGCGGTTGCCCTGGAAATGGCCGGCTACGAATGCCTGGAGGCAGAGAATGCGCAGCAGGCGCATGCCGTGATCGTCGATCGCAAACCCGATCTGATCCTGTTGGACTGGATGTTGCCCGGCACCAGCGGTATCGAGCTGGCTCGCCGTCTCAAGCGTGACGAGCTGACCGGCGACATCCCGATCATCATGCTCACCGCCAAGGGTGAAGAGGACAACAAGATCCAGGGCCTGGAAGTCGGTGCCGACGATTACATCACCAAGCCCTTTTCGCCGCGCGAACTGGTGGCACGTCTCAAGGCCGTGCTGCGCCGCGCCGGCCCCAGTGACAGCGAAGCGCCGATCGAGGTCGGTGGTCTGCTGCTCGATCCGGTCAGCCATCGCGTGACCATCGATGGCAAGCCGGCCGAAATGGGGCCGACCGAATATCGCCTGTTGCAGTTCTTCATGACCCATCAGGAACGCGCCTATACCCGTGGCCAGTTGCTCGATCAGGTCTGGGGTGGCAACGTCTACGTCGAGGAGCGCACGGTGGACGTGCACATTCGCCGTCTGCGCAAGGCGCTGGGTGAGGTCTACGAGAATCTGGTGCAGACGGTACGTGGCACTGGCTATCGTTTCTCCACCAAAGGCTGATAGCGCGCACCTGTTGCCCATGCCCGCTGCAAGACAAGGAAGCGTTTCATCGTGAACCAAGACTGGCGTGGCGCCGTAGTGCGCCGCTTGCTGCTACTGATCGGTGTCTGCCTGCTGCTTGGTTTCATCACCGGGGAATATGCCTGGGTGCTGGTCATCGGGCTTGCCCTCCACCTGGGGTGGACGCTCAGCCAGTTGCTGCGCCTGCACAAATGGCTGCGCGAGCATCGCCCGGATGAGCCCCCGCCCGACGGCTACGGCCTGTGGGGTGAGGTATTCGACAGCATCTACCACTTGCAGCGGCGCAACCAGAAGGCGCGTGGGCGTTTGCAGGCGGTGATCGACCGGGTGCAGGAATCCACCGCTGCGCTCAAGGATGCCGTGGTGATGCTCGACAGCCATGGCAACCTGGAGTGGTGGAACCTGGCGGCAGAAACCCTGCTGGGCCTGAAGACCCCTCAGGACAGCGGCCAGCCCCTGGCGCACCTGCTACGCGATCCCCGTTTCAAGGAGTATTTCGAGCGCGGCAATTATGCCGAGGCGTTGGAGATTCCCTCGCCGGTCAGTGATCGTCGGCGTCTGCAGATGCACATTACCCAGTACGGCAATCGTGAACACCTGCTGCTGGTGCGTGACGTCACCCGTCTCCATCAACTGGAGCAGATGCGCAAGGATTTCGTCGCCAACGTTTCCCATGAGCTGCGCACGCCACTGACGGTGATCGCCGGCTACCTGGAAACCCTGTTGGACAACGTCGAGGCGGTGAATCCCCGCTGGCTGCGGGCGTTGCAGCAGATGCAGCAGCAGGGTGCGCGCATGCAGACCCTGCTCAATGACCTGTTGCTGCTGGCCAAGCTGGAGGCTACCGATTACCCCTCCGACAACCAGCCGGTGGCGGTCGATCTGCTGCTGCTGTCGATCAGGAACGACGCCCAGGCGCTGTCGGGCGACCAGCATCACCGTATCAGCCTGGAGGCCGATGCCCATCTCAAGCTCAAGGGCAGCGAGGCGGAGCTGCGCAGCGCCTTCTCCAATCTGGTATTCAACGCCGTGAAGTACACCCCGGCCGGTGGCGACATACAGATTCGCTGGTGGGGCGACGAGCAGGGGGCGCACCTGTCCGTGCAGGACAGCGGCATGGGCATCGAGGCCAGGCACCTGCCACGCCTGACCGAGCGCTTCTATCGGGTCGACTCCAGTCGTGCCAGCAATACCGGCGGTACCGGGTTGGGGTTGGCGATCGTCAAGCACGTGCTGCTGCGCCATCGCGGTCGTCTGGAGATCGTCAGCGCACTGGGCCAGGGCAGTACCTTCACCTGTCACTTCGCGACGGCACAGGTGGTGCAGCGCGGCCGCTGATGACTTGCAATCGCCGCGCACAGCCCCCAACCTAAGCCGATCATTAGCCAAGCCTGACATCCATGGATCCTTCCCCGAGTCTTTCCTCCTCTGCTTATCTGGCCGACTTCGGCCTCATGCTGTTCGCCCTGTTCCTGGTCCTGCTCAACGGTTTCTTCGTCGCTGCCGAGTTCGCCATCGTGCGCTTGCGTTCCACCAAGGTGGATAGCCTGGCCGAGGCCCATGGCTGGCGTGGGCGTATCCTGCGCACCGTGCACAACCAGATGGATGCTTACCTCTCCGCCTGTCAGTTGGGTATCACCCTGGCGTCGCTGGGCCTGGGCTGGGTCGGTGAGCCGGCCTTCGCCGAGCTGCTCACGCCGTTGCTCGGTGCTCTGGGTATCGAATCGCCCAAGCTGGTGCATGGCATCGCCTTCTTCACCGCGTTCTCGATCATTTCCTACCTGCACATCGTCATCGGTGAACTGGCGCCCAAGTCCTGGGCTATCCGCAAGCCGGAGCTGCTCTCGCTGTGGACGGCGGCGCCGCTGTACGCCTTCTACTGGCTGATGTACCCGGCGATCTTCGTGCTCAATGCCAGTGCCAACGCCATTCTGCGCATCGCCGGGCAAGGTGAGCCGGGGCCGCACCATGAGCATCACTACAGCCGCGATGAGCTCAAGCTGATCCTGCACTCCAGCCGCGCCAGCAATGACAGCGATCAGGACATGCGCGTGCTGGCCTCGGCGGTGGAGCTTGGCGAGCTGGAAGTGGTGGACTGGGCCAACTCGCGCGAGGATCTGGTCTATCTGGAAGTCAATGCCAGCCTCGATCAGGTGTTCACCACCTTCCGCCGACACAAGTACAGCCGCTACCCGATCTTCGACGAGAGCAAGGGCGAGTTCGTCGGCGTACTGCACATCAAGGATCTGTTGCTGCAGTTGTCGCTGCTGGAGATGCTGCCTTCGGCGCTCAAGCTGGCGGATCTGATGCACCCGCTGGAACGGGTCAGCCGCCACCTGCCGTTGTCGCAGTTGCTCGAGCGCTTCCGCCAGGGCGGCGCGCACTTCGCTCTGGTCGAGGAAGCTGATGGCAAGGTGATCGGCTACCTGACCATGGAGGATGTGCTCGAGGCGCTGGTCGGCGACATTCAGGATGAACACCGCAAGGCCGAGCGCGGCATCCTCGCCTACCAGCCAGGCAAGCTGCTGGTGCGTGGTGATACGCCGCTGGCGAAGATCGAGCGCCTGCTCGGCGTCGACCTCGACCATATCGAGGCCGAAACCCTCGCCGGGCTGATCTACGACAGCCTCAAGCGCATGCCCGAGGAAGAAGAGGTGCTGGAGACCGAGGGTCTGCGCATCATCGTCAAGAAGATGAAGGGGCCGAAGGTGGTGCTGGCCAAGGTGCTGAAGATCGATTGACTGCGCCTGCCACCGCTCGCTCGGACGGTGGCAGGCGACCTCCTTTTGCTCGATTCCTCCCATGCGAAGCGTCTGGTGTCAGGCCTCGTTCAGTTTCGCAACCACTCATCGTATTTACCGAATCGCAGTCGCCTGGGGCAGTCTAGGAGTTTGCGTCGCACCATTTTGGTGAGCGGCGTTATTCACTCATTGCCAAGGATATAGCCATGCAACTGACCAGAATGACCCCGAAAGCGACTCTTGCCCTGTGCCTGGCGGGCGCCTCGCAGGCCTATGCCGATTCGGTCACCGACCCGATCTCCACCTTCGGCGTGATCGCCTCGCACAACCAGTACAAACTCACCGTGGATGACGACAGCGACAAGGAACGCCTCAACCAGGGCGGCCTGTTCTACCACTTCGGCAACAAGCTGACGGGGCAGGAAGGCTTCATCTACCAGGCCGGCATCGAAGGCCAGTACCGCGACAAGGATGATGTCGAATACAAGTCCGCGCGGGCCGATATCGACCTTGGCCTGCGTGCGGCACTGAGCACCAACAATTACGTCGACCTGATCGTCGGCGGCGGTTATGACTGGGGGCGCATCGAGCAGGATGACGTCGGCCCGTTCGACAGCAACGTCAAGCTCACCAGCAAGTCGCCCTTCGCCAAGGCGGGTTTGGGCTACAACTACCTGACGCCGAACTACACCCTGCGCCTGGAGGTCGGGGCACGCTACTCGATCAACTCCGAGGCACGTCTGAAGGTCGATGGCGACAGTGACTCGGTGGATCTCAAGGACAAGGTCAACCCTTATGGCGAGCTGACCATGCTGTGGAACAAGGGCATCAACAATGTCCCGATCAGCACCAGCCTGTACTACACCCAGACGCGCTACGAGCTGGACAGCAACAGCGAGCTGGCCGAGCGCAGCAAGCTCAAGCAGGAGCAGGTGGGCCTGCGCGTCGGTCTGGCATTCTAGGCCTGGTAGGCAGTACCGCAGCGCCCGGTTCGTCCGGGCGCACCGCGTTTCAGGGTGGTGCTAGCGCTGCGGGGCAATCTCACAGCGAAGTGGTCATGGTTTGGCCTCGCAGCCCACGGCAGCTACGGGGCGCGAAGGCCGTTCAGCGAGCAGCGCGGCGATCAGCACCAGGGCGCCGCCGAACCATTCGCCCGGCCCCAACTGGCGCTCGCCGAAGGCCGCGGCGGTCAGTACCGCGACCACCAGTTCGACCAGCACCAGCACCGCCGCGCGGCTGGTTTCGACGTGGCTGAAGCCATATTGCGCGGCACACATGGCGATCAGCCAGAACACCCCGAACAGGCCAAGCTGCAGCCACTGCATGGGGGCCACCGCCGGCAGCGCGATCTCCTGCAGCAAGCAGAACAGCCCACCGCTGAGCGCCGCCCCGACGAAGGCGGCGAGCGTCTTGCTGGCCAGTGGAACCTGCCCGGCGGAGCGGGTGGCCAGGTTGTTGGCGGCGAAGGCGATGCCGGCTGACAACGCCAGCCAGTCACTGCCTTGCAGCGGACGGAAGGTGTCGGCATCGATGCCCAGGGTCAGGGTGATGCCGCATATGGCCAGCAGCACCGCGCCGCAGCGACTGGCATTGAGCCGTTCGCCGAGCAGCAGGCGGCTGCCCAGCAGGCTCCATACCGGCGCCAGGTAGAACAGCAGCATGGCGCGTACCACGTCGCCTTCGGACAGGGCACCGACCAGTCCGGCAGTGGCCCAGCCGCCACACAGACAGACCACCGCCAGGGCGCGCCGCTGCGGCCACCAGGCGCGTTGCTGAGCCAGCAGCACCGGCACGGCCAGCAGGCATAGCAGGCTGTAGCTGTAGACCACCACCGGCATGCCGAGCAGTCCCTGTCTGGCCAGGTGTTCCAGGGGCATCCAGCCCAGGCCCCAGAAGCTGGCGCCGAGCAGCAGAACGACTTCCGGGCGCATCCCAATCTCCCATCCAGGCACCGTCACAGGTGCCCTGCATCTGTTCATCGAGGAGGCTCATCGCGCAGCGTCGCGTCGTCTGGCGCGGCTGCGTGTCCGAGCCGAGTGAGTTCGGGCAGCAAGTCCGGTGCCAGCTACGTCCGAGTGCCTGAATGATGGGCATTGCACTGGCGCGACTCTCTTGGCCCCGCACCAAAGCCAGGCACCTGCCTGGCTTTGGTGCGGGGCTGACTGAATCCGACGAAAGGCGCGCCCTAGAGCCATCAATGCGACCTTGGTCGAGCATGCGAAGGCGGTTCGCGGCTCTAGACTGCCGCTCTTTCCGACCCTGCCTTTCGAGGTTTTTCCGATGCATTGTGATCGTGTGCGGCTGCCTGCGCTGTTGGACAAGGTGATGACGGCGGCCGAAGCGGCCGCCCTGATCGAGGACGGCATGACCGTCGGCATGAGCGGTTTCACCCGCGCAGGCGAAGCCAAGGCGGTACCGCTGGCGCTGGCCGAACGTGCCCGCCAGCAGCCGCTGAGCATCAGCCTGATGACCGGCGCGAGCCTCGGTAACGACCTCGACAAGCAACTCACCGAGGCCGGCGTGCTGGCCCGGCGCATGCCGTTCCAGGTCGATGCCACGCTGCGCAAGGCGATCAACGACGGCCGCGTCATGTTCATCGACCAGCACCTGTCGGAAACCGTTGAGCAACTGCGCAACCACCAGCTCAAGAAGCCCGATATCGCCGTGATCGAGGCGCTGGCTATCACCGAGCAGGGCCATATCGTACCGACCACCTCGGTGGGCAACTCGGCCAGCTTCGCCATTTTCGCCGAGCGTGTGATCGTCGAGATCAACCTGGCGCACAACGCCAATCTCGAAGGCCTGCACGACATCTACATTCCCACCTACCGGCCGACCCGCACGCCCATCCCGTTGACCCGGGTGGACGACCGCATCGGCGCCACCGCCATCCCCATCCCGGCGGAGAAGATCGCCGCCATCGTCATCAGCGAGCAGCCGGACTCGCCCTCCACCGTGCTGCCGCCGGACTGCGAAACCCAGGCCATTGCCGACCACCTGATCGACTTCTTCAAGCGCGAAGTGAACGCCGGGCGCATGAGCAACAGCCTCGGCCCGCTGCAGGCCGGCATCGGCTCCATCGCCAATGCGGTGATGTGTGGCCTGATCGACTCGCCGTTCGAGGGCCTGAGCATGTACTCCGAGGTGCTGCAGGACTCCACCTTCGACCTGTTCGATGCCGGCAAGCTGGCCTTCGCCTCGGGCAGCTCGATCACCCTCTCGGCGCGGCGCAATGCCGATGTGTTCGGTAACCTGGAGCGCTACAAGGACAAGTTGGTGCTGCGCCCGCAGGAAATCTCCAATCACCCCGAGGTGGTGCGGCGCCTGGGCATCATCGGCATCAACACGGCGCTGGAGTTCGACCTGTACGGCAACGTCAACTCCACCCACGTCGGCGGCACGCGGATGATGAACGGCATCGGTGGCAGTGGCGATTTCGCCCGCAACGCCCACCTGGCGATCTTCGTCACCAAGTCCATCGCCAAGGCCGGGGCGATCTCCAGCGTGGTGCCCATGGTCAGCCATGTCGATCATAGCGAGCATGACGTCGATATCCTCGTCACCGAGCAGGGCCTGGCCGACCTGCGGGGTCTGGCGCCGCGCGAGCGCGCCCGGGCGATCATCGACAATTGCGTGCACCCGGACTTCCGCGCCGCACTGAACGACTACTTCGAGCGTGCCTGCCAACGGGGTGGCCACACGCCGCACATCCTGCGCGAAGCGCTGCAGTGGCACATCAACCTGGAAGAGACCGGGCGCATGCTCGCAGGCTGATGGGCTAGGGGCTGTTGTCGTTTCGCGCATGACTCGCGTCGAAACGGCACAGACCCTATGCTGGTCATACCCAACCTCCGACTGGCCGGCCGGCGCTGATCTGGCCAGCCGGCGCACGATCCAGTAGGGTGTGATGCGCCAGCTTCCGGGGAGACCTGAACCATGCGCAAATGGCAATGCATCGTCTGCGGTTTCATCTACGACGAGGCCCTGGGCCTGCCCGAGGAGGGCATCGCGCCCGGCACGGCCTGGGAAGACGTGCCCGCCGACTGGGTGTGCCCGGACTGCGGCGTGGGCAAGGTCGACTTCGAGATGATCGAGATCGTCTGAGCACGGCGAGCTGGCATGAGCAACGGATCAATGGCGACGGCCTGCAGGCCGTCGCGTCGTTTTCGCAGTGAGGAATCACCCCCATGAGTGCACCTGTCGTCATCGTCGGTACCGGCCTGGCCGGTTACAACCTGGCCAAGGAATGGCGCAAGCTCGACAGCGAGACGCCGCTGCTGCTGATCAGCGCCGATGACGGCCGCTCCTACTCCAAGCCCATGCTGTCCACCGGCTTCGGCAAGAACAAGGATGCCGACGGCCTGGTGATGGCCGAGGCCGGCGCCATGGCCGAGCAGCTCAAGGCCGAGATCCGCACCCATACCCGTATCACCGGCATCGACCCGGGCCACAAGCGCCTGTGGATCGGCGAGGAAGCCGTGCCTTACCGCGACCTGGTGCTGGCCTGGGGCGCCGAGCCGATCCGCGTGCCGGTGGCCGGTGATGCCGAGGACGCCATCTTTCCCATCAACGACCTCGAGGACTACGCACGCTTCCGTGCAGCCGCGGCAGGCAAGCGCCGCGTGCTGATCCTTGGGGCCGGGCTGATCGGCTGCGAGTTCGCCAACGACCTGCGCCTGGGGGGGCTGGATGTCGACGTGGTGGCGCCTTGCGAGCAGGTGATGCCGGGCCTGCTGCATCCGGCCGCGGCTGCTGCCGTACAGGCTGGGCTGGAAGGGCTGGGCACACGTTTTCATCTCGGCCCGACCCTGGCCAGCCTGCAGCACCAGGGCGAGGCGCTGCAGGCACATCTGTCCGACGGTACGCTGATCGACTGCGACCTGGTGGTGTCCGCCGTCGGCCTGCGTCCGCGTACCGCGCTGGCCGCAGCGGCTGGCCTGGACATCAACCGTGGGGTGATGGTGGATCGGCAATTGCGCACCTCGCACGCCAATATCTTCGCCCTGGGTGATTGCGCCGAGGTCGATGGCCTCAACCTGCTCTACGTCATGCCGTTGATGAATTGCGCGCGGGCCCTGGCCAAGACCCTGGCCGGCGAGCCGACTGCGGTGGCCTACGGCCCCATGCCGGTGACGGTGAAGACCCCGGCCTGCCCGCTGGTGGTGTCGCCCCCTCCCCATGGCAGCCAGGGCGAGTGGACGATCGACGGCAGCGGCGCGGATATCAAGGCGCTATGTCGAGATGCCGCCGGTGCACTGCTTGGCTACGCCCTGACCGGGGCTGCCGTGCAGGAGAAACTGGCCTTGAACAAGGAGTTGCCAGCGCTGTTGGCCTAAATACCGGGCGTTCTGTCGGATACGCCACGAAAATCGGCCTGTAATGCCTGGCGGGGTACTGGCGCCGGGCGAACTGGCGTGCCATTCTGCTTGCGTCTGCCGCAGCGCAGAGCTGTTGCGGCGCCTTGGGCGCTGTTCTGAAGAACAGCACGGACACAACAACAAAAAACCGTCAAAGAGGCACTTATGCGTAAACCGGAACTCGCCGCCGCCATTGCCGAGAAGGCTGACCTGACCAAGGATCAGGCCAATCGTGTACTCAACGCCGTACTCGAAGAGATCACCAATGCGCTGAACCGCAAGGACAGCGTGACTCTGGTGGGCTTCGGCACATTCGTCCAGCGTCATCGCGGTGCCCGCACGGGCAAGAACCCGCAAACCGGCCAGCCGGTGAAGATCAAGGCCAGTAACACCGTGGCCTTCAAGCCGGGAAAATCCCTCAAGGATGCGGTCAACTGACGAGCCAGGCTTCGGCAGGCCGTTAGGCAAGGCGCCCTGCAAGCGCTTCCTGTCGGTGGAGGCGGTTGCAGGGCGTCGTGTTTCAGGGCGTGATTTCGCGCAGGTTCGCCAGCGGCACCCAGCCGGACGCCTGACTGCCCAGCTTTTCGCACCAGACCCAGCCGTTCAGATGGCGGCTGCCGATGAGCCGCTCCCCGATGCGCACATCCAGTTCCCTGGCCGTGTAATCCTCGCGGGCGCGAGCACAGTGCTCATCGATCCTGTCGAGAATTTGCAGGGGAACCCAGCCGCCTTTCTGTCCAGGTGCCGTGCAGAACCGCCAGTCCTCCCAGCCTTCCGGCCCCTCGTAGCGCTCGCCCAGGATCAACCGCGTGCCCTTCACGAAATGAATGGGCTCAGGGTATTCGCTCTGGTGATCCTGAATGACCTGATAATGAACGCTCAGCATGGAACCTGCACGCGGATGGGGAGGATGTCTGTCACCTTAGGCGGCAGGTCAGAGGTGAGCAAGGGTTCGGGCAAGCCGTTCTTTGGGCAGGCTGTAGTTCGGCGTTCAAGACACTACAATGCGCCATCATCCTCTTCGTTTCCTGAGGCCTGCGCATGAAATTTCGTTTTCTTCTTTGGATGCTGGGCCGGCTGATGGCCAAGGCCAGCCGTGACAACCCTGCTTTCCAGCAGCAACTGGAAGGGCGTGATCTGGTATTCCAGTTGCACACCCTGGACGGCAAGCTGGCACGTCACTACATCGTCAAGAACCAGCGGGTCAGCAGCAAGCGTGGCGTGGCCAATGAGCCGGCTTTCGCCATCGGCTTCAAGGACGCCCCCTTCGGCTTCGCCACCATGACCGCGAAGAACAAGCAACTGGCGTTCATGCAGGGCATCCAGAACAAGGACATCCAGATTCAGGGCAACCCGGCATTGGTCATGTGGTTCCAGGGCCTGACCAAGTACCTGATGCCCAAGAAGAAGGCCGGTTCGGCGAAAAAGGCCGCTTGACTGGTCGTCAGGCCGGGCATTGTCTAGGCTGCCTGCAGGTTCCTGCGAGAAGCCTCGATCATGCGCTCCCTGCTCCTGCCCTGCCTGTTGCTATCGGCCTGCCTGGCGCGTGCCGAGCCCGTCTCGGCGCCTGCCATGTTGCGCGTCTTCGAGCTGGCGGGCATTCAACTGCTCTGCGAGCAGAGCGCGCCCATGCTGTCGCACGGCCAGGATGCCGCGCAACATGCGCTCCTGCAGACCCTCTTCGACCCACAGGCGCTTTGCCGGCAACTGGCCGAGCGTCTTGCCGTGCGCTTCGAGTTGGCACAGCTTGAGCAGGCCCAGGCCGCACTTGGTGGCGAGTTGGCACAGCGTTTCACTGAGGCCGAACGCGAAGTGGGCGAGCAACCCGAGGCACTGGCCGCCTACCGCGAACGTCTGCGGCAACAGCCGGTGCGAGGCGCACGACTGGCGTTGATCCAGCGCCTCGACCAGGCCGCCCATACCTCCGAACTGGCCAGCCTGCTGCGTTACGAGGTGGGCAAGACCCAGGCCCTGCTGGCGCTCCTGGCGCGCGGCGAGGATCTGGACGAGCAAAGTCTGCAGGAGCGCACGCAAGCGCAGGCCGAAGCCATCCACCAGTCCAGTGCGCAGGCGGTGGAATCCTTCATGCTCTTTGCCTATCGGCAGATGCCCAGCGACCAGTTGGCCGCCTATGCGGCGCTGTATGAGCAGCCCGAGGTACAGGCATTGCTTGCGGCCAGCCTGCAGACCATGCCGGAACTATTCGGCGAGCGGCGCGAGCAGCTACGCAAGACGGTGAGCAAGCCGTAGGGCGGACTGGAACGCCGGTCGTTCGTAGCGAACAGTCCGCCTGGCCATGCCGAGTTCGGCGCCACGACTCCTGTCCAATACTCCACAAATGGCGCGCTGCCCGGTGCGCCCTGCGGCACTGCATGGATGCAGGCGACGCAGGAGGCCAAAGCCGAGTACGCCTTACGTACCTTCGTGGCGGCAGGCTTCAGTGCGTGGGGAACTGCGCAGCCAGTTCGCGCAGCGCCGCTTCGGCACTGAGCACCTTGTTCACGGCGTCTTCGGCTTTTTCCCGGCTCAGGCCGAGGGCCTCGAACAGTTCCTCGGGAATCTCGCCGCGTGGGCCGGCGCCGATACCGCGATTGCGCAGCAGGCTCACGGCCAGGCACACCAGGTTGGCGAACGCGGCGTTGTCCCCGGCGTAGCTCGGGTCGTGCTGGAAACGCAGGGCGCAGGACAGCTCTTCGGGCATGTCCCAGTGGCGCATCAGCCAGGCGCCGATCTGCTCGCGGGTGATGCCCAGCAGGTGCTGCTCGACATGGCTGTGCGACAGGTGCGGATTGACCTCCAGGTGACGGCAGATCAGCGAGAAGTGCGGCGGAAAGACATGCGCCAGCACCAGATAGCCGAAGTTGTGCAGCAGGCCAGCGAGGTAGGTCAGGCCTGCCTCCGGGCGTTGCGCGCGGGGTAGAGCCCGGGTCAGGCCCTCGATCACGGCGGCGGTGTAGATCGCCTGTTGCCAGTAGGGGGTGGCCTGTTGCGGTTGATCCTTGGGCAGGCTCAGGGTCTTGCCTAGCGCCAGGCCCAGGGCCAGGTTGATCACCAGGTCGAAACCCAGTACGCGGACGATGGCGTCCTCCACCGAGCGGATCTTGCCGGGGGCCGCGTAGTAGGGCGAAGCGGCCCAGCTCACCACCTGTGCCGCCAGCGCCGGATCGGTCTCGACCACGCCGGTGATGTCATCCACCGTGGCATTGGGGTCGACGCGCAGCTTGATGATCTTCTGTGCGGTTTCCGCCAGCGGCGGAATCTCGATGGTTTCTTCCAGGCGCTGCTGGATGCGGCGTGCGGTGAAGGCCTGTACCGCCTGGGTGATCTCGGCGCGGTCATCGTCGGGGCGGTCGAGGTTCAGGCGAATGGCACTGACGGGCTCGCCGAAACGTGCGGCGCTGGCCTTGCTGAGCAGGGTCTTGAAGGCTTCCGTGGGGATCTCCAGCAGTACGCCGGGCTGGCCGGAGTCGACCAGCAGCTTGGGCGCTTGCAACAGGCGCTCTTCATACAGGCAAGGCGAACTGGTCAGGGGTGGCAGGCCGGGCAGCAGCGCCAGGGCATGCTTTCCCAGCATGCGCTCCAGGCGTTCCGGGCGCACGGCGGTGAGCTGGCGCCCGGTGAGTTCGGCCAGGCGCGCCAGGTCGAGCAACTGACTGCGCGGATAGAGCACCAGCAGGGCGCCGACGGCGTCCTCCAGCAGTACCGCCTGGACGCGTGCCTCGGCCGGCAGGCCAGGGCGCTCCGTGATGACCTGGTAGGGCAGGGCGAGCTTTTCCAGCAGTTGCACGATCATGGCAGGCGGTTGCAGTGAGGCGTCGGGAGCGAAAGCGGCTTCAGTCATATCGATATCCAGCGTTGGCGCGTCTGCCCGAAGTATAACCAGTGGGCAGGTGCGCACAGTTTCGTGGCGACGGGCGTATTGTGAAGAATGTCACACTTGACCGTATTGTTGGCCGTGACGCAACCAGCGTTCCAGCAGCGGCGCCACATGTTGCGGCCAATGTTCCATCAGGGCCTGGGCGGCGTCACGCACGGCCGGCAGCAGATCGGCGTCGCGCATCAGGTCGGCGACCTTGAATTGCAGCAGGCCGGTCTGGCGTGTACCGAGCATTTCCCCGGGGCCGCGCAGTTCCAGATCCTTCTCGGCGATGACGAAACCATCGGTGGTCTCGCGCATGATCGCCAGGCGTTCGCGGCCCAGTTGCGACAGCGGCGCGTGATAGAGCAGCACGCAATGGCTGGCGGCGCTACCCCGGCCGACCCGCCCACGTAGCTGGTGCAACTGGGCCAGGCCCAGGCGCTCCGGGTTCTCGATGATCATCAGGCTGGCGTTGGGCACGTCCACGCCCACCTCGATCACCGTGGTGGCCACCAGCAACTGCAGGTGGCCTTGCTTGAATTCGTCCATCACCGCCGCCTTCTCAGCCGGCTTCATGCGCCCGTGAATCAGGCCCACGCGCAACTCGCCGAGGGCGGCGGAAAGCTCCTCGAAACTGGTTTCCGCGGCCTGGCAGGTCAGCTCCTCGGATTCCTCGATCAGGGTGCATACCCAGTAGGCCTGGCGCCCCTGGCGGCAGGCATTGCGCACTCGCTCGATGACTTCGATGCGACGGCTATCGGCGATCACCAGGGTATTCACCGGGGTACGACCAGGGGGCAGTTCGTCGAGGATCGAGGTGTCCAGGTCGGCGTAGGCGCTCATGGCCAGCGTACGCGGGATGGGCGTGGCGGTCATGATCAACTGATGTGGGCACAGGCGCCCGTCGATGCCTTTCTGGCGCAGGGCCAGACGCTGTTGCACGCCGAAGCGGTGCTGCTCGTCGATGATCACCAGTGCCAGCCGCTTGAATTTCACCTCGTCCTGAAACAGCGCATGGGTGCCGACCACCATGGGGCAGCCGCCTGCGATCTGCTCCAGAGCCGCTGCGCGGGCCTTGCCCTTGAGCTTGCCGGCCAGCCAGGCGACCTCCAGGCCAAGCGGCGCGAGCCATTTGCTGAAGTTGAGAAAGTGCTGCTCGGCGAGGATCTCGGTGGGTGCCATCAGCGCCACCTGATAGCCGGCCTCCAGCGCCTGCAGGGCGGCCAGTGCGGCGACCACGGTCTTGCCGGCGCCGACGTCGCCTTGCACCAGGCGCAGCATGGGCTCGCTCTGCGCCAGGTCATAGGCGATCTCGGCGCCGACCCGCTGCTGCGCGCCGGTGGGGGCGAAGCCGAGGTTATCGAGGAACTGCCGGGGCAGTTTCTGCGCCGCCGGCAGCGCCGGAGCCTGCTGGGTGCGCACCTGCTCGCGCAGGCGTTGCAGGGAAAGCTGATGGGTCAGCAACTCCTCGAACGCCAGGCGGTGCTGGGCCCAGTGACGGCCTTCGGCAAGCTCTTCGACATCGGCGTCCGGCGGTGGCCGGTGCAGGTAGCGAATGGCTTCATCCAGCGGTGCCAGGCGGTAATCGCGGGCTAGCTGGTCGGGCAGCCAGTCCGGCAGGCTGCGTGGGCCGAGCCGCGCCAGGGCTTGCTGGCTGAGCTGGCGCAGACGCTGTTGGGTGAGGCCTTCGGTAGTGGGGTAGATGGGGGTCAGGCTCTGTTCTACCGGGGCCGGTTCGTCGCCATTCTGCGCGCGGTATTCCGGGTGATAGATCTCCAGGCCGGTGGCGCCCGGACGCACCTCGCCGTAGCAGCGCAGGGTGGTGCCGCGTTTCAGGCCATCCTTCTGCGCCTGGCTGAAGTGGAAGAAGCGCAGGCTCAGGGTACCGCTGCCGTCCTGCAAGCGCACCAGCAGGCTGCGGCGGCGACCCATGACCACATCGGCCCCGGCGACCATGCCTTCGACCACTGCATCCTGGCCTGGGCGGAGGGCGCCGATGGGGGTGATGCGGGTGCGATCCTGATAGCGCAGCGGCAGGTGGAAGAGCACGTCCTGCAGGTTTTCCAGGCCCACCTTGGCGAGCTTTTCCGCCAGGGCGGCGCCCACGCCCTTGAGCGCAGTGACCGGTACCGTCGCCAGTTCGCTCACGCCAGCCTCAGGCGCTCTTGGCCTGTGGGCGGGCGACCGAGCACAGGCGCACGGAGTCGGCCAGCACTTCGATGGCGTTGGGCCGTGGGAAGCTGGCGCGCCAGGCGATGGCCACGGTGCGGAAGGGCACGGGCGCGCTGAGCGGGCGTACTTCGATCACCCCAGGGGCGTAATGGTGGCTGTCCACCGCCGAGAACGGCAGGATCGACACGCCGAGGCCGGAGGCGACCATGTGGCGGATGGTTTCCAGCGAGCTGGACTCCACCGTGGTGTGCTTGGCGTGCTCGTCGCCACCCTTGCGTAGCGAGGGGCAGGCCTCCAGCACCTGGTCGCGGAAGCAGTGGCCTTCGCCCAGCAGCAGCAGGCTCTTGTCGTTGAGCAGCTTGGTGTCGATGCTGTCCATCTTCGCCCAGGGGTGGCCGGCGGGCAGCAGGGCGAAGAAGGGCTCGTCGTACAGCGGCTTGGTCAGGACATCGGCTTCCTGGAAGGGCAGGGCGATGATGATGGCGTCCAGTTCACCCGTGCGCAGCTTGTCGCGCAGTATGTGGGTGAAGTTTTCCTCGATGTACAACGGCATGTCCGGGGCGACCCGGTGCAGTTGCGGAATCAGGTGCGGGAACAGGTAGGGGCCAACGGTATAGATGGCGCCGATGCGCAGCGGCGCGGCTAGCTGGTTCTTGCCGGCTTGGGCCAGTTCGCGGATGCCTTGCGCTTGCTCCAGTACCTTCTGTGCCTGGGTGACGATGCCTTCGCCCACTGGCGTCAGGCGCACCGCGCTCTTGCTACGCTCGAAGATCAGCACGCCGAGTTCGTCCTCGAGCTTCTTCACGCCCACCGACAGGGTCGGCTGGCTGACGTGGCAACGCTCGGCCGCGCGGCCGAAATGCTGCTCCTGAGCGAGGGTGACGATGTAGCGCAGTTCGGTGAGGGTCATAGTATTTTTCCATTGGACTGCCGCAAGCATAGCGGTTGCAGTCAATGGAACCAAGCGCCCATGGCTGCATGCCTGGGCGCTCGGCCGTCAGCGTCGTTCCAGCGAGTAGGAGAACGGCGCGATGATTTCCAGCGTGCCGTTGTTCAGCAGCTCTGCTGGCGGCTTGGGTAGCGGCTGGGCACGACGGATGGTCTGCAGCGTGGCGCGATCCAGCGAGGCGCTGCCGGATTTGCCGACCAGGCTGTAGGACTGCACCATGCCATTGGCATCGACCACGAAACGCAGGCGATTGGTGCCCTTGATGCCACGACGACGCGCATCCTCCGGGTAACGCTTGTAGCGCGCCAGGTGGTTGAACAGCTCGCTCTGCCAGGTGCGTTCGGCCGCACTCGGCGCACTCGCGGCGGCGGCCTGCGGTGCTGCCGGTTTGCTGTCGCTGGGCGCCGGGGTTGTCGGGGCGACGGTTTCCTTGACGCTCTCGGTCTCCTGCGGTTTGACAGGCTTGGGCTCCGGCGGCTTGGGTTTCGGAGGCTGCGGCTTGGGCTTGGGTTTCGGCTTGGGCGGCAGGGCGATCTTCGGCTTCGGCGCTTCGACGACCTTGGGCTGCGGCTCGGGCTCCGGTTCCGGTTGTACCGGCGGCGGTGGTGGCGCCGGCGCGGGGGCGGGAGCCGGCAGTGGCTCCAGCTCGATCATCATGGCGGCAGGCGGCAACTCCAGCGGCTGCGCCTTGACCGTCCAGAACATCATCCATAGTCCGATCGCCACATGCAGGCCGAGAATCACCAGCAGGCTGAGGCCCCAACCGGACAGCTTGCGTACATTGGCCATCAGTTACCGACCGTCTCCAGGCCTACCAGGCCGATCTTCAGATAGCCCGCGCTACGCAGGGCGTCCATCACTTCCATGAGGCGACCGTAATCGACCTTCTTGTCGCCACGGACGAAGATGGTCTTGTCCTTGTCGGCCTGGGTCAGCTTGTCCAGGGCGGCGCCGAGCTGCTGCTCGCTGACCACCTCGTTGTCCAGATACAGGCTGAGGTCTTCCTTGATGCTCAGGTAGATCGGCTTGTCCGGACGCGGCGCGGGTTTGGCCGTGGAGGCGGGTAGATCCACCTTGATGTCCACGGTCGCCAGCGGTGCGGCGACCATGAAGATGATCAACAGCACCAGCATCACGTCGATGAAGGGCGTCACGTTGATTTCGTGCGTTTCCTGCAGATCGTCGCTCTCGTTGAGATGAATGCCCATGGCTTACCCTGCCTTGACCATGTGCGGTGCCTGGCGCTCGCCCGGCAGGTGGTCGAGGTCGCGGCTGACCAGCAGCAGCACCTGTGCCGAGGCGTCGGAGACCTGGGCCTTGTAGCTGGCGATGGAGCGGGCGAAGGCGTTGTAGATCACCACGGCCGGGATCGCCGCGACCAGGCCCAGGGCGGTGGCCAGCAGGGCTTCGGCGATGCCGGGGGCGACCACGGCGAGGTTGGTGGTCTGGGTCTTGGCGATGCCGATGAAGCTGTTCATGATGCCCCAGACGGTGCCGAACAGGCCGACGAAGGGGGCGGTGGAACCGATGGTGGCGAGCACGCCGGTGCCCTGGCTCATCTGCCTGCCGCAGGCGGCGACCAGGCGCTCGAGGCGAAAGCTGACGCGCTCCTTGATGCCATCGGTGCCCTGCACGTTGCCGGATAGCTTCACTTCCTCCAGAGCATCCTGCACCAGGCGATGGGAGATGCACGCCTCGCCGTTCATGCTGTTGCCGGCGTCTTTCAGGGTGCGCGCGGCTTTCAGTACCGGCAGTTCGCGACGCAGGCGACGGCGGGCGACGGTCAGCTCGACGGTCTTCGCCAGCCACACGGTCCAGGTCAGGATGGACGCGAGAATCAGGCCGATCATCACCCCTTTGACCACTACGTCCGCGCCCTGGTACATGCCCCAGGGAGAGAGGTCATGGGCCATGGCTGGCTCCTCGAGTGCCGCATCGTCCAGCCCTGCGCCGATATTCTCGGCCTGAGCCATGGCCTCCAGTGTCTTCTCGATCTCCTCGGCCGGCACCCCCTGCTCGGTCAGCGTCTGGCGGGTCGTTTCACGAATCTGCTGCGGCGTGGCATCCGCGCCGAGCGCCTCCAGTTTGCTGGCCAGCTCCGCATTGCCTGCCGATACGGCTGCCGGCAGCGCAGCATCGTTCGCGGCAGGTGCTTCGGCCGCTGTCGCAGCCGCAGCAGGCGTGGCTGGTTCTTCGGCGAATGCAGTGCCACCGGGCAGCAGGGCCATGCCGAGCAGGAAGGCGGCCAGCGTGCGGGTGCGACGGAAGAACGAGAAGGGCTTGGCGCTGAGAGCGGTAGGTTTCATGGGGTGGACCTGAACGGTGAATTGCAATGTCGACCGTCGCACAGGTGCGGCGGAAAGTGGTGCATTATTGCAATTAATTCTTGTTTGTGAAAGTGATAATGTAACACTCGCTCGGCCTTGCCGCTGAAGTTTGCCGCTTGCGGGCCGCGCCCTTTATCCTCGGGCTTTTGGGAGGCGCTCCGATGCTCGAATCTCCTCGTGTACTGATAGCCGGTTGCGGCGACGTAGGCAGTCGCCTGGCATTGCGCCTGCAAGACAAGGGCTGGGTGGTGCATGGCTTGCGGCGCAACGTCGCGGCCTTGCCGGCGGGCATTCATGCGGTGCCGGGCGACCTGCAGGTGGCCACCTGCCCAGCGGCCTGGCCGACCGCTGAGCTGGACTACCTGGTGTACTGCGCCGCTGCCAGCCAGCATGACGAGGCCGGCTATCGCGCCGCATACGTCGAGGGCTTGCGCCATGTGCTGAGTTGGCTGGCCACGCATGGACAGCGACCTCGGCGCCTGCTCTTCGTGTCCAGCAGCGGGGTCTATGGTCAGCAGGAGGGGGAGTGGGTCGACGAGGATTCGCTGGCCGAGGCGCAGAGCTACTCGGCTGTGATCATGCGCGAGGCGGAACGCCTCGCCCTGAACAGCGGTCTGCCAGCGACCACGGTGCGCCTGACCGGGCTCTACGGCCCAGGCCGCCAGTGGTTGCTGAATCAGGTGCGCAATGGCTACCGGGTCAACGCGACGCCGCCGCTGTACGGCAATCGCATCCATGTCGACGACGCCGCCGGGCTGCTCGCTCATCTGCTCGAAGCCGATGGTCGTGGCGAGCCTCTGGCCGACTGCTACCTGGGCGTGGACGATGAGCCGGCGCCGCTGCACGAGGTGGTGGCCTGGCTGCGTGAGCGCCTGGGTGTTAGCCACTGGAGCGACGAGCAGCGCGTGCGCCGTGCCGGCAGCAAGCGTTGCAGCAACGCCCGCGCCCGCGCACTGGGCTGGGCGCCGCAGTATCCCAGCTACCGCGAAGGCTACAGCGCGATCCTGCAAGGTGCCTGAGGGTGGACGCCAACCGCCTGCTGGCCAAGCCCTGGTTGCCCGGTGTGGAGCTGTTTCACGCCGACTTCTCCGGACAGCCGTTCGGGCGTCACAGCCACGATGCCTTCGCCATCGGTGCCATCGTCCAGGGTGTCGGTGGCTACCAGTGTCGCGGTCAGCGCCACGCTCTGCCGGCCGGCACCCTGTCGCTGATGAATCCCGAGGAGCCGCATACCGGTCATGCCGAGTCGCCGCGCCTGGTTTACCGCATGCTCTATGTGGAGGAGTTGCGGCTGCCGGCCTTGCTCGGGCGCAAGCGTCTGCCGGGTGGTTTTGACTGTCTCAATCCCGCCGATGATGGCGCCATTGCCGCTGCCCTGGCGCGCCTGGCCGGGGAATTCGAGCGCAGTGATGCGCTGGTCCTGGAAAGCGAGCTGCTGGCCGTGCTGGAACTGGTGTTCGTGCGCCATGGTGGTTTGCGTGCGGCACGCCCCGCCGCGCGTGATGGCGGGGTGACGGCGCGGGTGCGCGACTATCTGGAGGCGCATTACGCCGAGGCGGTTTCCCTTGAGCAACTGGCGGCATTGGTGCAACGCCATCCGCGTCACCTGATCGAGGCTTTCCGCCAGGCCTATGGCGTACCGCCGCATACCTACCTGTTGCAGCGCCGGGTGCGCGAGGCCAAGCGTCTGCTGCTGGGCGACCAGGCGCCGCTGGCGGTGGCCCTGGGCCTGGGCTTCTACGATCAGGCGCATTTTTCCGGCACCTTCAAGCGTTTCACTGGCGTGACCCCCGGTCAGTTCCGGCGCGCCGCGCAGACCTGAGTTTTCTCCAAGACGGCGGCTCATGGGGCTGGCGAGACTGACCTCCTGTTCAGAGGGAGGTCATTTTGCGATGTTCGCGTTGTTCCTGTTGGTGGCTGGCACCCATTTCGCCGCGCTGTTGTCGCCGGGGCCGGATTTCTTTCTGCTGATCCGTACGGCGCTCGGTGAGGGGCGGCGCCAGGCCGATGGTTGCGCCAGCGGTATCGCCCTGGCCAACCTGCTGAGCATGATCCTGGTGCTGCTCGCGCTGGGGATGTTGCCGGGGCAGGGCGGAGCGTTCTGGCGGGCCTTGCAGGCGGTTGGTGGCGGTTATTTCATCTGGCTCGGTATGCAGGCGCTGTTCGCCAGGCGCGAGCTGCAGTTGTCGTCGGCGGAGCAACTGGCGCAAGGCAACTGGTGGCACGGCCTGCGTCAGGGCCTGCTGGCCAGCAGCCTCAACCCCAAGCTGCCCTTGTTCTATGCCGGGTTGTTTGGCGTGCTGCGCGAAGCGGCAATGCCCGCCTGGGGCCTGGCATTGGCCATGCTGTGGATGACTCTGGTGGTCTTGGGGTGGGATCTGGCCCTGGTGCGGCTACTGCGTCATCGGCGCTGGCGAGCCTGGTTGCAGCGCCAGGTGCGCTGGCTGGATCGAGGCTGTGGAGTGCTGCTGTCGGCCCTTGGGCTCTGGTTGTTGATCGGCAGCGCGGCCTGAGCGCCGCGCTGCCTGCGATCATTTGCGCTTGAGCAACCAGCGTTGCGGGCCGGGCTGGTACTCGGGCATCTCGTCGAACTGGGCACGGTTCTGCGCCTCGAAGATGCGTAGCTGATTGCCCTCATGGACGAACAGCCAGGGGCTGCCCTGATCGCCCAGTTGCAGCCAGATGCTGTCGTTGTCACCGCTCATGGCAGCGCAATCACCGGCCAGGCACAGCGCGTAGCGTTCGGCGCCGGGCAGGCCCTGCAGGCTGCCGTCCGCGCCAAAGCGCACCAGGCCGCCCTGGCCGGGGCCTTCCACGATCATCCAGTCGCCGCCCAGGTAGGCGCGGTACAGGGCCTGCTCGAAATTGCTACCCGGGGCCGACGAAGCCTGGGCTGGCGGCACCCGGACGAACTGCTGCTCTGGCCAGTAATCGCTGGCAACCTGAGTGAGTTGACCCTCGTGCATGCTGAGCTGCTCGCGGTAGTTGCCGTAGAAGGTCACCTGCCAGTGCAGGGGATCCAGCGGCTCGATGTTGCCTTCGGCCAGCTCGAAGCCATTGCTGTAGGTCGCCTGCCGTTGCCGGGTATCGATATGCCACTCGAGGTTGGGGCCGTAGGCCAGCAGTGATTCGCGCAGATGGCCGCTTTCGCGCGCGGCATCGATGGCAGCCTGGTTGATCCAGGTGCCATTGGGATCGTCGTTCGGTTTGCTGGCGCAGCCAACCAACAAGGTGCTGCACAACAGCAGGGTGATCAGGCGCATGATGCTCTCCGCATGGGAGATAAAGAGGGAACAGGCGGGGCCTGAGCCCCGCCGCCGGGCTTATTCGAGCACCAGGATGGCGTCCATTTCCACCTGCGCGCCGCGCGGCAGAGCGGCCACGCCGATGGCGGCACGGGCCGGGTAGGGCTGCTCGAAGTAACGGCCCATGATCTCGTTGACCTTGGCGAAGTGCGACAGGTCGGTGAGGAAGATGTTCAGCTTGACGATGTCCTTGAACGAACCACCGGCTGCTTCGGCCACGGCCTTGAGGTTCTCGAACACCTGCACGGTCTGCGCCTCGAAACCTTCCACCAGTTCCATGCTCGCCGGATCCAGCGGGATCTGCCCGGACATGTAGACGGTGTTGCCGGCCTTGATCGCTTGGGAGTAGGTGCCGATGGCGGCGGGGGCCTTGTCGCTGCTGATGACGGTCTTGCTCATGAATGACTCCTTGAAAGGGCAGCCTCAAGCCGGAAGCTCCAAGCTGCAAGTAAAGACGGCTGTCAGGCTACAGATTGCACATGGCGGGCTCAAGAAAGCAGCGCGTGCTTGTCGCTTGCAGCATGAGGCTGGTCGCTGTCGTCAGGCGCGTACCCGAGTGATGCGGGTGACGCCCTTGAGCGCGCGCAGCTTCTTGATCACCCGTGCCAGGTGCACGCGGTCGTGCACGCTGATCACCAGTTGTACCACGCTGATGCGGCCATCGCGCTCGTCCATGCCGATCTTCTCGATATTGCCATCGGCGGCGTTGACGCTGCTGGCCAGCAGGGCGATCAGGCCGCGCTGGTGCTCCAGCTCGACGCGCAACTCGACGTTGAATTCGCCGGTGACATCCTTGGCCCAGTTGAGCTGGATGCATTTTTCCGGGTTGTGGCGGATGTCGACGATATTGCGGCAGCTTTCCATGTGCACCACCATGCCCTTGCCGGCAGACAGGTAGCCGACGATGGGGTCGCCCGGGATTGGTGTGCAGCATTTGGCGTAGCTCATCACCAGGCCTTCGGTGCCGCGGATCGCCAGTGGCCCTTCGCTATTCGGCAGGGCATCGCCGCTCTCGGCCAGCAGACGGCGGGCGACCACGTAGGCCATGCGATTGCCCAGGCCGATGTCCTCGAGCAGATCCTCGAAGACTTCCTGGCGGTACTCGGCAACCACGGCTTGCACGCGCTCCGGGGCGATCTTTTCCAGGTGTGTGTCGAAGCTGGCCAGCACCTTGTTTAGCAGGCGTTCGCCGAGGCTGATGGATTCCGAGCGGCGCTGCTGTTTGAGGGCGTGGCGAATGTGCGTACGTGCCTTGCCGGTGACCACGAAGTTGAGCCAGGCCGGATTGGGGCGGGCGCCCGGGGCGGTGACGATTTCCACCGTCGAGCCGCTTTCCAGCGCCTGCGACAGCGGCGCCAGACGGCGGTTGATGCGGCAGGCGATGCAGGTATTGCCGACGTCGGTGTGCACCGCGTAGGCGAAGTCGACCGCGGTGGAGCCTTTCGGCAGCTCCATGATGCGGCCCTTGGGCGTGAACACGTAGACCTCGTCCGGGAACAGGTCGATCTTCACGCTCTCGATAAATTCCAGGGAATTACCCGCTCTCTGCTGGAGTTCGAGTACACCCTTGACCCACTGCCGCGCACGGGCGTGATTGCCCTTGGGCACATCGTCATCGTTGGACTTGTACAGCCAGTGCGCGGCGATGCCGTTGTTGGCCATCTCCTCCATCTCGCGCGTGCGGATCTGGATCTCGATGGGCACGCCGTGCATGCCGAACAGCGTGGTGTGCAGCGACTGGTAGCCGTTGGCCTTGGGAATCGCGATGTAATCCTTGAAGCGCCCCGGCAGCGGCTTGTACAGGTTGTGCACGGCGCCGAGCACGCGGTAGCAGGTGTCGACCTTGTCGACGATGATACGGAAGGCGTAGACGTCCATGATCTCGTTGAACGCCTTACGCTTGCCGCGCATCTTCTGGTAGATGCTGTAGAGGTGCTTCTCGCGGCCGATCACCTCGCCTTCCATGCCCTCGCGTTGCAGGCAGGCCTGGATCGATTCCTCGATCTTGGCGACGATCTCCTTGCGGTTGCCCCGAGCGCGGCGCACGGCGGCGCGGATGCGCTCGGAGCGCATCGGGTGCATGGCCTTGAAGCCCAGATCCTCGAACTCCACGCGCATGTTGTGCATGCCCAGGCGGTTGGCGATGGGGGCGTAGATTTCCAGGGTTTCCTTGGCGATGCGCCGGCTCTTCTCGTGCGGCATGGCATCGAGGGTGCGCATGTTGTGCAGGCGGTCGGCGAGCTTGACCAGAATCACGCGAATGTCGCGGGCCATGGCCATGGCCATCTTCTGGAAGTTCTCGGCCTGCGCTTCGGCCTTGGTCTCGAAGTTCATCTGGGTCAGTTTGCTGACCCCGTCGACCAGTTCGGCCACGGTTTCGCCGAACTGCGCGTTGAGCGCTTCCTTGGCGATGCCGGTGTCTTCGATCACGTCGTGCAGCATGGCGGCCATCAGGCTCTGATGATCCATGTGCATGTCGGCGAGGATGCTGGCCACGGCCAGCGGATGGGTCACGTAGGCTTCGCCGCTGCGGCGGCGTTGCCCATCGTGCGCCTGTTCGGCGTAGAAATAGGCTCGGCGCACCAGGTTGACCTGGTCATGGCCGAGGTAGGTCGAAAGTCGGTCGGCGAGAGCGTCTATGCCAGCCATGGGGTGCCTCCCTCATGACCGGCTTGGCTATGCGCCGCGCAACTTCGACCCGGCATCATCGACTTACAGAGGCTCGTTGGCCTCTTCCTCGAAGGCAGCGAACAGCGGCTCTTCTTCGACGATGTCTTCCTGGGCGACGATCTCGGCGTCTACCAGGCCAGCCGCGATCTCGCGCAGGGCGACGACGGTGGGCTTGTCGTTTTCCCAAGCCACTTTCGGCTCCTTGCCGCCGGTGGCTAGCTGGCGCGAACGCTTGGTCGCGAGCATGACCAGCTCGAAGCGGTTATCAACGTTGTCCAGGCAATCTTCGACGGTAACGCGAGCCATGGTGTTCCTCGTAACATGTGCGGATAAGCTTGGCCCGAGCGGGCGAGCGGACTCAATAGTGTAAAGCAGCCGCAAGCGACAAGCTACAAGCAGAAGCCAATTCGGCCTTGCTTTTACTTGCAGCTTGTGGCTTGAAGCGTGCCGCTGCTTTTAGGCCAACAACTCGCCGAGCAAACCGGCGTGGCGTTGCTGTTGCTGCGCCTGGCATAGCTGATTGCAGCGGAAGATGGCTTTCAGATCGCTCAGGGCATGGTTGAAGTCATCGTTGATCACCAGGTAGTCGTACTCGACGTAGTGGCTCATTTCGCTGACCGCTTCGCGCATGCGGCGCTCGATGATCTCGCCGCTGTCCTGGCCGCGGTTGGTCAGGCGGTGACGCAGGGCTTCCTGGGTCGGTGGCAGGATGAAGATGGATCTGGCCTGCGGCATCAGCTTGCGTACCTGCTGCGCGCCCTGCCAGTCGATTTCCAGGATCAGGTCGAAGCCCTCGGCCAGGGTCTGTTCGACCCACTTCTGCGAGGTGCCGTAGAAGTTGTCGAACACCTGGGCGTGCTCGAGAAACTCGCTACGCTCGATCATGGCGCTGAACTGTGCATGGTCGACGAAGTGGTAGTTGACCCCGTCCACCTCGCCCGGACGCATGGCGCGGGTGGTGTGCGAAACCGAGACGCGAATCTGCGGTTCGCTCTCGATCAGCGCCTTGACCAGGCTGGTCTTGCCGGCGCCAGAGGGGGCGGAAACGATATAGAGGGTGCCGGTGGTGATGGCCATGGAAAAGCGTCCTGAAAAACGGTGAACGAAAGATAGCAGCCGTCTGGCTGGCGTTACTCGATGTTCTGCACCTGCTCGCGCATCTGCTCGATCAGCACCTTGAGGTTGACCGCTGCCTGGGTACTGCGCGGATCGAAGGCCTTGGAGCCGAGGGTATTGGCCTCGCGGTTGAGTTCCTGCATCAGGAAGTCCAGGCGCCGCCCGGCGGCGCCACCGGCCTTGAGCACGCGGCGCACTTCGCTGACATGGGTGCTCAGACGATCCAGTTCCTCGGCCACGTCGCTCTTCTGCGCCAGCAGCACCAGCTCCTGCTCCAGGCGCTGCGGGTCGAGTTCGGCCTGCATCTCGGCGAAGCGGGTTTCAATCTTGGTGCGCTGGCCGGCGAGCATCTGCGGTACCAGTTCGCGCAGGGCGGCGACTTCGTCGAGGATGGCGTCGAGGCGTTCGTTGAGCAGCTTGGCCAGTTCCGCCCCTTCACGGGCACGGCCCGCCTTGAGTTCTTCCAGCGCCTGGCCGAACAGGGTCAGGGCGGCAGCGTTCAGGGCCTGCGGATCGGCCGAGTCGGCCACCAGCACGCCAGGCCAGGCCAGCACTTCCAGTGGGTTGAGCGGCGCCGGCTGCTGGATCAGGGCGGCTACCTGTTCGGCGGCGGCGATCAGTTGGCGGGCGCGCTCGTTGTCGACCTGCAGCGCTTTGCCGGCATTTTCTTCGGCGAAGCGCAAGGTGCATTCCACTTTGCCGCGCGACAGGCCCTGGCGCAGGGCCTCACGCACCGCGCCTTCGAGGTCGCGAAAGGCGTCGGGCAGACGCAGGTGCGGTTCCAGATAGCGATGATTGACCGAGCGCAGTTCCCAGCTCAGGGTGCCGTGGGCGGTGGCCTGCTCGTGGCGGGCAAAGGCCGTCATGCTGTGAACCATGGGGATACCTCGCGGACATTCGGCTCGAAAAGCGCAGGATTGTAGCCCAGGGCGAGTGCCCATTTCATGCGCTGGCAATCCGGCATGCCCCTGCTCGCCGTCTGCCAGGGCCAATTCGGCGTGTCGTGGCGCCCTGCCGCCCCTATAATGCGTGCTGTTTTCACTTAACGAAGTAGGTATCGCTCGATGAAACGTCCCAGTGGCCGCGCCGCCGATCAGTTGCGCTCGATCCGCATCACCCGCAACTACACCAAGCACGCCGAGGGTTCGGTACTGGTGGAGTTCGGCGATACCAAGGTGATTTGCACCGTCAGCGTCGAATCCGGCGTGCCGCGCTTCCTCAAGGGCCAGGGCCAGGGTTGGCTGACCGCCGAGTACGGCATGCTGCCGCGCGCCACCGGCGAGCGTAACCAGCGTGAAGCCAGCCGTGGCAAGCAGGGCGGTCGCACCCTGGAAATCCAGCGTCTGATCGGCCGGTCGCTACGTGCTGCGCTGGACATGAGCAAGCTGGGCGAGAATACCCTGTATGTCGACTGCGACGTGATCCAGGCCGACGGTGGCACCCGTACCGCATCGATCACCGGAGCCATGGTGGCGCTGATCGACGCACTGAAGGTGCTGAAGAAGCGCGGTGCGCTCAAGGGTGAGCCGCTCAAGCAGATGATCGCCGCCGTTTCGGTGGGTATCTACCAGGGCGAACCGGTGCTGGATCTGGATTATCTGGAGGACTCGGCGGCCGAAACCGATCTCAACGTGGTCATGACCAACGCTGGCGGTTTCATCGAGGTGCAGGGCACCGCCGAAGGCGCGCCGTTCCAGCCCGAGGAGTTCAACGCCATGCTGGCCCTGGCGCAGAAGGGCATGAACGAGATCTTTGAACTGCAACGTGTCGCATTGGTCGACTGATCGATCGCGCCATAAGGAGACGCCGCATGAGCGAAGAGTTCCAGGTACCGCAACCCGTTCCGAGCCAGGAGGCGCGTCAGTGGGCGATGTTCTGCCACTTCGCCGCCTTTCTCGGGCTGGTGTTTCCCTTCGGCAATCTGCTCGGGCCCTTGATTGTCTGGCAGGTGAAGAAGGACATGGATCCCTTCGTCGACGCGCAGGGCAAGGAGGCGCTGAACTTTCAGATCAGCGTCGCCCTGGCGGCGGCGCTGTGCTTCTTGCTGATGATCGTGGTGATCGGTTTTCCGCTGTTGTTGCTGGTCGGCCTGGCGGCGTTGGTGCTGACCATCATCGCTGGTATCAAGGCCAACGAGGGCAAGGCCTATCGCTACCCCTTCAGTTGGCGCCTGGTGAAGTAGGCGAGCGTGCAACAAAAAAGCCGGCGGTCAGCCGGCTTTTTCATGTCTGCAGATCAGATGCTGAGGATCCAGTCGTAATCGACGATCAGCGGCGCATGCTGGGAGAAGCGCGGCTGGCGCGGCAGGCGGGCGCTGCGCACGGTGCGACGCATGCCCGGCGTGAGGAGCTGATAGTCGAAGCGATAGCCCAGGTTGAGCATTTCTGCCTGCTCGCTGTCCGGCCACCAACTGAACTGGTCGCCTTCGCGGCTGACTTCGCGCAAGGCATCGACATAGCCCATGCTGCCGACCACTTCGTCCATCCAGGCGCGTTCCGGCGCCAGGAAACCCGGCGACTGCTGGCAGTCGCGCCAGTTCTTCACGTCCTGCTTCTGGTGCGCAACATGCAGCGAGCCACAGTAGATGTACTCGCGGCGCTTGCGCCGTTGCTTGTCCAGATAATGGGTGAAGTCGTCCATGAACTTGAATTTCTGATTCAAGCTCTCGTCGCCATCCCGGCCGGTGGGCAGGAGTAGGCTGGCAATACTGACCTTGTCGAAATCTGCCTGCAGGTAGCGCCCGTAGCGATCGGCCATCTCGAAGCCGAGGCCGCTGATCACCGCCTTGGGTTGCAAACGCGAGTAGAGTGCCACGCCACCTTGGCTGGGCACTTCGCCGTCGCATGCATAGAGGAAATAGCCATCCAGTTGGAAAGCTTGGTCGTCCATTTCAAAGGCGGAGGCACGGGTGTCTTGCAGGCAGATCACGTCGGCATTCTGGGCTTGTAGCCAACTGAGCAAACCTCGCTCGGCCGCAGCCTGAATACCATTCACGTTCACACTGATGATCCGCATAAATGGCCCCCAAAAACACGTGCGTGTATGATACCCGAGCTCACTTCATTTAGCTAAATCCGTGCCGTCCGGGACTTTTTCATGCAAGCGTACCAGCGCGATTTCATTCGCTTCGCCATCGAACGTGGGGTTCTGCGTTTCGGTCAGTTCACCCTCAAGTCCGGGCGCACCAGCCCCTATTTCTTCAACGCCGGCCTGTTCGACAGCGGCCTGGCGCTGGCTCAGCTAGGGCGTTTCTACGCCGCTGCCATCGTCGACAGCGGCATCGAATTCGATGTGCTGTTCGGCCCGGCCTACAAGGGTATTCCGTTGGCAGCGACCACTGCCGTGGCACTGGCCGAGCATCATCAGCGCGACCTGCCCTGGTGCTTCAACCGCAAGGAAGCCAAGGATCATGGCGAAGGTGGCACCCTGGTCGGCGCGCCGCTCAAGGGTCGCGTGCTGATAGTCGACGACGTGATCACCGCCGGCACCGCCATTCGCGAAGTCATGCAGATCATCCAGAGCCAGGGCGCGCAGGCCGCCGGTACCCTGATCGCGCTGAACCGCCAGGAACGCGGTCAAGGCGAGCTCTCGGCGATTCAGGAAGTGGAGCGCGATTTCGGCATGCCCGTGGTGAGCATCGTCTCGCTCGAGCAGGTCTTGGAATATCTGGCAGGGGATGCTGAACTCAAACGACATCTGCCGGCGGTCGAAGCCTACCGCGCCGAGTACGGAATCTAGCCCCAGACCAAGGTGGCCCTTATGTCTGCACCGTGCCTGACCCGCTATATGCTGCTGCTGAGCCTGACCCTGCCCTTGTCCGGGATGGCCGCCGAGCTGTATCGCTACGTCGATGACAAGGGGGTGACGGTGCTCAGCCGCCAGGGCGTGCCGCCGGAATTCATCGGCAAGGGCTACGAGGTGCTCAACGACCACGGCCGCGTGCTGCGGGTGATCCCGCCGGCACCGACACCGGAGGAGTTCGCCCGTATGCAGGCAGAGAAGGCGCGAGCCAGCAGCGACGCGCAGTTGCTGCGCCTGTATAGCAATCTCGATGACGTCGATCGGGCGCGCGAGCGCAAGCTCTCCGAGCTGGATGGCTTGATCCGCGTGGCGCGTGGCAACCTGCAGTCGGTGCGTACCCAGCAGGCCAACCTGCAGGGCAAGGCGGCCGAGCACGAGCGCGCCGGGCGTCAGGTGCCGGAAAATCTGCTGGTGCAGATCAGCGGTCTGAGGGATGAACAGGAGCGCCTGCAGCGCGACATCGACCGCTATCAGGCGTCGCGCTTACAGGCCGAGAAGGACTTCGCCGCTGATCGCGCGCGTCTGGCTGAGCTGTTTGGTGGGGGCCAGCGCAAGCAGTAAGCGCCTGGTGTTCCTTTCCTAGACGGGGTATGGGACGTGGCGGCCGCCTTGCCCTCTCCCGCAAGCGGGAGAGATGCATCAGGAAGCCGCATTCGCGGCTTGCTTTTAGTGGCGCTTGCGGTTGCTGATCATGGTGCCGTTGCCGGTATCGGTGAAGATCTCCAGCAGAACGGCATTCGGTACCCGGCCATCGATGATGTGCGCGCTGGTGACGCCACCCTGCACCGACTCCAAGGCGCATTTGATCTTCGGCAGCATGCCGCCGTAGATGGTGCCGTCGGCGATCAGTTCGTTGACTTGCTCGGTGGTCAGGCCGGTGAGCACGTCGCCCTGCTTGTTCATCAACCCGGCGATGTTGGTCAGTAGCATCAGTTTCTCGGCCTTCAAGGCTTCGGCCACCTTGCCTGCCACCAGGTCGGCATTGATATTGTAGGACTCGCCATCCGGGCCGACGCCGATGGGCGCGATGACCGGGATGAAGTCGCCCTTGACCAGCATGTTCAGCAGCTCGGTATTGACCCCGGTGACCTCGCCGACATGGCCGATGTCGATGATTTCCGGCTGGGTCATTTCCGGCGTCTGGCGGCTGACCTTGAGCTTCTTCGCGCGGATCAGGCCGGCATCCTTGCCGGTCAGGCCGATGGCGCTGCCACCGTGCTGGTTGATCAGGTTGACGATGCTCTTGTTGACCTGGCCGCCGAGCACCATTTCCACCACGTCCATGGTGGCGGTGTCGGTGACGCGCATGCCATCGATGAAGTGGCTTTCGATGGACAGTCGTTTGAGCAGGTCGCCGATCTGCGGGCCGCCACCGTGTACCACCACCGGGTTGATGCCCACCGCTTTCATCAGCACGATGTCGCGGGCGAAGCCCTGCTTGAGTTCCTCGCTCTCCATGGCGTTGCCGCCGTACTTGATCACCAGGGTCTTGCCGACGAAGCGGCGGATATAGGGCAGGGCTTCGGACAGTACCTTGGCAACCTGGGCGGCGGCGTCACGCTCGAGGGTCATGCAGGGGCTCCTGAGTCAGGTCGATCAAAAGGGGAGTTGCAGGTCGGGGGCGACCTTGAGCAACTGGGCGCGGAACACATCCTGGATGCGCTCCAGCTCTTGCTGGGTATCGGCCTCGAAGCGCAGCACCAGCACTGGCGTGGTGTTGGAAGCGCGGATCAGGCCCCAGCCCTTGGGATAATCGACGCGCACACCGTCGATGCTGGTGAGGTTGGCTTCGCCCCATTGGCCTTCACGCTGCAGGCGTTCGATCATGCCGAACTTGGTCTGCTCGGTGACCTTGATGTTGATTTCCGGCGTGGAAATGTCGCTGGGGAAGGCGCTGAACACCTGCTCGGCGTCGCGTTTTTCCTGGCTGAGGATTTCCAGCAGGCGCGCGGCACTGTAGATACCGTCGTCGAAACCGTACCAGCGTTCCTTGAAGAAAATGTGGCCGCTCATTTCCCCGGCCAACAGGGCGCCGGTTTCCTTCATCTTCTTCTTGATCAGCGAGTGGCCGGTCTTCCACATCACCGGGCGACCGCCATAACCGCTGATCAGCGGGGTCAGGCGACGGGTGCATTTGACGTCGAAGATGATGTCGGCACCGGGATTGCGCGAGACCACGTCCTTGGCGAACAGCATCAGCAGGCGATCCGGGTAGACGATGTTGCCGGTGTTGGTCACCACGCCGACACGATCGCCGTCGCCGTCGAAGGCCAGGCCCAGGTCGGCCTTCTCGGCCTTGACCCGGGCGATCAGGTCGACCAGGTTCTCCGGTTTGCCCGGATCTGGATGGTGGTTGGGGAAGGTGCCGTCGACATCGCAGTACAGCGGGGTCACGCTGCAGCCCAGCGCCTCGATCAGTTGCGGCGCGATCACCCCGGCGGCGCCATTGCCGCAGTCCACCACCACCTTGAGCGGCTTGGCCAGGGCGATGTCGTCGCGGATGGTCTTGAAGTAACGCGGCAGCACGTCGACCTGCTGCACGCTGCCGACGCCGCTGGCCAGGTCGTTGTCGTCGAGACGCTGCTTGAGCGCCTGGATCTGTTCGTTGGCCAGGGTGTCGCCGGCGATGATGATCTTGAAGCCGTTGTAGTCCGGCGGGTTGTGGCTGCCGGTGAGCATCACCGCCGAGCGGCCTTCCAGCACGTTGGCGGCGAAGTACACCACCGGGGTGGGCACCATGCCAATGTCGGTGACTTCGCAGCCGCAATCGAGCAGGCCCTGTACCAGTTGCTGCAGCAGCTCGGGGCCGGAGAGGCGGCCGTCGCGGCCGACGATGACCTTGGGCTCACCCTGGGCCAGGCTCTGCGAACCGATGGCGCGACCGATCCAGTAGGCGTATTCGGCGGTCAGGGTGTCACCCACCACGCCACGGATGTCGTAGGCGCGGAAGATGTCGGCGGGAAGTTTCGGGGCGCTTTGGCTAGTGGTCATTGCGGTGCTCTGCTCCAATCCCAGGAGATCCTGGTCTTCATCGAGAATGTCGATATCGAGGATATCGGTGTCCTGAAACAGCGGGTCGACCAGCTCGGCGGGCCTGAAGGCGGGCTGAGTGGCGGTGGCCGCCGGTGCTGCTTTTGCGGGGGCGCTGCCGGCGGCGCTTTCACTGCTGCGGCGTGGCAGACGGGCCAGGCTCTGGGCCAGACCGTCGAGTGCCGGCAGGCTCAGGCTGAAGGCTTTGACGTTTTTGCCCGCAGAGAGTTCTTCGAGCATTTGCCTGAGCTGGCTTGCATCGTTGTCGAGGCGTCGCAACAGGCTGCCGCGCAGCAGAATCAGGCCGATCAGCGCGCCGCCCAGGGCCAGCAGCGCCGCGAGGCCGAGCATCAGCGGCGGCACGCCACCTTGGGCCAGTGCCGGCCCAGGGCTGAACAGCAGTTGCCAATTCGGATTGCCAGTGGCGAAGGTCTGGACGCTGTCCGCTTCGGCCTGGCCACGTTGTAGCAGGAGCTGGGTGGGGGCGTTGGCGAACTGCTGCTGCAGGCGCACCTGGCCCAGCTCGGCCGGCAATTGCGGCAGGCTATCGAGCAGGCGGGCCAGGTCCACCACCAGCAGCAGCGTACCTTGTGCCGGCTGGCCTTCGCCCTGGCCGAGGGCCACGGCGCTGTAGGCCAGCCAGCGCTGACCGACACGGTAGGCCTCGACTGCTGGGCGCTGGCCGTTTTCCGCGCGGCGCAGCATGTCCAGGCCGGCGAAGTTCATCGGTGCGGCGCGGTTGTTGTCCTGTACCGCCTCACCGCGGCGGTTGAGGTGGGCGTCGACGACGCCGGCCCAGTATCCCAGGCGCTGTTCGGCCTGGCGGATCTGCGCACTGTCGCCGCTCTGCAGGGCCTGCAACAGCTCCGGGTTGCGTGCGGCGGCGAGGGTGTCGGCCTGCAGTTGCTTGAGCGCCTGCTGCACGGCGCTGGCCTGGCTGCTGCCGATGGCTTGCAGCAGTTCGCTCTGGCGTGCCTGAGTCTCGCTGTTCTGTACCAGCCAGAGCAGGGCACCGCCAGCGCCGATGCCTAGCAATGTGGCCAGCAAGCCCGGCAGCAGCGCGCCCAGCGCGGGGCTGCCAGACGGTTTACCGGCCTTGGGCGGCGCGGAGTTGACGGCGGTGGCGGCTTCCTTGGCGTTACGCTTGAAGAGTTTCACGCGTTGGGCTCCTCGGCGAGTCGTTGTCGATGACGGCGATCAGTGGCTGCCGGAATGGCCGAAGCCGCCAGCGCCACGCTGGGTCTGGTCGAATTCCTCGACCAGCTCGAAACGTGCTTGTACCACCGGCACCAGCACCAATTGTGCGATGCGCTCGCCAATGGCGATGCGGAAGCTGTCCTGACCCCGGTTCCAGCACGACACCATCAGCTCGCCCTGGTAGTCCGAGTCGATCAGCCCGACCAGGTTGCCGAGGACGATGCCGTGTTTGTGGCCCAGGCCCGAGCGCGGCAGGATCAGCGCCGCCAGGCCGGGGTCGGCGACGAAGATCGACAGGCCGGTGGGGATCAGTACGGTCTGCCCCGGCTCGAGGACGATCTCCTCCTTGAGCATAGCGCGCAGGTCGAGGCCAGCGGAGCCTGGCGTGGCGTACTGCGGCAGGGGAAATTCCTGGCCGAGGCGGGGGTCGAGGATCTTGGCTTGCAGAGCGTGCATGGTCAGTTCTTGTTCAGTCGGTCGGCGATGAGGGTGATCAACTGGCGGGCGATCTTGCCCTTGCTGGTCTGGGCGAAGCTGGTTTGCTGCAGCTCACGGTCGATCACGGTGATGGCGTTCTCTTCACTGTTGAAGCCGATGCTGGGGTTGGCCACATCGTTGGCGACGATCAGGTCGAGATTCTTGTCGCGCAATTTGCGCGAGGCGTACTCCAGCAGGTTCTCGGTTTCGGCGGCGAAGCCCACGCTGAACGGGCGATCCTCGCGGCCGGCGATGGTGGCGAGGATATCCGGGTTGCGCACCATTTGCAGGAGCATGCCCTCGCCGCTGCTGGGGTCTTTCTTCAATTTGTGCTGGGCGACCACTTCCGGGCGGTAGTCGGCCACGGCGGCGGCGGCGATCAGCACGTCGCAGGGCATCGCCGCTTCGCAGGCGGCGAGCATGTCGCGGGCGCTGATCACGTCGATGCGGCTGACCCGGTCCGGCGTCGGTAGGTGCACCGGGCCGCTGACCAGGGTGACCTTGGCACCGGCTTCGGCAGCGGCCTCGGCCAGGGCGAAACCCATCTTGCCGGAGCTGTGGTTGGTGATGTAGCGCACCGGGTCGATGTTTTCCTGGGTCGGCCCGGCGGTGATCAGGATGTGCAGGCCGTCGAGGGCCTGGCGCTGGAAGCAGTCGGCGGCCAGGCTGGCCAGGTCGGTGGGTTCGAGCATGCGCCCGAGGCCGACATCGCCACAGGCCTGGCTGCCGGAGGCCGGGCCGAACAGGCGCATGCCGCGCTGCTGCAGCAACTCCAGATTGGCCTGGGTGGCGGCGTCGCGCCACATGGCCTGGTTCATCGCCGGGGCTAGGGCGACGGGCGCATCGGTGGCCAGCACCAGGGTGGTCAGCAGGTCGTTGGCGATGCCCTGGGCCAGGCGCGCGATCAGGTCGGCGGTGGCCGGGGCAATGAGAATCAGGTCGGCCCAGCGGGCCAGCTCGATATGGCCCATCGCCGCTTCGGCGGCCGGGTCGAGCAGATCGAGATGAACGGGGTGGCCGGAGAGGGCCTGCAGGGTCAGCGGGGTGATGAATTCACGGCCGCCCTGGGTCATTACCACACGCACTTCGGCGCCTTGATCCTTGAGCCGGCGAACCAGTTCAGCGCTCTTGTAGGCGGCGATACCGCCCCCTACGCCGACGATGATGCGTTTGCGATACAGCCGCTGCATAGGCCTGCCTTGTCTGGACGGATGAATGTGCGCCATGCGGCCAACGCCTCCCCAGGCCGACCGCAGGCAAAAAAGATGGGCTACGATAGCACAGCGCCCGCAGCGGAACAGCGGGCGCCTGACTCGACAGGGAGGTGTATGAGAATGAGCATTCGCAATTGGCCTGCGGCAGAGCGCCCGCGGGAAAAACTGCTGGCCCAGGGCGCGGCGGCGCTGACCGATGCCGAGCTGCTGGCGATCTTTCTGCGTACCGGCGTGGCCGGCTGTAGCGCGGTGGAGCTGGCGCGGCGCCTGCTTGCCGAGTTCGGCAGCCTGCGCGCCTTATTGGAGGCTGAACTGCCAGATTTCAGCCAGCACCTGGGCCTGGGCCCGGCCAAGTACGCACAATTGCAGGCCGTACTGGAAATGGCCAGGCGCCATCTGGCCGAGCGCCTGCGCCGAGATTCGGCGTTGGAGAGTCCGCAGGCGGTGCGCGATTACCTCAAAGCGCAACTGCGCCATGAGCCGCATGAGGTGTTTGCCTGCCTGTTCCTCGACTCCAAGCACCGAGTGCTGGCCTTCGAGGTGCTGTTTCGTGGCAGCATCGACAGCGCTAGCGTTTATCCCAGGCAGGTGGTCAAGCGTGCCCTGGCCAACAATGCCGCAGCGTTGATCCTCACCCACAACCACCCCTCTGGCGTCTGCGAGCCGAGCCAGGCCGATCGCGTACTGACCCAGCGCCTCAAGGATGCCCTGGCGCTGGTGGACGTGCGTGTGCTTGACCATTTCATCGTCGGCGATGGCGAGCCGCTGTCCATGGCCGAGCTGGGCTGGATGTAGGGCGGCGCTCCTACAGCGCGTAGGGTGGGCTTTAGCCCATCATGATGACGGCTTACGGCGCCATTTGTAGCGAGGCAAAATCCTGCCGGCCGAACGGGCTGACCTGGTAGCCCTGAACCTTGGCACTGAGCAGGGCGAACGCCGTCGGATGTGCCAGCGGCAGCCATAGCGCCTGCTCCTGGATGATCTTCTGCGCCTGGTGGTAGAGGCGGCTGCGCTCGGCCTGGTCGCTGCTGCTCTTGCCTTCGGCGATCAACGTGTCCAGCGTTTCATTGCAGTAACGGGCGAAGTTCAACCCGGATTGCACCGAGGCACAGGCGAATTGCGGGGTGAGGAAGTTGTCCGGGTCGCCGTTGTCGCCGGCCCAGCCCATGAACAGCAGGTCATGCTCGCCGGCCTTGGCCCGGCGGATCAGCTCGCCCCATTCGATCACGCGGATTTCGGCGTCGATGCCCACCTGGGCCAGGTCGGCCTGCAGCAGTTGTGCGCCGAGATTGGGGTTGGGGTTGAGCAGGCTGCCGCTGGGGCGTGTCCAGATGGTGGTCTTGAAGCCATCTTGCAGGCCTGCTTCGGCCAGCAGGGCGCGGGCCTTGTCCGGGTCATGGGGGTAGCCGGGCAGCTCGCTGGCGTAGCTCCAGGTATTGGGCGGGTAGGGATCATTGGCCGGCTCGGCGCTGCCCTCGAACACGGCCTTGACGTAGCTGGCCTTGTCGAATGCCAGGTTGATGGCCTGGCGTACCTGCGGCTTGTCCAGTGGTGGATGCTGGCTGTTGAGGGCGACGAAGGCGGTCATGAAGGCGGCGGTCTGCGCGCTTTTCAGCCTGGTGTCGTCGGCGATGGCCTGTACGTCCTGCGGTTTCGGTGACAGGGCGATCTGGCACTCGCCACGGCGCAGTTTCTGCAGGCGCACGTTGCTGTCCGGGGTGATGGCGAAGACCACCTTGTCCATGGCCGGTTTGCCGCCGAAGTAGTCGGGGTTGGCGCGGTAGCGCACCACGGCGTCTTTCTGGAAGCGCTCGAAGACGAACGGGCCGCTGCCGATGGGGGCGCTGTTGAGCTTCTCCGGGGTGCCGGCTGCGAGCAGCTTGTCGGCATATTCGGCTGGGTAGATGGAGGCGAAGCCCATGCTCAGGGTGGCGAGGAAGGTGGCATCGCGACGGTTCAGGGTGATGCGTACGCTATGTGCATCCGGCGCCTCGATCTTGGCGATCAGGCTTGGCCACTGCATCGACTGGGCATGCGGGTAGCCGCTGGCGGCGACCTCGTGCCAGGGGTGCTGCGGATCGAGCATGCGCTGGAAGCTGAACAGCACGTCCTGGGCGTTCAGGTTGCGGCTGGGGGTGAAGTCGGCGCTGTGGTGGAATTGCACGTCGTCGCGCAACTGGAAGTCATAGACCAGGCCGTCGTCCGAGACCGACCAGCTCCGCGCCAGGCTCGGCAGCAATTTGCCCTGCTCGGCGTCGAACTCCACCAGGCGGTTCATCAGCATGTCGGCCGAGGCGTTGGTGGTGGTCAGCGAGTTGTACTGCACCACGTCGAAACCATCCGGGCTGGCTTCCGTGCAGACGGCGAGGGTGGCGGCCTGGCTCAGCAGGGGCGCGCAGAACAGCGTGGCGAGTAACAGGCGCATGGTCGACTCCTCATTGGTTCCCGGTGATGACGGCATGCATGAACCCTAGTCGATTTGCTCGGTGCTGAATACCGTTTGCAGGCGACGAGCGGTCATTGGCGAGCGAAGCCTCATGCCTACGGCGCTTGGCCGCTCGAGGCTGCGTTTTATCCTGCGTTTTTCCTTGTTGCGCCCAAGGCTTTCTGGTATAAAGCAGCGCTCTTTTCTAGGGGCCCGGTTCTTGCGCTATCCAGTGCGCCCGGTAAGACCCTCGAGAAACGCGGCGCCGAGCGCCAATGACATTGAGTTTAAGCGGCCAACCCATGCCGGGTTGGGCATGTGGTTTTAGAGGGCTGAGGCATGTCGAGAGTCTGTCAAGTTACCGGTAAGGGTCCGGTAACCGGGAATAACATTTCCCACGCGAACAACAAAACCCGTCGTCGTTTCCTGCCGAACCTGCAGCATCATCGCTTCTGGGTCGAGTCGGAGAAGCGCTTCGTGCGTCTGCGCGTATCTGCCAAGGGCATGCGTGTCATCGACAAGCGTGGCATCGACGTAGTGCTGGCCGAGCTGCGCGCTCGCGGCGAAAAGGTTTAAGGAGAGAGTCATGCGTGAACTGATCCGTTTGGTGTCCAGCGCCGGTACCGGCCACTTCTACACCACCGACAAGAACAAGCGCACTACTCCCGACAAGATCGAGATCAAGAAGTACGATCCTGTCGTGCGTAAGCACGTGATCTACAAGGAAGCCAAGATCAAGTAATTGATCGCCGCTTGCCGCGAAGAAACCCGCCCTTATCGGCGGGTTTTTTATGGCTCCGCGGAATCTTGGGACGGTCAGTCGTTGATGTTCTGGACGCCGCCTTGGGTGTTCTCAGGAATTCCAGGTTTCGCCCCCTCGGGCGACTCACTTTTCTTTGAAATGCGCAAAGAAAAGTAAGCAAAAGAAATCTATGGTCACCCCCGTTTTTGCAACGCTGATCAGCGATGGATGATTGGCTTGCCTAAATCTATCCGGCGTCTGTATAGGGTATGCCCCGCGCCACGATGAGAGTCGCGCCGGGTGATCCTTATAAGCGCAGCGGCTTCAAAAGCCGATTCTTTTGCCAGGATCTTCACCAGGCCGGTGTGCCGTTCATGTCATCGGTTGTTCAGCATCGCAAAACCTGAAAGGGTGTTTCGTATCACAGCAGTAAGACCGGGTATCAAGCGACGGCAGTGCCTGATCTCGCTTCAAACTGCGAATGATTGGTTGCAATTGCCCAGGCGATCCGGGCGAATTTGTTGGCCAGGGCGCATGCCACGGTGTTCGCGTGACGCCGTTGAAGAAGCGAGCGTACCCAATCGGCTAAGGCGCCCTGCTGATAGTCCAGGCGCTGCAAATAAACCTTGGCGCACTGCACTAGTAGCCGGCGCAGGTTCTTGTCGCCACGTTTACTGATGCCCAACAGATTGGCCCTGCCTCCCGTGCTGTATTGGCGTGGCACCAGCCCCACTGAAGCGGCAAAATCACGACTACGGCCATACTGTTTGCCATCGCCCATTTCGGCACACAGCAGACTGGCTGTAATTGTGCCTACACAGGGGATCGTCAGCAGGCGGCTGCCCAGATCATCCTCGACAAGCTGGCTGGCCATTTCCTTGTCCAACGCCTTGATCTGCTCATCCAGATAGCAGAAGTGCTCATGCAGACGCCTCAGCAGCCCGACCAGACGAGGCGGCAATTCGTGCTCGTCCAATGTGCACAGCAGGCGCCTGACCTGCGACAGGCCTTTAGGCAGGCTGATACCGAATTCCAGCAGAAAACCATGAGCCTGATTAGCCGTTTTCGTCCGGTCGCGTACCAGGGATTCGCGCATTCGGTGCAATACCGACAGGGTTTGTTGGGCTTCGGTCTTGGGTGTCACGAAGCGCATGCTGGGCCGTGAAGCTGCTTCGCAGATCGCCTCGGCATCGATGAAGTCGTTCTTGTTGGTCTTGACGAAGGGGCGCACGAACTGCGGCGAGATCAGCTTCACCTCATGCCCGAAGTTCATGAGTTGCCGGGCCAGAAAGTGCGATCCGGTACAGGCCTCCATCACCACTGTGCACGTTGGCAGGTTACCTAGCAGCCGCATCATTTGCGTGCGGGTCGTCTTCTTGCGAAAGACAGCTTGTCCGGCATTGTCCTGCCCATGCAGGTGGAAACTGTGCTTGCCGAGATCGATACCAACTAACGCGACTGTATTCATGGTGATGGCCTCCAAATAAAACACCCAGTGGAAGCGTAATCCTCGCTGGGTGTGGGGGTGACCATCTCATTAACGCACCCCCGCCATCCGGGTCTCGCTTCGCTCGACTGCCCTCACTCCGGCATCGCTCCGGGGTCGGCGTACATGGGCCATCCCTGGCCCATTACGCGGGGCCGCCATCGGTATCTCGCGGCATCCATGCCGCTCGCCCCCTGCGCAATGCCTACGTTCGGCCTCCTGAAGGGGGAGTTAGCGCGCCTGAACGTACAGTTGTTCCGAGCATGCGCGGCGTGTTCTGGTAGCAGTGGAAGCACGACGTGGCTGTCGAATTAAACCAATAGTTTCATTCGCGCAGTTTCATGTATTGAACGGCTTGCCGGCTTGCAGCCGGCATTCAGGTCAGCCCTAAGGCTGACCCATGTTCAAACACTCCACGCTAATTCTGGGTTACCGCAGGTTCAGGCGCGTGCAGAGCCCGCCCAGTAGGGCGAACGGAATCGTCGTGGAAGAGGTTGAGCGACATGGATGTCGCGAAAGCCGCGATGGGCCATGGATGGCCCACCGTGGCGGGCCTCTGGAGCGGCGATGGAGTGAGCGAACCCTGGCGTAGCCAGGGCCGGATGATCGGGCGGAGGGTTTTGGTTACTTTTGCCCGTCAAAAGTGACTCGCCCGGGAGGGCGAAACCAAAAACATCAGCAAAAACGCGACAATCCGGAACAAGCGCCCGAACAACCAACAAGCCAACACAAACGCGCCAGCTCGTCGTCAAGCAAGCATTTTCCTGCCTGGGGTTTCAGGCGTCATCGGCCAACTGCGCCAGCGGCTGCGGGCGGCCGACGTGGTAGCCCTGGGCATAGTCGACGCCAAGTTGGCGCAGGCACTCCAGGCTCTGCTGCGTTTCGACGAACTCGGCCACCGTCTGCAGGCCGAGTTGCGTGGCGATCTGCTGCATCGAGCCGACCATGGCCTGGTTGATCGGATCCGTTTCGATGCCACGGATGAAGCTGCCGTCGATCTTGAGAATATCCAGCGGCAGTTGGCGCAGGTAGGCATAGGACGCGAAGCCGCTGCCGAAGTCGTCCAGCGCCACCTTGAGGCCCTGGCGGCGCAGTTCCTCGATCCACTTGGTCGATACCGCCAGTTCACCCAGGGCCACCATCTCGGTGATCTCGATGCACAGCTTGGCGGCCGGCAGTGCGTGTAGTTGCAGGGTGTCGTGCAGCAGGGCGTGAAAGCTCGGGTCGAGCAGCGAGTCGGCGCTGATATTGAGGTTGACCTGCTCCAGCGCCTGCAGGTGCCGTGGATTGGCGGCCAGCCAGGTGCACAGGTGGCGAACCACCCAACGGTCGATGGCGCCGAGAAAGCCGTAGCGCGCCGCCGCATCGAGAAACTGTGCGGGGCTGATCCACTCGCCGCTGTGTGGATCGCGATAGCGCAGCAGCACTTCGTAGTGCAGACCGCTGCGCGCCTGCTGCAGGGGCTGCACGGGCTGGAAGAACAGCTCGAAGTGATCCTCTTCGGTGGCTTCGCGCAGGCGAGTGATCCACTGCAACTGACGTTGATGCTCGAGCAACGCGCCATCGGCGGGGTTGAAGGCATGCACACGGTTGCGCCCCTGATGTTTGGCCAGTTGCATGGCATTGCTGGCCCAGCTCAGTGCGGTTTCCCAATCGCGTGCGCCGGAGTCGAGAGCCAGCAGGCCGATGCTGGCATTGAGGCGAAAGGGTCGGCCCTGCCAGGTGAAGACGAACTGCTCGATGCTCTGGCGCAGCGTCTGTGCCTGGCCAGTGGCCGCGTCATCGTCCGCAGCGTGCAGGAGAATGGCGAACTCGTCGCCGCCTATGCGCGCCAGCGCGCTGTCTTTGGGCAGGGTATGACCCAGTTGGTAAGCCACCTGGCGTAGCAACTGATCGCCGGCCAGATGGCCGCACAGGTCGTTGACCTGCTTGAAGCGATCCAGGCCCAGGTACAGCAGATGACTGAAGCGCATCGGGCCTGGGCCGCTCAGGGTCTGCGAGAGCAGGCGTTCCAGCTCGCGCCGATTGTGCAGGCCGGTCAGTGCGTCGTGGCTGGCTTGATGCTGCAGGCGCTCTTCCAGTGCACGGCGCTCGTTGAGGTCGACCACTATGCCTTCCATGCAGGCCTGCCCCGGTTGTCGGTGCAGCGAGAGATAGACCCAGTGTGCGTGACCCTGCTGGTCGTGGATCTGGCACTCGCGGCTGACCGTGCCGCCGGCTTCGTCCAGCCCCGTCAGCAGTTCGTTCCAGGTGGTCTCGCCGAGCAGCCGTTGTAGCGTGCTGCCCTGTACACCATCGCCCAGCAGGCGTATCAGGCTGGGGTTGGCCTCGACGAGCTGACCGTCACGGCGGCAGCGGAAAATGCCTTCGCCACTGTGGCGAAACAGGGCGTGGTACTGCTCGAGGTTGTCGATGGCCTGGGCCTGGGTGTGCGTGAGAATGCGGCGCATGCGTTCCAGTTGCTTGTCGAGCAGGGCACCGAACATCAGCATGCTGAGCACCGGCATTGCCGCATTGAGGTTGTGCAGACCCGCCGGCCAGGCGGCTAACCCGGCACGGCTCAAGGGCAGCAGGAGCATCAGCAACAGGGCCCCGCTCCAGCACAGCAGGTAGCCCAAGGCGTAGGCCCGGCGTAGGCGCAAAGCCAGCAGCAAGAGCAGCAGTTGGTAGGCGCCGGTCAGCAGGATCAGCAGATTGAGCACGCTGTAGGTCTGTGGGTGATCGCTCAGGTAGCCGCCGACGCATACCAAGGCGATGGCCGCGAAGAGGGGCTCGCGCAGCCAGCGCAGGCGCTGCATCGGCAGTTGCAGGGCACAGGCCAGAAACAGTGAGCTGAAGATCAGCATGCCGGCCGTGGATAGGTTGATCAGCAGGCGCCACAGTTCTGCCGGCGCATCCATCGCCAGGCCGGCGATGCCGTACAGATTGGCGTTATAGACGGCTGCGCAGAGGGCGGTGAGGCTGAAATAGGCCTGCGCGGTTTCGCGCAGGGTACTGAAGCGGATCAGGTAGAACAGCGCCAGGCTGAACAGGGCACCCACCAGCAAACCGCTGCGCAGCCAGCTCCGTGCGATCAGCGGCTTGCTGTGAGAGTCGCCGATCAGTTGTAGCGGCAGGTGGATCGAGGAATGACTGCTGACGCGCAGCAGCAGGGTGTAGGTGCCCTGGGCCTGGACAGGCGGCAGTGCCAGCATGAACTGTGGATAGGGCTCGCCACGGGCGGCGAACGGCATGCGATTGCCACTGTGCATCTGGCCGAGGTCATGTTCGCCATCGAACAGCCAGACATCCAGGTGGTCGAGAAAGGGGGTAGCGACGATCAGGTGCAACGGCTCGGCGCTGGGCACGCGCAGGCGCAGTGCCTGCCACCAGGTGCTGCTGGAGTAGCCGATCCGGGCGCTGCCGAGCACCGGTGTACCGCGCTCGCTCAGAGCTTGCAGGGCTTGATTTGCACCGAGCCGTGCCGACGGGTCTTCCAGCAGCAGGCTGTGCTCGATGTTCACCGGCCTGGCCAGATCGGCCGCGCTGAGCTCCAGCAGCGGCAGCGCGCTGTCTGCCCAGGCCGGCAAGACACTGACCAGGCAGAGCAGCAATATCAGTGAGTGAAGCGGTCGAAGCATCCTTGGCGCCTCATGGCTACTACGAGGGCGCCGAAGTCCGATGGATGGGGTTGGATCCGAGGGGCGGCCGGGCGCAGATGAATTCTAGCCGACTACCGGCGCTTCGATTGCGCGGCGGGTCTCATCCCTCGGGATCACGTGACACATGAGTGGGCTCGGTCACGCCGCCTGTGCGCGCTCCTCTGCTGCCTGCCTTGAGCGGCTCCAGCGATTGGCACGGGCAAAGGTGCCGAAGTCGTTGAAGCGCACACCCATCTCGCGCATCACCCGATGGGCGAAGGGGACGGTCAGTTGGCGAATGTAGAAGGGCTCCTTGACCACGAAGTGGTGGATCGCATGGCTGCTGCCGAAGTTGAAGCAGAAGGCCTGCAGCGGCCACAGCCACCAGGGGTTGAGCACCTGGGTCTGCTGGATCACGTTGCCTGGCTCCACATCACCGTAGTAGTGCATGTTGGAGCTGACGAAGTGCAGGCAGAAGGTGCGCAGCACATTGGGCCCGACCAGCACCACCACGGCGATGTTCACCCCATTCATCACGCTCAGCGTAGTGGTCGACCAGGCAATGGGGGCGCCGAGCGCGGCGCTGGCCCAGTCCAGTAGATGGAAGCCGAGGAACAGGTACCAGGTTGCCCAGTTGAGCAGCCCCAGCGGCGCATAGACTTTCAGCGTGCGGCTGAGTATCAGTCGGCGCTGTTGCGGGTTCTTCGCCCGTAGCCAGCGAATGAAGGAACTCATCATGTTGTCACCAACCATTAGCAGGCGGGCGATGCCCCAGGGCTCGCCGTTGGTGATGGCGCGCTCCTCCATGTCGGCTTCGCTGCCGGACACCTTGTGGTGGTTCAGGTGCAGGTGGCGGCGTACCCAGGGGTTGATGGTGCTCGGTCGCGCCAGCCAGACCAGCGCCAGCATCAGGTTATGCGGCAGCGGTCGCTTGCGAAAATACATCGAGTGAATAAGGTCGTGCTCCAGCTCGTGGGTCAGCGAAGCGAAGAAGGCGTTGAGCAGCAGGCAGGCCCACCAGGCCAGATGGCCTGCGATATAAAGCGCTGCCGAGCCGAGCATGCCGCACAGGGCGAAGGCCAGGATGCCGGCGCCGAGCGCGTCCTGATGCTGCAGGATCGGGTAACGCTGGCGCAGGGCGTTACCGTGGGCCATCACCTGTTCGCGGATATAAGCGGCGCGTTGCTGATCATTAAGGCTTGCGGGAGAAGGGGACATACCGACATCCTCTCGTTATTGGGCTGTGACTTCAGAGCACCTGCAGAAACCTGGGCGATGGCGCTGCAGGGAGTTGCCGAAGGTGCCTTTCACTGTGCCGTGACGCGCGTCGCAGCGCTCGGCCCTGCACGCCAACCTGCCTACCGGATACGCCAATCTGCATGAACGCCGAACCCTCCACCCTGGCTAGCTGGACCCGCGCCCTGCGCAAGCAGCTCGATGCCCTCGGGCTCGACAGCGTTGCTCTGTGCCGCGAGGCGGGGCTCGACCCGGCGTTGCTCGACGACCCCAACGCGCGCTGCCCGCTGTCGCTGACCACGCGCCTGTGGCAACTGGCGGTGGCCGCCAGCGGTGACCCGGCGCTGGGCCTGAAAACCTCGCAGTACGTCAGCCCGACCACCTTCCATGCCCTCGGCTATGCGCTGATCGCCAGCAGCAGCCTGCGCGAAATGTTCGAGCGCATCGTGCGTTATCACCGGGTGGTCAGCGATGCGCTGCAACTGGAGTTGCGCGAAGTGGACGATGCCTACGAATTCAGTTTTCGTGTTCCGCCGGGCAGCCCGGCACCGGCGCCCGAAGCGCTGGACGCCTTCGCCGCGATCTACGTGCGCAGTTGTCGCAACCGCCTGAATCGCGAGTTCTCACCGTTGCTGGTACAGCTACAACGCCCCCGGCCGGCCGACCCAGCGCCCTGGCAGGCGGTGTTCCGCGCGCCGCTGCAGTTCGACGCCGAGCAGAGCCTGCTGCGCTTTGCGCGCACGGCGTTCGAACAACGGCTGGACGACGGCAATCCGGAGCTGGCCGCGCACAACGAAACCGTGCTCAGGCGCAGCCTGGAGCAATTACAGGCGGCCAGTTACAGCGAGCGGGTGCGCAGTTGCCTGGAGGCGCAGTTGCCCGATGGTGAGCCATCCGCCGAGCGCATTGCCCAGGCACTGCACCTGAGTTTGCGCAGCCTGCAGCGCCACCTGGCCGAGGAGGGCAGCAGTTACGAGGTACTGCTCGGCGAGACGCGTCACGCTCTGGCGCTGCGGCATATGCGCGACCCACGCTATTCGATCAGTGAAGTTGCCTACCTGCTTGGCTTCAGCGACAGCAGCAGCTTCGGTCGCGCCTTCAAGCGCTGGACCGGGCAGACGCCGAGCCAGTACCGCGATGGCTGTAACAGCCCATGACCGCGTACGACCTGATCCTGGCTGGGGGCGGACACGCTCATCTTGGCGTACTGCGCCGCTGGGCGCTGGTGGAGCGCCCGAAAGGTCGCATTGCCTTGCTCAGCCCTGGTCCGCATGCCTGGTATGCCGGCATGCTGTCCGGGTTGCTCGGTGGCCGCTTCAGCGCGGCGCACTGCCGGGTGGAGCTGCAGCCGCTATGTCGTGCCGCCAAGGTCGATCTGATCCAGGGCGAAATCGCCTCGCTGGATGCCGCCGCGCGGATCCTTCAGCTCGGCGACGGGCGCCGCCTGCAAGGAGAGTGGCTGTCGCTCGACGTCGGTGCCGGAATGGCCATTCCACCACAGCAGGGCGATGCCATGCAGGTGTTGGCCGTCAGGCCCATAGACAGGCTCCTCGATGGCTGGCAGCAGTGGCAGGCCGAGCCTCGGCGCCTGGCCATTCTCGGGGGCGGTGTGCAAGGCGTGGAGCTGGCCCTGGTACTGGCCGACAAGGTGCCGGCGCTGGCCTTGTTCTGCGCTGGCCAGTTGCTCGATGGGCAGTCACTGGGGCTGCGCATGCGCGCCTTGGGCCATTTGCGCCTGCGTGGCGTGCAGGTACGCGAACACTGCCCGATCGGGCGTATCGACGATGACTGGCTGCTCAGTGGCGACGAGCCGGTTTGGCGTGGTCGGCGCCTGCTCGTCGCCGGCGGCGCCCAGCCCTTGGCCTGGCTGCGCGAGACGGGTCTGGCCTGTGATCAGGAAGGCTTCGTGGCCATCCGCGAAAGCCTGCAAAGCCAGTCGCACGCGCAGATTTTCGCCGTGGGCGAGTGTGCCACCCTGCTCGACGTGCCACGCAGCCTGAGCCACTCCTCACGCCAGGGACGGGTGCTGGCGGTCAACCTGCAGGCTGCGTTGCAGGGCCGACCGCTGCGCCTGTATCGAGTACCGCGTCAAGGCTTGACGCTGATGGCCAGCGGCGACGGTGGGGCACTGCTGGACTGGCGTGGCTGGAGCGCCGATGGTCAGTTCTACGGACGCTGCAAGGATTGGCTGGACGAACGCTTCATGCGCCGCCATCACCTGGCTGGTTAGGGTCTGTTGCCGTTTCGCGCACGGCTCGCGTCGAAACGGCAATAGACCCTAGGTAGCGTTGTTCTTGCGTACAGGCTAGGCTGCGACCAAAGTGTCATGGCGGTCATGTTGGCTGAGTGGTCGAATCAAGAATTACTTGGCTGGTGATCACGCGAAGGTCGCTGTCGGTCAATCTGCCGAGCCCTGAGCCGTTCAGGCTGGCGATGATCAAGGAGGTCGTCCATGCAAGCGTCCGCTCCTCGTGCTGCCATGCGCGCCAGAACAAGAATTTCGAGGTCGGTCATGCAAGCTGCTTTTGTCCGTTCCCCTGTCGCCTGTCTGCTGCATGCTCTGGGCCTGGCTGCCCTGATGCTGCTCTATCTGCGCATGCAGCTACCGGCATACGTCAGCATTCCGTCCTTGTTGATCCTGGCGCTGTGGCCCTGGCTTGGGCCCTGGCAGCGCCGTGACGACCCTGACAGCACGGCCAGGCCGCCTACCTCGGCTGCGGCCAGCGATTTCACCGAGATCAGTCGGGGGCTTTCCCGTCATACTTGTCACAACGCCCTGTCCGCGGCGCGCGTGGCTCACGCGGTGCAGCAACTGGCAGGGCGCCTGCAATCGCAACTGGCGGCGGTAGAGCAGGTCAGTCAGGCGGCCGCCGCCATCACCACCACCGAGCAGGACAGTGCCGAACGCTCTGCCACCACTCTGGCCGCCGCCGAGCGGGTGCGCAGCGCCAGCAGCAGTGGGCAGGACGAGTTGAGCCAGGCCATCGCGCGCATGCGTCAGCTCAGCGAGCAGACTCACGCCAGCCGTGAACTGATCGATGGCCTGGGTAGTCGTACCGAGCAGATCGAACAGGTCACCCAGGTGATCCAGTCCATCGCCAGCCAGACCAACCTGCTGGCGCTCAATGCCGCCATCGAGGCGGCCCGCGCCGGCGAGATGGGTCGTGGTTTCGCCGTGGTGGCCGATGAGGTGCGCAACCTGGCGGCGCGCACCGCCAGCGCCACCGAAGAGGTCAGCCAGATGGTCGCCGATATCCGTCAGCAGAGCGAAGCGGTGGTCAGCCATATCCAGCGCCAGAGCGGCGAGCTGGAGCAGGCGGCGGTGCAGATCGAGCAGGCCGGTCAGCACCTGCACGGCATTGCCGATCAGGCCGGGCAAGTGGAGCAGCAGGTGGCGCAGATCAGCGCCGGCACCGCGGACAATCATCAGCGCCTGGCCAGCCTCTCGGCTGCCGCCTTGCAACTGCACGATGACGTGCAGGGCAGCGAGGGCCAGACACGGCAGTTGGCGCTGGCTGCCGAGCAGCTCGTGGGCCTCGCCGAGACGGTCAGCGAGCAGCTCGCCGAGGTGGGGCTTGACGATTATCACCAGCGCATCTACGACCTGGCCCGCGAAGGTGCCGCCGCCATCGGCGCACGCTTCGAGGCCGATATCGAGGCGGGTCGCATCACCCTCGACGATCTGTTCGACCGGCAGTATCAGCCGATTGCCGGCACCCAGCCGCAGAAATACCGCACCCGCTTCGACCAGTACGCCGACCAGGTGCTGCCAGCGCTGCAGGAACCGTTACTGAGTCGTCACGATGGCCTGGTGTTCGCCATCGCCACCACGCCAGAAGGCTACGTGCCGACCCACAACCAGGCATTCAACCAGCCGCCGAGCGGTGACCCGGCGGTGGATGCCGTGCGTAGCCGTGGCAAGCGCCTGTTCAACGATCGGACCGGCATTCGCTGTGGCAGCCATCAGCAGGCGCTGCTGTTGCAGACCTACATGCGCGATACTGGCGAGCTGATGCACGACCTGTCGGTGCCGATCTGGGTGCGTGGCCGGCATTGGGGTGGTTTGCGCCTGGGCTATAAGCCCGAGCCATGAGCGCCGCGTGGCGTCAGTTGTGACACCGGACTGGCAAGTTTGTGTGTGGTCTTGTTGTCCTGGTTTGGTGTTCCGGACGCCGCATTGGGTGTTTTCAGAAATTCCAGGTTTCGCCCCCTCGGGCGACTCACTTTTCTTTGAAATCGGAATGCCGCCCAGCGCAAAGAAAAGTAAGCAAAAGAAACGCACCCCCGCCATCCGGAACTAGGCGTCCCCGTCATGCTTCGCTCGACTCCCCTCACTCCGGCATCGCTCCGGGGTCGGCGTACATGGGCCATCCCTGGCCCATTACGCGGGGCCGCCATCGGTATCTCGTGGCATCCATGCCACTCGCCCCCTGCGCAATGCCTACGTTCGGCCTCCTGAGGGGGGCATTCGCGCGCCTGAACGAACAGGTGTGCCAGGCTAGTCCTGCGTGCTCTGGCGGCTGTGAAGTCGCGATGTGGCGGTTGAATTAAACCAATAGTTTCATTCGCGCAGTTTCATGCGTGAACAGCTTGCCGGCTTGCAGCCGGCATTCAGGTCAGCCCTAAGGCTGACCTCATGTGCAACCACTCCGTGCCACTTCTGGGTTACCGCAGGTTCAGGCGCGTGCAGAGCCCGCCCAGGAGGGCGAACGGAATCGTCGAGGAAGAGGTTGAGCGACATGGATGTCGCGAGAGCCGCGATGGGCCAGGGATGGCCCTTCGCGGCGGGCCTCTGGAGCGGCGATGGAGTGAGCGAACCCTGGCGCAGCCAGGGCCGGATGAAAGGGCGGAGGTTTTGGCTACTTTGCCCGCAAAGTGACTCGCCCGGGAGGGCGAAACCAAAAACATCAACAAAAACGCGGCAAGCCGGAACAAGCACCCGAATAACCAACAAGCCACACACAAACTTGCCAGTCCGGTGCCAACCAAGCCTTCTCCCCAAGGGGGCAAAACAGGTTGGAGCGCCGCCCGCTCGTGCTGCTCATTCACGGCTCGTGAAGTCGAGCGCGACGCTCCTGTTTTTGCGGCGCCGCCATCGGTCTCGTATGGCTCCAGCTCGCGAGATCGTGAACAGGCTCCGAGTGCCTCAGTCGATAAAGCGCACCTGGCCGCCTTCCAGCGAGGCCACGCGGGCCAGCGACTCGACCCGGTAACCCTCGCTTTCCAGCAGCGCGCGGCCCTCCTGGAAGGACTTCTCGATGACGATGCCGATACCGGCGACCTGCGCCCCGGCCTGCTGGATCAGGTCGATCAGCGCCTTGGCAGCGTGGCCGTTGGCGAGGAAGTCGTCGATCACCAGTACCTTGTCGGCGGCCGTCAGGTGGCGGGAGGAGATGGCGATGGTGCTCTCGGTCTGCTTGGTGAAGGAGAACACCTTGGAGATCAGTAGGTCGTCCTTGAGGGTCAGCGACTGGAACTTGCGCGCGAAGATCACCGGGATGCCCAGCTCCAGGCCGGCCATCACCGCCGGGGCGATCCCAGAAGCCTCGATGGTGACGATCTTGCTGATGCCCTGTCCGGCGAAGCGCTGGGCGAATTCGTGGCCGATCTGCTGCATCAGCGCCGGGTCGATCTGGTGGTTGAGAAAGGCATCGACCTTCAGTACCTGCTCGGACAGGACGATGCCTTCGTCGCGAATTTTCTGTTTCAGCGCTTGCACGCGGGATTCCTCTCAAGATGAACGTAGCCCGGATGCAATCCGGGACGGTTTCCCCGGATTGCATCCGGGCTACGGTGTCGCTTGTTGTGTATCTACCGTCCCTGGCGGCCGCCCTTCGGGCCATCGCTGCGCGATGTTAAAAATGACTCCCGGTCATTTTTTACGGCCCGCCATCCCTGGCGGCCGCCCTTCGGGCCGTCGCTGTGCGACGTTAAAAATAGCTCCCGGCTATTTTTTCAGCAGGGCGCGCATGTTGGCCAGGGCGTCGTTGCCGCGGGCGGTCTTGACCTCCACCGGTGCTTCCTCCAGGCCCTCCCAGCGCAGATCCTCCTGCGGCAGTTCGTCGAGGAAGCGACTCGGCGAGCAGTCGATCACCTCGCCGTACTGCTTGCGCTTGGCGGCATAGGTCAGCGCCAGGTTACGCTTGGCGCGGGTGATGCCCACGTAGGCCAGGCGCCTTTCTTCCTCGATGGTGTCGGCTTCGATGCTGGACCGGTGGGGGAGAATTTCCTCCTCGAAGCCGATGATGTACACCGACGGAAACTCCAGACCCTTGGAGGCGTGCATGGTCATCATCTGCACGCCCTCGGCGCCTTCTTCCTCTTCCTGCTGGCGTTCGAGCATGTCGCGCAGCACCAGCTTGCCAATAGCGTCTTCGATGGTCATGTCGCCGTCTTCGTCGCGCTCCAGGGTGCTTTTCAGCGCGTCGACGAGGAACCAGACGTTGCCCATGCGCGCGTCGGCCACCTTGTCGCTGGAGGCGTTCTGGCGCAGCCAGTTCTCGTAGTCGATGTCCATGACCATGCTGCGGATGGCGGCGATCGGATCGTTCTGCGCGCACTCCTGGCGCACCCGATCCATCCATTTGGTAAAGCGCTGCAGGCGTTCGGTGAAGCGCGCATCGAGATGCTCGCCGAGACCCATCTCACCGGCTGCGGCGTACATGCTGATCTTGCGCTCGTTGGCGTAGTTGCCGAGCTTTTCCAGGGTGGCGGAGCCGATCTCGCGGCGCGGCACGTTGATCACCCGGAGGAAGGCGTTGTCGTCGTCCGGGTTGACCAGCAGACGGAAGTAACTCATCAGGTCCTTCACCTCCTGGCGGGCGAAGAAGCTGGTGCCGCCAGACAGACGATAGGGGATCTGGTGGTGCTGCAGTTTCAGCTCCATCAGCTTGGCCTGGTAGTTGCCGCGATAGAGGATGGCGAATTCGCTGTAGGGGCGCTGGGTGCGCAGGTGCTCGGTGAGGATCTCCAGGGCCACGCGCTCGCACTCGGCGTCTTCGTTGCGGGTGCGGATCACGCGGATCTCGTCGCCATGGCCCATCTCCGACCAGAGTTGCTTCTCGAACACGTGCGGGTTGTTGGCAATCAGCACGTTGGCGCACTTGAGGATGCGGCTGGTGGAGCGGTAGTTCTGCTCCAGCATCACCACCTTCAAGGACGGATAGTCCTCCTTGAGCAGCATCAGGTTTTCCGGGCGTGCGCCGCGCCAGGCATAGATCGACTGGTCATCGTCGCCGACCACGGTGAACTGGTTGCGCATGCCCACCAGCAGCTTCACCAGCAGGTACTGGCTGGCGTTGGTGTCCTGGTATTCGTCCACCAACAGGTAGCGGATGCGGTTTTGCCACTTTTCCAGGATGTCGGCATGCTCCTGGAACAGCTTGACCGGCAGCAGGATCAGGTCGTTGAAGTCCACCGCGTTGTACGCCTTGAGCGTGCGCTGGTAGTGCAGGTAGACGATGGCGGCGGTCTGCTCCTTGGGATTGCGCGCCTTGGCCAGGGCTTCGTCGGGCAGGATCAGGTCGTTCTTCCAGCTGTCGATGAGGTTCTTCACCTCGTCGGCACCGTCATCGCCGGAATATTCCTTCTGCATGATGTCGCTGAGCAGCGCCTTGATGTCGCCGTCGTCGAAGATCGAGAAGCCGGGCTTGTAGCCCAGGCGCGCGTATTCCTTGCGGATGATGTTCATGCCCAGGTTGTGGAAGGTGGACACGGTCAGGCCGCGCGCCTCGCTGCCCTTGAGCAGGGTGCCGACGCGCTCCTTCATCTCGCGCGCGGCCTTGTTGGTGAAGGTCATGGCGACGATGTGCTGGGCGCGGATACCGCAGTTCTGCACCAGGTGGGCGATCTTGCGCGTGATCACGCTGGTCTTGCCGGAACCCGCGCCGGCCAGCACCAGAAGGGGGCCGCCGACGTAGTTCACGGCTTCTTGCTGCCGGGGATTGAGTCGGGACATGGGATCACTTGCCGGTAAAAGGAAGCCGCGCATTCTAACAGGCCCAGGGAGATCTGCCGTGCCCTTCGCCACTTGGGGGCGCCATGCAACCGGGTTGTCATGGATTGTTTGTTTCATGGCGAGGGAACAGAGTACTTGCCGGTTTTTTGGCTATAGCTCAGGATGTACTCCACCTTTTACACGGATGTCCTTGATTAGACGTCGGTTACGACGCGGCCAGGCGAGCAGGGTTCGCCGTCATACTTGTGTTTTGGGGGGAGTTTGCTTGTCCATGCTCATCGAACCCGTACGCCTGGTGCTGTTGGCGCAGGCAGCCGACTGGGCCGAATTGCTGCGCGCCCAACTGCGCGTGCTGGGCAGCCCGTCACCCTTGATCACGGCGCCTTCGTGGGAGGTGGCCCGTCACCTCTGCGATGACTCGGCGGTCAGCCTGCTGCTGGCGACGCCGGAGCTATTGCCCGACCCCAATCTCTGTTCGCTGCCGGTGATTCTTCTGCTCGAGCAGGAACCGGCACAGGAGCCCGTCGGCGTCAGCGATTGGTTGGTACGCGGCAGCCTGAATCCCGAAGTGTTCAGGCGCTGCCTGCGTTACGCACACGAGCAGGGCACTCTCAAGCAGACCCTGCAACGCCTGACCGAACAGGATCCACTGACCGGTATCGCCAATCGTCAGGGCTTGCAGACGCTGCTCGTGGCCCATCTGAGCGAGCACGGGGGCCGTGGCTGGGTGCTCGGTCATCTCGATCTGGACAACTTCCGCCACGCCAACGACGCCCTCGGCTATCAGGGCGGTGACCGCTTGATCGTGCAGGTGGTGACGCGCCTCAAGGAACTGCTGCAGCCCGGTGACCACCTGGCGCGTCTGGGCAGCGACGAATTCGCCCTGCTGCTGGACATGCGTCGCGACCCGCAGCGGCTCGAAGGCTTGGCCGAACGCATCACCGAGGCGCTGGCCGAGCCCTACTGGGTCGATGGCGAGAGCCTGCTGATCGGTTGCAGCCTGGGATTCGCCCATGCGCGGGCCGGCGAGGGCGTCGACCCGCTGTTATGGCGGGCGCACACCGCCATGCAGCAGGCCAAGGGCCAATCCGGCTGCGCCTTCCGTGTCTATGACGAACGCTTCAGCCGTAGCGCGCGCAACCTGGTCGAACTGGAAAGCGAGCTGCGTCGGGCCTTGCGTCGTGACGAGCTGGAGCTGCACTACCAGCCACGGCTGTGCCTGGAGAGCGGGCGCATCGTCGGGGTGGAGGCGCTGGTGCGCTGGCGCCATGCCGAGCGAGGCTTGCTGCCGCCCAGCGAGTTCGTGCCCCTGGCCGAGGAGACCGGGCTGATCGTGCCGCTCGGCTACTGGGTGATCTCCCGCGCCTTGCGCGACATGCAATGGCTGCGCGGGCGTGGCCTGCCGCCCTTGCACATGGCGGTCAACCTGTCGTTCAGCCAGTTCCAGGACAGCCAGCTTCTGGCCACCCTGAGCCGCCTGATCGAGGTACGTGGGGTGGACGCGCAATGGCTCGAGTTCGAGCTGACCGAAACCGCCGTGATGCGCCGTAGCGATCAGGTGCTGGAGACCATGTCGGCACTCGGGCGGTTTGGCGTGCGCTTCTCCCTGGACGACTTCGGCACCGGCTTTTCCTCCTTCGTGCATCTCAACAGTCTGCCCATCGCCCTGCTGAAGATCGACAAGAGCTTCGTCGCTGGCATGAGCGAACGCGCCGAGAACCGGCAACTGGTGCGTGCCATGATCAACCTGGCCCACAGCCTCAACCTGGAAGTGGTCGCCGAAGGCGTGGAGAACACCGAGCAATTGCAGCTACTGCGCCAGTTCGGCTGTGGTCAGGTACAGGGCTATCTGATCAGCAAGCCCGTGCCGCTGGCCGATCTGGCCCGTTTCCTGGTATTCGGCATGCGCCAGCTACGCCTGCCCGACACCCCCGTCCTGGTGTAGACGGGCGCTGCCGAACGGCTCTGGGCTGTCGCGAAACAGGCGCGCGCTCTTGTACTCGAAGCCCAGCAGCAGGCCACTGGCGGTGACCGCCAGGCCGGCTGCCAGGCCCCACCAGACGCCCTGGGCGCCCCAGCCCAGAGTGAATGCCAGCAGCCAGGCCAGCGGCGCGCCGACGCCCCAGTAACCGGCCAGGCCGATCAGCAGGGTGGTACGGCCATCGTTGAGGCCGCGGATCGCCCCCATGGCGATGCTCTGCAGGCCGTCGAACAGCTCGAACCAGGCGGCAATCGCCAGCAGCGTCACGGCCAGACCGATGATCTCGGCGAAGGCCGGGTCATCGCGGTCGAGAAACAGGCCGATGATCCACTCCGGCAGCAGCCAGAAGGCCAGGGCGAACAGCAGCATCAGCGTTGCACCCAGGCCCATGCCCAGCCGCCCGCTCAGGCGTGACAGGCCCGGCCGCCCGGCTCCGTGATGCAGGCCGACGCGGTAGGTCACGGCATAGGACAGCCCCTGCGGCACGATGAAGGCCAGCGCTACCGTCTGCATGGCGATCTGGTGCGCGGCCAGTTGCACGCTGCCCAGCGCTCCCATGCACAGCGTGGCGAAGGTGAACAGGCCTTGCTCGGCCGCATAGGTGCCGCCGATGGGCAGCCCCAGGCGCAGCAGCGCCTGCAGCTCGCTGCGTTGCGGTCGGGCCAGAGCCGCGCGCAGTGCGTAGTGCCGGTACAGGGGCGCACGCAGGATGTGCAATGCCAACGCCAGGGCCATGCCGCTGCTGACCAGTGCGGTGGTCATGCCGATGCCGCTCAGGCCCAGGCTGGGCAAGCCGAACCAACCCTGGATCAGTGCGTAGTTGATGGCGAAGTTGGCCAGCGTGCCGGCGATGCTGATGGCCATGACCGGGCCGGGATGGCCAATGGCGCTGGTGAAGCCACGCAAGGTCAGGAAGCACAGGTAGCCGGGCAAGGCCAGCGACAGCGGATGCAGGAACGCCATGGCCTGCTCGGCAGCGCCGGCATTCTGGCCCAGATGCGGCAGCAGAGGGCCAAGGCCGTTGAGGCACAGTGCGCTGCCGATGGCCAGCGCCAGGGCCAGCCACAGACCGTTCTGCAGCAGGCGCGTGACGCCCGCGCTATCGCCCGCCCCATGACGGATGGCCACCAGGCTGCCGACGGCGGCGATCACCCCGCTGCAGAAGATCGAAAAGATGAAATAGCAGGTGGCGCCCAGCGCGCCGCCGGCCAGTTGCTGCGGGCCGAGCATCGCCATCATCAGCGTGTCGGTGAAGATCATCAGCGCGTGCGCCAGTTGCGCGGAAATCAGCGGGCCGGCCAGGCGCAGCAGCGCCCGCGCCTCATGCCCAAGAGGGTTTTTCATGATGAGTAAAACTTCGGCAATATAGACAGCTCCAGGCTCATCATTGAGCTGGGAGATGGCTATTCTCGGGTCTCGATTCGGCCTCCACAAAAGGAAAATAACCATGCCAGGCATGATAAAAACTCATGGTATAGCCTCATGAGTCGTCGCTTACCCGCGCTCTATGCCCTGCGTGCCTTCGAGGCGGCCGCACGGCATGCCTCCTTTACCCGCGCGGCCGAGGAACTGGCCATCACCCAGAGCGCGGTGAGCCGGCACATCCGCACCCTCGAGGAGCACTTTGCCTGCCGTCTGTTCGAGCGACGTGGGCGCAGCCTGCTGCTGACCGAGCCGGCCAAGGCCTTGCTGCCCGGCCTGCGTGAGGGCTTCGATGCCCTGGAGCGCGCCTGCGCCAGTCTGCGCCTGGATGATGCCGTGCTACGCCTGAAGGCGCCCTCGACCCTGACCGTGCGCTGGCTGCTGGCGCGGCTGTCGCAGTTCCGTCAGGCCCACCCGGAAGACGAGGTGCAACTGACCAGTGCCTGGATGGACGTGGACAAGGTGGATTTCCGCCACGAGCCCTTCGACTGCTCCGTGCTGCTCTCCGACGGCCAGTTCCCCGACGAATGGGAGAGTGCGCTGCTGTTCGAGGAATGGCTGATCCCAGTGTGCGCGGCACAGGAAACGCAGGCCGGTGTCTGGTCGCTCGAGCGGTTGCAGGCCGCCGAACAGCTACATCCCACTCCGGATCGGCGTGACTGGCGGCGCTGGCTGCAGGTCACCGGGCTGAGCGCCGAGGTGCCGCTCAAGACCGGGCAGGTCTTCGACATGCTCGAACTGGGCATCATGGCGGCGGGGCGCGGCTACGGGGTGTCCATTGGTGATCTGTTGATGATCGCCGAGGACGTCGAGGCTGGACGCCTGGGGCTGCCGTGGCGCACCGCCGTGAGCAGTGGTGAGGGCTATTACCTGGTCTGGCCGCGTGCTCATCGGGCGCGCACGCGTTTGCAGCGGTTATGCCGCTTCCTGCAGGCGCAGGTCGCCGCCATGCGCCTGCCCGAGGTACAGCGGGCAGACTCTTGAGCGGCTGCAGGGCAGGAAAATAGATAACTGGTTCTAGGTGCTGGCAATTTGCAATTGACCTACTGATACAGTGGGTTAAGCTGCTGCGCTACTACTAAAGTAGTAGAGATACGATCTCTTTTCCCGCCCCTCTGACCTGCTGTAAGCATCGAGGCCCTCATGCAAGCTCCACGGTCCCGCATCGCCCTGCAACTCGCCGCCACCCTGGCGTTGGTGCTGGTCATACTGATCGGCGTCAGTACCCTGTTCGCCCTGCGCTCGCTCAACGAGGCCAACCTGGTGACTCGCGAGAGACATCTGGGCAGTGAGGCCGCCCTGCTGGCCGATCAGCTCGAAACCTTCCACGGCAGTCTGCGTGATAGCACCCAGCGCCTCGCGGGGTTGTTCGAGCAGCGCTTCAGCAACGGGCTGCAACTGCGCGCCGACGAGCGGGTCGGCGTCGGCAGTCTGCAGACGCCCGCGCTCTACCTCAACGGCGTGAGACTGAACAACGAATTCTCCGAGGTCGATGACTTCAACCGCATGACCGCTGGTGTGGCCACTGTGTTTGTGCGCGATGGCAACGAGTTCATCCGCATTACCACCTCGCTGACCAAGGAGGATGGTACCCGGGCCCTGGGCACCATTCTCGATCACCAGCACCCGGCCTATCAGCGCCTGCTGGCTGGCCAGAGCTATGTGGGGCGTGCCGCGCTGTTCGGGCGCAATTACATGACCCAGTACACGCCGGTGCGCGATGGCAGCGGGCAGGTGATCGCCGTGCTCTTCGTTGGCTTCGACTACACCGACGCGCAGAAACTGCAGTTCAACAAGCTGGGCGAGTTCCGCATCGGTAGCAGCGGCTCTTTGGCGCTGCTCGACGAACAGGGCCAGTGGCTGGTCAAACCGGCTGGCAGCCATTCCCTGGAGCCCTTGCCTGCCGACCTCGGCGGGCTGATGGAGCATCCGGGTGAAGGCGGCTTCTGGAGCGATGGCACACAGGAGTTCTACAGCGTCGCCCGGCCTTTCGCCGGTGGCCCCTGGACGGTGCTGGCGAGCATGCCGCGCGAGGAAATCCAGGCGGTAACCTGGAGCGTCGGCACGCGGCTGGCCATCGGCAGCGCCATCACCCTGTTGCTGGCGGTTGCGGCGGTGGTCTGGCTGCTGCGCCGCAAGCTGCGGCCATTGGGCGACCTGGTGCAGCAGGCTCATGCACTGGGGGCGGGCGATCTGAGCGCGCGCCTGGCGCTGTCCAGCGATGACGAGATCGGCCTGCTGGCGCACAGCTTCAACCAGATGGGTGAAGCCCTGTCGACCATGGTGGCGCGCATCCGTCACGCCTCGCAGGATGTCAGTGCTCGCGCGCAAACGTTGTCGTCCCTGTCCAGCGAGGCCTACACAGGTATCGATCAGCAATCCGGCGAGATCAGCAGCATGGCCGGCGCTGTCGAGGAGTTCAGTGCCACCTCGCAGAACATCGCCGACAACATGCGTGATACCGAGCGCCTGGCCAGCGAGAACGCCCAGCAGACCCGCAACGGTCGTGCTTCCATGGATCAGGCCTCCGAAGCGCTGGTGCAAATTGCCGAAGCTCTGAATGAAACCTCGCGGGTGATCGATGCGCTGGGCCAGCGCTCCCAGGAGATCGGCGGCATCGTCAGCGTGATCACCTCCATCGCCGACCAGACCAACCTGCTGGCACTCAATGCCGCCATCGAGGCCGCACGGGCCGGCGAACAAGGCCGTGGTTTCGCCGTGGTCGCCGACGAGGTGCGCAACCTGGCCGGCCGCACCCGCGAAGCGACCAACGAGATCTCGGCGATGATCGGCAGCATCCAGAGCGAGACCAACAGCGCCATCGCCACCATGGAGCAGGGCCGGCAACTGATGCAGGACGGCCTCGAGCGCAACTCCACGGTGGCCGCCGCACTGGCGCAGATCACCGAGCGCAGCAGCGCCGCCGGCGAACAGTTCGCCGTGATCACCACGGCCACTCAGGAGCAGAGCCGCACTGCCACCGTGCTCAGCGGCAACCTGCAGAACATCGCCCACGCCAACGGCGAACAGCGCGAAGTGGTGGCCAATCTGGCGCAGACCGCCAGCGCCCTGGATCAGGTGGCGGCGCAGCTACGGCAGGAAGTCGAGCGCTTCCACTGAGCCGTTCAGCTCTGGCTGGGGCGGTACTGCAACGCCTCGGCCAGATGCTGGCGGGCGATGGATTCGGCGCCTTCCAGGTCGGCCAGGGTGCGTGCCACCTTGAGCACTCTATGGGCGGCGCGCAGCGACAGCCCCAGGCGTTCGCAGGCGTTTTCCAGCCACTGGCGGTCGATGTCCGGTAGGTGGCAGTGTTGGCGCAGGCCGGGCAGGTCGAGAAAGGCGTTGGCCACGCCCTGGCGCTGTAGCTGGCGCTGGCGCGCGGCGGCCACCTTGGCGGCGGCCTGTGCGGTGTTTTCACCCTCCTGACTGCTGACCTGCAGCGCCGTGCTCTCACGGGCCACGGTCAGGTGCAGGTCGATACGGTCGAGCAGCGGCCCGGACAGCTTGGCGCGGTAGCGCTGGATCTGATCCGGGGTGCATCGGCAGCGATTGCTGGGGTCGCCCAGATAGCCGCAGGGGCAGGGGTTCATCGCCGCGACGAGCTGGAAGCGCGCGGGAAACCTGACTCGATCCCGGGCGCGGGCAATCACGATATGGCCGCTTTCCAGTGGCTCACGCAAGACTTCCAGTACCTTGCGATCGAACTCCGGCAGCTCATCGAGAAACAGGATGCCCAGGTGCGCCAGGGTTATCTCGCCGGGTTGCGGGCGGCTGCCGCCACCGACCAGCGCCGGCCCCGACGCACTATGGTGGGGCGTGCGAAACGGCCGTTGCGGCCAGTGCTGCAGCGGCGCATGGCTGGCCACGGAATGGATCGCCGCCACCTGCAAGGCTTCGTCCTCTTCCAATGGCGGCAACAGGCCCGGCAGGCGGCTGGCCAGCAGGGTCTTGCCGGTGCCTGGTGGGCCGCTTAGCAAGAGGTTGTGCGAACCCGCGGCTGCCACCAGCAGGGCGCGCTTGGCGGCCAGTTGACCTTGCACTTCGGCCAGGTCGGGGTAGGGCAGGCTCTGCCTGAGCAGGCCCTTGGCCTGGTAGGGCTCTAGTGGCTGACTGCCGTTGAGGTGGCCGGCCACCTGCAGCAGATGATCGACAGCGATGACCTTCAGGCCGGAGGCCAGGCTGGCTTCTTCGGCATTGGCCTGGGGCACCAGCAAGGTGCGCCCGGCCGCGCGTGCCGCCAAGGCGGCTGGCAGCACGCCCTGCACCGGGCGTATGGCGCCGGAAAGCGCCAGTTCACCCAGGCACTCGTACTCATTCAGCGTATCGGCGGGGATCTGGCCGCTGGCGGCAAGAATACCCAGGGCGATGGCGAGGTCGAAACGCCCACCATCCTTGGGCAGATCAGCCGGTGCCAGGTTGAGTGTGATGCGGCGATTGGGGAAATCGAAGGCGCTATTGAGAATGGCGCTGCGCACGCGATCCTTGCTTTCCTTCACCGCCGTTTCCGGCAGCCCCACCAGTGTCAGTGCCGGCAGACCGTTGGCCAGGTGGGCTTCGACGGTGACGGCCGGTGCTTCGACACCGACCTGGGCACGGCTGTGGACGATGGCCAGGGACATGATCGCTCCTTGATCAGCCCGCCGAGCTTATTCGGCGGGTGGGTTCAGCTTGGCTTCCAGCTCGACGACCTTGGCTTCCAGCGCCTCCAGGCGGGCGCGGGTACGGGCCAGGACGACCATCTGGCTGTCGAATTCCTCACGGCTGACCAGATCCAGCTTGGCGAAACCGCTTTGCAGCAAGGCCTTGAACTGGGCTTCCAACTCGGCGCGCGGCAACGGGCTGTCGCCGCTGAACAGGCGTGAGGCGTGGCTACTGAGAGTGTCGAGCAGGGCTTTGGGCGGCAGCATGGTTGTGTTCCAGATCCAGTTGCGCGGCAGTGTAGCACGCATGCTTTTTCTGGCTTGCTGCGATCCTTTGCACGATTTTCGGGCGATATGGCGCTCCTGAATGCCTTATTTTGGTGCGGGCATTGTGGGGATGCCCCTGGCTAGTATCCCGCCCTCTGGGCTAACTGCCTGAAACAAAGGGCCTTTCAGCGAGCTGGCAAGCTTTCTGCTTAACCCCTCGTGACGCATGCACCGATGCAGTTCCGGGGCGTCAGGCGAAGCGCAGGAGTGCTCCGTCGGAAGCGGTTGGTGGGTATCGGCCAGACCAGGTTGGGCGGTCGGTGCATTACAAAAGCCGGACACTGCGCTTAGACTTGCGACGGGCCGAAAATTCCTGGGGCAAGTCCACCTTACACGGGAGAGAGTTTCATGAAGCTAGTCACTGCCATCATCAAGCCGTTCAAGCTGGACGACGTGCGCGAGTCCTTGTCGGAAATCGGCGTGCAGGGCATCACCGTCACCGAGGTCAAGGGCTTTGGCCGTCAGAAGGGCCACACCGAGCTGTACCGTGGCGCCGAATACGTCGTCGACTTCCTGCCCAAGGTCAAGATCGACGTGGCCATCGCCGACGATCAGCTCGATCGTGTGATCGAAGCCATCACCAAGGCGGCCAACACCGGCAAGATCGGTGACGGCAAGATTTTCGTGGTCAATCTGGAGCAGGCGATTCGTATCCGTACCGGCGAAACCGATACCGACGCGATCTAAGCCCAATCGTCGGCCCACCCCCAGAATCGTCCCAGGAGTTAAATCATGACTCTGCGAAAAATCGCAGGGCTTGGAGCCCTTTTGTCCCTGTTTTCCCCGGGCTTGGCCATGGCCGCGGAAACCACGCTGAATTCCGGTGACACGGCTTGGATGCTGACCGCCACCGCGTTGGTTCTGTTCATGACCATCCCGGGCCTGGCCCTGTTCTACGCCGGTATGGTGCGCTCGAAGAACGTGCTGTCGGTGATGATGCAGTGCTTCGCCATCACAGGTCTGATCAGCATTCTCTGGGTGGTCTACGGCTACAGCCTGGCGTTCGATACCACGGGCATGGAGAAGGGCGTCACCAACCTCCATTCCTTCATCGGTGGCCTGGACAAGGCCTTCCTCAGCGGCCTGACCGTCGACAGTCTGGTCAGCGCCTTCCCGGAGAGCGTGTTCATCACCTTCCAGATGACCTTCGCCATCATCACCCCGGCGCTCATCGTCGGCGCCTTCGCTGAGCGCATGAAGTTCTCCGCGATGCTGGTGTTCATGGGCGTCTGGTTCACCTTGGTGTATGCCCCCATCTGCCACATGGTCTGGTCTGGTGACGGCGCCTTCCTGTGGGATGAGGGTGTGCTGGACTTCGCCGGTGGCACCGTGGTGCACATCAACGCCGGTATCGCCGGCCTGGTGGCCTGCCTGGTGCTGGGTAAGCGCAAGGGCTTCCCGACCACGCCGATGGCGCCGCACAACCTGGGTTACACCCTGGTCGGCGCAGCGATGCTGTGGGTTGGTTGGTTCGGCTTCAACGCTGGCTCCGCGGTTGCCGCCAACGGCACTGCCGGCATGGCCATGCTGGTGACCCAGATCGCCACCGCCGCTGCAGCGCTGGGCTGGATGTTCGCCGAGTGGCTGACCCACGGTAAGCCGAGCGCCCTGGGCATCGCTTCCGGTGTGGTAGCCGGTCTGGTCGCCATCACCCCGGCAGCCGGTACCGCCGGCCCCATGGGCGCCCTGGCCATCGGCCTGGCTGCAGGTGTGATCTGCTTCCTCTGCGCCACCAGCCTCAAGCGCAAGCTGGGCTATGACGACTCGCTGGACGCCTTCGGCGTACATGGTGTCGGCGGTATCGTCGGCGCCATCCTCACCGGCGTGTTCGCTGCGCCTGCGCTGGGTGGCTTCGGCACCGTCGAGGACATCGGCGCCCAGGTCTGGACCCAGTTCGTCGGCGTGCTGGTCACTGTGGTCTACACCGCCATCGTCACCTTCGTCATCCTCAAGCTGATCGATGTGGTGATGGGGCTGCGCGTCAGCGAGGAGGACGAGAACGTCGGCCTCGACCTGGCCCAGCACAACGAGCGTGGTTACATCCTGTAAGAACCAGGTGGCCTGACGGAGTCCGACAGGCCTACACATGGAGCGCGCCCGGCGCCAACCCGGGCGTCTTCTACCGAAGAGCGCACCAATAAGCGCACCGGCAAGAGGTGAACAATGGACAACACAGCATTGACTGCATTGCAGTATGGTTTCGATACCTTTTACTTTCTGATCTGTGGGGCTCTGGTGATGTGGATGGCGGCTGGTTTCGCCATGCTCGAATCCGGTTTGGTACGCGCCAAGAACACCACCGAGATCCTGACCAAGAACATCGCCCTCTACGCGGTGGCCAGCGTCATGTATCTGGTGATCGGTTACCACATCATGTACTCCAGCCCGGAAGGCGGCATCTTCCCCAGCCTGGGTTTCCTGATCGGTGACGAGAACACCGCAGAAGCCGTTCTGGCCGGTGGCGATGACGCCCCCTACTACTCGGCTCGTTCGGACTTCTTCTTCCAGGTGGTGTTCGCCGCGACCTGCATGTCGATCGTCTCAGGTGCTGTCGCCGAGCGTATGAAACTGTGGGCCTTCCTGGCCTTCGCCGTGGTCATGACCGGCTTCATCTATCCGGTGCAGGGCTTCTGGAAATGGGGTTCGGGCTTCCTCAACGAAGCCGGCTTCCTCGACTTCGCCGGTTCCGGCGTGGTGCACATGGCGGGCGCCTCCGCCGCTCTGGCCGGTGTGTTGCTGCTGGGGGCGCGCAAGGGCAAGTACGGCGCCAACGGCCAGGTCAATGCCATTCCGGGTGCCAATCTGCCGCTGGCGACCCTGGGCGCCTTCATCCTGTGGATGGGCTGGTTCGGCTTCAACGGTGGCTCGCAGTTGAAAATGAGCACCATCGAAGACGCCAACGCCGTGGCTCAGGTGTTCACCAATACCAACATGGCTGCTGCCGGCGGCCTGATCGCCGCACTGATCGTGGCGCGCATCCTGTTCGGCAAGGCCGACCTGACCATGGCGCTCAACGGCGCGCTGGCCGGTCTGGTGGCCATCACCGCCGAACCGCTGACCCCGAGCGCCCTGCAGGCCACCCTGATCGGTGGGGTCGGTGGCGTGCTGGTGGTGTTCTCCATCCTCGCTCTGGACAAGCTCAAGCTCGACGATCCGGTCGGTGCCATCTCCGTGCATGGCGTGGTCGGCATCTGGGGCCTGCTGGCGGTCTGCCTGACCAACGGCGATGCTTCCCTGGGCGCGCAACTGCTGGGTATCGGTTGCATCTTCGCCTGGGTATTCGTCGCCAGCCTGATCGTCTGGAGCATCATCAAGGCGGTGATGGGCCTGCGCGTCAGCGAAGAAGAGGAATACGAGGGTGTGGACATTGCCGAGTGTGGTATGGAAGCTTACCCGGAGTTCACCGGCAAGAAATAAGCGTCGGTGGAAAATACAAGGGCGCCTTTCGGCGCCCTTTGTTTTTTCTGGCAGCGCGCTAGAATGCGCGCGCTAAAGCCTGGGAGAGTGCCATGTGGATGCAGCGTGTGATCGAACTGTCGCCGCGCAGTCGCGGCTTTCATCTGGTGAGCGAAGAGATCGTCAGAGGATTGCCTGAACTGACGCAGATACGCATGGGTCTGTTGCACCTGTGGCTGCAGCACACCTCGGCGTCCTTGACGGTCAACGAGAATGCCGACCCGGCTGTGCGTCGCGATTTCGAGCGGTTCTTCAACCGCTTGGTGCCGCAAGGGGAGGCGGGTTACGAACACGATTACGAAGGCCCGGACGATTTGCCGGCGCACTTCAAGGGCAGTCTGCTGGGGTTTCAGTTGCTCCTGCCGATACAGGATGGACGCCTGGCGTTAGGCACCTGGCAAGGCATCTATCTCGGCGAGCACCGTGATCATGGCGGGGCTCGGCGAGTGATGGCGACGCTGCAGGGCGAGGCTATTTGAATTTTTTCCGGTCGTGCGGTGCACGCTGCATGACTGGTCTATAACTAACCTGCTTTTCGCAAGTCATGAGGTTGAACATGAGCGACGAAGACCTGGAACAAGATGATCTGGAAGCCTCCGACGAGGATGATGGTGAGGAGCTGGCGGCAGCCGATGACGGCGACGCCGGGGATGATGACGGCGAGAGTGAGGCCGTAGCGCCTGGCAAGAAAAGCAAGGCCAAGGCCGTCGAGGTCGACGAGATGCCTAGCATCGAGGCCAAGCAGAAGGAGCGCGATGCTCTGGCCAAGGCCATGGAAGAGTTTCTCGCCCGTGGCGGCAAGGTGCAGGAGGTGGAGCCCAATGTGGTCGCCGACCCACCCAAGAAGCCCGACAGCAAATACGGCAGCCGCCCCATCTGAGGACGGCTCGCTATAAGAAACCCGCCAGCGTGGCGGGTTTTTTATGGTTCTTCGCGGCATCTCGGGGAAGTCGGTCTTGATACCGGACTGGCAAGTTTGTGTCTGGACGCCGCTGCGGTGTGTGCAGAAACGCCCTGTTTCGCCCCCTCGGGGACTCACTTTTCTTTGAAATCGGTTTGCCGCCCAGCGCAAAGAAAATTAAGCAAAAGAAACGCTGGTTACTTTTGCCCTACAAAAGTGATAGCCCGGGAGGGTGAAACCAAAAACATCAGCAAAAACGCGGCAATCCGGAACGGACACCCAAGCAGCCATCAAACCAGCTAGCCAAGTCCGGTATCAAGGCCGACCTACATATCCACGCCCCCCTTTCCTCACTCCGCAGCCAGACGTTGCGGCGCGTTCGTCGAGGTGGCGAGGATGGCGCTGGCCAGCGCCATGTCGTCCGCCTGCTGCAACTGCGGGTTGTCTGCTCGCAGCTTCTGCAGTGCCGCCTCCAGATGCGGGCCACGGATCTCTCCGGCACTGGCGACGAAGCTGCTGGCGTCTTCTTCGGCAGCGGCCACCAGCTTGCGATCCTTGAAGGTGAGGTAGGTAGACGCCGTGGTGGCGCCCGAGGAGAGGATGTCGCGCAGCAGTCCATCGGCCGAGGCCGCCTGGACCAGCATGCAGCCGCCCAGCACCAGGGCGGCTCGGTTCAGAAAGCGCATGGTGGCACTCCTAAATGCAGTGATCGATGATCCTGAGAGTGGCCAATTGGCACGATGGTTCCCCTTGGCCGATAGGCGGCGCAGGGGCAGGTCGCGAGTGGCTCAGGTCTGTACGCGGCGTTGTTGATGGCTGCGCCAGAGCAGGGCGGTAACCACTGCCAGCAGGCCGAACAGGCCGATCTGCCAGGCCCATGACAGCCCCAGCAGGAAGGTGAGGGCGCTGGTGATCACGGCGGCCAGGCCGATCCACAACAGATAACCGCCGGCGCCGAATACCTCGATGAGTAGCAGCAGCGTCGCCAGGGCCAGCCAGTCCCAGAACGCAAGGTGGTGCAGATACTCCGTCATGTACGCCTGGCTCGCATGGTCAGTGCGCCTGTTTCGATCCCGTTGTGATGCATTGCGGACTCCATTGCCTGAATTCCGCATCTAAGCATAGCCGTGGATGGCCAACTGCCGACCATTACGCATGTTGTGCAGACCCAGGCGCTGCCGGGCGCAGGCATGGGAAATCGGTCACATTGTCGGGCGCGGCTAGGAGCTGTTGTCGCTCTGTCGCGGCCGTGCGCGAAGCGGCAACAGAGCCTAACGCTGTTCGCTCTGTGGCGTGACGCGCAATACCTCTTCGATGGTGGTCAGCCCGGCGGCGACCTTCTGCGCACCGGACAGGCGCAGGCTGCGCATGCCGTCCTTGAAGGCGGCGCGGCGCAGGGCGGTGAGGTCGGTATCGGCTGTGATCAACGGCTTGATGGCGTCGTTGAGCAGCATGATCTCGTACACCCCGGCGCGGCCCCGGTAGCCGGTTTCGCGGCATTCCAGGCAGCCCACGGCATGGTGCGCCTGGGTCGGCAGGGGCGAGCTCCAGGGGCGGGTCAGGCCGTTCCAGGTATCTTCGTCCAGTTGCACCGGCGCCTTGCAGTGCGGGCACAGGGTGCGCACCAGGCGCTGGGCCATGACGCCGAGGATGGTGGCCTTGAGCAGGTAGTGCGGCACGCCCAGTTCGAGCAGGCGGGTGATGGCGCTGGGGGCATCGTTGGTATGCAGGGTGGAGAGCACCAGGTGGCCGGTCAGCGCTGCCTGGATGGCCATTTCCGCGGTTTCCAGGTCGCGGATCTCGCCCACCATGATGATGTCCGGATCCTGGCGCATCAGCGCGCGCACGCCGCTGGCGAAGGTGAGGTCGATGTTGTGCTGCACCTGCATCTGGTTGAACGCGCCTTCGATCATCTCGATGGGGTCTTCGATGGTGCAGACGTTCACCTCCTCGGTGGCAAGCTGCTTGAGCGTGGTGTAGAGCGTGGTGGTCTTGCCCGAGCCGGTGGGGCCGGTGACCAGGATGATGCCGTTGGGTTGGCTAGTCATGCTGGCCCAGCGACGCAGATCCTCGGGGGAGAAACCGAGTTGGTCGGGGCTTTTCAGCAGCACTTCCGGGTCGAAGATACGCATCACCATCTTCTCGCCGAAGGCGGTGGGCAGGGTCGACAGGCGCAGTTCCACCTCGTTGCCATCCGGGGTCTTGGTCTTGACCCGGCCGTCCTGCGGTTTGCGTTTCTCGGCGATGTTCATGCGGCCGAGGTTCTTCAGGCGGCTGACCACCGCCATGGTGACCTGCGCCGGGAACTGGTAGACGGTGTGCAGCACGCCATCGATGCGAAAGCGCACCGTGCCCTGCTCGCGGCGCGGCTCGATGTGGATATCGCTGGCGCGCTGCTGGAAGGCGTACTGGAACAGCCAGTCGACGATATTGACGATGTGTGCATCGTTGGCGTCCGGCTCCTGATCCTGCGCGCCGAGGCTGAGCAGTTGCTCGAAGTTGCCGACCCCGCTGATCTTCTGGTCGGTGGCACTGGCGCCGCTGACCGAACGGGCCAGGCGGTAGAACTCGGTGGTGAAACGCTGGATGTCCACCGGGTTGGCTACCACGCGTTTGATCGGGCGCTTGAGCACGTGAATCAGGTTGGCTTCCCAGCTATGCACCAGCGGCTGGCTGCTGGCGATGGTGACGCATTCGCTGTCCACTGCCACGGCCAAGATCTTGTGACGTTGGGCAAAGGCGTAGGACATCAGCGGTGTGATGGCCGGCACGTCGATCTTCAGCGGGTCGATGCGCAGGTAGGGCTGGCCGGCGAACTTGGCCAGCCAGACGGTAAGGGTTTCCAGGTCGAGTTTCTTACCCGGTCGCGCCAGGTCGTCCACCTGCTGTGCGGCGAGGAATTCCAGCGGGTGCTGCTGGTTGTTCACAGCACTGCGGCGAATGGCCAGGCATTGCTCGGCGACGTCCTGCTCCACGCGCCCTTCGGCGACCAGTTCGCGCAGCAGATCGCCGAGATCCAGCACGCGGTCGGGGGTGGTGGTGTGTAAGGCGGACATGCGAGCTCCTCGGGATCGGCCTGAACAAGGGTAGCCGGATTAGGCTCCGTTGCCGTTTCGACGCGTGGGGCGTGAATTGGCAACAGACCCTAGCATGCCCGAAAAGCAGGGGTGGGGCGAAGGCCTGGCAGGGGTGAAAGCCCGTTTCAGGCCACTTCGCTGCTCAAGCTGTGATCCAGGTGGCGCCAGTCCACCTCCCAGACGCACACCAGGCCGCGCAGTTTTTGCGCCAGTACGCCAGCGCGGTGTACAGACAGGCCCTGCACCTGCAGCTCGATATGCAGATCGTCCTGGCGGCGTGTCACCTGCAGGGCATCGGGCAGCAACTGCAACTGGGCGAAAAGGCCCAGCAGGCGGCACAGCACCTCGGCTTCGGCGTCGGTACGCAGGTGGTAGGCCACGCCGGCAGCGGGGCGTTCCTGCCAGGGATCGCGACGGGTTTGGACGGTGGGAAAGGGCGTGGTGTCGGGCATGGCGGTGACTCGAGCTGGTTTTGCTCAAGTTTCTGCCTTGCGCGAACAAAAGTTCTGCCTGATTTTCTGGGTTTTGGCAGTTTTCGTGGATAAACTTGCCTGATAAGCATGATATCTAGGAATTTTTATGTCCGTCACTCTGGATGCCTACGATCAGCGCATTCTTGCCCTGCTGCAGGAGGATGCCGGCCTCTCCACCGCCGAGATCGCCGAGCGGGTGGGTTTGTCCCAGTCGCCGTGCTGGCGGCGTATCCAGCGCCTCAAGGAGGAGGGGGTGATCCGCAAGCAGGTGACCCTGCTCGATCGCAAGCGCATCGGTTTGCAGACCCAGGTGTTCGCTCAGGTCAAGCTCGATGCCCATGGTCGCTCCAATCTCACCGAGTTCGCCGAGGCCATGCGCGAGTTTCCCGAGGTGCTGGAATGCCACGTACTGATGGGCGCGGTGGACTTCATGCTGCGCATCGTCACCCGCGATATCGAGGCCTACGAGCGCTTCTTCTTCGAGAAGCTGTCGCTGGTGCCGGGCATTCAGGAGGTGAACTCCATCGTTGCCCTGTCGGAGATCAAGTCCACCACCAGTCTGCCGCTGGGGTAGGGTCTGTTGCGGCTTCAGGGGGCGGGAGTTGGCTTCGGCGCTGCCGGCTCGCGCTTGGTCGGTGGGGTAAGGCCCATGGACACATAGATGCTGGTCAATTGCTCGACGCCCATGTCCGCCGGGCGTATCCAGTCCACCGGCACGTAGAGCAGGCCACCGCCGATGGGGATGGGCGCGGTGGGCACGAGAATGGCGCAATAGGCGCGGCCCTCCAGCTCGATGCTCTCCGAGCTGGGGCGCAGGGCCAGCACGGCGGCGCCGTCGCCGCCGAAGAAGCACCAGACCGGCGCCATGGTGGCGATGTCCGGGTTCTTGCTCTTGTCCAGCAGACCGACGAAGCGGTCGGCCAGGTTATACAGATTGCCCAGTACCGGCGTGCGCCGCAGGGTGCGGTCGAGCAGCCAGGCCAGGGGTTTGCGCAGGCCCAGTTGTACGGCCAGGCCCAGAGGATAGAGGCTGGCCACCAACACCAGCGTGCCCAGCAGCCAGGCCATGTAGCTGTTGCTGACGAAGGGTTGGCCGAGGGCGGCGAACACCTGACCGATGGGGGTGGCCGGGCCGATCAGGCGGTTGAGCAGGCCGACGATCCAGGCCAGCAGCGCCAGGGTCAGGGCCAGCGGCAACAGGGCCAGCAGGCCGGTCAGCCAGGTGGTGAGGAGCGATTTCAGGCTGCTTCGGAGCATGTGGGGTCGTTCCGTCGAGGGACAGGCAAGGCCGGGCGGCAGCGGGCCGCCGGCCTCATATGCTGGCTCAACGCAGCAGAGCTTTCCAGGCCCGCAACTGTTGCACTTTTATGCACTGCTCGGTGATGGCCTCGGCTTCGGCGTGCTGTTGCGCCAGTTCGCTCAGTTTGCTCAGCTCGCCATACAGGCGATCGGCCTCGCTCAGGTCGAGCACCTGGCGTGCCAGGCGCAGCCAGACCAGCAGGCGTTCCAGGCGTGGTGACTGTTCCACCAGGCGCTGCGGTTGGCTCTGGTAATGGCGCAGGTTGAGTGCATTGGCTTCTTCGGCCAGTTGCGTGCTCAGCCAGTTGCTCACGGCGGCTTCGCCCTGGCGTTGGCCGCGGGCATTGCGCCCTTCGCGCCAGGCTCCGGCCAGCAGCCAGCGCGCCAATTGCAGCGAGAGCAGGCCCCAACGTGGCGAATCCAGCTCGCTGGCGAACAGGGCTGGCGCCGCCTGGCGCATCGACTCGTCGGCCTGGCCGGCTTGCAGGCGTGGGCGCCAGTCGTCGAGCAGGGCGTCCAGGCCCTGGCGCAGCTCACGACTGCTGGCGCGCGGCACGGCCTGGCCGAGGCTGCCGAGCAGCGCGCGCAGTTCACCCAGGCGCTCGATCCAGTCGGCCAGCAGGCGCCAATGGCCGTTCCAGCGATACTGTTCGGCCAGGCGCTGGCTGGCGCCGAGCAGGTGCCAGGCCAGGGCGGTGAAGGCATCGTCCAGGTTCATTTCGCCACTCAGGCTAGGTGCCGGCAGGCTCAGGCTGTAGCTGCCGGCGTCGAACAGGCGATAGCCGCGCTCGGCCTTGCTGATGTCGCAGGGCATCAGCGGCAGGCCTTCGGCCAGCTCGCAGGCCAGCTCCAGCAGGGCTGCCGGTTCGCCCTGACGCAGTTCCAGCTCCAGCTCGCAGATTTCTTCCTCGCCTTCGCCGGCGATTACCTTACCCAGATCCAGTGCGGCTTCGATGACCACCTTGGCCTTGCCGCGACCCCAGGCGATCTCGGCCTTCTCACGGACGAAGTCGGTGGTGAACAGCGGCATCAGGCTGCTCTTGTCCAGCTCTGCCAGGCTGGCCGGCCAGCACTGATCATCGAGCTTGCCGAGATCCAGCTCGGGCTTGTCCAGGTACCAGTCCCATTCGTTACGCTCGGACAGGCCTGCCACGCTCTGCCCGCGTGACTTGAGGGTCTGGATGAATTGCTCGCCATCGCGGCGCAGGCGCAGGGCGACCTTGGCCCCAGCCAGTTGGCGATCCACCGTATCGTAGTACTGGTTGAACAGTGGGGTACGCTGCCAGCCGCTCTTGTTGCGCTTCTTCAGCAGCGGGTGTTCGCGCAGTGCGGCCAGGGTGGCACGGCTGGCGCGCAGTTTGATTTCGGTTTCTTTGACCATGGTCAGCAGGTATGACGCCTAGATATGAAATTGTGACAGTCCGATGATGCGCGCTGGCGGTCGGCAAGGCCGATCCCTATACTTGCGCCCTTCACAAAACGGGGATTTACCCTATGCCTATCAACCCTTTTGTCAGCCTGTTCGGCCGTTCTCCCATCGGCCCCATGCAACAGCATATCGCCAAGGCGCATGAATGCGCGGCGAACCTGGTGCCTTTCTTCGAGGCCGTGATGGCCGAAGACTGGGCCAAGGTGGAACAGGTACAACAGGAAATGTCCCGGCTCGAGCAAGAGGCGGACAAGCTCAAGAAGAGCGTGCGTCTGCACCTGCCCAAGAGCCTGTTCCTGCCGGTTCCGCGTTCGGATCTGCTGGAACTGCTCAGTGTACAGGACAAAGTCGCCAACCGTGCCAAGGACATCGCCGGCCTGATGCTTGGTCGGCAGATGGCCATTCCGCAGGCGTTGCAGCCCTTGATGCGCACCTACGTGCAGCGCAGCGTGGACGCCAGCGCGCAAGCGTTGAAGGCGATGAACGAGCTGGACGAACTGCTCGAGACCGGTTTCGCCGGTCGCGAGGCGGAGCTTGTGGAAAACCTGATCGAGGAGCTCGGTGCGATCGAGAATGACACCGATCGCCTGCAGATCGAGGTGCGCCGCAACCTGTTCACGCTGGAGAAGGATCTTCCCCCGGTCGATGTGATGTTCCTCTATCAGATCATCGACTGGGTCGGCGATGTCGCCGACCGTGCCCAACGAGTGGGCAACCGACTGGAACAACTGCTGGCGCGCTAAGCGCCAGCGTCCTTTCTGGGATCTACGGAAACTAACTTTATGTCTCTGATTGCGGACTACGGGCTGGTTCTGCTCGTACTTGCCTGTCTTTTCGGTTTTTTCATGGCCTGGGGTGTCGGGGCCAACGATGTAGCCAACGCCATGGGTACATCCGTTGGCTCGCGTGCATTGACCATCAAACAGGCGATCATCATTGCCATGGTCTTCGAGTTCGCCGGTGCCTATCTGGCCGGCGGCGAGGTGACCGAAACCATCAAGAACGGCATCGTCGATGCCAACCTGATCAGCCCCAACCTGATGGTGCTGGGCATGATGTCGGCCTTGCTGGCCGCCGGTTCCTGGCTGCTGGTGGCGTCGATGCGCGGTTGGCCGGTGTCCACCACCCACACCATAGTCGGTGCAGTGATCGGCTTCGCCGCCGTCGGCGTGTCGGTAGATGCCGTGCACTGGAGCGGCGTCGGTCCCATCGTCGCCAGTTGGGTGGTCACCCCCATGTTGGCGGGCATCATTTCCTTCTGCCTGTTCGTCAGCGTGCAGAAGCTGATCATCGACACCGATAACCCATTCAAGAATGCCAAGCGCTTCGTGCCGCTGTACATGTTCATCACCGGCTTCATGATCTCGCTGATGACCCTGAGCAAGGGCCTCAAGCACGTTGGTCTGAACCTCTCCAGCACCGAGGGCTTCTTCCTCTCGCTGGGCATCGGCGTGCTGGTCATGCTGATCGGTATCGCCCTGCTCAGCCGCATCCATGTCGATGCCGAAGCGGACAAGGCCTTCCACTTCTCCAGCGTGGAGAAGGTGTTCGCCATTCTGATGATCTTCACTGCCTGTTCCATGGCTTTCGCTCACGGCTCCAACGACGTGGCCAACGCGGTCGGCCCGCTGGCCGCCATCGTCGGCGTGATCCAGAGCGGCGGTGACCTGGCCGCTGGCGAAAAATCCATCGTACCGGGCTGGATCCTGCTGCTGGGCGCGCTGGGCATCGTGGTCGGCCTGGCCACCTACGGCTACAAGGTGATTGCCACCATCGGCAAGGAAATCACCGAATTGACCCCCAGCCGTGGCTTCGCCGCTGAACTGGCCGCCGCCACCACCGTGGTCAGCGCCTCGGGTCTGGGCCTGCCGGTGTCCACCACCCACACCCTGGTCGGCGCCATTCTCGGTGTCGGCATGGCGCGCGGTATCGGTGCGCTGAACCTGGGCATGATCGGCAAGATCTTCCTCTCCTGGATCATCACCCTGCCGGCTGGCGCGGTGCTGTCGATCATCTTCTTCTTCATTCTGCGCGGGCTGTTCGGCGGCGTCTGATTCCGCTCTGGCGGTTTCACCTGAGGTTGGATGCCCCTATCATGGGGGCTCCGACCCAGGAGAGCGCCGATGCCTTTGCCGTCCTTTCGAGAGCAGTTCGCCGCGCTGATCGCCGCGCCGTCGGTGAGCTGTACCCAGCCCAACTGGGATCAGAGCAACGCCCCCGTCATCGAATTGCTCGCCACCTGGCTCGGTGAGCTGGGCTTCGCCTGCGAAACCCAGCAGATCGCTCCGGGCAAGTTCAATCTGCTCGCCAGCCGTGGCACCGGCCCCGGTGGCCTGGTGCTGGCCGGGCACAGCGATACCGTGCCCTTCGATGCCGCGCTGTGGCAGAGCGACCCGCTCAAGCTGACCGAGGTGGGCGACCGCTGGGTGGGCCTGGGCAGTTGCGACATGAAGGGCTTCTTCGCCCTGGTCATCGAGGCTGTCCGTCCGTTGCTCGATCAGCCTTTCCAGCAACCACTGCTGATTCTCGCCACCTGCGACGAGGAAAGCTCGATGGCCGGCGCCCGTGCCCTGGCCGATGCCGGCAGGCCGCTTGGCCGCGCGGCGGTGATCGGCGAGCCGACCGGCCTCAAGCCGGTTCGCCTGCACAAGGGCGTGATGATGGAGCGCATCGACATCCTCGGCCAAAGTGGCCATTCCTCCGATCCGGCGCTCGGCCATAGCGCGCTGGAGGCCATGCAGGACGTGATGGGCGAGTTGCGTGGCCTGCGCGCGCAGTGGCAGCGTGAGTTCAACAACCCGCAGTTCAGCGTGCCGCAACCGACGCTGAACCTCGGCTGCATACACGGCGGCGACAACCCCAACCGCATCTGTGGCCAGTGTGCCCTGGAGTTCGACCTGCGCCCGCTGCCGGGCATGGATCCGGAGCAGTTGCGTGCGGCCATCCGCGGCAAGCTGCAGCCGCTGGCGCTCAAGCATGAAGTGCGCATCGACTACGGCCCGCTGTTCCCGGCCGTGCCGCCCTTCGAGCAAAGCGCTGACGCCGAGCTGGTGCGCCTGGCCGAGCGGCTGACTGGGCATACGGCGCAAGCGGTGGCATTCGGCACCGAGGCGCCTTATCTTCAGCACCTTGGCTGCGAGACCCTGGTGCTCGGCCCCGGTGACATCGCATGCGCGCACCAGCCCGGGGAACACCTGGAGCTGGCCCGCATCGAACCGACCGTGGCGCTGCTACGGCAACTGATCCAGCACTATTGCCTGACCCGGAGTGACGACGTGCAGCGACGATGAGACCGACTTTCCAACCGAACATGGCGGCTCGCACCCGCCCAAAACGTCTCGAAGCCCACGGATCTCTACATGCACGACTACGTCACCTGGCTACGCCACGCTTCGCCCTATATCAACGCCCACCGCGACTGCACCTTCGTGGTCATGCTGCCGGGTGAGGGTGTCGCCCACCCCAATTTCGCCAATATCGTCCACGACCTGGTGCTGCTGCACAGCCTCGGCGTGCGCCTGGTGCTGGTGCATGGTTCGCGCCCGCAGATCGAGGCGCGCCTGGCGGCTCGCGGCCTGACTCCGCATTACCACCGCGACCTGCGTATCACCGATGCGCCGACCTTGGAGTGCGTGATCGACGCCGTCGGCCAGTTGCGAATCGCCATCGAGGCGCGCCTGTCGATGGACATGGCCGCCTCACCGATGCAGGGCTCGCGCCTGCGCCTGACCAGCGGCAACTTCGTCACCGCGCGGCCGATCGGCGTGGTCGATGGCATCGACTATCACCACACCGGCGAAGTACGGCGCATCGACCGCAAGGGCATCAATCGCCAGCTCGACGAGCGCAGCATCGTGCTGCTGTCGCCGCTGGGCTATTCGCCCACCGGGGAGATCTTCAACCTGGCCTGCGAGGATGTCGCCACCCGCGCCGCCATCGACCTGGCGGCCGACAAGCTGCTGCTGTTCGGCGCCGAGGACGGCCTGCTCGACGAGCACGGCAAGCTGGTGCGCGAGCTGCGCCCACAGCAGGTGCCGGCGCATCTGGCGCGCCTGGGCAGCAACTACCAGGGCGAATTGCTCGATGCCGCTGCCCAGGCCTGTCGGGGAGGGGTGAAGCGCAGCCATATCGTCAGTTACGCCGAGGACGGCGCGTTGCTCAGCGAGCTGTTCACCCGCGCCGGCAATGGCACCCTGGTGGCTCAGGAACAGTTCGAGTCGTTGCGTGAAGCGACCATCGAGGATGTCGGCGGCTTGATCGAGCTGATTCGCCCGCTGGAGGAGCAGGGCATTCTGGTGCGCCGTTCGCGCGAGGTGCTGGAGCGGGAGATCGAGCAGTTCAGCATCGTCGAGCGCGAGGGGCTGATCATCGCCTGCGCCGCGCTCTATCCCATCGCCGATTCGGACTGTGGCGAGCTGGCCTGCCTGGCGGTCAACCCCGACTACCGCCACGGCGGCCGGGGTGACGAACTGCTCGAGCGTATCGAGGCCAGGGCGCGGGCGCAGGGCATCAAGACCCTGTTCGTGCTCACCACGCGCACCGCGCACTGGTTCCGCGAGCGTGGCTTCGAGCCCAGCAGCGTCGAGCGCATGCCGGTAGCGCGCGCCTCGCTGTACAACTATCAGCGCAATTCCAAGGTGTTCGAGAAGGCATTGTAGGGTGCGCTGTGCGCAGAAAAATCCCCGGATTGCATCCGGCTACGGGCTGCGCGCACCGAATAGCAAGGACAAGCCCCGGAGCCTATCCGGCGGACTGTAGGGTGCGCTGTGCGCACCGAATGGCAGCGCGTACTCGGCTTTGGCATTCTGCGCCGCTCTAACTCCTGCGGTCGTCGCTAAGTGGTACGCCGTTGGCGGGAGTTTTGGGCGTGAGTTGGGGTGCCGAACCTGGCATGGTCCGGCGGACTGTTCGCTTCGCTACGAGCGGCCGGCGTTCCGGTCCGCCCTGTGCCTGGCGTCAGGCGCTGTGCTGGTGCAGGCGCCACTTCTCCTGGCCATCGTCCCAGCCGGCCTCCCAGGCGGCGGCCGGAATGTCTTCGGTGTAGGGTTGGCGGGCTTTGGCCTGGCCGGTGAGGCCGGCCATGTAGCCCTGCTGGTACGCCTTGGTGAGGCCTTCCAGGCTCCATTGCGGCGAGGCATCGTGTCGCTCGGGCGCCATCTGGCGTGCTCCCATTTCAGTCCGTTGAATTCATGCTAGTTGGTCGCCTGAGCGGCCGTCTGGCCGCCCGTCCGGCCTTTTGCTCCGCTGGCAGGCTTTGTGACGAGGTTCACACGGCCAGGGCGAGAATGCTGGCCTGGTAGGCGGCGACGAAGGCGTCGAAATCGCCTTCTTCCTGTGCCTCCAGCTCGGCCTGCTCGGCCAGCGACTGGCGCGCGGCCTGTTCCAGCGCAGCCTGTTGTCCGGCCTCCAGCGGCTGGGACTGGAAATACTCGGCATGCTGACGGCTTTGCTGCAGGGCGAACTCGGTGAAGCTCTGGCCCTGACGCAGAATCGCCAGTACCTGCGCCGAGGGGGTCATCTCTACGTCCGCCACCTTGGCTTGCTGTTGGGCCAGGGCTTCGACATGGGCAGTGCTGCCCTGGGCGCGGTCGAGCATCTCGGCCAGCGGCAGGATGCGTTCGAGCAGCTCGCCGGCCCAGCTCTTGAGTTCCACCGGCTGACCGCCACGCTGCAGGTGCAGCCCGGGGCGCCGACCTTCCTTGACCACCTTGAGGAAATTGCTGGTGCAGTTGCTGCACTCGCCGTTTTCCAGCAGCGGGCTGTCTTCCAGCGCGCAGAACAGCAGGAAGGCGTCGATGAAGCGGGCCTGGGCCAGGTCGATGCCCAGCGGCAGGAAGGGGTTGATGTCCAGGCAGCGCACTTCCACGTACTGCACGCCACGGCTCATCAGCGCCTGGATCGGCCGTTCGCCGCTATGGGTGACGCGCTTGGGACGGATGCTCGAGTAGTATTCGTTCTCGATCTGCAGGATGTTGGTATTGAGCTGCAACCACTCGTCGCCGCGCTTGGTGCCGGCTTCGACATAGGCCGGGTAGGGCGTACCGACTGCCAGACGCAGGCTGTCGGTATAGCTGGCCAGGTCGTTGTAGCAGGGAGTCAGGCCGGCTTGCGCGTTGCTCTGGTAGCCCAGGTCGCTCATGCGCAGGCTGGTGGCATAGGGCAGGTACAGGGTGCTGGCATCCAGCTCCTGCAACTGGTGCGGGCGACCACGCATGAAGCCCTTGTCCAGCGCCGGTGAGGCGCCGAACAGGTACATCAGCAACCAGCTATAGCGGCGGAAGTTGCGGATCAGTGCGATATAGCGTGCCGACTGGTAGTCGCGCGCACTCTGCTCGCTGCCTTCGCTCTGCTGCTGCAACTGCCACAGCCCTTCGGGCAGGGAGAAGTTGTAGTGGATACCGGCGATGCACTGCATGGTTTTGCCGTAACGCAGCGCCAGGCCTTTGCGGTACACGTACTTGAGGCGGCCGATGTGCGAGCTGCCGTAGCGGGCAATGGGAATGGTCTCCTCGTCCGGCAACTGGCAGGGCATCGAGGCGCTCCACAGCAGCTCGCCGTCGAGCTTGCCATTGGTGAAGCGGTGGATGCGTTCCAGCTCTTCCAAGGTTTGCGCCGGATCGGTGGCGGTGCCGGTGATGAATTCCAGCAGTGACTCGGAGTAATCGGTGGTGATCTGCGCGTGGGTCAGCGCCGAGCCCAGTGCCTGCGGGTGCGGGGTCAGAGCCAGTTGGCCGTCGTGGTCGATGCGCAGGCATTCGCGCTCGATACCGTGCAGGCATTCACCCAGCAGGGACAGGTTGGCCGGCTCGCCGAGCTGGGCCAGGCGGCGGGAGAGAAGGTCGCTCAAGATGCAATTCCTAACTGGGCGGTCGCCACAATATGAGGACTGCAGCAACAAGCTTCAAGCTGCAAGCCTCAAGTAACAGCGCTTGGACATTTCCTTGCAGCTTATGGCTTGCCGCTTGCTGCTGCTTATACGCAGGCGAAGGTGCCTTGTGCCTTGGCGACCAGCTTGTCGCCCTGCAGCACTTCGGCTTCCACTACCTGGGTGCGGCGCCCGGCATGCAGCACCTTGGCATGGCACAGCACGCTGCCTTCGGACACCGGGCGGATGTAGTTGATCTTGCATTCCAGGGTCACGCTGTTCGGGTTGCCATCGCCCAGGCTGTGGCTGGCCTGGCCCATGGCGGTGTCGATCAGCGAGAACAGCGCGCCGCCGTGCAGCTTGCCGTGCAGGTTGCGCAGCTCATCGGTGAGAGTCAGGCGCACGCGCGCCTCACCGCCACCGACCTGGAGAATCTCCAGGCCGAGCAGGCGGGAAAAGGCGCTGCTGGCGCCTATTTCCTGTGCGTCGCTCATTTCTTCAACTGCTTGGCGTTGGCGAACAGGGCAGCCATGCCGCCAGTGGCCGGAGCCGGCTTGTCCTGGCTGGAATGGCGCTCGCTGCGCGGTGTGTTGCCGCCACGGTTGCCGCTGCTGCGCTGGCCGCCACGCGCACCCTCGACTTTCTCGCCGGGGGTGTCGCCCATGCGCATGGACAGGGCGATGCGGTTACGCGGGATGTCCACTTCCATCACCTTGACCTTGACCACGTCGCCGGCCTTGACCGCCTCGTGCGGGTCCTTGATGAACTTCTCCGACAGCGCGCTGATGTGCACCAGGCCGTCCTGATGCACGCCGATGTCGACGAAGGCACCGAAGTTGGTGACGTTGGTCACCACGCCTTCGAGCACCATGCCCAGCTTGAGGTCATTGAGGGTTTCCACGCCTTCCTGGAACTCGGCGGTCTTGAACTCCGGGCGCGGGTCGCGGCCGGGTTTGTCCAGTTCCTTGAGGATGTCGCCGACGGTCAGCAGACCGAAGCGCTCATCGGTGAACTTGGCCGGATCCAGGCGCTTGAGGAAGCCCGAGTCGCCGATCAGCGAGCGGATATCGCGGCCGGTGTCCTGGGCGATGCGCTCGACCAGCGGATAGGTTTCCGGGTGTACCGCCGAGGCATCCAGCGGGTTGTCGCCGTTCATCACGCGGAGGAAGCCGGCAGCCTGCTCGAAGGTCTTCTCGCCCAGGCGCGGCACCTTCTTCAGCTCGGCGCGCGAGGCGAAGGCGCCGTTGGCGTCGCGGTACTGCACGATGTTCTGCGCCAGGGTCGCATTGAGGCCGGAGATGCGTGCCAGCAGGGCGGCAGAGGCGGTGTTCACGTCCACGCCAACGGCGTTCACGCAGTCCTCGACCACGGCGTCCAGGCTGCGCGCCAGCTTGAGCTGGGAGACGTCATGCTGGTACTGGCCGACGCCGATGGATTTCGGGTCGATCTTCACCAGCTCGGCCAGCGGATCCTGCAGGCGGCGGGCGATGCTTACTGCACCGCGCAGCGACACGTCGAGATCGGGGAATTCGCGGGCGGCCAGTTCCGAGGCCGAGTACACCGAGGCGCCGGCCTCGGAGACCATCACCTTGGTCAGCTTGAGGCCCGGCACCTTCTTGATCAGTTCGGCGGCCAGTTTGTCGGTCTCGCGGCTGGCGGTGCCGTTGCCGATGGAAATGAGGTCGACGCCATGCTTGGCGCACAGCTTGGCGAGGATCGCCAGGGTGCCGTCCCAGTCGTTACGTGGGGCGTGCGGGTAGACGGTGGCGGTTTCCAGTACCTTGCCGGTGGCGTCGACCACGGCCACCTTGCAGCCGGTACGCAGGCCCGGGTCGAGCGCCAGGGTGGCGCGCGGGCCGGCCGGGGCGGCCAGCAGCAGGTCATGCAGGTTACGGGCGAACACGCTGATCGCCTCGTCTTCGGCCTTCTCGCGCAGCTCGCCGAGCAGGTCGGTTTCCAGGTGATTGTACAGCTTGACCTTCCAGGTCCAGCGCACCACCTCACTCAGCCACTTGTCTGCAGCGCGGCCCTTGTTCTCGAGGCCGAAGCGCTCGCCGATCATCAGCTCGCACGGGTGCAGGGTGCCTGGCAGCTCTTCGCCGACTTTCAGGCTGGCACTGAGAATGCCTTCGTTACGGCCGCGGAAGATCGCCAGCGCACGGTGCGATGGTACGCCCTTGAGCGGCTCGTCATGCTCGAAGTAGTCGCTGAACTTGGCGCCTTCGTTTTCCTTGCCCGGTACCAGGCGTGCGCTGAGGGTGGCGTTGTCCTTGAGGAAGCTGCGCAGCTTGTCGAGCAGCGCGGCGTCTTCGGCGAAGCGCTCCATGAGGATGTATTTGGCGCCTTCGAGCACGGCTTTTACATCGGCGAAGCCCTTGTCGGCGTCGATAAAGCGCTCGGCTTCGGCTTCCGGTGCCAGGCTCGGGTCGGCGAACAGCGCGTCGGCCAGTTCGCCGAGGCCGGCCTCCAGGGCGATCTGGCCCTTGGTGCGGCGCTTCTGCTTGTACGGCAGGTAGAGATCTTCGAGGCGCGTCTTGGTGTCGGCCAGGTCGATCTCGCGCTTGAGCTCCGGGGTCAGCTTGCCCTGTTCCTCGATGCTGGCGAGGATCGCCACGCGGCGCTCGTCCAGCTCACGCAGGTAGCGCAGGCGCTCTTCCAGATGGCGCAGTTGGGTGTCGTCGAGGCTGCCGGTTACCTCTTTACGGTAACGGGCAATGAAAGGCACGGTGGAGCCTTCGTCGAGCAGGGCCACGGCGGCGGCGACTTGCTGCGGGCGCACGCCCAGCTCTTCGGCGATGCGGTTGTTGATGCTGTCCATAGATAAAGCTACCCACACTGGAACGACTAGGGTGGCCGCAAGAATGCAGGCCAGAGACGAAAGCGGCGCATTATAAACACCGCATTCGCCCGTGCTGAGAACCATTCGGGGAAAAATCTGCTAACAATGGCTGAGGCGCCCAGCCATGCGCCTGAGCGATAATGCCGCCACTTGCCGTCATCAGTACGGCTGCCCAAGGAGACGCCATGACCCAGTCCGCTGCCCCAGTTGCCGAAGGCGAGAAGATTCTCATCGTCGATGACGACGCCCGTTTGCGCCGCTTGCTCGAGCGCTTCTTCGATGAGCAGGGCTATCGGGTGCGCGCGGTGGAGAACGTCGAGCAGATGGACCGCCTGCTGGCTCGCGAGCTGTTCCATCTGGTGGTGCTCGACCTGATGCTGCCGGGCGAGGATGGCCTTTCCGCCTGCCGCCGCCTGCGCGAGGCGGGCAATCAAATGCCCATCATCATGCTCACCGCCAAGGGCGACGAGGGCAGCCGCATCCAGGGCCTGGAACTGGGCGCCGACGATTATCTGGCCAAACCCTTCAACCCGCGCGAGCTGCTGGCGCGCATCAAGGCCGTACTGCGCCGGCAGGCTCCCGTGGTGCCGGGTGCGCCGGGCACCGAGGATCAGAAGGTCAGCTTCGGCGAGTACGAGCTGTCGCTGGCCACCCGCGAGTTGAAGAAGGGCGATGAGGTGCACATGCTCACCACCGGCGAGTTCGCCGTGCTCAAGGCCCTGGTACAACATGCGCGCGAGCCGCTGACTCGCGACAAGCTGATGAACCTGGCCCGTGGCCGCGAGTGGGATGCGCTGGAGCGTTCCATCGACGTGCAGATCAGCCGCCTGCGCCGCCTGATCGAACCGGATCCGTCCAAGCCGCGTTATATCCAGACCGTTTGGGGCGTAGGCTACGTCTTCGTGCCGGACGGGAATAAATGAAGCTGCAAGCTGCAAGCCACAAGCTGCAGGAAAAAGCGGGCGGTACAACCACTTGTAGCTTGAGGCTTGAGGCTTGTAGCTGCACCTCCGGGGCTTGCCGCTCGTGAAGGCTCCTGTCTGGTTCCCGCAAAGCTTCTTCGCCCGTACCCTTTGGCTGGTGCTCGTCGTCGTGCTGTTCTCCAAGGCGCTGACCCTGGTTTATCTGATGATGAACGAAGACGTACTGGTCGACCGCCAGTACAGCCACGGCGCAGCCCTGACCCTGCGCGCCTACTGGGCCGCCAATCCGGACGACCGCGATCACATCGCCGAGGCCGCCGGCCTCAAGCGCACGCCCAGCGATCAGGTGCCGCCCAACGAGCAACACTGGCCGTACAGCGAAATCTTCCAGCGGCAGATGCAGACCGAACTCGGCCCTGACACCGAAACCCGGGTGCGTGCGACCACGCCGCCCGCGCTCTGGGTGCGCGCGCCGAGCCTTGGCGACGGCTGGGTGCGGGTGCCCATGTACCCGCACCCCTTGCGCGGGCAGCGTATCTGGAGCGTGCTCGGCTGGTTTCTCGGCATCGGCCTGATTTCCACTGGCGCCGCCTGGATCTTCGTGCGCCAGCTCAACGCCCCGCTCAAGCGTCTGGTGTTCGCTGCCCGCCAGCTTGGCCAGGGGCGCAGCGTGCGCCTGCCGATCAGCGATACGCCAAGCGAGATGACCGAGGTGTACCGCGCCTTCAACCAGATGGCCGAGGATGTCGAGCAGGCCTCTCGCGAGCGCGAGCTGATGCTGGCCGGCGTCTCCCACGACCTGCGCACGCCGCTGACGCGCCTGCGCCTGGCTCTGGAGTTCATGGACAACGATTCCGAGCTGACCGACGACATGGTGCGCGATATCGAGGACATGGACGCGATCCTCGACCAGTTCCTCGCCTTCATCCGCGATGGTCGCGGCGAGCCGGTGGAGGAAGCCGACTTCCCCGAGTTGGTGCGCGAAACCCTGGCGCCCTACAACCAGGGCAGCGAGCGCGTGCGCCTGTGCCTTGAGAGCATTCCGCCCTTCCCGCTACGGCGCGTGTCGATCAAGCGCCTGCTCACCAACCTGGTGGAAAACGCCCTCAATCATGGCGGTGGCGATGCGGTGGAAGTGGTCGCCAGCCTGGCCGGCGACCAGAACGCGCCCTACGTGGTGCTGAGCGTGCTCGATCGCGGTACCGGCATCGACCCGGCCGAGCTGGACAGCATCTTCAACCCCTTCATTCGCGGCGATCGCGCCCGTGGCGGACGTGGCACCGGCCTGGGCCTGGCCATCGTCAAGCGCATCGCCGCGCAGCACGGCGGTAGCGTCGAGCTGCGCAACCGCAGCGGCGGTGGCCTGGAGGCGCGGGTGCGTTTGCCACTGGGGTTGTTGTTGCCGCGCGATGCGGTCTGAGAACGGGGCGGCGGATTACCAGGTCAGGCTGTCGCCGAACAGACGGGCGTGTTGGCCGTAGGGCCAGGGGAAATTGGCATCGCCGTGGCCACTGGGCAGGTCGCCATACAGCGGGATGCCCAGTGGTGCCAGGTACTCGGCGAAGATTTCTTCGAGGCTGTGATGCACCCCGCGCCGAGGGCAGTCGGTGAAACTGCCCAGGCACAATGCCCGCGGCTTGCGCCCGGCGAAGCCGTGCAGCAGTTGCCAGAGACTGCGCTCCAGGCGGTAGTAGGGCTCGCCGACGTCTTCCAGAATCAGGATCGAGTCTTCTGCCAGGCGCAGCCCGGCAGGGGTTCCGCAGGCGCTGGCCAGAGCCGTGAGGTTGCCACCCTGCAAGCGGCCTTCGATGGCCTGTTGCGGGCCGCTGATATGTCGTACCGGCAACTGCCGGTGTTGCCCCGCGAGCAGACTCCACAGCGCCTGCATCGAGGCCAGCCGCTCGCGCTGGCCACCCGGCGCCGCCAGTGCCTGATGGCCCAGGGCCGTGGCCACCGGGCCATGGATGGCCGGCAGCTCATGCCGGGCAAAGGCTTCGAGCAGGATCGACAGGTCGGAGAAGCCGATCAGCGGGCGTGGGCTGGCCTGCTGCAGCAGCGTCCAGTCGATATCCGTCACCAGTTGCGCGCAGCCATAGCCCCCGCGCAGGCACCAGACGGCGTCGATGTCGGGCAGGGTAAAGGCCTGATGCAGGTCGTCCAGGCGCTGCTCAGGCGTGCCGGCCAGGTAGCGGTGACGGGTGCGTACGTGCCGGCCCAGGTGATAGCGGATGCCCAAGACGTCGAGTTGGGCCAGGGTCGCTTCCAGCACCTCTTCGGCGATGGCCGAGGCGGGAGCGATCAGCGCCAGGCTACCGTCGAACGGCGTGCTCATCCGCGCCCCTTGGTGCGAGTCTGGCCGTGCTCGGCGTTCTTCTCCAGGTGCTCGATGATCATGCCGGCGACGTCCTTGCCGGTGGTGGTCTCGATGCCTTCGAGGCCCGGTGAGGAGTTCACCTCCATCACCAGCGGGCCATGGTTGGAGCGCAGGATATCCACACCGGCCACGTTCAGGCCCATCACCTTGGCCGCACGCACGGCAGTCATGCGCTCTTCCGGGGTGATCTTGATCAGGCTGGCGCTGCCGCCGCGATGCAGATTGGAGCGGAACTCGCCGGCCTTGGCCTGGCGCTTCATCGCCGCGATCACCTTGTCGCCGACCACGAAGCAGCGAATGTCGGCGCCGCCGGCCTCGCTGATATATTCCTGCACCATGATGTCCTGCTTGAGGCCGAGGAAGGCCTCGATCACCGACTCGGCGGCCTTGTGCGTCTCGGCCAGCACCACACCCATGCCCTGAGTGCCCTCCAGCACCTTGATCACCAGCGGCGCGCCGCCGACCATCTGGATCAGGTCGGGAATGTCGTCCGGCGAGTGAGCGAAACCGGTCACCGGCAGGCCGATGCCCTTGCGCGACAGCAGTTGCAGGGCGCGCAGCTTGTCGCGCGAGCGGCTGATGGCCACCGATTCGTTGAGCGGGTAGACGCCCATCATCTCGAACTGGCGCAACACCGCGCAGCCATAGAAGGTCACCGAGGCGCCGATGCGCGGGATCACCGCCTCGAAGCCTTCCAGCGCCTGGCCACGGTAGTGGATCTGCGGCTTGTGGCTGGCGATGTTCATGTAGGCGCGCAGGGTGTCGATCACCTGCATCTCATGCCCGCGTTGCTCGCCAGCCTCCACCAGACGGCGGGTGGAATACAGACGCGGGTTGCGCGACAGCACGGCGATTTTCATTGGGCACCTGATGAAAGGGATGAGGGCAGGGCGGGTTTGTCTTGCACGTAGCTCAGCGCCGGGTTGACCAGCAAGCCACCGGCGACCAGCGCCTTGGAGCCGAGCAGCACGCGGTAGCGCATGGTCTTGCGGCAGGCCAGGGTGAATTCCACAGGCCACAGGCGATCACCCAGGGCCAGTTCGGTACGGATCACGTAGCGGTTCTGTACCTGGCCATTGGAGCTCTTGATGCGTCGCACCGACACCAGCGGCGCTTCGCAGCGGTGGCGGCGCTGCACCTGGGTGCCGAGATAGGCGGTAAAGCGCACCCAGTCCTCGCCGTCGCGCTGGAACGGCTGGATATCGCTGGCATGCAGGCTGGAGGTACTGGCGCCGGTATCGATCTTGGCACGCAGGCCGATGATGCCGAGCTCGGGCAGGTTGATCCATTCGCGCAGGCCGATCACGCTGAGAGGGTCGATGTTTTTCACGACGACAGTGTTCCCCCGTGACTGACAGGGCCTATAGTTCCGCGCATTCTAGATGCGCTGTGTGACAACTGCATCAGGGATGCACGCATGAGCGGCATGCTTGAACCAACAGAGTGTGAGATGAGCGAAAAAGACGACGACAAGGTCAGGCTGGACAAATGGCTGTGGGCGGCACGCTTCTACAAGACCCGTGCCCTGGCCAAGGCGGCCATAGAAGGGGGCAAGGTGCATCATCGCGGCGAGCGTTGCAAACCCGGCAAGGAGCCCAAGGTGGGTGACGAGTACGTGCTGCGCACCGGTTTCGACGAGCGCACCGTGCAGGTGCTGGCGCTTTCCGCCGTGCGCCGTGGCGCGCCGGAGGCGCAGTTGCTCTATCGCGAGACGGAAGAAAGCATTGCCCGCCGCGAGCAGGCTGCGGCGCTACGCAAGGCCGGCGCCCTTGGCGTGCAGACCGAGGGTAGACCGAGCAAGAAGCAGCGCCGGCAGATCCATCAGTTCAATGAACAGCAGAGCGGCGGCCTGCGCCACCCCTGGGACGATGAAGATTTGTAGGAGCGTGTCAGCGCCCGCTGACGACGCTGATGTTGCCTAACAGCGGCAGCCTGGCCAGGCGTGAGGTGAACGGCAGGCTGATCTTCTCCAGCCACTCGCTGGCGCGGTAACCCAGCGGTGTGTAGCAGCCCCAGGCCATGCCGATCAGGCTCAGCAGCACGCCACCGACGAAGGCGTCCGAGCCCCAGTGCGCGCCGGCCACCAGGCGCGGCAGCATGCCGATCACGGCAATCGTCCAGACCAGCGCCAGGCGCCAGCCACGGGCGAAGAAGGTCATGAAGTAGGCCCAGATCATCAGTACCGAAGCATGGTCGCCGGGGAAGCTGCGGCTGGCGCTGTCCTTGAGATCCCAGCGCTCTTCCCAGGCCGGGAACATCTCGGTCAACCGGGCGCTGCCTTCCACCGCCAGCGAGGCGCTCTGGCGTTGCCAGCCCATGTACTCGACCAGGTCGGAAAACAGCACGCGAATCAGCAGCATCATCACCAGCATGGCCAGGAAGGCATAGAGCGCGCGGCGTACCTGTGGCCCCTCGAACACCAGGCCGGCCTTGAGCATCACCGCCAGCATCACCACACCGACGCCGGCATCCACCGGGCGCATGCTGCCGATGGCCCAGATATGCGCCCACAGCCCGCCGGCATGCACCGGGTCGTTGAGCAGGTGGAACAGCCACAGATCGAAGGCGTCCCACAGTTGCCGCGTAGGCTGCCACAGCCAACTGGCGAGCAGCAGCAGGCTGACGATATGGCAGGTCAACAGTGGTTTTGGGCGCCACTGCGTATTGAGGAATGGGGTTGGCATGAAAAGTCCCTTTGCAGAAATATGACGGCTCTACCCTAAGCGCGCGCATATTAGGCCCTTGTCTCGGGCATGCAATGTGACTTGGTGCTTGGTTCAGGCCGTGTTCAGGCAGAAGGCGCTCGACGTCCGGGCCTTGGTTGCAGAGGCATTTGTGCATAAAATCGCCAGCCTTTTTTGCAGACCCTGGGCAGACCGCCATGAACGACTTCAGCCAACGCTTCCTATTCGACGACACCGATGTGCGCGGCGAGCTGGTCGCCCTGCGTGAAAGCTATGCCCACGTGCTGGCCAAGCACGCCTATCCGCAGCCGGTGGCGCAACTGCTCGGCGAGATGATGGCCGCTGCCGCGCTGCTGGTCGGCACCCTCAAGTTCGACGGCCTGCTGGTGCTGCAGGCGCGTTCCGAAGGGCCGCTGCCGCTGCTCATGGTCGAATGCTCCAGCGCCCGTGAACTGCGCGGCATCGCCCGCTACGACGGCGAGCAGATCGGCGCCGATGCCGATCTGCAGAGCCTGATGCCCGATGGCGTGCTGGCCATCACCATCGATCCGGCCAAGGGCCAGCGTTACCAGGGCATCGTCGCCCTCGACGGCGTGGATCTGGCCGAGTGCCTGTCCAATTACTTCGCCAGTTCCGAGCAATTGCCCACCCGCTTCTGGCTCAAGGCTGACGGCCAGCGTGCCCGTGGCCTGCTGCTGCAGCAACTGCCGCCGCACCACCAGACCGAGCCCGAGGCGCGCAGCGAAAGCTGGAACCACGTGCTGACCCTGGCCGACACCCTCAGCAGCGAGGAGTTGCTGGCGCTGGACAACCCGACCTTGCTGCACCGCCTTTACCATCAGGACAACGTGCGCCTGTTCGATGAGCAGCCCCTGCAGTTTCGCTGCAGTTGCTCCCGCGAGCGCTCCGCCAGTGCCCTGGCCAGCCTCGGCCAGGCCGATGCCGAAGCCCTGCTGGCCGAGCAGGGCGGCAGCGTGGAGATCGACTGCCAGTTCTGTAACGAGCGCTATGTGTTCGATGCCGCCGACATCGCCCAACTGTTCGCTGGGGCCGGCAGCGAAGCGCCGTCGCAGACCCGTCACTGATGAACCTCTCGCGCCAATAGACTGTCACTATTGGCGCTGGATCGGATCGGAGGCTGCCAAGCCGTTCGCTTTTCTGGCATACTCCCGCGACTTTTTTACCGTGTAGTTGCAGTTGCCCCTGTACTACACAACGTTCGGAAGACTCGGCCAGCGGCCGACGGGGATCCTCATGACGCAAGCCAACAATGCCGTGTACACCGACATCAGCGCCGCGCAACTGGTCGAAGAAGCCATTCGCCGTGGTGAAGGGGAACTGGCCGCCAATGGCGCGCTGGTCGTACGCACCGGCCACCGCACCGGCCGCTCGCCGGCTGATCGCTTCATCGTTCAGGAGCCGAGCACCGAGGCGCAGATCGCCTGGGACAATATCAACCGCCCGTTCCCGGCCGACAAGTTTGACGCCCTGTGGGATCGCGTCGAGGCGTTCAACGCCGCCCAGGATCATTTCGTCTCCCACGTTCACGTAGGTTCTGCCGAAGCCCACTACCTGCCGGTGAAGATGACCACCGCCACCGCCTGGCAGAACCTGTTCGGCCGTCAGCTATTCATCAATCCCGAGACCTACAACCCGGCTGCCAAGGCCGAGTGGCAGATCCTCAACGTCGCCAACTTCGAGTGCGTGCCTGAGCGTGACGGCACCAACTCCGATGGCTGCGTGATCATCAACTTCGCTGCGCGCAAGGTGCTGATCGCCGGCATGCGTTACGCCGGTGAAATGAAGAAGGCCATGTTCTCCGTGCAGAACTTCCTGCTGCCGGAAAAGGACGTGCTGCCGATGCACTGCGCCGCCAACATTGGCGAAGAAGGCGACGTCACTCTGTTCTTCGGCCTGTCCGGCACCGGCAAGACCACCCTGTCTGCCGACGAGTCGCGTTACCTGATCGGTGACGACGAGCACGGCTGGGGCGAAGGCGTGGTGTTCAACGTCGAGGGCGGTTGCTACGCCAAGTGCATCGACCTGTCCGAGAAGAACGAGCCGGTGATCTGGAAAGCCATCCAGTTCGGCACCGTGCTGGAAAACGTCGTGCTCGACGAAGAGCGTGTACCGAACTACGCCGATGACAGCCTGACCCAGAACAGCCGCGCCGCCTACCCGCTGGAGTACGTCGAGAAGCGCAGCGAGAAGAACCTGGGCGGCGAGCCGAATGCGGTGATCTTCCTGACCTGCGACCTGACCGGCGTACTGCCGCCGGTGTCGATCCTCAACAACGAGCAGGCGGCCTACCACTTCCTCTCCGGCTACACCGCGCTGGTCGGTTCCACCGAGATGGGTTCGGGCGGCGGCATCAAGTCCACCTTCTCCACCTGCTTCGGCGCGCCGTTCTTCCCGCGCCCGGCCGGCGTCTACGCCGAGCTGCTGATCAAGCGCATCAATGCCTTCGGCTCCAAGGTCTATCTGGTCAACACCGGCTGGACTGGCGGTGGCTACGGCGTTGGCAAGCGTTTCAACATCCCCACCACCCGTGGTGTGATCGCCGCCATCCAGAGCGGTGCGCTGATCGGTGCCGAGACCGAGCACCTGCCGATCATCAACCTGGACGTGCCCAAGTCGGTGCCGGGCGTCGAGACCAACCTGCTCAATCCGCGCAACACCTGGGCAGACAAGAACGCCTACGACGAAGCCGCCAAGGGCCTGGCCAAGCTGTTCATCGACAACTTCGCCAAGTTCGATGTCAGCGACGCGATCAAGAACGCCGGCCCGCAACTCTAAGCCGAGCCCCAAAAAGAAACCGCCTTCGGGCGGTTTCTTTCTTTTAGCGGCAAGCTGCAAGCCACAAGTTGCAAGTAAAAGCAAAAGCGGACTTTCGTTTTTGGCGATATGCTCGAAGCCGACTCGGTAGGCTTGTCACTTGAGGTTTGCCGCTTGTAGCTGCTTCAAAGGAGTGAAAGCAGATGTCCACCCTCAAACGCGTCTTCGGTTTCGATAGTCTGCGTCCCGGCCAGGAAGCTGTGATCAGTGCCGTGCTCGCCGGTCGCTCGGCGGCGGCGATCTTCCCCACCGGCTCGGGCAAGTCGCTGTGCTATCAGCTACCGGCCCTGCACCTGCCGCACCTGACCCTGGTGATCTCGCCGCTGCTGGCACTGATGCAGGATCAGCTTGCCTTCCTGCATGCCCATGGCATCGCCGCGGCTAGCATCGATTCGGCGCAGAGCCGCGAGCAGAGCGCCGAGGTCATGGCCCGCGCGCGCAGTGGCGAGCTGAAGATCCTGATGATCTCGGTGGAGCGCCTGAAGAACGAGCGCTTTCGTAACTTCATCGCTCAGGTGCCGATCTCCCTGCTGGTGGTGGACGAGGCGCACTGCATCTCCGAGTGGGGTCATAACTTCCGCCCCGACTACCTCAAGCTGCCCGACTACCAGCGCCAGTTCGGCATCGCCCAGGTGCTGCTGCTGACTGCCACGGCCACGCCCAAGGTGATCGCCGACATGCGCGAGAAGTTCGCCATCGCCGAGGCGGACGTGGTCACCACCGGCTTCTATCGCGCCAACCTCAACCTGCTGGTCGAGCCCGTGCCCGGTGGCGCCAAGCTGCAGCGTTTGCAGCAGTGGCTGGCGCCGCGTCGCGGCCAGGCGAGCATCGTCTACGTCACCCAGCAGAAGACCGCCGAGCAGGTGGCCGAGCGCCTGCAAGGGCAGGGCCTGGCCGTCAGCGCCTATCACGCCGGCATGGCCCATGAGGCGCGCGAGTCGATCCAGCGCCGGTTCATGGCCAGTGAGCTGGAGTGCATCGTCGCCACCATCGCCTTCGGCATGGGCATCGACAAGCGCGACATTCGCAATGTGGTGCACTTCGACCTGCCCAAGTCGGTGGAGAACTACAGCCAGGAAATCGGCCGTGCCGGGCGTGACGGCCAGGCTTCCGATTGCTTGGTGCTGGCCAGCCGCGACGGCCTCAGCGTGCTGGAGAACTTCGTCTACGGCGATACCCCGGAGCTGGGCGGGATTCGCGTGGTGCTGGAGGAGCTGCGTGCGGCGGGCGCAGGCGGGCAGTGGGAGCTGATGCTCAATCAGCTATCGGAGGCGAGCAATATCCGCGCGTTGCCGCTCAAGACCCTGCTGGTGCAACTGGAACTGCGCGGCATCATCGCGCCGCGCTATGCCTATTTCGCCGAGTACCGCTTCAAGCTGCTGCTGGAGGACGACGTGCTGTTGGCGAAGTTCGAGGGTGAGCGACGGCAGTTCGTCGAAGCCATTCTGATCAGCTCGCGCCGTGCCCGCACCTGGAGCACCCTGGACTTCGATGCGCTCTATCGCGACCACGGCGCCGAGCGGGCGCGGGTGGTCAAGGCGCTGGATTACTTTCAGGAAAAGGGCTGGGTCGAGGTGGAAAGCAAGCAGATGACCGAGGTCTATGCCGTGCTCGATGCCGAGTTCGCGCTGGACACCCTGGCCAGTGACCTGCACGCGCACTTTCGCGCCCACGAGGCCAGTGAAATCGCCCGCATCCAGGCCATGCTCGCCTTGTTCGAGAGCCGTGAATGCCTGAGTCGGCGCCTGGCGCTGTACTTTGGCGATGAACAGGCGCCTGAGCGTTGTGGCCATTGTTCGGTATGCCAGGGCCAGGTTGCCACGCTGCCGCCAGCCCCTGAGCTGCCGCCGTTGAGCGCGCGCGATCCCCAGGCGCTGTGCGCCGCCTTCGTCGAGAAGCACCAACAGCACACCGGGCAGATGCCCAGCCACGAGTGCCTGACGCGCTTTCTCTGTGGGGTGACCACGCCGCTGCTGACCAAGCTCAAGGCGCGCCAGTTGGCCGGCTTTGCCGCGCTGGAGGATTACCCCTACGCCGAGGTTCGCGCCTGGTTGCAGGGCGGTTAGTCACAGCGCGTGCGCTTTGCCGTGCGGCAAACGCCATACTCGTCGCCGCGCCGCCTGCCCGTGTAGGGTGCGCTGCGCGCACCAAGGATTGATGTGCTCGGTACGCACGGCGCACCCTACGGAGTAACGCGCTGCCCTTCGCTCACTGTCCAGTTCACCAGTTCCTGCGCCAGGCGGTCGCCGGCCTGGCCGAAGGCGACCACTACCGCAGCCACCGAGGTATCGCTCGCCGGCTGGCTGACGCTGAAGCGGCGGCTGGCGAGGATGCGCTGATCGCGCACGTCCACCAGGCGCACATCGAGCTGGATCAGCGCCTCGGGGCGGCCGTCGCGGTACTGACTATGAAAGCGGCGCAGATCGCTGACCAGTTCGAGATCCGCTTTCAGGTGCTGATCCTCGGTGCTCAGGGCGGCGATTCGGGCGTCGTCGTTGAAGGCGTCGAGCAGGCGCTGACGCAGCAGTTGCGGCGTGCGTTCGCTCCAGCGCGCGCCCTGGTAGGTGTTGATCTGGCCGGGCTCGGGCAGTACCACGATGCGTGTGCCGTCGAGTAGCTGGCCGCTGCTCGGGGTATTGATGCGTAGCGACCAGTCGACGGCGGGCGTCTGGCTTGGCAGCGGCGTGGCGGGCAGCAGGTAGGTGTCCAGCGGTTCGCTCTGCGGCAGCAGTGAGCAGGCACCGAGCAGGCTGGCCAGCAGCAGGAGGTAAAGACGCTTCATGGTTGGAACTCCTTGATGCTGTCGTTGCGCAGCAGGTAGCCGGCTGGATCCTGTTCCAGGCGCTGCGAGAAGCTGCGCAGCGCGCCAAGTGTGTCGCGCAGCTCGCCGATGGCCGGGCCGAGCTGGCCGAGGCCCTGCATGCCACTGTCCAGCGCCTGGCGGTTGCTGTCGAGCAGCTTCTCCAGAGTGCGGCTGCTGCGCTCCAGCGAGGCGGTCAGGCGTTCCGTGTTCTCCAGGGTCTGGCTGCCCTGGCCGGCGAGCAGATGGTTGGCTGTGCGCAGCAGTTCGCCGGCTTCCCGGGTGGCGCTGGCCACCTGCTGCAGTGCGCTGCTCAGTTCCTGGCGCTGCCCGGCCAGGCCGGCGGTGGCCTGTTCCAGATTGGCCAGGGTGCGGCTGACGTGCGCGGTGTTGTCGTCCGAGAGCAGGCGGTTGGCCTGATCCAGCAGGCGGGTGATGCCCAGCACCAGATCCTCGCCATTGGACATCAGCCGTGACAGCGGCGAAGGGTCGGCGATGATCACGCCGAGGTGGCCGTCTTCGCCCTTGAGCAGGGTGCTGCCGGTGGTGCCGCCGTAGAGCTGGATCACCGCCAGGCCGGTGATGCTGGTGATTGCCAGGCGGGCGTGGGTATCGCTCTTGATCGGGGTGTCGCCGCCGACGCGGATGCGCGCCCGGACGATGCTCGGATCCCTGGGATCCAGGCCGAGGGCGATGACGTCACCGATGCGGATGCCGTTGTACTGCACCGCGCTGCCCTTGGACAGGCCCGTCACGTCTTCGTGGAAGACCACCTCGTAATCGCTGAAGGCCTTGTCGGCTCCGACCTTGCCCAGCCACAGGGCGAACAGCAGGGCGGCGCCCACCGTGATCACGGTGAACAGGCCGATCAGCACGTGATGGGCTCTGGGTTCCATTCAATCGCTCCTGGCCGCGTTGGCGGCCTGTGCGGCTGCGCGTCCACGCGGGCCGTGAAAGTAATCCTGAATCCAGGCGTCGTCGCTGGCTGCCACCGCTTCCAGGCGGTCTGCGATCAGCACCTTCTTCTGCGCCAGCACCGCCACCCGGTCGCAGATGCTGTAGAGGGTGTCCAGGTCATGGGTGACCAGAAATACGCTCAGACCCAGGCTGTCGCACAGGGTGCGGATCAACTGATCGAAGGACGCCGCGCCGATGGGGTCGAGGCCGGCGGTGGGTTCGTCGAGAAACAGGATGTCCGGATCCAGCGCCAGGGCACGGGCCAGGGCGGCACGCTTGATCATGCCGCCGGACAGCGCGCTGGGATACTTGTCGCCGGCGCTCTGCGGCAGGCCGGCGAGGGCGATCTTGACCTGGGCCAGGCGCTCGGCGCTGGCCCGCGACAGCCCGGCATGCTCGATCAGCGGCAGGGCGATGTTCTCGGTGACGGTCAGCGAGGAGAACAGCGCACCGCGCTGGAACAGCACGCCGAAGCGTCGTTCCAGTTGCGAGCGCTGCGTGGTCGGCAGCGTGGACAATTGCTGGCCGAACACCCGCACGCTGCCCGAACTGGGCTGGCGCAGGCCGACGATGCTGCGCAGCAGCACCGACTTGCCGGTACCCGAGCCGCCGACCACGCCGAGGATCTCGCCACGGTACAGGTCGAGATCCAGATGCTGGTGCACCACCTGGCTGCCGAAGCGATTGCCCAGGTCGCGTACCTCGATGATGCTTTCCCGGCTCACCAGCCCATCTCCATGAGAAACAGCGCCGCCAGGGCGTCGAGCAGAATCACCACGAAGATCGACTGCACCACCGCCGAGGTGGTGTGCTCACCCACCGACTGCGCGCTGCCGCTGACCTTGAAGCCCTCCAGGCAACCGATCAGGGCGATCAGGAAGGCGAAGATCGGCGCCTTGAGGATGCCTACCAGGAAATGCTGCAGCTCGACGTTCTCCTGCAGGATCGACAGGTACATCACCGGCGGAATGTCCAAGGCCACCGCGCAGACCATACCGCCGCCGAGCAGGCCGCTGAGCATGGCGACGAAGGTGAGCATGGGCAGGGCGATGAGCATGGCCAGCAGGCGTGGCAGCACCAGCAACTCGATGGGGTCGAGGCCGAGGGTACGGATGGCGTCGATCTCCTCGTTGGCCTTCATCGAGCCGATCTGCGCGGTGAAGGCGCTGGCGGTACGGCCGGCGAGCAGGATGGCGGTGAGCAGCACGCCGAACTCACGCAGGAAGGAGAAGGCCACCAGGTTCACGGTGTAGATGCTGGCGCCGAAGTCGGCGAGGATGGTGGCGCCGAGAAAGGCCACCACCGCGCCGACCATGAAGGTCAACAGGGCGACGATGGGTACGGCATTGAGGCCGCATTGTTCCAGGTTGGCCAGCAGCGCCGTGACGCGCCAGCTTCGGGGCCGCAGCAGCGATGCCAGCAGGCTGCTCAGGGTCAGCCCGATGAAACCGAGCAGGGCGGTGGTCTGCTCCCACATCTCCTGCATTTCCACGCCGATATGCCCCAGCACTTCGCGCATGGCCGAGGGTTTGGCGTGCTCCACCGGCGGTTCTTCACCGGCCATGGCGTCGGCCACGGCCAGCAGCAGGGCGCGGCGCTGCTCGCTGAGTTCGGCCTGCAGGCTCAACTGGCGCAGGCGCTGGCTGCCGAACAGCTCCACCAGCAGCCCGGCGCCGGCGGTATCCAGTGCAGCCAGGGCGCTCAGGTCGACGGCTTCCTCGCCTCGCAGGCGTTCGCGCAGAGCCAGCACCTGCGGCTCGAGCAGGCCGTAGTGGGCCAGCGTCCAGTCGCCGCCCAGCCGCAGGCCGCTGGTCTGATGCGAAGTCAGGTAGGGAGTGGTCATCGCCACAGCTTAGCGCCGCACGGGCGCCTCAGGCCAGTTGCGCCGCTCATCCCGCGCTCTGTGCCTCTTCCTGGGCCAGTTGCTGAATATAGGCGGCAAAGTCCGGGTCTTCACCGCGCAACAGGTGCGGCAGGCGCTCGCGGAAATCCTCGCGGCGGCTCCATTCGCGCATGTAATCCTCCCAGGAATGCCAGCGGCGCTGGCGTTTCGCGTCCATCTTCGGCTCGTAGAGCAGCAGGTAGGCGCGCTCGAACAGCGAGACCAGCATGTCGAAGATCACCAGCATGCGCTCTTGCTGTTCCTCGCTGAGGTTGGCGGTGGCGTGCTGGCTGCGCAGGCGCAGGTCCGGATTGGCCAGCACCACTTCGAGAAAGTCGATGTAGGCATCGGACACCTGCTGCCAGGTGGCGTCTTCCTCGTTCTGCCTTTCCTTGCGCTGCTCGACGAGGAACACGGTGATGGCGAACGGCAGCGCCACCACGGTGACGATGTAGGACAGCAGTTCCCAGGTGGCCAGGCTCATGAAGGTGCTCGCAGGAGGTTCGTGGCTGACTCTAACCACAGCAGATGCGGGATGAAAGAGGCTGTGGCCAAGCCGGCATACCCCGGGGGACGGCGTTGGCGCAGCCATGGCGCGGGCCGGGCATGGCGAATTTCCTACAAGATTTTGTATGAACCGGGCGCTGGTGGGGCTGGCAGGAGGCCAGTACACTTGTGTGACCCATATCACGCATGCGGCTGCCCTGTGGGCGACACATGACCTGCCAGTGAAGGAACTACTGCCATGAAAGAGCAACGCCACCTGCCCGCGCTGCGTGCCCACATCGAACTGCTGCTGAGCAGGGGGTGGATCATTGCCAACCGCAGCCCGCTGACGCTGCAGAACGGTCATCGCTGCTACACGGTCGCTCACGGCATGTTGATCAGCGAACAGTCCGCCCGCGTCGCCTGAGCCATTTGCCCCGCTGCTGCGTCGCCCGCCTTGGCGCAGCAGGGTTTTTCGTAACCGCATATTGCGCGGTCTAGGCCGCATCCTGCCTCAACTCCCCCGCATGATGGGCCTCTAGCCCGCTTCGGACATTTCATTCTGATGACATCGCGCATCCCCTGCGCCTTGGTCTGATCCTCTTCTGTGCCTATAACCAATGGATTGCCTTCCAGAGGAGTCCCGTCATGGCCAGTCGTCGACAGATTCTCCAGGGTGGTGCCAGCCTGGCGGTATTGGCCGCCCTGACGCCCTGGTCGTTATCCGCCAGCTTCGCCGCCGGTACATTGCTCAGTCGGCCCATTCCCAGCAGTGGCGAGGCGTTGCCGGTGATCGGTCTGGGCACCTCGCGCACCCATGACGTGGCGCTGGACGACAAGGCCCTGAAACCGCTGCGCGAGGTGCTGCGTACCCTGGCCAACAGTGGCGCCAGCCTGGTGGATACCGCGCCCAGCTATGGCCGTGCCGAGGCCGTGTGCGGGGCGCTGGCGGCCGAGAACGGCCTGCGGCGCAAGCTGTTCCTGGCCAGCAAGGTGTCATCCACCGGGCGTGAGGCGGGACGGCGGCAGATCGAGGCCAGCTTTGCCGCCCTGCGCAGCGACACCATCGACCTGATGCAGGTGCACAACCTGCAGGACACCCGCACCCAGCTCGAGCTGCTGCGTCAGCTCAAGGAGCAGGGACGGGTGCGTTACATCGGTGTGACCCATTACCTGGATTCCGCCCATGAGCGCCTGCTCGAGGTATTGCGTGAGGAGCCGGTGGATTTCGTCCAGTTCAACTACTCCATCGGCGAGCGCAACGCTGAGCGCGAGCTGCTGCCCTACTGCGCCGACAAGGGCATCGCCGTGCTGATCAACCGCCCTTTCCAGCGCGCCGCGCTGTTCGAGCGCGTGCGCGGTAAAACGCTGCCCGATTGGGTCACGGTGGAGCTGGGCGCCACCTCCTGGGCGCAACTGATGCTCAAGTTCATCCTTGCCAACCCAGCCGTGACGGCGGTGATCCCGGCCACTTCCAACCCGCGCTACATGGCCGACAACCTGCAGGCCGGGCAGGGCCGCCTGCCCGACGCGGCGCAGCGCAAGCGCATCGTCGAGCTGTTCGCCTGAGATGCAGGTGCTCGGCCGGCGCCTGGCGCGGGCGATCAATGCCGAAGAGGGGGAGCTGGGCGCGGTGCTGGCCGCTTTCGCCCTGTTCTTCTGCCTGTTCGCCGGCTATTTCATGCTGCGCCCCATCCGCGAGGCGATGGGCATTGCCGGCGGGGTGAACAACCTGCAGTGGCTGTTCAGCGCCACCTTCGTCGTCATGCTGCTGGCGGTTCCGCTCCTGGCCTGGCTCAACTCGAACGTCCCGCGCCTGCATTTCATCGACTGGGTGTACGGCTTCTTCTGCCTCAACTTGCTGGCGTTCGTCCTGCTGTTTCGCCTCGACCATGAAAGCGTCTGGCTGGCACGGGTGTTCTACGTGTGGATCTCGGTCTACAACCTGTTCGTCGTCTCCGTGGCCTGGAGCCTGATGGCCGATGTGTTCGACGGGGCCCAGGCGCGCCGCCTGTTCGCCTTCATCGCCGCCGGTGCCAGTGTCGGCGGCTTGTGCGGGCCGCTGCTCAGCAGCGTGCTGGTCGGCAGCCTCGGCGAGTCGGGGCTGATGCTGCTGGCCGCCGTGCTCCTGGGCCTGGCCGTCGCGCTCAAGCGCTACCTGATGCGCTGGCGTGAACAGGCAGGTGCCGGCCGGCCGGGGGCCCCGTCCAGCGAAAACCCGTGCAGGCCGGTGCCGGGCAACCCTTTCAGCGGCTTCACGCGCATGCTGGGCTCGCGCTACCTGCTGGGTATCGCTGCGTTCATCCTGCTGCTCACCTCGGTCAGTACCTTTCTCTACTTCGAGCAGGCGCGCCTGGTTGCCGAGTTGTTCCCGCAGCGCGCGGTTCAGGTGCGGATCTTCGGCATCATCGACTTCATCGTGCAGGCAGGGGCTCTGGTGACGCAGGTGTTGATCACCGGCCGGGTGGCGCAGAGGCTCGGCGTACGCGTGCTGCTGTCCGCCGTGCCGGCGCTGGTCTGCCTGGGCTTCATCGGCCTGGCGCTGGCGCCGACCTTCGCCATGCTGGCGGGCCTGATGATCGTGCGGCGCATCGGCGAGTACGCCTTCGTGCGGCCAGGGCGGGAGATGCTCTTCGCGCCGCTGGATGCCGAGAGCAAGTACAAGGCGAAGAACTTCATCGACACGGTGGTCTATCGCGGCGGCGACGCCCTCAGCGGCTGGGCCAAGGCCGGGCTGGACATGCTCGGCCATGGCGCCTGGCTGGTGGCCATGGTCGGTGCGTTGTGCGCCGCCCTGTGGGGGGCGCTGGGCTGGTACCTGGGAGGGCGCGCGGATAGGCAGACCCGCGTTTAGGATGCGCCTGGTGCGGCCAGTGCGACGATTTCCTCGATCAGCCAGTGCAAGGCAGCGTCGCGCTGGCGTTGCGCCAGGCTGATCACCTCCAGGTGAAAGGGCTTGAGGAAGAACGGCAGGTCGTACAGGCGCAGCGGCAGCAGCGTGGCGAAATGCCGGGCCAGAGCGGTGGGCAGCACGGCGGTCAGCTCGCTGCCGGCGACGATGTGCGCCGCCTGCAGGTAGTTCGGCGTGGTGTAGAGAATCTGCCGCGCCAGGCCCTGCTCGCCCAGCCATTGGTCGACCATGCCGCGGGTCTGCCCGCCGTGCACCCAGAGATGGCGCAGACGCAGGAAGGTGGCCAGATCCGGTTGGCCCTGCAATAGCGGGTGGTCGTTGCGTGCCGCCAGTCTGAGAGTCTCGCTCATCCAGGGGCGGCGGGCGAAGCGCGCGGGTATCTCGTCGAAGCGGCCCAGCACCAGATCCAGTTCGCCCTTGTCCAGGGCCTCCTGCGGCAGGCCGGGGCCGAGGTGGTGGATATCGATGCCGATGTTCGGTGCGCGTCGGCTCAGGCGGTCGAGCAGGCGCGGCATGCATACCAGTTCGACGTAGTCGGTGACGGCGATGCGAAAGCGCTGGCGGCTTTCGCCCGGCTCGAAGGCCTCGCCGGCGCTCAGGCTCTGCTCCAGTTGGCGCAGGGCGCTGCGGATCGGCGCTTCCAGCGCCAGCGCCCGTGGCGTGGGCTGCATGCGCCGGCCGACGCGCACCAGCAACGGGTCACCGAGCAGCTCGCGCAGGCGATTCAGCGCGTTGCTCACCGCCGGCTGGCTCAGAGCCAGACGTTCGGCGGCGCGGGACACGTTCTGTTCGCGCAGCAGGGCATCGAGCACGCGCAGCAGGTTGAGGTCGAAATTGGCGAAATTCATCTACTGAATACGTCGTATCACAAGACTAAATTTCAAAAATAGTAGCCGCTTGCTTATGGTGACCCAAGCTTCTGGGCGCCTTTCGAGAGGAACAACAATGAACAACATCGTCTCGCCGCTTCGCTGTGCCGCCGTGATCGGCGCCGGCACCATGGGCCGCGGTATCGTCATCAGCCTGGCCAATGCCGGCCTGCGCGTGCTGTGGCTGGACAACAACCCACAGATGGTCGAGGCCGGCCTGGAGATGGCCGAGCAAACCTGGGCGCACAACGTCGCCAAGGGCCGTATCGACTCGGCCGAGGCCGCAGCGCGGCGCGCGCGCGTCGAGGCCGTGGACGGCTACGCGGCGCTGGCCGAGGCCGACCTGGTGATCGAGGCGGTGTACGAGAACCTCGAACTCAAGCAAAGCATCTTCCGTGAGCTGGACGCGGTGATGAAGCCCGGCGCCATCCTCGCCAGCAATACCTCGGCGCTGGATATCGACGCCATCGCCGCCGTCACCTCGCGGCCGGAATTCGTGCTGGGTCTGCACTTCTTCAGCCCGGCGCACATCATGAAACTGCTGGAAATCGTGCGCGGTGCCAGGACTGCGCCGGCCGTGCTCGAGGCCGCTCAGGAACTGGGCGCGCGCATGGGCAAGGTGGCGGTGGTGGCCGGCAACTGCCACGGTTTCATCGGCAATCGCATGCTGCACACCTACGTGCGCGAGGCGCGCATGCTGCTGCTCGAAGGCGCCTGGCCGCATCAGGTGGACGCTGCCTTGCAGGGCTTCGGCTTCGCCATGGGGCCGTTCCGCATGTACGACGTGGTCGGTATCGACCTGGAATGGCGTGCCCGCGAGCTGGCCGGCCAGGGCCAGGACGACCCAGCGGTGCAAGTGGACAACCGCCTCTGTGAGCTGGGCCGCTTCGGCCAGAAGAGCGGCAAGGGCTACTACCTCTACGCACCAGGCAGCCGCCAGGCCGAGCATGACCCCGAGGTGGACGCCCTGGTGCAGGCCGAGGCCGAGCGCCTGGGCTTCGCCCGTCGTGACATCGATAACGAGGAGATTCTCGAGCGCTGCCTGCTGGCGCTGGTCAACGAGGGGGCGAAGATTCTCGAAGAGAAGATCGCTGCCAATAGCCACGACATCGATCTGGTCTACCTCAATGGCTACGGCTTCCCTGCCGAGCGCGGCGGGCCGATGGCTTGGGCCGATGGCGAGGGCGTCGCGGCCATCCGTCAGCGCCTGTTGCACCTGGCCGAACGTTTCGGCGCACACTGGCAGCCGGCGGCGCTGATCGAGCGCCTGGCCAGCGACAACAAGCGTTTCAGTGACGTACAGGAGGGCCAGGTATGAGCTATCAGGCACCATTGCGCGATATGCGCTTCGTGTTGCACGAACTCTTCGATGCAGCGGAGCACTGCCAGCGCCTGGGCAACGGCCTGGATCGCGAGCTGATCGACGGCGTGCTGGAAGAAGCGGCGGCATTCGCCGCTGGCGAGATAGCCCCGCTCAATCGCAACAGCGACGAAGAGGGCTGCCACCTGGAGAACGGCCAGGTCAGCACGCCCAAGGGTTTCGCCGAGGCCTACCGGCAGTACGTGGATAACGGCTGGGCGAGCATGACCGGGCCGGTGGAATATGGCGGTCAGGGCTTCCCGCAACTGGTGGCCTTTGCCTTCCATGAGATGCTGATGGGCGCGTCGCTGTCTTTCCGCATCTACTCCGGGCTGACCGAGAGCGCCGTGCTGGCGTTGCACAAGCACGGCAGCGAAACGCTGAAGCAGCAATATCTGGACAAGCTGGTCAGCGGTCAGTGGACCGGCACCATGTGCCTGACCGAGCCGCAGGCCGGCACCGACCTGGCCCTGCTGCGCACCCGCGCCGAGCCACAGGCCGACGGCAGCTACCGGGTTACCGGCAACAAGATTTTCATCAGCGGCGGCGAGCAGGATCTGTCGGAGAACATCATCCACCTGGTGCTGGCACGCCTGCCGGATGCGCCGGCCGGGGTGAAGGGCATCAGCCTGCTGCTGGTGCCCAAGTTCCTGCCCACTGCCGAGGGTGCGCCGGGTGAACGCAACGCCCTGAGTTGCGGCGCCATCGAGCACAAGATGGGCATCAAGGGCGCCTCCACCTGCGTGATGAACTTCGACGGTGCCACGGGCTGGCTGGTGGGCGAGGCCAACCAGGGCCTGGCCTGCATGTTCACCATGATGAACGACGCGCGCTTTCAGGTCGGCCTGCAGGGTTTGGGCATAGGCGAGGCGGCCTTCCAGGGTGCGCTACGCTACGCCCGCGAGCGTTTGCAATCGCGTGGGCTGGCAGGGGTGCAGGCGCCGGACAAGGCGGCCGACCCGATCATCGTTCACCCTGACGTGCGGCGTATGCTGCTGACCCAGAAGACCCTGGTCGAAGGCTGCCGCATGCTGGCCGCTTATACCGCGCGCCAGCTCGACCTGGAGCACGGCGCCGACTTGCCCGAGGCACGCAAGGCGGCCGGCAAGCGCGCGGCGCTGCTGATTCCCATCGTCAAGGCGTTCTTCACCGACATGGGCCAGGAAGTGGCCAGCCATGCTGTGCAAGTTTATGGCGGCCACGGCTTCATTCGTGAGTGGGGCATGGAGCAACTGATGCGCGACAGCCGCATCACCCAGCTCTATGAAGGCACCAATGGCATCCAGGCACTGGACTATATCCGCCGCAAATTGCTGGCTGATGGTGGCGCCGAATTGAGTGCCCTGCAGGGCGAGTTCAGCGCACTGTGCGATGTCCAGGCCTCGCGCCCGGCGCTGAAGGAAATGGCGACCGTCGTGCAGGCCCGCCTGGGCGAATGGCGTGAACTGAGCAGTGACGTGATTGCCGCCTGCCAGCGCGATCCGCAGGAGATCGGTGCCATTTCGGTGGATTTTCTCCAGTACTCTGCCTATGTGCTGCTGGCCGGCTTCTGGCTGCAGGCTGCGGCGCGGGCGCAGGATGTGCTGGACGCGGGCAGCGGCGAGGCGGACTTTTACCAGGCCAAGCTGCACAGCGCCGAGTTCTACCTGCGCCGCATGCTGCCGCGCGCCAGCGCGCACCGCGAGGCGCTGTTGGGTGGAGCGGGGTGTCTGATGGCCATGGCCGAGGACAGCTTCGCCTTCTAACGTGGGTGATTGGTGCGCGCGGCGCACCCTACAGAAGTAGGGTGCGCTGTGCGCACCATCCGCCACCGATTGCACGATCAACCCCGGATTGCATCCGGGCTACAACAAGAGGAGCAATCCCATGCATCCCTTCAGCTTCGCCACCACCGCGCAGATGCTTTGCGAATCCGGCGCCAGCCTGCGCCTGGCCGAACTTTGCCGCGAGCGCGGCGCCCAGCGCGTGCTGATCGTCACCGACCCCGGCATCACCCGGCTGGGCCTGCTTGAACCACTGTTGCCGGGCTTCACCCGCGCTGGCATGGCCGTGCAGGTGTTTGACCAGGTGCTGGCCGACCCGCCCGAGGCCGTGGTGCTGACGGCCGTGGCACAGGCCCGGGAGATGCGGGCGGAGCTGGTGGTCGGCTTCGGTGGCGGCAGCTCGATGGACGTGGCCAAGCTGGTGGCGCTGCTGGCGCATCCCGACTGTGCTCAGGCGTTGGGTGATATCTATGGCGTCGGCAATGCCCGTGGCCGGCGCCTGCCGCTGATCCAGGTGCCGACCACCGCCGGTACCGGCTCCGAGGTGACGCCCATCGCCATCGTCACCACCGGCGAAACCACCAAGATGGGTGTGGTGTCGCCGCTGCTGCTGCCCGATCTGGCCCTGCTCGACGCCGACCTGACCCTCGGCCTGCCAGCGGCGGTCACTGCGGCCACCGGCATCGACGCCATGGTGCATGCCATCGAGGCCTACACCAGTGCACTGAAGAAGAACCCGCTTTCCGACCTGCTGGCGCGTGAGGCGCTGCGTCTGCTGGCGGCCAATCTCGATGAGGTGGTGCACAACGGCGGCAACCGCGAGGCGCGCCAGGCCATGCTGCTCGGCGCCTGCCTGGCCGGCCAGGCCTTCGCCAATGCGCCTGTGGCGGCGGTGCATGCCCTGGCCTATCCCCTGGGTGGCCACTTCCATATCCCTCATGGGTTGTCCAACGCCCTGGTGCTGCCGCAGGTGCTGGCCTTCAATGCGCCCGCCGCCGCGCCGCTGTATGCCGAGCTGGCGCCGTTGGTTTTGGGCGAACGCCTGCGTGCAGGCAGTGCGGTGGCGCAGACCGAGCAACTGATCGAGGCCCTGGCCGCTTTCAGCCAACGCAGCGGCCTGCCGACGCGCCTACGCGATGCCGGGGTGAGCGAGGCCATGTTGCCGACACTGGCGGCGGACGCCATGCTGCAGCAGCGCCTGCTGGTGAACAACCCGCGCGAGATGAACGAGCAGCAGGCGCTGGCCATTTACCAGGCTGCCTATTGACGCGAGATTGCCGCTGGTGCGCGCGGCGCACCCTACATGTCGGCGTGCGCCGCGCGCACCATGCCATCCAAAAGGACTCTCGATGAGCCAACCTCAACACCTGCGTGGCGACTACCGCCACTTCCAGCCGATCACCACGCGCTGGCACGACAACGACATCTATGGCCACGTCAACAACGTCACCTATTACAGCTACTTCGACAGCGCGGTGAATGCCTACCTGATCGCCGAAGGTGGGCTGGATATTCATGAAGGCGAGGTGGTGGGTTTCGTGGTCAGCTCGGCCTGCGACTACTTCGCTTCCATTGCCTTCCCCGAGGCCATCGAGGTCGGGCTGCGCGTTGGCAAGCTGGGTAACAGTTCGGTGCAGTACGAGTTGGCGATCTTCAAGGTCGGCGAGGAACAGGCCTGTGCCGCCGGGCGCTTCGTGCACGTATTCGTGGATCGTTCGAGCAACCGGCCGGTCAGTATGCCGGCGAGCCTGAGAGCGGCGTTGCAGCGTCTGCTGAGCGAGGGATAAACGCGGGCCGGCCTTGCGCGGTCGGCCCGCACTGACACATCAGCGACGATGCCAGTGTTTCTTGCCGTGGCGATGCTTCTTGCCGTGGTGGTGCTTGCCACGCCGATCGTCGTCGTAGCTGGCGTTGCCCATGTGGTTGCCCAGCGCCCCGCCGGCGCCGCCACCGACGGCGGCTCCGACCAGGCCGCCGGTATTGCCACCGACCTGCTGGCCGAGCACATTGCCGCCCGCCGCGCCCAGGCCGCCGCCAATGGCTGCTTCGGTGCGGCTGCGGCGATCCGCACCGACCATGCTGCCGGCTGCGCCGCCCAAGCCCGCACCCACCGCCGCGCCAGTATTGCCGCCGACCTGCTGGCCAACCATCGCGCCGACCACACCACCCAATGCGCCGCCCAGACCGGCCTCGGTATTGTCGGCGAAAGCGTAGCCGCCACTACCGATGCCCAGGGAAAGGAAGAAGAGTTGCAGTGACTTCATGAAAACCTCGTCAGGGAGCCGTGTTTCGGCGTCATGCCATTGACCTGCTGGCCCCGAGCGAGGTTCCGCGCCTCCCGTCAGCTCGCCGCCAGCAGGTTGCCCGTTTGCGCCGGCAGCAGGCGGATGGCGACGAACTTGCTGGTCGGGGTGTGGCTGCCGACCCCGTAGCTGTCCAGCGGCACCAGCGGGTTGGTTTCCGGGTAGTAGGCCGCAGCCTGGCCGGCGGGGATGTCAAAGGCCAGCAGGGTGAAGCCCTCCACCTTGCGCTCGATGCCGTCGTCCCAGAGTGACAGCATGTCCACCTTCTGCCCCGGGCTCAGGCCCAGGCGGCGGATATCGACCTCGTTGGCGAAGACCACGTTGCGCTGGCCGCGCACGCCGCGGTAACGGTCGTCGAGGCCATAGATGGTGGTGTTGTACTGGTCGTGCGAACGCAGGGTCTGCAGGATCAGATCCGGTTGCTGGCCGCTGTCACGGATGCGCGCGTGGATCAGGCTCTGCGGCAGCGCATGGGCCATGAACCGGGCGCGCCCGCTGCTGGTCTGCCAGGTGCGCGCGCCAGCCGAGTTGCCGAGGTAGAAGCCGCCGGGATGGGCGACGCGGCGGTTGAAGTCCTGAAAGCCTGGGATGGTGTCGGCGATCAGTTCGCGGATGCGGTCGTAGTCGACGATCAGCGCCTCCCAGTCCACCGGGTGGTTGCCCAGGGTGGCCTTGGCGATACCGGCGACGATGGCCGGCTCCGAGCGCATGTCGCTGCCGGCCAGCGGCTCCAGTTGGCCGTAGGAGGCGTGGATCATGCTGAACGAGTCCTCCACCGTCACCGCCTGCGGGCCGCTGGCCTGGCGGTCGATGTCGGTACGCCCCAGGCAGGGCAGGATCAGCGCGTCGTGACCGACGGTGAGGTGGCTGCGGTTGAGCTTGGTGCTGATCTGCACGGTCAACGCGCAGTTCATCAGGGCCTGATGGGTGCGCGGGCTGTCCGGGGTGGCCTGGGCGAAGTTGCCGCCGAGGCCGATGAACACCTTGGCCTGGCCCGTGAGCATGGCGTTGATCGCCTCCACCGTGTTGTGGCCGTCGTGGCGTGGCACGCTGAAGCCGAAGCGCTTTTCCAGGGCATCGAGCAATGCTGCCGGCGGGCGTTCGTTGATGCCCATGGTGCGGTCACCCTGCACGTTGCTGTGGCCGCGCACTGGGCACAGGCCGGCACCGGGGCGGCCGATCTGGCCGCGCAGCAATTGCAGATTGACGATTTCCTGGATGGTCGGCACCGAATGGTGATGCTGGGTCAGGCCCATGGCCCAGCAGATGATCACCCGCTCGGCGCGGCGGTACATGCGCGCGGCCTGCTCGATCTCGGCCAGAGGCAGCCCGGATTGCTGCTCGATATGCTGCCAGTCGGTGGCGTCCACCGTCTCCAGATAGGCCTGCAGGCCATCGGTGTGTTCGGCGATGAAGGCGTGGTCGAACACGGGCGGCTCGCCCTTGGCTTGCGCCTCGCGTTCCCATTGCAGGAGGAACTTGGCGATGCCGCGCACGGCGGCCATATCGCCGCCCAGGGCCGGGCGGAAGAACGCGGTGTTGAGCGGTTCGGAGCCGTTGGTGAGCATCTCCAGGGCATGCTGCGGGTGCTGGAAACGTTCCAGACCGCGCTCCTTGAGCGGGTTGAAGCAGACCACCTGGGCGCCGCGCTTGACCGCCTCGCGCAGCGGTTCGAGCATGCGCGGGTGATTGGTGCCGGGGTTCTGGCCGAACACGAAGATGGCGTCGGCATGCTCGAAGTCGGCGAAGGTGACGGTGCCCTTGCCGACTCCGATGCTTTCGATCAGCGCCACGCCACTGGCCTCGTGGCACATGTTCGAGCAGTCGGGGAAGTTGTTGCTGCCGTAGGCGCGGACGAACAACTGATAGAGGTACGCCGCCTCGTTGCTGGCGCGACCGGAGGTGTAGAACTCGGCCTGATCCGGGCTCGGCAGCGCCTTGAGGTGCTCGGCGATCAGGGCGAAGGCCTCGTCCCAGGAGGTCTGCACGTAGCGGTCGGTGCTGGCGTCGTAGCGCATCGGGTGCGTCAGACGACCCTGGTATTCGAGCCAGTAGTCGCTCTGCTCGCGCAGTTGGCTGACCGTGTAACGGGCGAAGAAGCTGGCGTCCACGCGGCGCTTGGTGGCTTCCCAGTTGACCGCCTTGGCGCCGTTCTCGCAGAACTTGATGCGGCCGTCCTCGGGCGAATCGCCCCAGGCGCAGCCGGGGCAGTCGAAGCCGCCATTCTGGTTGGTCTTGAGCAGGGCGCGCAGGTTCTTGAACGGCTGCTTGCTGTCCAGCCAGAAGCGGGTGACGCTCTTCAGCGCACCCCAGCCGGCGGCGGGGCCGCTGTAGGGTTTGTAACGCGGGTCGACGGGTTGCAGGCTCATGCGGATTCTTCAGGAACGGGCGCCGGGCTGTAGACCCGTGGCGTACTGTGATGGGGAAGATGGATCAGGTTGAGGCGATGGCGGCGTGCCCACTCGACGGTCAGGGCGGTGGGCGCCGACAGGCTGACGAGAGTGCCGAGGCCGGCGCGCACGGCCTTGTGCAGCAGCTCCAGACTGCAGCGGCTGGTGACCAGGGCGAAGCCGGTGGCAGTGTCGATACGCTGGCGGGCCAGGGCGCCGATCAGTTTGTCCAGGGCGTTGTGGCGGCCGATGTCCTCGCGGCACAGGCGGATCTCGCCTTGCCCATCGATGAACAGGGCGGCATGCAGGGCGCCGCTGTTGCGGGCCAGTTGCTGCTGTTCGCCAATGCGTTCACGCAGGCCCTGCAGGTGCGCCAGAGGGGGCAGCGGCGCTCCGGGCAGTGCCTGCAGCTTAGGCAGTGCCTGTTCCAGAGCATCCACACCGCACAGGCCGCAACCGCTGCTGCCGGCCATTTGCCGGCGCTGTTGCTTGATCGCCCAGAAGCAGCGGCTGCTGACTTCCAGACGCGCCTCGCGGCTCTCGGCGAGGCCGCGGATGCTGATGTCATAGATATCATCGATAGAGCTGATCAAGCCATTGCCGAGGCTGAAACCTATTGCAAAATCTTCCAGGTGATGGGGCGAAACCATCATCACCGCCTGGTTCAGATCGTTGTAGCTGATGGCCAGGGCGCATTCTTCGGCCAGTGCGGCCTGATGGGCCTGGCGAGAGCCCAGTTCGGCGTAGCTGTAGGCGCTGGAAGCGGCTGGGGAGGCTTTGCGCTGGGGCATCGTTGACTCCCTGAGACAATTTGACTCAGCTAGCCTAAGCCGTTGCTCGGCGGTCGTCTAATCGTATGATTCGATATCCTGATCGACAGGGTCTATCAATCTGCCGAATGACGCGCCAGCCACTGTTCCGCGGCCTCGAAGCAGGCCTGCGCCAGCGGCGAATCGGGAGCGCCACGACGCCGGATCAGGCCCATGGGGGCAAGGGTGTGCGCGTCTTCGATGGGCAGCAGGCGCAGGTGCGGAGCGGCCGGCCAGTCGCCGGTCTGTAGTGGCATGATGCTGCAGCACAAGCCGGCACTGACAGCACGGGTCAACTGATGCACGGCGTCGGTTTGCAGGCGCACTCGGGGGCTCAGCCCGCGCGCACGGAAGCTGTGATCGATGGACTGGCGAAAGTGCATGCCGCTGGAAAGCAGGCCCAGTGGCACGGCTGCCAGCTCGTCCCAGCGCAGGCTGTTGCTGGCGAAGGGGAAGTGCTGGGGTGAGAACAGCAGCCCCATGCGCGCTTCGGCCAGTTCCAGGCAGGCGAAGTGTTGGCGATCCAGACGGTCGAGGTAGGACAGGCCTAGATCGAGCTGGTTGCGCCCCAGGCCCTCGATGATCCGTTCGCTGCTCAGGGCGTGCAACTGGAAGTTCAGGCTGGGATGCTGCTCGGCGAACAGGCTGACCAGGTGCATCGGGTCGAAGCTGGCCAGTGGTACCACGCCCAGGCGCAGGGTGCCCACCAGGTGCCCACGGCAGGCGGCGGCCTCGGCGTACAGGCCATCCTCGGCAGCGAGCAGGCTGCGGGCCCAGGCGAGGATACGCTCGCCCTCGGCACTGAAACCCTCGAAGCGCTGGCCACGCCGTACCAGCTCCAGGCCCAGCTCTTCTTCCAGTTGGCGCAGGCGCATGGACAGGGTCGGTTGGGTCACGTGGCAACGCGCCGCGGCCTGGCCGAAGTGGCGGGTTTCGTCGAGGGCGACGAGAAATTTCAGTTGCTTGATATCCATGGGCACTCCTGGTCTGCCCGGATTCTAGTGGGCGAGTGGTAACCGATTACAGCTCGGTGGCAAGCATGCTGCTGGCTCAGTCGAGCCCGCCATAGGAAAGCGGCAGGCGGCTGGATGATTTCAGTTCGCGCAGCGAGAGGTTGGAGCGAATGGCCGAGACACCCGGGAGCTTTCTCAGCACCTGCTCGACGAACAGGCTGTAGTCGTCCAGGTCCCTGGCCACCACCTGCAGGAGGAAGTCGGCTTCGCCCGTTGTGTTGTGACAGGCCAGGACATTGGCCGAAGTGGCGATGATGGCCTCGAAGGCACGGGTGGTGGCTTCGTCATGCTCGGTGCAGGTGAGCTGGACGAAGGCCATGACGCCCAGGCCCAGCTTGCGGCGATTGAGATTGGCCTGGTAGCCCTCGATGACTCCTTCTTCTTCCAGGCGCCTGAGGCGTCGCCAGCAAGGGGTCTCGCTGATCGAGAGCGCCGTGGCGAGCCTGGCGTTGCTCAGGCGGCCATCGCGCTGCAAGCGTTCGAGAATGCCGATATCCACCCTGTCCAAGATGATCATGGCGAGAGTCTGCTCTGTTTGATGTCAATGCTGAAAGATTCTTGCCATTCTGGCAGATGGCCAGGCGCAAATGGAAAGGTAATTTCTGGCTCTCGCTCTAGCATGGAGCCATCGACGCAACGCGAGGCTCAGCAACATGAAAGCGGTGGTTTACGAGCGTTTTTCCGCTCCTCCCAGGGTGATGACGGTGGCCGACCCGACACCGGTGGCCGATGGTGTGGTGATCAAGGTCATGGCCACGGGCGTGTGTCGCAGCGACTGGCATGGCTGGATGGGGCACGACCCCGATATCCAGTTGCCGCATGTTCCGGGGCATGAATTCGCCGGAATCGTGGCAGCGGTTGGCCGTGACGTGCGCCGCTTCAAGGTGGGCGACCGGGTGACGGTGCCCTTCGTCAGCGGCTGCGGCCATTGCGGGCAATGTCATAGCGGCAATCATCAGGTATGCGATCATCAGTTCCAGCCGGGGTTTACCCACTGGGGCTCGTTCGCCGAGTACGTCGGCATTCAGCATGCCGATCTCAACCTGGTGCCCTTGCCTGAATCGCTCGACTTCGCCACGGCGGCCAGCCTGGGCTGTCGCTTCGTTACCTCGTTCCGTGCCGTGGTCGATCAGGGCCGGGTAAGCGCCGGGCAATGGGTGGCGGTGCATGGTTGTGGTGGCGTCGGGCTGTCGGCGGTGATGATCGCCAATGCCATCGGCGCCAATGTGGTGGCCATCGACATCGCCGAGGATAAGCTGGCCCTGGCCCGCTCGCTGGGGGCGGTGGCCACCCTCGATGCCAGCCGCTGCGACGACGTCGCCGCTGCTGTCGCCGAGCTGTCCGGTGGCGGCGCGCATGTTTCGCTGGACGCCCTGGGCCATCCGCTTACCTGCGTCAACTCGATCAGGAGCCTGCGCAAGCGCGGCAAGCATATTCAGGTCGGCCTGATGCTGGCCGATCACGCCAATCCGAGCGTGCCGATGGACAGGGTCATCGCTCACGAGCTGGAGATCATCGGCAGCCATGGCATGCAGGCGCATCGTTACGACGCCATGCTGGCAATGATGCGCTCCGGCAAGCTGGCACCGGAAAGGCTGATCGGCCAGACCATCAGCCTGGAACAGTCGGTGGCGGCGCTGATGGCCATGGAGCGTTCGAGTGTGGCCGGGGTCACCGTGGTCACCGAGTTCTAGCAGGCTGCTCAGGGCAGCAGTGCGCGGTAATCCTCCACCGCCGCGAACTCCTCGGTGTCCTTCGGCCCGGCCTGGCTGTCCGGCTGGCGCACGGCGAGCAGATGGGCGACGCCGAAGCGACCGGCGCTGCGCAGGATCGGCAGGCTGTCGTCGATGAACAGGCTGCGCGCCGGGTCGAAGCCGACGTCCTGGCGCAGGGCGAACCAGAACTGCTGATCTTCCTTGGGGAAACCGTAGTCGTGGGAGCTGATCAGGCGCTCGAACCAGGGCGCCAGTTCCACCCGCTCCAGCTTCAGCGACAGCGAGTCGCGGTGCGCGTTGGTGATCAGCACCACCCGCTTGCCGGCTTCGCGCAGGGCGCGCAGAAACGCCTCGGCATCCGGGCGCGGGGCGATCAGGTGGGCCACCTCGCGCTTGAGTTCGCGGATCGAAAGGTTCAGCTCGCGACTCCAGAAGTCCGTGCAGTACCAGTTCAGCGTGCCGGCATGTTCACGAAACAGCGGCAGCAGCTCGGCCTCGGCCAGCGCCAGGCTGATGCCATGGTGCTCGGCGTAACGCTGGGGCAGGTGCGTGAGCCAGAAGTGATTGTCGAAGTGCAGGTCGAGCAGGGTGCCGTCCATGTCCAGCAGGACGGTGTCGATCTGGTGCCAGGGCAGATGGGGCATAGGCGCGCCTGATGAGTAGAGGTCGTGAATCTGCCGGCCAGCGTCGCGAACGCGCAATCTGCGCCGGGGATAATCGTCAAAGCCGCTGTATGATAACCGACCAGGTTTCGCCAAGGAGTCGCCCCATGCGTCAAAAACCCACGGTTCTCGCTCGCGAGATCGTCGCCAGCAGTCGCCTGTTCCGTGTCGAGGAGGTGCAGTTGCGTTTTTCCAATGGCGCCGAGCGCACCTACGAGCGACTGGTCGGCAAGGGGCCGGGCTACGGCGCGGTGATGGTGGTGGCCATGCTCGATGCCGAGCATGCGGTGCTGGTCGAGGAATACTGCGGCGGTACCGACGACTACCAGCTCTCGCTGCCCAAGGGGCTGATCGAGCCGGGCGAGGACGTGCTGGTAGCGGCCAACCGCGAGCTCAAGGAAGAGGCTGGTTTTGGCGCTCACGAGCTGGAGTACATCACCGAGCTGAGCTTGTCGCCCGGCTACATGAGCCAGAAGATCAAGGTGGTGCTGGCGCGTGATCTGTACGAGGAGCGTCTGCCGGGTGATGAGCCCGAGCCGATGCGGGTCGATCGCATCAGCCTGCGTGAGCTGTCCAGCCTGGCCCAGCATGAGCAGTTCAGCGAAGGCCGGGCACTGGCCGCGCTGTACCTGGTGCGTGACCTGCTGACCCAGCGCGGGGAGTTCCGCCCGTGAGCCATCCCTATATTCCCCAGGTGATCGAGCTGGTGCGTGAAGCCGGCGCGGCGACTTTGCCTTATTGGCGTAGCGACGTTGCGGTAACGGAGAAGGCCGATGCCTCGCCAGTGACCGCCGCCGATCTGGCCGCGCACCATATTCTTCTCGATGGCCTGCAGGCGCTGGCGCCGGAGGTGCCGGTGCTGTCGGAAGAGGCCGCCGATATCCCGCTGGCCGAGCGCGCTGCCTGGACGCGCTGGTGGCTGGTCGATCCGCTCGATGGCACCAAGGAATTCATTGCCGGTTCCGAAGAGTTCACCGTCAATGTCGCCTTGATCGAGCGTGGCCGCGTGGTCTTCGGCGTGGTTGGTATTCCCGCCAGCGGGCGCTGCTATTACGGCGGCGCCGGTTTGGGTGCCTGGCGCAGCGATGTGTCGGGTGATGAACAACCGATTCGCGTGCGCCTGGCACCTGCGCAGGGCTTTACCCTGGTGGCCAGCAAGCGTCACTCCAGTGCCGCCCAAGAAACCTTGCTCGCCGGTTTGGCCGCCCGTTTTGGTGAGCCGGCACTGGCAAATATCGGCAGCTCGCTGAAGTTCTGCCTGCTGGCCGAAGGCAATGCCGACTGTTACCCGCGCCTGGCGCCCACCTCACAATGGGACACCGCAGCGGCGCAGGGGGTGCTGGAAGGTGCGGGTGGCGAGGTCCTGGATCTGGCCGGCGCACCCTTGACCTACGAGGCGCGCGAATCCTTCCTCAACTCCTCGTTTCTGGCCTTGCCTGCTGCTGCCGAGTGGCGTGGCGAGCTGATCGAGCTGGCGCGCAGTCTGTGACCTGTAGGGTGCGCGGGGCCGACTAGGCCGTGCGTACCCTGATTGGCACGGTCATACGGCTGGTGCGCATGGCGCACCCTACGACTGAGCGCCGGTAGCGGCATCCCTCGATCCTACGGATTCGGCATCGCGGCGCTTTGCTCAATCGAGCATATCGCTGTAACGCGCATCCTTCTTGAACACCAGCGGCTGCTCGAAGCCGGGCACCTTCACTTCCTCGGTGGTGATGGAGATGGCCTGGTCGTCGATCATGTCGTTGCCAAAGTTGTAGATGATGTCCAGCTTGCCCTGCAGCGCCTGTTGATCATAAGCGGCGGCGGCGGCACGGGTGCCCTCGCGGCGCGCCAGGTAGGCGTCGAAAGCGGCCTGGCCGTGGCGCTTGCACAGCATGCGCTCGGCCACATGTGGTGCGAGGATCACCGCGCTGGCGTTGTTGCCGCCAAAGCCCTTGGAGTTGATGAAGGCCACGTCCAGTGCCTGCTCACCCAGCTTGCGATCCTCGGTGGACAAGCTCAGGTGGGCCTGATGGACGTCACTGGCGACGGCATCGATGGTTTTCAGGCCGGGCACGATGCCGTACTTGAAGGCGCCAAGGGCGGCGATCACTTGGTCACCGCTGGCAGTGGCCAGGGAATGGCCAACAAAGGCCTTCACCGCCGTGATCGGCCACTGCTCGATGCCGAAGGCCGCCGCGACGCGGTCGAGAATCTCCGACTCGGTGATGCGGTTGGCCGGGGTGCTGGAGCCGTGGGCATGAACGAAGCTGCGGTTACGCACGGCGTCCAGGCCGAGCAATTGCACGGCGCTGGCCACGGCCTTGGCCACGGTCAGGTAGTTGCCCGGGCCGGGGGCGGAGATGGACTTCTTGAACCCATCGGCGTTGATGAACACGTCCGGTACCGCGCCGTGGATGTCGGCGCCCAGTTCCAGGGCCAGTTCGTCGTCCATCAGCACCACGAACTGGCAGGCTTCGGCCAGGGTGAAGCCGCAGTTGTCGCCGAACGGGCGGCTGGCGCGGCGGAAGTCCACCTCGCTCTTGCCTTCGATCTGGCGCAGGCCTTCCTCGGTGGCCAGCGCGCCCATGGCGCCGTAGCCCTCGATGCACTCCTGGTTGATCGGCGCCTCGCTGCTGCCGACGATGACCACGCGCGCCTTGCCCGCGGCGATCTGCTCGATGCCTTTCTGCAGGTTGTAGAGGAAGCTGGCGCAGGCACCGGTGATACTGCCGGTGGTACCGACGCTGCCGAGCACGTAGGCGTTGATGAAGTCCGCCGGCATGGTATTCAGGCCCAGGGCCAGTTGCTTGGCGGTGACGCGGCCACCTTTGAGGCGCGACTGCATCATGCCGCCGAAGCCGTTCTCGTCGAGCTGGCTCATGATGCAACTGGCGAACACGGCGATCTCGTCCGGGGCCACGTGCTGGACGATGCGCTGCCAGTCGATGCCCACCGAGCGCAGCGCGTCGGTGACGCCGACCACGGTCATGGCCAGGCCGCGCGGATGGAAGCGCGAGTTGTACAGCTCGCTCGGCTCGAAGCCGGTGGGCAGTTGGCCGGCGGATTTCACCGCCAGTGGGCGGTAGCTGTCCACCTTGAACTCGCAGCTATCGTGCAGGGTGACGCGCACTTCGTTGCCCTCCAGCTCCTCCACCGACCAGTTGGCCGGCAGTGGCTCGGGCAGTTGCTTGCGCAGGGTGACGAAGCTGAGGCTCGCGCCATTGGCGGGGGCGACGCCGATGCTTTTCTGCCAGTGCGCCGCGTCCGGATCCAGGTGCTGCTGCTCGATGCGGCGCACCAGAGTGCCGGCGAGAATGTCCTTGGCGTAGCGGCTTTCGATCTCGGCCAGGCTCAGCGGCTGGCCGTGCTGATCCTGGTACTGGCCATCGACCACGCGCACCAGCTTCATCATTTGCGCCAGCCCGGCCAGGGTCTCCTGGCGCGCCTGGGGTTCCAGTGACTCCTGCACGGTGCGACGGAAACCATGGTGGAAGGAGCTGCGCCCGGCTGCGTTGTAACCCCCAAAACCCACGATCACAGGTAAGCGCGACATAACTCAAGAGCTCCTGAACAAGGCCAGCGCGACGCCGAACCGGCGCCAGTGGGCGCGGGTGGGGTCATAGGGCGGTGGCGTTTGGAAAATTTCGGCTGCCTAACCTGACGTGGATCATGACTGTCGAGTCACGCTCGCGTCCAATGTCGTGGCGAGAATGGGGTGTGTCGCGGATGGGCGGGACTATGAACCGGGGGTAGGGTGCGCCGTGCGCACCAAGAACCCTCTAGAGGCTGGTGCGCATAGCGCACCCTACGCAAGCCCGCCGGCTGGTGGGCTTGCGTCGGCTCAGCCCTGGTAGCTGATATGCCCGTCGACCAGGGTGTAGCGCACCGCGCCGGGCAGGCAATGGCCAATGAAGGGGCAGTTGCTGCCCTTGGAATACCACTGCTCACCTGCGACGGTGGAGGCCTGCGCATCGAACAGCAGGATATCGGCTGCGCTGCCGACGCTCAGGCTGCCTGCCGGCAGGCGCAGCGCGGCGGCCGGGCCGCTGGACAGGCGTGCCAGCAGGGTTGGCAGATCCAGCAGGCCGTCCTGCACCAGAGTCATGGCCAGCGGCAGTTGCAGTTGCACGCTGCTGATACCTGGCTCGGTAGCGGCGAAGGGCGCCAGCTTGGCATCGCGCTCGTGTGGTTGGTGGTGGCTGGCGATGGCCGAGATCACACCCGCCTTCACCGCTTCGCGCAGACCGTCACGGTCGGCACGCGAGCGCAGCGGCGGCTGCACGTGGTACAGGCTGGAGAAGTCGATCAGCGCCTCATCGGTGAGGATCAACTGGTACAGCGCCACATCGGCGGTCACCGGCAGGCCGCGCGCCTGGGCGTTGGCGATCAGCTCGGCGCCACGAGCGCTGGTGATCTGGCTGAAGTGCGCGCGCACGCCGCTCTGTTCCACCAGCAGCAGGTCGCGGGCCAGGGCCACGGTTTCGGCGGTTTCTGGAATGCCGGCCAGGCCGAGGAAGCTGGCGGTCGGGCCCTCATGCGCCAGACCGCCTTCGGCCAGATCAAAGTCCTGCGAGTGGAAGATCACCTGCAGATCGAAGGTGGCTGCATATTCCAGGGCGCGGCGCAGGGTGCGGGCGCTGCGGAAGTTGTCCAGGCCGTTGCCGAAGGCCACGCAGCCGGCATCGCGCAGCGCAACGAGCTCTGCAAGCTGCTCTCCGGCCAGACCCTTGCTCAGCGCGCCGATGGGGAAGACCTTGGTGTGCCCGGCTTCGCGAGCGCGGTCGAGGATCAGCTCGGCCACTGCGGGGGTATCCAGCACTGGCTTGGTGATCGGCGGGCAGCACAGGCTGGTGACGCCGCCGGCCGCTGCGGCCAGGGTCTCCGTGGCGATGCTGCCCTTGCGGCTGTAGCCTGGTTCGCGCAGGGCCACGGACAGGTCGACCAGGCCGGGTGCCGCGATCAGGCCTTGGGCGTCGAGGGTCTTGTCGGCAGCGAAACCGGCTGGTGCCTGGCCGATGGCGACCAGCTTGCCGCCATCGATATAGAGGTCGCTGACCCGATCCAGGCCGCTGGCCGGGTCGATCACGCGGGCGCCGAGGATTGCGGTACGCATCAGTTGGCCTCCTCGGCATTGAGTTGACGTTGGGCGTTCTGCCCGCTCATGGCCATGGAAAGCACGGCCATGCGGATGGCGATGCCGTAGGTGACCTGGTTGAGGATCACCGACTGCGGGCCGTCGGCCACTGCCGATTCGATCTCCACACCCCGGTTGATCGGGCCAGGGTGCATCACCAGGGCATCCGGCTTGGCCAGCTTGAGGCGCTGCTCGGTGAGGCCGAACAGGCGGTAGAACTCGCCCTCGCTGGGCAGCAGGCCGCCCTGCATGCGCTCGCGCTGCAGGCGCAGCATGATCACCACGTCGACGTCCTTGAGGCCTTCGTTGGCGTCGCTGAACACGCGCACGCCGTAGCTTTGTTCCAGGCCGATGGGTAGCAGGGTCTTCGGTGCGATCACGCGAATGTCCGGGCAGCCCAGGGTCTTCAGCGCCAGCATGTTCGAGCGCGCCACCCGCGAGTGCAGGATGTCGCCGACGATAGCCACCGAGAGCTTCTCGAAGTCGCCCTTGTGGCGGCGGATGGTGAGCATGTCGAGCATGCCCTGGGTCGGGTGCGCATGGCGGCCGTCGCCACCGTTGATGATCGCCAGGTTCGGGCACACGTGCTCGGCGATGAAGTGCGCGGCGCCGGAATCGGCATGGCGCACGACGAAGATGTCGGCGGCCATGGCCTCGAGGTTACGCAGGGTGTCGAACAGCGTCTCGCCCTTGCTGGTGGAGCTGGTGGAAACGTTGAGGCTGATGACGTCGGCCGACAGGCGCTGGGCGGCCAGCTCGAAGGTGGTGCGGGTGCGCGTGGAGTTCTCGAAGAACACGTTGCACACGGTCTTGCCGCGCAGCAGTGGGACCTTCTTCACTGCCCGCGCGCCGACTTCGAGGAAGGAGTCGGCGGTGTCGAGGATTTCGGTCAACAGCTCGCGGGGCAGGCCGTCGAGTGAGAGGAAGTGGCGCAACTGACCTTGGTCGTTCAGTTGCAGCGGGCGCTTGGCGGCGAGTGGCGTCATCGCAGGGAGTCTCAGTTGGCGAGCGTCTGGAGTTCGAGGGTCAGCGGCGTGGGGCCGGACAATTTTACCCGCTCGTTGGCCGCCAGCGACAGGGTGGCGCCGACCACGTCGGGGCGGATCGGCAGCTCGCGGGCATTGAGGTCGAGCAGGCTGACCAGGGTGACGCTGGCCGGGCGGCCGTAATCGAACAGTTCGTTCAGCGCGGCGCGGATGGTACGGCCGCTCATCAGCACGTCGTCGATCAGCACCAGGTGCTGGCCCTCGATCTCGAACGGCAGCTCGGACGGTTGCACCTGCGGGTGCAGGCCGTTCTGGGTGAAATCGTCGCGGTAGAACGACACGTCGAGGATGCCCAGGGCGTCATCGCGATCCAGTGCGGCCAGCAGGGCCTGGGCGACCCAGACGCCGCCAGTGCGGATGCCGATGAAGCGGGGTTCGCCGATCTGGCGCTGGTTCAGGTGCTGGGTCAGCGCGCTGGCCATGGCTGGCAGCAGGTCGTTGGGGTTGGGTAGCATCACAGACTCCTCGTTGCGGGCCGACAGGTTCAGCCCGGGCAATGTTCCTCGAGCCAGCCTTGCAGCAGCAGCGCCGCGGCCAGGGCATCCACCGGGCGCTCGCGGTAGCCGCCACTCTGACCCTCGCGCAGGCGCTGGCCCTTGGCCTCGAAGGTGGTCAGGCGTTCGTCGTGGGTATAGGCTGGCAGGTTGAAGCGGCCATTGAGGCGACGGGCGAATTTCTCGGCGCGGGCACTCATCTCGCTGGGCGTGCCGTCCATGTTCAGTGGCAGGCCGACCACCACGGCGTCCGGCTGCCATTCCTTGATCAGCGCTTCGACGCGGCTCCAGTCCGGCACCCCGTTCTGCGCCTTGAGCGTGCACAGCTCGCGGGCCTGGCCGGTGATCACCTGGCCGACAGCGACGCCGATCTGCTTGGTGCCGTAATCGAAGCCCAGCAGCAGGCGTAGTGGCTTGTCGCTCATCAGGCGTGCCCGGCCTGCGAGGTGAGCAGGCTGAGGTTGACGCCGAGGCATGCGGCGGCGGCATTCAGGCGTTGGTCGAAGGGCAGATCGAAGAGGATGGCGTTATCGGCCGGGCAGGTCAGCCAGGCGTTTTCGGCCAGCTCGGCTTCCAGTTGCCCGGCTTCCCAGCCGGCGTAGCCGAGGGTGATCAGGTAACGCTCCGGGCCATTGCCGTCGGCGATGGCGAATAGCACGTCCTGCGAGGTGGACAGGCCCAGCTCGCCCAGATCCAGGGTGGCCTGAAACTGCTGGCCAGCCGGATGCAGGACGAAGCCGCGATCGGTCTGCACCGGGCCGCCGGCGAAGATCGGCAGGCTGTGGCACAGCGCCGCCGGCTCTTCGTCAGGGCGCAATTGCTCCAGAACGTCGGCCAGGTTGAGACCATTGGGCTTGTTGATCACCAGACCCATGGCGCCCTGATCGTTGTGCTCGACCAGGTAGGTGACGGTCTGCGCGAAGTTCGGATCGGCCATGTGCGGCATGGCGATCAGAAAGTGATGCTTGAGCGAAGTGGGGGCTGAAGTCTTCATGACGGGTAGTTTGAAGCCGCAAGCTGCAAGCCACAAGCTGCAAGTAAAAGCGAAAAGCCTGGTGGGTGAGGGTGGCTTTTCTTGCGGCTTGAAGCTTGCGGCTTGCAGCTGCTCCTATCAATTGCTCGACAGCCGGTCGCCGCGCTCGAAGCGCCAAGTGCGGATGATCTCCAGGCGGTCGATGTCGGCCAGGTCGCCGGTGAAGGGGGCATAGGGCGCGGCCAGGCGCACGATGCGCTGGGCGGCCTGGTCGAGCACGGCCTGGCCGGAGGACTCCAGCACCTGCACTTCATAGAGGCTGCCGTCGCGGTTGATCGACACCAGCAGGCGCAGGCTGCCGTAGATGCGCTGGCGACGGGCGTCATCGGGGTAGTTGAGATTGCCGATGCGTTCGACCTTCTTGCGCCACTCGTCCTTGTACCAGGCGCCCTTGTCGCGCATGGTCGAGGCGGCGCTGAGGCGGTAGATCTTCGGGCGCTTGGCGTAGGCCTGAACTTCCTGGGCCAGCTCGGCCTCCAGGCTGGCGATTTCCGCCGAGAGCTGCGCGGAGTCGAAGACCGGCGCCGGCTTGGTTTCGCGCACGGGTTTGCTTTCTTCGCGCTTGACCGGGGTTTTCTGCTGCTGGGGCGCGCGGGTGGCAACGGCCGCCTTCGGCGCTTCCTGCTTGCTGGCCGGTTGCTGCGGTGCGCTGGGTGGGGTGACCTTGCGTACCTCGCTGTCCTGAAAGCGAGCCTGTTCGGTGGTCTTCGGCGCGGCCGCCTGTTCCAGGGTGCCGCTACCCTGCTGGTTATCCTGAGCGAGGAAGTCCGCCTCCTTGGGCTTGTCCTCGCTCTTGAAGGTGGACAGGGTGATTTCCAGGGTCTTGCTGATCTGCGGCGGCGGCTCCAGGGTAAAGCCGACCCCGAGAATCAGGGCGATGTGCAGCGCTGCCGCGACGAACAGGGTGAAGCCCAGGCGGTCGGCCGGGCGCACTTTGGTCGAGCTGGCGGTGGGTGTAGGGGTTGCTGCGTTCATCGCACATCGGGTCTGCTTTGAGTGACGCGCAGTCTGCGGCGCGGCGCTTCAGGCTGCAAGCTTGAAGCGCCAGGCTGCCACTTGCGTCAAGCTTTTGCGCCAAGTTTTTCGGCGATGCAGGCCATCAGGCGTTCGCCGATACGGGTATCGAAGGCCGCATCGATCTCACGGATGCAGGTGGGGCTGGTGACGTTGATTTCCGTCAGGTGCTCACCGATCACGTCGAGGCCGACGAAGATCAATCCCTTTTCCCGTAGCGTGGGGCCGACGGCCGCGGCGATCTCCTTGTCCCGCTCGGTCAGTGGGCGAGCTTCGCCGCGGCCGCCTGCAGCCAGGTTGCCGCGCGTTTCGCCAGCAGCGGGAATGCGCGCCAGGCAGTAGGGGATCGGCTCGCCATCGATCATCAGGATGCGCTTGTCGCCCTCCAAGATCGCTGGCAGGTAGCCTTGCGCCATGATCTGTTGCTGTCCATGCTGAGTGAGACTTTCCAGAATCACCGAGAGATTGGGGTCGCCGGCACGGTGGCGAAATATCTGTGATCCGCCCATGCCATCCAGGGGTTTGAGAATGATGTCACGGTGCTCATCGGCAAACTGGCGCAGAATATCGGCCCGGCGACTGACCAGGGTCGGTGGTGTGAATTGAGGAAACTGGGTGGCGAAGAATTTTTCGTTGCAGTCGCGCAGGCTCTGTGGCCGGTTGACCACCAGTACACCGTCACGCTCGGCCTGTTCCAATAGATAAGTGGAGTAGACGAACTCGTTATCGAAGGGCGGATCCTTGCGCATCAGGATCACGTCCAGTTCGGCAAGGGGGCTGTCCTGCTCGTCGGCAAGCTCGAACCAGTGCTGCGCGTCGTTGAATACCTTCAGCGGGCGCATGCGGCCTCGGGCTTGGCCGCGGGCCTGGTAAAGATCCCGTTGTTCCATGTAGAGCAGCGACCAGCCGCGAGCCTGGGCCGCCAGCAGCATGGCCAGCGAGCTGTCTTTCTTGAAACTGATGTCCGCGATGGGATCCATGACGATCCCGAGACGAAGGCTCATGGGGTGACTCTCCGCAGGAAAGATAGGGGCGCAAGCCTTGTGGATTGTGCCGGGTAAGGGCTGTCAGGGTGGCGTCAGGCGGGGCGGTGGTCAAGGGTGCTGAGCGCCCCGGCGGGCTTATAGATTGCATCTGGAGAGTGTGCTACAAAGGCCCGTCGGTGGTGCGCACGCCCTCCGGTAACAGGGCCTCAGGCATACTGAAAGCAAGTAAATGAACGACTCACCGAGGCGATGGTAGGGCAAACATGGAACAGCATTGCGACGGCTTGAAAGTGATGGTGATCGACGACTCGAAGACGATTCGTCGCACTGCGGAAACCTTGCTGAAGAAGGTGGGCTGCGAAGTCATCACTGCGGTCGACGGCTTCGATGCCTTGGCCAAGATCGCCGACACCCATCCAAGCATCATCTTTGTCGACATCATGATGCCGCGTCTCGATGGTTATCAGACCTGTGCCCTGATCAAGAACAACAGTGCTTTCAAATCCACCCCGGTGATCATGCTGTCCTCCAAGGATGGTCTGTTCGACAAGGCCAAAGGACGCATCGTGGGTTCCGATCAGTATCTGACCAAGCCCTTCAGCAAGGAAGAGCTGCTCGGTGCCATCAAGACTCATGTGCCGGACTTCACTCCGGTAGAACAAGCCTCCTGACGTCGCGGCCCACGGGTCGTACGCCTCTTCTGTATTGGGAAACACCATGGCTCGAATTCTGATAGTTGATGACTCCCCGACCGAGATGTACAAACTGACCGCCATGCTGGAAAAGCACGGCCATCAGGTGCTGAAGGCGGAAAATGGTGCTGACGGCGTGGCCCTGGCCCGCCAGGAGAAACCCGACGTCGTGCTGATGGATATCGTCATGCCCGGCCTCAATGGTTTCCAGGCGACTCGTCAACTGACCAAGGATGCCGAAACCAGTCATATCCCGGTGATCATCGTCACCACCAAGGATCAGGAAACCGACAAGGTTTGGGGCAAGCGCCAGGGCGCCAAGGATTACCTGACCAAGCCGGTCGACGAAGATACGCTGCTGAAAACCCTCAACTCGGTACTGGCCGGTTGATGGATACCTCTAAAAAACCAGGCGAGGCAGTGATGGCAGCGCAGGTCGTTTTTAGAGGTGCCCTGATGCCGTGTCGTCCGAATACTCCATAAGAAGGCCAGGGCGGGCATGTCGGACGTATTGACCCCTTTCCAGATTCTGCTCGACATCGACCAGCGTTGTCGTGCGCTGGCAGCCGGCCTGCCATCCCAGCAGGCGGCGGTGCAGACCTGGAGCGGCATCGGTTTTCGCATGGGCGAGCGCTATTTCGTGGCGCCGATGGGGGAAGTGGGCGAGGTGCTCCACGAGCCGCGTTATACCCAGTTGCCGGGGGTCAAGAGCTGGGTCAAGGGTGTGGCCAACGTTCGTGGTCGTTTGCTGCCGGTGATGGATCTGTGTGGTTTCTTCGGCAATGAGCTGTCGCCGCTGCGCAAGTTGCGCCGCGTGCTGGTCGTTGATCACCAGGACATCTTCGCAGGCCTTACGGTCGACGAAGTCTTCGGTATGCAGCATTTCCCCGTGGATAGCTTTTCCGAGCAGCTACCGCCTCTGGAGGCGAGCATGCAGCCCTTCATCCACGGGCTATTCCAGCGTGAGCAACCCTGGTTGGTCTTCAGTCCACAGGCTCTGATACGAGACCAGGCGTTCCTCGATGTCGCTTATTAGAAGATTTTCGGTTGGGTCGGCTTTGTCGGCCTTTTGGCGTTACACGAAAGCCGTTGTGCGGTTGGTCCAGGCGGGGGCCAGATAATGAAGAAACTCAATGCAAGCAACTTGTTGGGCGGAGCGCGTAGCAGTGCGCTGATCGCGGGCCTGTTCGTGGTGCTGATCGTCTCCATCATATTGGAGTTCGCCAACTTCGCGTACATGAATACGCAGTCGAACTACGACACCGAGTACATCGGTCACTCCGGTGAGCTGCGCGTCCTGTCCCAGCGTATCGCCAAGAACGCCACGGAAGCGGCCACCGGCAAGTCCGAGGCTTTCGGCCTGCTGCGCGATGCGCGCAACGACTTCCAGCAGCGCTGGAACTTCCTCACCGACGGGGACGCCGAAACCGGGCTGCCGCCGGCACCCGAGGCGGTGGCGCCGCAGATGGCAGCCGTGCAGCAGGACTGGGACAGCCTGCGGCAGAATGCCGACGCCATCCTGGCCAGCGAGCAGACCGTACTGTCGTTGCACCAGGTGGCTGCCACCCTGGCCGAAACCATTCCGCAGTTGCAGGTCGAGTACGAGGAGGTGGTCGACATCCTCCTGGAAAGTGGCGCGCCGGCGGCCCAGGTGGCCGTGGCCCAGCGTCAGTCGTTGCTGGCCGAGCGTATTCTCGGCTCGGTGAACAAGGTGCTGGCCGGCGACGAGGATTCGGTGCAGGCCGCCGACATGTTCGGTCGTGACGCCAGCCTGTTCGGCCGCGTGCTCAATGCCATGCTCGAAGGCAATGCGGCCATGGAGATCAGCCAGGTGACCGACGCAGAGGCCCAGGAGCGCCTCTCGGAAATCTCCGAGCTGTTCGAGTTCGTCTCCGGTTCGGTGGACGAGATTCTGGAAACCTCGCCGGAACTGTTCCAGGTGCGTGAATCGGCCAACTCCATCTTCACCGTCTCGCAGACCCTGCTGGACAAGGCCTCGGAACTGGCCGTCGGCTTCGAGGGGCAGGCCGAAGGGCGCACCATCAACACCCTGTTCGGTTATGCGCTGGGCGTTCTGGCACTGGGTTCGATCATCCTCATCGGCCTGGTGATGGTGCGTGAAACCAACCGCCGTCTGGCCGAAACCGCCGAGAAGAACGAACGCAACCAGGCGGCGATTCTGCGTCTGCTCGACGAGATCGCCGACCTCGCCGACGGTGACCTGACAGTGGCCGCGACGGTGACCGAAGACTTCACCGGCGCCATCGCCGACTCCATCAACTACTCCATCGACCAGCTCCGCGACCTGGTGGCCACCATCAACCAGACTGCCGTGCAGGTGGCCTCGGCCGCCCAGGAAACCCAGGCCACTGCCATGCATCTGGCCGAGGCCTCCGAGCACCAGGCACAGGAAATTGCCGGCGCTTCCGCGGCGATCAACGAGATGGCCGTGTCCATCGACCAGGTATCGGCCAACGCCAGCGAATCCTCGGCGGTAGCGGAACGTTCCGTAGCCATCGCCAACAAGGGCAACGAAGTCGTACACAACACCATCACCGGCATGGACAACATCCGTGAGCAGATCCAGGACACCTCGAAGCGGATCAAGCGCCTCGGTGAATCGTCCCAGGAGATCGGTGACATCGTAAGCCTGATCAACGACATTGCCGACCAGACCAACATTCTCGCCCTGAACGCCGCGATCCAGGCGTCCATGGCCGGTGATGCAGGCCGCGGCTTCGCCGTGGTAGCGGACGAGGTACAACGCCTCGCAGAACGTTCCTCGGCGGCGACCAAGCAGATCGAGGCGCTGGTGAAAACCATTCAGACCGACACCAACGAAGCCGTTATCTCCATGGAGCAGACGACTTCCGAAGTGGTGCGCGGTGCCCGCCTGGCGCAGGACGCCGGGGTGGCTCTGGAGGAGATCGAGAAGGTATCGAAAACCCTCGCGGCGCTGATCCAGAACATCTCCAACGCTGCACGGCAGCAGGCCTCTTCGGCCGGCCACATTTCCAACACCATGAACGTGATTCAGGAAATCACCTCGCAGACGTCCTCGGGTACCACCGCCACCGCGCGCAGCATCGGTAACCTGGCCAAGATGGCCAGTGAGATGCGCAAGTCGGTTTCCGGTTTCACCCTCCCGGACGCCTGATAAAGGAGAGCGGCGGGCCGACGCGACTGCCGCGTGACAGCCATGACAAAGGGCGAGGGGCAGGGTATGCAGCCAGCCGGCATCTGGGCGTTGTCGCCCGTGGCCGACATGTCGCAAGCCGATTTCCACGACTGGCAGACGCTCCTCGAAGAGCGCACCGGCGTGGTCGTCAGCGAGCAACGCCGTGCATTCCTGCAGACCAACCTGAGCGCGCGCATGCGCGAACTGGGCGTGACGGATTACGCCAGCTACTACCGCCAGGTGACCGATGGGCCGCGTGGTGCGGTGGAGTGGTCCACCCTGCTGGATCGTCTGACCGTGCAGGAGACCCGCTTCTTCCGCCATCAGCCTTCGTTCGAGGTGCTCGGGCAGTACCTGCAGGAGCGCCTGGCGGGCGGGCTGGGCAAGCCCTGGGAGCTATGGAGCGTGGGCTGCTCCAGTGGTGAGGAGCCTTATTCCCTGGCCATCCTGGCGGCCGAGACATTGCAGGGCAGCGAGGCGCCGGAGCACTTCGCGGTAACCGGCACGGATATCAGCCTGGGCGCATTGGAGAAGGCCCGCGAAGGCTGCTACTCGGCGCGCCGCCTGGAACAGGTGAGCAGTGAGCTGCGCGAACGCTATTTTCTCGCGCAGGCCGATGGACGTTTCAAGGTGGTACCGAGCCTGGCGGCACGTGTGTGCTGTGCCCGGCTCAATGTGCTGGAACTGGCCACGGCGCCGATGTCCGGCATGGATGTGATTTTTTGTCAGAACTTGCTGATCTATTTCCGCCGCTGGCGCCGTCGCGACATCCTCAATCGCCTGGTCGAGAGCCTGGTGCCGGGAGGATTGCTGGTCGTGGGCGTGGGTGAGGTAGCCGGCTGGCAGCACCCGCAACTGGTGCCGCTGGCCGACGAGCGAGTTCTGGCGTTTACCCGCAAGGGATAAGGCCAAGTTTATGAGTGGAGTGGCTATGGGTGATCGGCATGATTATGTCGCCCTGGAGTGGGTCAAAGGCGAGATTGCGGAAACCCTGAAGCAGGCGCGGCAGGCTCTGGAGGCGTTCGTCGAGAACCCGCAGGATCCGACGCGCATGCGCTTCTGCCTGACCTACGTGCACCAGGTTCACGGCACCTTGCAGATGGTCGAGTTCTACGGCGCCGCGCTGCTCGCCGAAGAAATGGAGCAACTGGCCAAGGCTCTGATGGAAGGCCGCGTGGCCAACCAGGGCGAGGCTCTGGAAGTGCTGATGCAGGCCATCCTGCAACTGCCGGCCTACCTTGACCGCATCCAGAGTGCGCGGCGCGACCTGCCCATGGTGGTGCTGCCGCTGCTCAACGACCTGCGCGCCGCTCGTGGCGAGAAGTTGTTGTCGGAAACCAGCCTGTTCTCCCCGGACATGTCCACCCGCCAGCCGGCACTGCCGGAAGGTGGCCTGGCACGCCTGCGCACCGCCGAGCTGCCGGTGTTGCTGCGCAAGCTGCGGCAGATGCTGCAGATGGCTCTGGTCGGCATCATCCGCAATCAGGATCTGGCCACCAATCTGGGCTACATGGCGCGGGTCTTCGCGCGCCTGGAAAACCTGTGCAAGGACGCTCCGCTGGGCGCCCTGTGGCAGATCGCCTCGGGCATGGTCGAAGGCCTGGCCAATGGCAGCGTGGTCAACGGCACCTCGGTGCGCACCCTGCTGCGTCAGGTGGACAAGGAACTCAAACGCCTGGTCGAGCAGGGCGCCGATGGCATCAACCAGCCTGCCCCCGACGAACTGACCAAGAACCTGCTCTTCTACGTGGCCAAGGCACCGGCGCAGTCGCCGCGCATTCGTGCCCTGAAGGAACAGTACCGCCTCGACGACGCGCTGCCGGATAGCGAAGTGGTGGACGAGGAGCGCGCCCGCCTGGCCGGCCCCGACCGCGACGCCATGCGTTCGGTGGTGGCAGCGCTGTGCGAGGAGCTGGTGCGGGTCAAGGACAGCCTCGACCTGTTCGTGCGCAGCGACCGCAGCCGCCCCAGCGAACTGGACGCCCTGCTGGCGCCGCTCAAGCAGATCGCCGATACCCTGGCCGTGCTCGGTTTCGCCCAACCGCGCAAGGTGATCCTCGACCAGATCGATGTCGTCCATGGCCTCTCCCTGGGGCAGCGCGAGCCCAGCGATGCGGTGCTGATGGATGTGGCCGGTGCCCTGCTCTACGTCGAAGCGACCCTGGCCGGCATGGTTGGCCCCAGCGAAGACAGCCAGAGCGAACAGAGCCATCTGCCCACCACCGACGTGGGGCAGATTCACCAGTTGGTCATCAAGGAGGCGCGCAACGGCCTGGAGCAGGCCAAGGACGCGATCATCGAGTTCATCGCCTCGCAGTGGAACCACGAGCATCTGGCGCGTGCCCCGGAGCTGCTGACCCAGGTACGCGGTGGGCTGGCGATGATCCCGCTGCCGCGTGCAGCCGAGCTGCTCGCGGCCTGCAACCGCTACATCCAGGAGCAACTGCTGGCGCGCAAGGCGGTGCCCAACTGGCAAAGCCTGGACACCCTGGCCGATGCCATCACCAGCGTCGAGTATTACCTCGAACGCCTCAGCGAAGACCATGGCGCAGCGGGGGACATGATTCTCGATGTCGCCGAAGAGAGCCTGGAATCGCTCGGTTATCCGCTGAAGGCCAAGCCGTCGATCCTCGACGTCCCCGAGTCCGAACCCGAGCCCTTGGCACCGCTGGCCGATCCGCTGCAGGAGATCGAGCTGCTCGGTGCCGAGGACAGCCTGCTGCAACAGCCCCTGAGCGAAGAACCCTCCACGCCCGAGCTAGCGCAGGACGGCGACTGGCTGCTCGATGCCGAGCCACTGGAGCTCGACGAGACGGTCATCGACCAGCCGCTGGAGCATTTCTCCCTCGACCTGGAACCGCTCGAGCCGTTGCCAGAGCCCCAGGCCGATGGCGAATCCCTGGATGAAGGCAGTTTCGAGCTGGCGGACGAATCCTGGCAGCTCGCCGAGGATGAGCCGCCCGCCGAGAGCAACTGGGATGATCTGGAGCTGGCGGATCTCGACCTGCCGGAGGTGGAGCTGCCCAGCGCGCCCGAGCCGGTCGCCGCCGCTCCGGACGAGGAGCCGAAGCCGCTGTCGATGGCCGATGTCATGGCCGCCCCGGTGCAGGCCATCAACCCGCCCGCTGCCGAGGTGCCGCCCAGCCTGCTACCGCCGCCTGCCGACGAGGAACCGGTCGACGAAGACCTGCTCGAGGTGTTCATCGAAGAGGCCGGCGAGGTGCTGGAGACCATCGCCGAGTACCTGCCCAGATGGCAGGCCGACAATGACGACAAGAATGCCCTGATCGAGGTGCGTCGCGCCTTCCATACCCTCAAGGGCAGTGGCCGCATGGTGCGGGCACTGGTCATCGGCGAGCTGGCCTGGTCCATCGAGAACCTGCTCAACCGCTTGCTCGATCGCAGCATCGAACCGAGTGCCCCGGTGCAGCAGGTGGTGCTCGACGTGGTGGCGCTGATGCCGGCGCTGGTCGACGAGTTCGCCGCCAAGGCCCAGCGCCAGCGTGACGATGTCGACCAGTTGGCCGCCACGGCGCATGCCCTGGCCAAGGGGCAGCCTGCCCCAAAGTTTGACGCCCCGGAAGCCGATGAGGTAGCCGAGCCCGTGGGCGCTGTCGAGGCTACCGTCACTGCCGATGAGGTCGCCCCGGCCGAGGTCGAGCCAAGCGATGAGCAGCCACTGGACAGCGAGCCGCTCGATGGCGAGCCCCTCGATCCACAGTTGCTGGAAATCTTCCGCAACGAAGCGGAAACCCACCTGGAAACCCTGGTCGGCTTCCTGGCCGACTGTGCCCGTGAATTGCCGCAGCCGGTGACCGATGCACTGCAGCGTGCTTTGCATACGCTCAAGGGCAGCGCCTACATGGCAGGTATCCTGCCGATGGCGGAAATCGCCGCGCCGCTGGAGAAGTTGGTCAAGGAGTTCAAGACCAACCTGGTCGAGATCGACCTGAGTTGTGCCGAACTGCTCAGCGAGGCCGAGCAGCTCTTCCGTATTGGTCTCGATCAGCTCGAGAACCAGCCGCTGGCGCCCATCGAGGGGGCCGAAGCCTTCATCGAGCGTGTGCATGCCATGCACCAGTCGCGCCTGGATCAGGCCGAAGGCGAACGGCTGGGGCGCAGCGGTGAGGCGCGCGATCCGCAACTGATCGGGATTTTCCTCGCCGAAGGCATGGACATCCTGCTCGATGCCGAGGAGCTGTTGCGCAAATGGCGTGAACACCCTTCCGAGCGCCAGGAGCTGTCCGCCCTGCTGGAAGAGCTGACCACCCTCGGTCGGGGGGCCGAGATGGCCGAGCTGCCACAGATCGATGAGCTGTGCGAGGCGCTGCTGGATATCTATGGCGCCGTCGAAGAAGGCAGCCTGGCGGTCAGCGAGCGTTTCTTCGACGAGGCGGAAAAGGCTCATGAGGCCCTGATCGGCATGATGGATCAGGTGGCGGCGGCCTTGCAGGTCACCCCTCAGCCCGAGCGTGTCGCGGCATTACGCAGCCTGCTCGAAGAGGCCCTCGATCCGGCCAAGCTGGCCCTGCTGGCACCGGGCGCCGAGGGGCTCGAAGTCGTCGACCTGGACAGCGTCACCGCAGCGTTGCAGGCCGAAGATGCGGCGGATGTCAGCCTGGACAAGCTGGCGGCCGAAATGCCGGACGCCGATCTCGACGACGAAATGGTGGAGATCTTCCTCGAAGAGGCGGTGGACATCCTCGACAGCGCTGGCCAGGCACTGGAGCGCTGGCTTGGCGAGCCGGACAGCACCCTGCCGCTGTCCTCTCTGCAGCGTGACCTGCACACCCTCAAGGGTGGCGCGCGGATGGCAGCGATTCGCCCCATCGGTGACCTGGGCCACGAGCTGGAGTCGCTTTACGAAGGCCTGGTGGATCGTCGCTATGGCTACTCGGCCGAATTGGCCGATCTGCTGCAGCGTAGTCATGACCGCCTGGCGCAGATGCTCGAACAATTGCAAGCGCGCCAGGCACTGAGCAGCGGCGAGGATCTGATCCAGGCCATCCGACGTTTTCGTCAGGGCGGTGCGGCCCAGGGGCTGAGCCCCGTCACGGCGCTGGACGAACCCACTGCTCTTGACCAGTCCGCCGCGGCGAGCGAAGCCGAGAAGCAGGTCGATGAGTTGGCTGCCCTGGCTGATGAGCCGCAGAGCGAGCCGGTCGTAGCCGATGAGACGCCATTCGACTCCGATGAGCCCGAGTTGCCCGAGCCGTCACCCACCAGTGATGCTGTTGCCGAGCCCGAGCCCGAGCCCGAGCCCGAGCCCGAGCCCGAGCCCGAGCCCGAGCCCGTAGCCGATGTGCTGGAAACGGAATTCGTGCCAGCGCCTGAGCCGCAGGCTGCGGTGCCCGCGAACTGGCATGACGAGCGTGACCCCGAACTGGTGGAAATCTTCCTCGAGGAAGGTTTCGACATCATCGACAGCGCCGGTGCGGCCTTGCTGCGCTGGATGGACGATGTCGACAACAGCCTGGAGCTGGAAGCCCTGCAGCGTGACCTGCACACCCTCAAGGGTGGGGCGCGCATGGCCGAGGTGCGCGAGATCGGCGACCTGGCCCATGAGCTGGAATTCCTCTACGAGGGCTTGGGTGCTGGACAACTGCGCGCCAGCCCGGTGTTGTTCGACCTGCTGCAGGCTTGTCATGACCGCTTGGCACAGATGCTCGAGGCGGTTCGCGACAAGCAGGCCGTGCCGCAGGGCGATGCCCTGATCGAAACCATCAAACGCTTCCGCGCCAACCCGGACGAGCAACTGAGCATTCCCACGGCCGTGCAGCTCAAGCCCGCGTCCGAGGCCAGCGCGGACAGCGAGGCCGACAGCGACATCCTGGAAATATTCCTGGAAGAGGGCGACGACCTGCTGCAGGCCATGGAAGCGGCCATCGACCGTTGGCAAGCGCAGCGCGACGACGCCAGTGCCATCGACGAGATGCAGCGCATCCTGCACACCCTCAAGGGCGGTGCACGTCTGGCCGGGCAGAAGCGCCTGGGCGACATGAGCCATGCCCTGGAACAGCGCCTGAGCGATGCTCTGCAAGGCGATGCGCCCTGGTCCGAGAGCCTGTCCGTCGATGTGCAGTCCGCCTTCGAGGGGCTGCAGCGGGAACTGGATCAACTGCGTCAGCGTCTCGACGCCGGCCAGGACAGCAGCCCCGAACCGGCTGCGGCCTCCAGCGCCGATGAAGCGCCCAGGCCGTCAGCGCCGAAAGCCGCCAGCGCCATAGTCGCGGCCAGCGAGCAGCCCGTGCAGGTACAGGCCGACAAGGTGCTGCCGTTCGTTCAGCGCGCCCAGCAGGCCGCTCAGGAAGCGCTTGCCCGCCGCGCCCCGCAGGAACTGGTGAAGGTGCCGGCGGAACTGCTCGAGGGGCTGGTCAACCTGGCCGGTGAAACCTCGATCTTCCGCGGCCGTGTCGAGCAGCAGGTGAGCGATGTCGGCTTCACCCTGAGCGAGATGGAGGCGACCATCGACCGCGTGCGTGACCAACTGCGCCGCCTCGATACCGAAACCCAGGCGCAGATTCTCAGCCGCTACCAGGCCGAGGCCGAACGTGCCGGCTACGAAGAATTCGACCCGCTGGAAATGGACCGTCACTCGCAACTGCAGCAGCTCTCCCGCGCGTTGTTCGAGTCGGCGTCCGACCTGCTCGACCTCAAGGAAACCCTGGCGGCGAAGAACCGCGACGCTGAAACCCTGTTGCTGCAGCAGGCGCGGGTCAACACCGAGTTGCAGGAAGGCCTGATGCGCACGCGCATGGTGCCCTTCGACCGTCTGGTGCCGCGTTTGCGTCGCATCGTTCGCCAGGTGGCGAGCGAGCTGGGCAAGCAGGTGGAATTCGTCGTCGCTAACGCCGAAGGCGAGATGGATCGCTCCGTGCTCGAGCGCATCGTCGCGCCCCTGGAGCACATGCTGCGCAACGCCGTCGACCACGGCATCGAGGCCGCCGAGGTACGCCGTGCCGCCGGCAAACCCGAGGTCGGCACCATTCGCCTGAACCTGAGCCGCGAGGGGGGCGATATCGTCCTCACCCTGGACGACGATGGTGGCGGTATCCGCCTCGACGCCGTGCGACGCAAGGCCATCGAACGTGGCCTGATGGTTGAAGGCAGCGATCTCAGCGACCACGAGGTGCTGCAGTTCATCCTCGAGGCCGGTTTCTCCACGGCGGAGAAGGTCACGCAGATCTCCGGACGTGGCGTCGGCATGGACGTGGTGCACTCGGAGGTCAAGCAGCTCGGCGGTGCCATGAGCATCGATTCGGAGCCGGGCCAGGGCACACGCTTCACCATCCGTCTGCCATTCACCGTGTCGGTCAACCGCGCGCTGATGGTCTATTCCGGCGAAGACCTCTATGCCATTCCGCTGAACACCATCGAAGGTATCGTGCGGGTGTCGCCCTACGAGCTGGAAGCCTACTACGCACCCGATGCGCCGCGCTTCGAGTACGCCGGCCAGGCCTACGAGCTGAAATACCTGGGTGACCTGCTGAACAACGGCCAGCATCCCAAGCTGGTGGGCCAGAGCCTGCCGCTGCCGGTGATCCTGGTGCGTTCAAGCGAACATGCGGTGGCCGTGCAGGTCGACAGCCTGGCCGGTTCGCGCGAGATCGTGGTCAAGAGCCTCGGCCCGCAGTTCGCCGGGGTGCCCGGTATTTCCGGTGCGACCATCCTCGGTGACGGCCGCGTGGTGGTGATCCTCGATCTGCTGGCCACCATCCGCAGCCTGCATGCCCGCCTGCTCGGCCAACTGGCACCGCGTCTGCTCGAGCAGGCGCCCGTGGCCGGCGAAGAGGTGGAAGCCGAGCGGCCGACCCTGGTCATGGTGGTGGACGACTCGGTCACCGTGCGCAAGGTCACCAGCCGCCTGCTCGAACGCAACGGCATGAACGTGATGACCGCCAAGGACGGGGTGGACGCCATCGCCCAATTGCAGGAGCACAAGCCCGACATCATGCTGCTGGACATCGAGATGCCGCGCATGGATGGCTTCGAGGTGGCGACCCTGGTGCGCCATGACGAACAGCTCAAGGATCTGCCGATCATCATGATCACCTCGCGTACCGGCGAGAAGCACCGCGAGCGTGCCATGAGCATCGGCGTCAACCAGTACCTCGGCAAGCCTTATCAGGAGTCCCTGTTGCTCGATAGCATCGCAAAGCTGGTGGATAGCCAGCGGGGTAAGCGAGCATGACGCCAAGAACCGCAGCACGTATCGCCGTCATCGCCGACACCTCGTTGCAGCGTCATGTGCTGCAGCAGGCGCTGATCAGTGGTGGTTATCAGGTGGTGCTCAACAGCGATCCGGCGCGCCTCGATGAAGCGGCCCTGGCTGCCTGTGAAACCGACCTGTGGCTGGTGGATCTGGCGCAATCCGAGGACTCGCCGCTGGTCGACAGCCTGCTCGAGCGCGCCAGCGCGCCTGTGCTGTTCGGCGAAGGGCATGCTCCGGAGCGGCATTCGGAAAACTATCCGCGTTGGGAGCGCAGCCTGTTCGGCAAGCTCAAGCGGCTGGTGGGTGACTCGGCCCAGGCGGTGGGGCCGAGCCTGCAGGCATTGCTCGACGAGGCGCAGCGCCCGGCCCGCCTAGAGCTACCGCAGGTGCTGGCACAAACCCAGCTACGGGCTGGTGAACCGGCGCGTCAGGTCTGGTTGCTGGCGGCCTCTCTGGGCGGGCCGGCGGCGGTCAAGGCGTTTCTCGATGCCTTGCCGGGCGGTCTGCCCATCGGCTTTCTCTATGCCCAGCACATCGATGCCAGCTTCGAGGCGGTGCTGCCGCAGGCGGTCGGTCGGCACAGCCAGTGGCACGTCAACCCAGCGCGGCATGGCGACCTGGTGCGCTGTGGCGAAGTGGTGGTAGTGCCGATCAGCCATGAACTGGGTTTTGCCGACGATGGTGCCATGCAGATTGCCGAGCGTGGCTGGCCGGAACCCTACAGCCCTTCCATCGACCAGATGATGCTCAACCTGGCGCAGCATTACGGTGCCCAGTGTGGTGTCATAGTGTTCAGTGGCATGGGTAGCGACGGCAGTGCCGCCGCGGCCTACGTCCAGCGCCAGGGTGGGGTGATCTGGACGCAACGCGGCGAGAGCTGCGCCAGCCCGAGCATGCCGGACAGCCTGCGCGAGGGCGGTTACAGCAGCTTCAGCGGCGACCCCCGCGAACTGGCCTCGGCGCTGGTCGATCAGCTTGCCGAACATTGCAGTTGAGGACGTTTTCATGAGCCAAGCCGTTGCTACCCAGAACAGCGCCGACAGCCTCACCGGCCTGCTGGTGCCGCTGGCCGACCGCACCTTGCTGCTGCCCAACGTGGCGGTAGCCGAGCTGATTCCCTACCGTGCACCGCAAGCCAGCGAGGGCATGCCGGACTGGTACCTCGGCGAGATCGCCTGGCGTGACCTGCGCCTGCCGCTGCTGTCCTTCGAGGCGGCCAGCGGCGGCGAAGCCCAGGTGGCGAGCCGGGCGCGGGTGGCGGTGCTCAATGCTTTGGGCGGGCGCCCCAAGGTCAAGTTCATCGCCTTGCTGGTGCAGGGCATTCCGCGCTCGCTGAAGGTCGAGCGCGAGCTGCCGGCCGCCGAGGTCGACCTGGCGCCACTGGAGCTGGGCGCGGCGCGCCTCGGCGAGGACGTGGTGCGCATTCCCGATCTGATCGGTCTCGAGCAGTTGCTCGAAGATGCCGGGCTCATCTGACGGCAGCCTGCGCCTGGCGCGTCTGGGCGCCATCGAGGTGGCCAGCCGTGCGGCGCTGGGCCAGCAGTTCGACAAGCACAGTCATGACGAACTCGTCATCAGCGCCAATCTGCTCGGCGAGGAGCAGGTGTGGCTCGATGGTCGCACCTTCAGCGCCGGCGCTGGCTGCATCACCACCTACAACCCCGGCGAGATCCAGAGCGGTGGGGTGCTGCCGGGCCAGCCCTGGCACTATGTCGGCTTGTATGTGCCGGTGGACTATCTGGCGAATAGCCTTGGCCATGAGCGGCTGCAGTTCGTGCGGCCCTGGCAATACGCCCCGGGCCTGACCGGCGAGCTGGCGGCTGCAGTCAACACCTGCCTGAGCGATGATGCCCTGCTGCGCGAGCGTGGCGAGGAGCAGGTGACGCTGCTGCTCGGGCGCGTGGTGCGGGGTGCCGGTGTCAGCCTGGCCGCGCCGCGCGAGGCTGGGCACCTGGCGGTGCGACGCTTGCAGGAGTTGCTGGCGGCGCGTCTGGAGGCCACTCCCAGCCTGGATGAAATGGCCACCGAACTGAGCCTGTCCAAGTTCCATTTACTGCGCAGCTTCCAGAAGCACACCGGCCTCAGCCCCCGGCAATGGGCCATGCAACTGCGCACCCGGCGTGCCCAGGGCCTGCTGCGTCAGGGTATGGCACCCAGCGCGGTGGCGCATGCCTTGGGCTTTGCCGATCAGAGCCATCTCAATCGCCATTTCCGTGCGGCCTATGGCCTCAGCCCTGGGCGCTATCAGCGCTGCTGCGCCGCTGAGCAATCCGGTTCAAGCCAGGTGCGTCGCGGCCGTCCATAATCGGCGCCTTGTTGCAGTGGAGTGCTAACGATGTTGACGGTTTTCCTCGCCGCCGTGCTGTTCGGCCTGGCGTTCGTGGTTTCGCCAGGGGCGGTGTTCAGCGAAACCCTGCGCCGGGGGCTCAGTGGTGGTTACCGACCAGCGCTGCTGGTGCAGTTGGGCTCGTTGATCGGTGATGCGCTGTGGGCGTTGATCGGCCTGAGCGGCCTGGTGCTGTTGCTGAGCCAGGACAGCGTGCGTGTGCCGCTGACGCTGGCCAGTGCTGCCTATCTGGCCTGGCTCGGCGTGCAGGGCCTGCGTGATGCCTGGCAGCCGCCGCAACAGGGAGAAGAGGGTGGCGCGCAGGCCCGCAGCGCCTTCGCCGCTGGCGCGCTGCTATCGCTGTCCAACCCCAAGAACATCGTGTTCTGGGGCGCCCTGGGTAGCGCCTTGGCCGGCATCGTAGAGGGCGCGCCGACTGGGGAGCAGATGCTGGTGTTCTTCGCCGGCTTCATGTTGGCTTCGTTGCTCTGGTGCTTCGTCTGCGCGGCGCTGGTGGATTGGTTGCGGCGCAATACTTCGCTGCTTTGGCATCGACTGAGTTATGCCGGATGCGGGATGTTGTTGCTGGCGTTGGCAGCGCTTACCTTGCGAGGGTTGTAGTGCTTTTGCAGAGGGATTCTTTGCGGCTGGTTTGGATACCGGACTGGCAAGTTTATGTGTGAGTTTCGGTGTTCCAGCCGCTTATCGGTGTTCTGCTCAAACGCGGCAATCCGGAACAAACACCTGAACAACCCAATAGTTCGGAGTTAACCAGGCATTCCCCCGAAATGCGAAGAGCCTTGTAAATGCCTTGTAACAACTGGCCATCATTGCGCGTCGCGTTTCGTTGAGAAGCTAAATGCTATTCACTAGTATTCAGCCACTTTCACGACGATAGAGGCTGGTTCCATGAAGGCTCGCAACGCGCTCTTTGCCGCATTCACCCTCGGCACCCTGGCAACTGCCGTGCAGGCCGCCGATGAGGTTGTGGTCTACTCCGCCCGCATCGACGAGCTGATCAAGCCGGTATTCGATGCCTATACCGAGAAAACCGGGGTCGAGGTGAAGTTCATTACCGACAAGGAAGCCCCGCTGATCGCCCGTCTCAAGGCCGAAGGCGCCAATACCCCGGCCGACCTGCTGATCACCGTCGATGCCGGCAACCTCTGGCAGGCCGAACAGGCTGGTGTGTTGCAGCCGACCGAGTCCGCGGTGATCGCCGCCAACATCCCGGCCCAGTACCGCTCCAGTACCGATAGCTGGACGGGCTTGTCGCTGCGTGCGCGCACCATCTTCTACTCCACCGAGCGGGTCAAGCCGGAGGAGTTGTCCACCTACGAAGCCCTGGCCGACAAGAACTGGGAAGGCCGCCTGTGCCTGCGTACCAGCAAGAAGGTCTACAACCAGTCGCTGACCGCCACCCTGATCGAGGCCCACGGTGCCGAGCAGACCGAGGAAATCATCAAGGGCTGGGTCAACAACCTGGCCACCGACGTGTTCGCCGACGACACCGCCCTGCTGCAGGCCATCGATGCCGGCCAGTGCGACGTGGGCATCACCAACACCTATTACTATGGCCGTCTGCACAAGCAGAACCCGGATCTCAAGGTTAAACCCTTCTGGCCGAACCAGGATGGCCGTGGCGTGCACGTCAATCTGGCGGGTGCCGGGGTGACCAAGCACGCGCCGCATGCCGAGCAGGCCAGGAAGCTGCTGGAGTGGATGACCACTCCGGAAGCGCAGACCATCTTCGCCGGCGTCAACCAGGAATACCCGGCCAACCCGGCGGTCGAGCCGTCCGCTGAAGTCGCTTCCTGGGGCAGCTTCAAGGCCGACACCGTGGCCACCGAAGTGGCCGGCAAGCGCCAGGCCGAGGCGACCATGCTGATGGATCGCGCTGGGTGGCAGTGAGGCAGCTACAAGCTACAAGCTGCAAGCGACAAGCTTCAAGTAAGAGCAAAAGCGCTGTGTAGCAGTTGATCAGCTTCGATAGCCCGTCTGCACACTGACTTAGCTTGCAGCTTGCAGCTTGCAGCTTGCAGCTTGCAGCTTGCAGCTTGCAGCTTGCAGCCTCCGGCTGTTTTACTTCGACGCCCCGCCTGGTCGGGGCGTCGTCTTTTCTGTGTTCGAGGAATCCGCGTGCCGCATCCTGTCCAGCGTCGCTGGTATCCTATCGTCCTTGCCGCCGTTGCCCTGGTGTTGATGCCGTTGTCCGTGCTGCTGCTCAGCTGGCAAGACCTGGACACGCAGATCTGGGCGCACCTGTGGCAGACGCAGATGACGCGGCTGATCGGCAATACCCTGACCCTGGTGCTCGGTGTCGGCGTCGGGGTGAGCCTGCTCGGCGTCAGCTTGGCCTGGCTCACTAGCCTCTGCGAGTTTCCTGGCCGGCGCTGGCTGGACTGGGCGCTGATGCTGCCCTTCGCCATCCCCGCCTATGTGTTGGCCTTCGTCTTCGTCGGCCTGCTGGATTTCGCCGGCCCGGTGCAGACGTTGCTGCGTGAATGGTTCGGCAGCGGCGTGCGGCTACCCAGGGTGCGTTCCACCGGTGGGGTGATCATCGTTCTGGTGCTGGTGTTCTACCCCTACGTCTACCTGCTCGCGCGTACTGCCTTTCTGGCTCAGGGCAAGGGTTTGATGGAGGCGGCGCGGGTACTCGGGCAGACCCCCTGGCAAGCCTTCTGGCGCGTTGCCTTGCCGATGGCGCGCCCGGCCATCGGCGCCGGCCTGGCCCTGGCGCTGATGGAGACGCTGGCTGATTTCGGCGCGGTGTCGATCTTCAATTTCGATACCTTCACCACCGCCATCTACAAGACCTGGTACAGCTTCTATAGCCTGACCAGCGCCACCCAGCTCGCCAGCCTGCTGTTGCTGGCAGTCGCCCTGGTGCTCTACGGCGAACGTCGTGCACGCGGTGCCGCGCGCCCTGCCAACGAGCGTGCCCGTGGCCGGGCGCTGTACCACCTGCGAGGCTGGAAGGCCGTGGCGGCCAGCGCCTGGTGCGGCCTGGTATTCGCCTGTGCCTTCGTCATCCCCATGCTGCAGTTGCTGGTCTGGTTCTGGCAGCGTGGGCGTTTCGACCTCGACGAGCGCTACGCCGGGCTGATCCTGCATACGCTCTATCTGGGTGGCATGGCGGCGCTGATCACGGTGAGCGTTGCGCTGCTGCTGGCCTTCGCCCGGCGCCAGGCGCCGACGCGCGCGATACGCGCCGGCGTGGCCTTCGCCAACCTCGGCTATGCGTTGCCGGGATCTGTGCTGGCGGTGGCGATCATGCTGGCGTTCAGCCTTCTCGACCGCGAACTGGTGATCCCGTTGGCCGGCGCGCTCGGTGGCGTCGGCAAGCCGCTGCTGTTGGGCAGCCTGGCGGCGCTGCTGGTGGCTTACCTGATTCGCTTCCTGGCCGTGGCCTACGGGCCGCTGGAAACCAGCCTGGCGCGCATCCGCCCGTCGCTGCCGGAGGCCTCGCGCAGCCTGGGCGTCGGTGGCCTCGGCCTGTTCCTGCGGGTCTATCTGCCGTTGCTGCTGCCCGGCACCCTGTCGGCGGCGCTGCTGGTGTTCGTCGACGTGCTCAAGGAAATGCCGGCCACCCTGCTGATGCGCCCCTTCGGTTGGGACACCTTGGCCGTGCGGGTGTTCGAGATGACCAGCGAAGGCGAATGGGCACGTGCCTCGCTGCCGGCGCTGACCCTGGTGGCGGTCGGCCTGTTGCCGGTGATCCTGCTGATCCGCCGCTCGGCGCGGCGTTTCGGTTGAGGGCGACGAAGCTGGCGGCAGGCTCGATGGAGCATTCTCGGATTGCATCCGGGCCAAGACTGCGGGACGACCTTTGGTCGGGTGACCCCTGCCCACCTTGCGGCTACAATGCGCGCCATTCGCGAGCCGGCCCACCCGGCAGACGTGTCGAGAAGCGTAGGCGACGACTGCATGGACGCAGGAGGTAGAGTGAAGCAGGAAGCTCAAGCCGAGGCTGCCAGCGCAAGGCGCAGGCAAGCGAGAAAGCGCAGTGTGCTCCTGCACATGAGCATTTCAAGCTTGTCTGCAACGCAGCAATGGCAACGCAGCTAGCTTCTCGGGGGTCTGAATCGCTTCGCCAAGCCCGGAAGGAGATTACCCATGGGACAGCGTACACCCCTCTATGACCTGCACCTGGCGCTGGGTGCCAAGATGGTGGATTTCGGTGGCTGGGACATGCCACTGCACTACGGTTCGCAGGTAGAGGAGCATCATCAGGTACGCCGCGAGTGCGGCGTATTCGACGTTTCCCACATGTGCGTGGTGGATGTCACCGGCAGCCAGGCGCAGGCCTATCTGCAACGCCTGCTGGCCAATGACGTGGCGCGTCTGCAGAATCCCGGCATGGCGCTGTACAGTGCCATGCTCAACGAACGCGGCGGAGTGGTCGACGATCTGATCGTCTACCTCACCGGCTCTTCTGCCCAGGAGCAGGGCTACCGCCTGGTGGTCAACGCCGGCACCCGCGACAAGGATCTGGCCTGGATGCACGCTCAGGCCGGCGACTTCGCTGTCGAGCTGCGTGAGCGCCGCGACCTCTCGATACTGGCCATTCAAGGCCCCAAGGCCCGTGCCCGTGTCGCCGAACTGGTGACCCAGGCTCGCGCTGCGCTGATCCACGAACTCAAGCCGTTCCAGGGGCTGCCCGAGGGCGACTGGTTCATCGCCCGCACCGGCTACACCGGCGAGGATGGTCTGGAGATCATCCTGCCCAATGCCGGGGTGGTGGCCTTTCTCAACGAGCTGGTGGGCGCCGGTATCTCGCCCATCGGCCTGGGCGCGCGTGACACCCTACGCCTGGAGGCCGGGTTGAATCTCTACGGCCAGGACATGGACGAGAACGTCTCGCCGCTGGCGGCCAACATGGCCTGGACCATCGCCTGGGAGCCGGCCGAGCGTGACTTCATCGGCCGCACGGCGCTGCAGGCGCAGCGCACCGCCGGCTGCCCGAGCAAGCTGGTCGGCCTGGTACTGGAAGAGCGCGGTGTGCTGCGTGCCCATCAGGTGGTGCGGGTGCCCGAGGTGGGTGATGGCGAGATCACCAGCGGCAGCTTCTCGCCGACCTTGAACAAGTCCATCGCCCTGGCCCGCGTGCCGGTGGCCACCGGCGAGCGTGCCGAGGTGGAAATCCGTGGCAAGTGGTACCCGGTGCGGGTGGTGCAACCGAGTTTCGTGCGTAACGGCAAGACGCTGATTTGATCCCTGGGCCGTGATCCGGGCTTTCGCCCGCGTCACGGCCTGCTAAATTGTCCTGACGGCCTGCATGCCGTCATCGCTTAGAGGAATGACACATGAGCAATATCCCCGCCGATCTGCGTTATGCCGCCAGCCATGAATGGGCACGCCTGGAGGCCGATGGCAGCGTGACCGTGGGCATCTCCGACCACGCTCAGGAAGCGCTGGGCGACGTGGTATTCATCGAGCTGCCGGAAATCGGCAAGCAACTGGCCGCTGGCCAGGAGGCCGGCGTGGTGGAGTCGGTCAAGGCTGCTTCCGACATCTATGCGCCGGTCGGTGGCGAGGTCATCGCCATCAACGAAGCCCTGGCCGACAGCCCGGAAAGTGTCAACAGCGATCCTTACGGGAGCTGGTTCTTCAAGCTCAAGCCGAGCGATGCCAGCGAGCTGGAGAAGCTGCTCGATGCCGCCGCCTATCAGGCCGCCGCTGACGCCGACGCCTGATTGGCGTGGCCCGACGAGAAACCCGCTGCGGCGGGTTTTTTCGTTTTCGGCGCCCTAGCAGGCAATGCCTAGCAGCGCTGGCCTCTGGGGCTGGCAGTGGGGCGGCGATGATCGCGAATGAATGCGCTCCGACAGGGCAATGCCTCGTAGCCGGATGCAATCCGGGGCAGGCTTGCATCGGGGCTACGGCTGACCGTTGGTCGCCTGGGCTATCACTTCTCATGAATACAATATATATAAATACATACTGTTTTAACTGAAGGTAACTTATGGCCGATCCGATCGATATCCAGCAACTGCGCGCCAATGCCGATGCCGCCGGGCAGCTGCTCAAGGCACTGGCCAATCAGGATCGCCTGTTGCTGCTCTGCCAGCTCTCCCAGGGTGAGCGTAACGTCAGCGAGCTGGAAGCTCTGCTGGGTATCCAGCAGCCCACCTTGTCCCAGCAACTGGCGGTGCTGCGGCGTGAGGGGCTGGTGGCGACCCGTCGCGATGGCAAGCAGATCTTCTACCGCATCAGCAGCCCGGCGGCACTGGCGGTGATCGAAACGCTCTACCGCCTGTTCTGCGAGGGGCAATCATGAATATCGATTGGGCCAGCTTCACGCCCTGGAGCGCACTGGCTGGCGGCGCCCTGATCGGCTTGGCGGCTGCCGTGTTTGCCCTGGCCAATGGTCGTATCGCCGGTATCAGCGGCCTGCTCGGCAGCCTGTTGCAGCGTGGTGGCGAGGGGCGCGGCGAGAAAGCGGCTTTCCTTCTCGGCCTGCTGCTGGCTCCAGTGCTCTGGGGGCTGTTCGCGGCCTTGCCGCCGATTCATTTCGATACCGGCAGTCTGGGGCTGATCGGCGCCGGCCTGCTGGTGGGCATCGGCACTCGTTATGGCTCGGGCTGCACCAGTGGTCATGGCGTCTGCGGTATTTCCCGTCTGTCGCCGCGCTCGCTGGTGGCCACTCTGTGCTTCATGGGCACGGGGTTCGCCACGGTCTTTGTCCTGCGTCATCTTCTGGGGGCCTGAACGTGGTCAGACTCAGTGCATTCGTTTGCGGTCTGCTGTTCGGCCTGGGCCTGTTGCTGGCGGGCATGGCCGATCCGCACAAGGTACTGGCCTTTCTCGATCTGGCCGGCGCCTGGGATCCGTCCCTGGCATTGGTGATGGCGGGCGCCATAGGTATGGCGGCATTGCCGCTGAACCTGGCGCAGCGCCGCGGCCAGGCACTGCTGGGCGGCGCCATGCAATTGCCGACGCGACGTGACCTGGACGCCCGCCTGATCGGCGGCAGTCTGTTGTTCGGCGTCGGCTGGGGTATCGCCGGTATCTGCCCGGGCCCGGCCGTGGCCATCCTGCTGACCGGGCACTGGCAAGCGCTGCTGTTTGTCGCGGCGATGCTGGTCGGCATGCTGATCTTTACCGCGCTGGAGGGCTGGCGCGGGCGTTGACCTGGAGATACTCGATGAATGCCAATGTGGGAACCCTGGATCGCAGCCTGCGCATCGCCGTGGGCCTGATACTGATTGCGCTGAGTCTGGCTGGCGTCATTGGCCTGTGGGGCTGGATCGGTGTGGTGCCGCTGGCCACCGGCATCTTGCGTTACTGCCCGATTTACCCGCTGCTGGGTATCAATACCTGCAAGATGAAATGACGCCCGTTGACTAAGCGAGAACGCCCGGCGGGTGCCGGGCGTTCTCAGGCTTGCCAGCGCCTGTGGGAGGCGCTTCAGCGACGTGCCTTCGCAGGGCTCAGGCCTTTTGCGGCGCCGGTTGCTGCTGGGTGATGCAGTGGATGTTGCCGCCGCCGAGGAGGATCTCGCGGCCTGGTACCATCACCACGCGGTGCTCGGGGAAGATGCGTCCGAGGATGGCGCGGGCTTCTTCATCCTTGGGATCGTCGAAGCTGGGCGCGACGATGCCGCCGTTGACGATGAGGAAGTTGACGTAGGAGCCGGCCAGGCGAACTTCCGGGCTGCGCTCCTGGCTGCTGTCGGCCATGTCGACGCCGGCGCATTCCTCGGCGGTGGCATGCAGCGGGCCGGGAATCGGCATCTTGTGCACGATCAATTGGCGGCCTTTGGCATCACGGGTGTTTTCCAGCACGCCCATGGCGGCCTGGCAGCGCGGGTAGTTGGGGTCGTTCTCGTCGTCGGTCCAGGCCAGCAGCACCTCACCGGGACGCACGTAACAGCAGAAGTTGTCGACGTGGCCATCGGTCTCGTCGTTGTACAGGCCGTGCGGCAGCCAGATCACCGTATCGATGGCCAGATGCTCGCGCAACACCTGCTCGATCTCTTCGCGCGACAGGTGCGGGTTGCGGTTCTGGTTCAGCAGGCACTCTTCGGTGGTGATCAGGGTGCCTTCACCATCGACATGGATCGAGCCGCCCTCGAGCACGAAACCCTCGGTACGGTAGCGCTTGCAGCCTTCGATCTCGAGGATCTTGCGGGCCACCTGATCGTCGCGCAGCCAGGGCCAGTAGAGGCCGCCGTCGAAGCCGCCCCAGGCGTTGAACGCCCAGTCCACGCCACGCACTTCGCCGCTGTCATTGATCACGAAGGTGGGGCCGGTGTCGCGCACCCAGGCGTCGTCGGTGGTGATTTCCACCACGCGGATATTGCTCATGTCCAGGCGCGCACGGGCATTCTCGTACTGCGCGGCGCTGACGCACAGGGTCACCGGCTCGAACTGGGCGATGGCCCGGGCGACGGCGGCGTAGGCAGCCTGCGCCGGCTTGCCGCCATTGCGCCAGTTGTCCGGGCGTTCGGGCCATACCATCCAGGTCTGGCTATGTCGTGCCCACTCGGCGGGCATGTGGAAACCATCGGCGCGAGGGGTGGTGCTGAGGGTGGTCATATTTCGCTTCCGTAGGGTGCGCCATGCGCACCGGAAAAATGTTTGGGGGCTAGGTGCGCACAGCGCACTACGGGCTCGACGGCGTTTCGCCATCGAGCGTGGAAAGTGGCCAGTATAGGTTCGGCCGGCGGTCGCGGAATACACCCCAGCTAGTGCGCGTCTTCTCCAGGGCAGTGAGGTCGAAGCTGTGCACCAGGATGCCTTCCTCGCTCTGATCCAGTTCCTTGACCTTCGCACCGTACTGGTCGGCGATGAACGAGCTGCCGTAGAAGGTGATGTCGTAGCCGTCCTGTTCCTCGCGGCCGATGCGATTGCTGGCCACCAGCGGCATCAGGTTGGCGCCGGCATGGCCCTGTTGCACGCGCTGCCAGTGCTCGCGCGAGTCGATGCCGGCATCGTGCGGTTCGCTGCCGATGGCGGTGGGGTAGAAGAGGATTTCCGCGCCCATCAGCGCCATGCTACGCGCGCATTCGGGGAACCACTGATCCCAGCAGATACCCACGCCGATGCGAGCGTAGGCGGTGTCCCAGACCTTGAAGCCGGTATCGCCGGGGTTGAAGTAGTACTTCTCGTGGTAGCCAGGGCCGTCCGGGATATGGCTTTTCCGATAAATCCCGAGGTTGCTGCCGTCGGCATCGATGATGGCAATGCTATTGAAACGGGCGCGTCCGGCGCGCTCGAAGAAGCTGATCGGCAATACCACCTTCAACTCCGCCGCCACGTTGCTGAAGTGCGCGATGGCCGGGTTCTCGTTCACCGTAGTTGCCAGCTGGGTGTAGTCGGCATTGGGCTTCTGGCAGAAGTAAGGCGTCTCGAACAGTTCCTGAATCAGGATGATCTGCGCGCCCTGAGCGGCCGCCTGGCGCACCAGCTTCTCGGCATTGGCGATATTGGCGGGGCTATCCCAGGAACAGGCCATCTGGGTTGCGGCAACGGTGACGATACGGGACATAAGGCACCTCTTGGTTCGTGCGCAGGCCTGTGGAAGCCATGCATGGGGCGCCATGACAGCTTCGAGCATGGCGGAATGCTCGATTTATATTCGATAAAAATCGATTAATAAAGGGGTTTTAGCGTCATCCATAAAAATATTTCCGATTTTGTCGAATAAATATCTGGGTTGCATACCCGCATGCGGTTTTCACGGGCGAAGGGAGAGCGCTTAGGGCCGCGAACGGGGCTGGCACCGAGCCCGTGGGCCTGGTGAATGCTTTCGCCGGTCAAACGGGTGGCTCAGTCCAGCGGAGCGGGGCGCTTGGGCAGGGCGGCGGGCAGGTACAGGCCGAGGTAGGCATCGAACACGCGCATGCCTTCTTCGGCCAGGCGCGGGGTGATGCTGCCGTGCAGTTGCACGGAGCGGGCATAGACGCGATCGCCCAGGGACATGGCCAGGTTGAAGACGTCGATATCCTCCGGCAATTGCGGCAGGGGAAAGTGGCGGTCGAACAGCGCGCGCATCAGCCGGCCCAGTTCCTGGTCGTACTGGTGATCGGCCTGGGTCACCTCGGCCAGACCATGTTGCGCCAGGATCAGTTGCCGGGCAGCGGCGTCAGCGCCGTAGATGGCCAGCATGCGCTGTTCTACCAGGCGTGAGAGGTCATGCCAGGTGCGCAGGGCGGCATGCTCGACCGGCTCCTGCAGGCTGGCGCGAAAGGCCGCATGTACGTCACTGGTCAGGCCTTCGAGCAGGGCCGGTACGCTGGCAAAGAAATGGTAGATCGAGGAGGGGGGAATGCCGGCGCGTTCGGCCACCGAGTAGATCGACAGGTTGGCCATGCCCTGTTCGGCCAGCAGTTCACGCGCGGCGGCGAGGATCTGGGCGATCCTCGCCTGGCTGCTGGCGCGTGGCTTGCGCGGGCTGGCAGTGCGCGACATGGCGAAGCTCCTCTGGGCATGAGGCGCTATTGGACGCCAGGCCATGCCGGCGATGCAAGCCATGCCGCGCCTGCTCGAGGGCATGGCGCGTGCCGTTACACGGTGTGCAGGTACCAGTTGTATTCGAGGTCGGAGATGGTGGTCTCGAACTCCTGCAGCTCGGCTTCCTTGCACGCGACGAAGATGTCGATGTATTTGGGATCGATGTACTTGTTCAGCACTTCACTATCATCCAGCTCGCGCAAGGCATCGCGCAGGTTGTTCGGCAGGCTGGGTTCGAGCTGTTCGTAGGCGTTGCCTTCCACCGGCTCACCGGGCTCGATCTGATTGGTCAGGCCGTGGTGGATGCCGGCGAGGATCGACGCCAGCATCAGGTAGGGGTTGGCGTCGGCACCGGCTACGCGGTGTTCGATGCGCACGGCGTCCGGGCTGCCGGTGGGCACGCGTACGGCTACGGTGCGGTTGTCCAGTGCCCAGCTCGGTGCGTTGGGGACGTAGAAGTTGGCACCGAAACGGCGGTAGGAGTTGACGTTGGGGCAAAGGAAGGCCATGGATGCGGCCAGGGTGTCGAGGATGCCGCCGACGGCGTGGCGCAGCGAACTGTTGGTCAGCGGATCTTCGGCCGCAAAGATGTTCTGCCCGGTCTTCTTGTCCAGCAGCGAGATGTGCACGTGCAGGCCATTGCCCGCCTGGCCCGGATAGGGCTTGGCCATGAAGGTGGAGTCCATCTCATGGTCGTAGGCGATGTTCTTGATCAGGCGCTTGAGCAGCAGAGCATAGTCGCACGCCTTGATGGCGTCCTCGACGTGGTGCAGGTTGACCTCGAACTGCGCCGGGGCACTTTCCTTGACGATGGCGTCGGCCGGAATGTCCTGTTCCTTGGCGGCTTCGAGCATGTCCTGCAGGCAGTCGACGTATTCGTCGAGGTCGTCGATCAGGTACACCTGAGTGGACTGTGGACGCTTGCCGGAAATGGGCGAGCGTGGCGGCTGCGGACGGCCGTTCACGTTCTCCTGGTCGATCAGGTAGAACTCCAGTTCAAAGGCTGCGCAGATACGCAGGCCCAGTTCGTCGAACTTCTGCACCACCTGGCGCAATACCTCGCGCGGGTCGGCGAAGAAAGGCGTGCCGTCCAGCTCGTGCATGGTCATCAGCAGTTGCGCGGTAGGGCGCTTCTGCCAGGGCTCGTTGCACAGGGTATTGGGGATGGGGAAGCAGATACGGTCAGCATCGCCGATGTCCAGGCCGAGGCCGGTGCTTTCGACGGTGGCGCCATTGATGTCGAGGGCGAAGAGCGAGGCGGGCAGGTTGATGCCTTTCTCGTACACCTTATGGAGGGCGTTACGGTCGATGCGCTTGCCGCGCACCACACCGTTCATATCTGCAATAAGAAGGTCGACGAACTGGACCTCAGGATGTTCCTTAAGGAACGCGTTCGCTTCGTTAAGCTGAACGGCACGCGGGGGTACCGACATGATGCAACACCTTTTTGTTAAATATATCAATCATGCGACTGCATGGGTGTGAGTCAATCCGAAACGCACATTGCTGTCAAGCAGGCGCCATGGTGCCCTCAAGTGGGGCATTGCGGCCATTTTTGGGGCGTTTCAGGGCATTGCAGGTGGGCTCCAGCCTTAGCCGCTCGCGGTGCTCAATGGGGTGTGTTCGATTTTTTACAGACCTATTGTGTAAAAAAATGAACAAGGCTAAGCTCCGATCAAACCCACTAACAGCAATAACACGGGTGTCTCATGTCTCGCTTGCCGATCATCGGCTTCAGCGCTCGCTCCAGGGGCTTCGCTTCGGTCTCTCGGGGAATACCAGTCGAGCGCGCTGCGATCTTGTGCCGATGGCCTGTCGATGCGCCATCAGGCTTCTGCGTAACCCTTTCTCCTGCTGGCGTCACCCGTTCCTCCCTGGATGTTCAAGATAGTGCGTCGAGTTCGCCTCTGCCGGCTTCTGCTGCTGGCGCATCTTGTGCAGTGCTCTTGCAGGCCCGCGTCGCCGTGCCGCATGCCGGAGTGATTGCAGCAAAAGCGTCGTGCTCGGAGTGCACTATCTTTCATCGCTAGCAGTTAGCATCTTGAGTTTGTCGTGCTCTCCCAGGCCTTTGGTGAGGTTTGCAGGGGGAGGACGGAGCAACGCTGAAGCGGCTATAACTCAAGCCGGTTCTACAACCCCGAGGTCTCTATGAGTACCAAGCTAGACCAGCTCACCAGCTGGCTGAAAGAACGCAAAATCACCGAAGTCGAATGCCTGATCAGTGACATGACCGGTATTGCCCGCGGCAAGATATCGCCGACCAACAAGTTCCTCGATGAAAAGGGCATGCGCCTGCCCGAAAGTGTGTTGCTGCAGACAGTGACCGGCGATTATGTCGAAGACGACATCTATTACGAGTTGCTGGACGAGGCGGACATCGACATGTTCTGCCGTCCCGACTCCGATGCGGTGTTCCTCGTGCCCTGGGCCATCGAGCCCACCGCCATGGTGATCCACGACACCTTCGACAAGCAGGGCAACCCTATCGAACTGTCGCCGCGCAACATCCTCAAGCGTGTGCTGCAGATGTACGCCGACAAGGGCTGGAAGCCCATCGTCGCGCCGGAGATGGAGTTCTACCTGACCAAGCGCAACAGCGACCCGGACTTCCCGCTGGTGGCACCGATGGGCCGCTCCGGCCGCCCGGAAGTAGGCCGGCAATCATTCTCCATCGACGCTGCCAACGAATTCGACCCGCTGTTCGAGGACGTCTACGACTGGTGCGAACTGCAGCACCTGGATCTCGACACGCTGATCCACGAAGACGGCCCGGCGCAGATGGAGATCAACTTCCGCCATGGCGAGGCCTTGCACCTGGCCGACCAGATCACCGTGTTCAAGCGCACCATGCGCGAGGCGGCGCTCAAGCATGACGTGGCCGCCACCTTCATGGCCAAGCCGATCACCGACGAGCCGGGCAGTGCCATGCACATTCACCAGAGCGTGGTGGACATCAAGACCGGCAAGAGCCTGTTCTCCAATGAGGACGGCACCATGAGCCAATTGTTCCTGCACCACATCGGTGGCCTGCAGAAGTACATCCCCGAGCTGCTGCCGCTGTTCGCCCCCAACGTCAACTCGTTCCGCCGTTTCCTGCCCGATACCTCGGCGCCGGTGAACGTCGAATGGGGCGAAGAGAACCGCACCGTGGGCCTGCGGGTGCCGGAGGCGAGCCCGCAGAACCGCCGCGTGGAGAACCGTCTGGCCGGTGCCGACGCCAACCCCTATCTGGTGCTGGCGGCGTCGTTGCTGTGTGGCTACATCGGCATGGTCGAGGGCATAAACCCCAGTGCGCCGGTCAAGGGTCGCGGCTACGAGCGTCGCAACCTGCGCTTGCCGCTGACCATCGAAGCGGCGCTGGAGCGCATGGAGGCGTGCAAGACCGCCGAGAAGTACCTCGGCGAGAAGTTCATGCGGGGCTATGTCGCGGTCAAGCGCGCCGAGCACGAGAACTTCAAGCGCGTGATCAGCTCCTGGGAGCGTGAGTTCCTGTTGCTGTCGGTGTAACGGGCCGTCGGCCGCGCCTGGCGCGGCCGCTGCCAATAATTTCTGCGTAGCGCCGATGGCGCTGTGTGTCAGCAAGGTGTTGGTAATGAACAAGCAAGCGAACAACCCCAAGACCGCCCATTGGCAGGCCCTGAGCCAGGCCCATCATCTGGCGCCGTTCAGTGATTACAGGCAACTGGCCGAGAAGGGCCCGCGCATCATCACCGAGGCGAAGGGCGTGCACCTGTGGGACAGCGAGGGCCACAAGATCCTCGACGGCATGGCCGGCCTGTGGTGCGTGGCGGTCGGCTATGGCCGCGAGGAGCTGGTCGAGGCCGCTGCTCGGCAGATGCGCCAGTTGCCGTTCTACAACACCTTCTTCCAGACCGCCCACCCGCCGGTGCTGGAGCTGGCGCATGCCATCTCGCAACTGGCGCCGGCCGGCATGAACCATGTGTTTTTTACTGGCTCGGGCTCGGAAGGCAACGACACCATGCTGCGCCTGGTGCGTCACTACTGGGCGTGCAAGGGCCAACCGAGCAAGAAGATCATCATTGGCCGTGAGAACGGTTACCACGGCTCCACCGTGGCCGGTGCCAGCCTCGGTGGCATGAAGTTCATGCACGAGCAGGGCGACCTGCCGATCCCCGGCATTGCCCATATCCCGCAGCCCTACTGGTTTGGCGAGGGCGGCGACAAATCGCCCGAGGAATTCGGCATCTGGGCTGCCGACCAGTTGGAGAAGAAGATTCTCGAACTGGGCGAGGACAATGTGGCGGCCTTTATTGCCGAGCCGGTGCAGGGCGCTGGCGGCGTGATCATCCCGCCCGAAACCTACTGGCCGCGTATCAAGGAAATCCTCGGCAAGTACGACATCCTCTTCGTCGCCGACGAGGTGATCTGTGGCTTTGGTCGTACCGGCGAGTGGTTCGGCAGCCAGTACTACGATCTGAAACCCGACCTGATGACCATTGCCAAGGGCCTGACCAGCGGCTACGTGCCCATGGGCGGGCTGATCGTCAGCGACAAGGTGTTCGAGGTGATCGAGGCGCACGGCGACTTCAACCACGGCTTCACCTACTCCGGCCACCCGGTGGCAGCGGCGGTGGGCCTGGAGAACCTGCGCATTCTCAAGGAGGAAGGCATCGTCGAGCGGGTCAAGGCAGAAACGGCACCCTATTTGCAGCGTCGTCTGCGTGAGCTGGCCGATCACCCGCTGGTGGGGGAAGTGCGCGGCCTGGGCATGCTCGGCGCCATCGAACTGGTGCAGGACAAGGCCGCGCGCAAGCGTTACCCGGATGAAATGGCTGCTGGCATGGTCTGCCGTGGCCACTGCTTCGACAACGGTCTGATCATGCGTGCCGTGGGTGACACCATGATCATCGCGCCGCCCTTGGTGATCAGCCCGGCAGAGATAGACGAACTGGTGGAAAAAGCACGCAAGTGCCTGGATCTGACCTTGCGTGACCTTTCGGTCTGAACGTCCGCAGTCACGGAAAGTTGTCAGCGGTGCCATGACCTTGCCAGACTGCGCCAGAGTGCATGAGCCGGTGTGATGACAACGGCTTGCGCGACTTCTGGATTACCGACACAACAACAGGAGCTGTACGCATGAAAACAATCGGCAAGACCCTTCTCGCGTTGTCCCTGAGCGCGACCCTGGCAGGCGTTGCCCAGGCTGAAGACAAAGTGCTGCATGTCTACAACTGGAGCGACTATATCGCCGAAGACACCCTGGCCAACTTCGAGAAGGAAACCGGCATCAAGGTCGTCTACGACGTTTTCGACAGCAACGAGGTGCTGGAAGCCAAGCTGCTCGCCGGCAGCTCCGGCTACGACATCGTGGTGCCGTCCAACCCCTTCCTGGCCAAGCAGATCAAGGCCGGCGTGTTCCAGAAGCTGGACAAGTCCAAGCTGCCGAACTGGTCGAACCTGGACAAGGATCTGCTCAAGGCGCTGCAGCCGAGCGATCCGGGCAACCAGTACTCGATCCCCTACATGTGGGGCACCATCGGCATCGGCTACAACGTCGAGAAGGTCAAGGCTGCGCTGGGTGACAACGCCCCGGTGGACTCCTGGGATCTGGTGTTCAAGCCGGAGAACATGGAAAAGCTGAAATCCTGCGGCGTGTCCTTCCTCGATTCGCCGACCGAGATTCTGCCGGCCGCGCTGCACTACCTCGGCTACGCCCCGGACAGCAGCGACAAGGGTGAGCTGAAGAAGGCCGAAGAGCTGTTCATGAAGATTCGTCCGTCGGTGGCCTACTTCCACAGCTCCAAGTACATCTCCGACCTGGCCAACGGCAACATCTGCGTCGCCATCGGCTACTCCGGCGACATCTACCAGGCCAAGGCGCGTGCCGAAGAAGCCAAGAACGGTGTGCAGGTCAAGTACAACATCCCGAAAGAGGGCGCCGGCGCCTTCTTTGACATGCTCGCCGTACCGGCCGATGCCAAGAACGTCGAGGCCGCTCACGTCTTCCTCAACTACCTGATGAAGCCGGAAGTGATGGCCAGCATCACCAACTACGTGCAGTTCCCCAACGGTAACGCCGCTGCCACGCCGCTGGTGGATGAAGCCCTGCGCAACGACCCGGGTGTGTACCCGAGCCCGGCAGTGCTGAAGAAGATCTACACCTTCCCGGATCTGGCGCCTGCCGTGCAGCGCAACATGACCCGTAGCTGGACCAAGATCAAATCCGGTCGCTGATCGGATCTCGCGACACCTGGCGGCCAGCGCCGCCAGGTAGTCGCTGCTTCACGACGCGATTTCCTATAAAGTGCCGCGCTTTTTTGGCGGCGCAGCAATGCGAGGATGAACCTGTGCGAGTGACTCTGCCCAAGACCCTGATCGCCTTGGCTGCCGCCAGCCTGAGTGGCGCCGTGCTGGCCCAGCAGACGGTGCATATCTACAACTGGAGCGACTACATCGGCGAGCAGACGCTGGCCGAGTTCGAGAGCGCCACCGGCATCAAGCCGGTCTACGACGTGTTCGACTCCAACGAAACCCTCGAGGGCAAGCTGCTGGCCGGCAACACTGGCTATGACGTGGTGGTGCCGTCCAACCACTTCCTCGGCAAGCAGATCAAGGCCGGGGCCTTCCAGAAGCTCGACCGTAGCAAGCTGCCGAACTGGAACAACCTCGACCCGGCGCTGCTCAAGCAACTGGAGAAGAACGATCCCGGCAACCAGTACGCCGTGCCTTACCTATGGGGTACCAACGGCATCGGCTACAACGTCGAGAAGGTCAAGGCCGTGCTGGGTGTCGACGAGATCGATTCCTGGGCCGTGCTGTTCGAGCCGGAGAACATCAAGAAGCTCAGTCAGTGTGGCGTCGCCTTCCTCGACTCGGCCGACGAGATGATCCCGGCCATGCTCAATTACCTCGGCCTGGATCCCAACAGCACCAATCCCGACGATTACGCCAAGGCCGAAGCCAAGCTCATGGCTGTGCGCCCCTACGTCACCTACTTCAACAGCTCCAAGTACATCAGCGATCTGGCCAACGGCAACATCTGCGTCGCGGCGGGCTTCTCCGGCGACGTGCTGCAGGCCGCCGACCGGGCTGAAGAGGCCGGCAAGGGCATCGACATCGGCTACGCCATTCCCAAGGAAGGCGCCAACCTCTGGTTCGACATGCTGGCCATCCCGGCCGACGCACCGAACGTCGAGCCGGCTCACGCCTTCATCAATTACCTGCTCGATCCCAAGGTGATCGCCCAGGTCAGCGACTACGTCGGTTACGCCAACCCCAATACCAAGGCGGCCGAGCTGATGGATCAGGACGTGCGCAATGACCCGTCCGTGTACCCGCCACAAGCGGTGCTGGACAAACTCTACGTGTCGGCCGAGTTGCCGCCGCGTGTGCAGCGTTTGATGACTCGCACCTGGACCAAGGTCAAGTCGGGTCAGTAACAGTTCCTGCCTGGCCGCAGGGGCCGGGCACAATCTTCCGGGAGTTTTCCAATAATGGCTGTCGCTTCCAGCGCCTACAAAAAAGCCCTCGAGGGAAGCCAGACACCGAAAGAGGTGCTGGTGAAGATCGATCGGGTAACCAAGAAATTCGACGAGACAGTGGCAGTCGACGATGTCTCCCTGACCATCAACAAGGGTGAGATCTTCGCCCTGCTCGGTGGCTCGGGTTCGGGCAAATCCACGCTGCTGCGCATGCTCGCCGGCTTCGAGCGGCCCACCGAGGGGCGCATCATCCTCGATGGTGTGGACATCACCGACATGCCGCCTTACCAGCGGCCGATCAACATGATGTTCCAGTCCTACGCGCTGTTCCCGCACATGACCGTGGCGCAGAACATCGCCTTCGGCCTCAAGCAGGACGGCCTGCCCAAGGCCGAGATCGAAGAGCGCGTGGCTGAGATGCTCAAGCTGGTGCACATGACCCAGTACGCCAAGCGCAAGCCGCATCAGCTCTCCGGCGGGCAGCGTCAGCGCGTGGCCCTGGCCCGTTCGTTGGCCAAGAGGCCCAAACTGCTGCTGCTCGACGAGCCCATGGGCGCGCTGGACAAGAAACTGCGCTCGCAGATGCAGCTCGAGCTGGTGGAAATCATCGAACGCGTCGGCGTGACCTGCGTGATGGTGACCCACGATCAGGAAGAGGCCATGACCATGGCCCAGCGTATCGCCATCATGCACCTGGGCTGGATCGCCCAGACCGGCAGCCCGGTGGACGTCTACGAAAGCCCGGCCAACCGTCTGGTGTGCGAGTTCATCGGTAACGTCAACCTGTTCGACGGCGAGATCACCACCGATGATGCCGACCACGCCATCATCGCCTGCCCGCAACTGGACAAGCCCATCTACATCGGCCACGGCATCAGTACCCGTGCCGAAGAGAAGCGGGTCACCTATGCCCTGCGCCCGGAAAAGCTGCTGATGGCCACCGAGCTGCCGGCCGATCACGAACACCCGGAATACAACTGGAGCCGGGGTCACGTGCACGATATCGCCTATCTCGGCGGCCACTCGGTGTTCTACGTCAAGCTCGACACCGGCCCGATTGTGCAATGCTTCATCGCCAACGCCGAGCGCCGCGGCAAGCGCCCCACCTGGGACGAGCCAGTGGTGGTGTACTGGGAAGACGACAGCGGCGTGGTACTGCAATCATGAAACTGGCCAAACTCTCGCGCTACCTGCCCAGCGGGCGGCATGTCGTGATCGGCATTCCGTTCCTGTGGCTGTTCCTGTTTTTCCTGTTGCCCTTCATCATCGTGCTGAAGATCAGCTTCGCCGAAGCCGACGTAGCCATTCCGCCCTACACGGAAATCTACGAGTGGGCGGACGACAAGCTGACCATCCTGCTCAACCTGGGTAACTACATCTTCCTCTCCGAGGATGCCTTGTACTTGTCGGCCTACCTCGGCTCACTGCGTATCGCCCTGTTCAGCACCCTGCTGTGCCTGGTGATCGGCTATCCCATGGCCTACGCCATCGCCCGGGCGCCCAAGGACAAGCAGACCGTCTTCCTGCTGCTGATCATGATGCCGACCTGGACCGCGATCCTGATTCGCGTCTATGCCTGGATGGGCATTCTCGGCAACAACGGCCTGCTCAACAGCCTGTTGCAGAGCATCGGTCTGATCGATCAACCGCTGCAGATCCTCAACACCAACCTCGCGGTCTACATCGGCGTGGTCTATTCCTACCTGCCGTTCATGATCCTGCCGCTTTACGCCAACCTGGTGAAGCACGACCCGACCCTGCTGGAGGCTGCCTCCGACCTGGGCTCGAGCAACTTCAACAACTTCTGGCGCATCACCGTACCGCTGTCGAAGAACGGCATCATCGCCGGCTCCATGCTGGTGTTCATTCCGGTGGTGGGCGAGTTTGTCATCCCCGAACTGCTCGGTGGCCCGGAGACCCTGATGATCGGCAAGGTGCTGTGGCAGGAATTCTTCAACAACCGCGACTGGCCGGTAGCCTCGGCGCTGGCAGTGGTGATGCTGGCGATCCTGATGGTGCCCATCATCCTGTTCAACCGTAACCAGGCGAAAGAGCTGGAGGGGCGGCCATGAGTTATCCAATCGTGATGAGCCCGGCATCCTGTTCAACCGGCTTTCCAACCATAAGCGGAGCGAAAGAACTGGAGGGCCGGCCATGAAGCGTCTGAGTTTCTCCAATGTCATGCTCTGGGCGGGTCTGGCGTTCATCTACCTGCCCATGGTGATTCTGGTCATCTACTCGTTCAACGGCTCGCGTCTGGTGACGGTCTGGGGTGGCTGGTCGGTCAAGTGGTACGTTGGTCTGCTGGACAACACCCAGTTGATGAGCGCGGTGATGCGCTCGCTGGAGATCGCCTTCTACACCGCCATTTCGGCGGTGGTTCTCGGCACTCTGGCGGCTTTCGTGCTGACCCGTATCACCCACTTCAAGGGGCGTACCCTGTTCGGTGGCCTGGTCACCGCACCGCTGGTGATGCCGGAAGTGATCACCGGTCTGTCCTTGCTGCTGCTGTTCGTGCTGATGGCGCAACTGTTCGGCTGGCCGGCGCAGCGTGGCTTGAGCACCATCTGGATCGCCCACACCACCTTCTGCTCGGCCTACGTGGCGGTGGTGGTGTCGTCACGCCTGCGCGAGCTGGACATGTCCATCGAAGAGGCGGCCATGGACCTTGGGGCGCGGCCGTGGAAGGTGTTCTTCCTGATCACCGTACCGATGATCGCGCCGTCGTTGGCCGCTGGTGCCATGATGTCCTTCGCCCTGTCGCTGGACGATTTGGTGCTGGCCAGCTTCGTCTCCGGCCCGGGTTCCACCACCTTGCCGATGGAGATTTTCTCCGCCGTGCGTCTGGGGGTGAAGCCGGAGATCAACGCCGTGGCCAGCCTGATCCTGCTGGCGGTGTCCTTCGCCACCTTCCTGGCCTGGTTCTTCACCCAGCGCGCCGAGGAAAAACGCAAGAAGGCCCTGCAGCAGGCGATGGACGAAACCACGGGCCAGGCCACTAGCTTGCAGGCGGAAAAGGCCTGATCGATCCTTAGTGGTGCGAGAAACGGGCCTTTGGGGCCCGTTTTTCGTTGGGTCGGGGAATTTGATACCGGAGTGGCAAGTTTGTGTGTTGTCTTGTTGGTTGTTCGGGTGCTTGTTCCGAATTGCCGCGTTTTTGCTGATGTTTTTGGTTTCGCCCTCCCGGGCGAGTCACTTTGCGGGCAAAGTAACCAAAACCTCCGCCCTTTCATCCGGCCCTGGCTGCGCCAGGGTTCGTTCGCTCCATCGCCGCTCCAGAGGCCCGCCGCGGTGGGCCATCCCTGGCCCATCGCGGCTCTCGCGACATCCATGTCGCTCAACCTCTTCCACGACGATTCCGCTCACCCTCCTGGGCGGGCTCTGCACGCGCCTGAACCCGAGGTAACCCAGAAGCAGCACGGAGTGGTTGCACATGAGGTCAGCCTTAGGGCTGACCTGAATGCCGGCTGCAAGCCGGCAAGCTATTCAAGCGAATGAAACTGCGCGAATGAAAGTATTGGTTTAATTCGACAGCCAAATCGCGGCTCCACAGCGACCAGAACACTCCGGGCATGCCCGGAACCGATGCACGTTCAGGCGCGCTAACTCCCCCTTCAGGAGGCCGAACGCAGGCATTGCGCAGGGGGCGAGCGGCATGGATGCCGCGAGAGGCGTAATGGGCCAGGGATGGCCCATGTACGCCGACCCCGGAGCGATGCCGGAGTGAGGGAAGTCGAGCGCAGCGAGACCCGGATGGCGGGGGTGCGTTTCTTTTGCTTACTTTTCTTTGCGCAGTTCAAAGAAAAGTGAGTCGCCCGAGGGGGCGAAACCCGGAATCACTGAACACACAACAGCGGCGTCCAGAACACCAAAAAAGCCCACCCTCAGAACACAAACTTGCCAGCTCAGTATCAAGCCTACTCCCCGCCGCCCCCCACCCCATAAAAAAGCCCGGCACGAGGCCGGGCGCAATGGGTACCAGTGGTACCCGAAGCAGCGATGCTCAGTTCATCCCGAGCCAGTTCGGCAGGGCCATGGACACGGCCGGGATGTAGGTAATGATCATCAGGAAGCTGAGCAGCAGCATCAGCCACGGCATGGCGGCGCGGATCACCGCCGTCAGCGACATTCCCGTCACCGCCGAGGTGACGAACAGGTTCAGCCCCACCGGCGGCGTGATCAGACCGATCTCCATGTTCACCACCATGATGATGCCCAGGTGGATCGGATCGATGCCCAGTTGCATGGCGATCGGGAACAGGATCGGCGCCAGGATCAGGATGATCGCCGACGGCTCCATGAAGGCACCGGCCACCAGCAGCACGATGTTCACCACCAGCAGGAACTGCCAGGGCTGCAGGCCCAGCTCCACCACCCAGGCGGTGATCTGCTGCGGGATCTGCTCGGTGGTCAGTACGTGGGCGAAGAGCATGGCGTTGGCGATGATGAACATCAGCATGATGGTCAGCTTGCCGGACTCCAGCAGCACCTTCGGGCACTCGCGCCAGGTCAGATCCTTGTACACGAACAGGGCGACGAAGCCGGCGTACACGGCGGCCACGGCGGCCGCTTCGGTCGGGGTGAACATGCCGGTGTAGATGCCGCCGAGGATGATCACCATCAGCAGCAGGCCCCAGATCGCCTCACGGGCGGCGCGCAGCCACTCGCGGAAGCTGGCGCGCGGCAGGGCCGGCAGCTTCTTGATGCGCGCGACGATGTAGATCGCCACCATCAGCACCACGCCCAGCAGCACACCCGGAATCACCCCGGCCATGAACAGCTTGCCCACCGACTGCTCGGTGGCGGCGGCGTACACCACCATCACGATCGACGGCGGAATCAGGATGCCCAGGGTGCCGGCGTTACACACGATGCCGGCGCCGAACGCCTGCGGGTAACCGGAGCGCACCATGCCGGCGATGGCGATGGAGCCCACTGCAGCCACGGTAGCCGGCGAGGAGCCGGACAGCGCGGCGAACAGCATGCACGCCAGCACCGCGCCGATGGCCAGGCCGCCACGGATGTGGCCGACGCAGGCGTTGGCGAAGTCGATCAGGCGCTTGGCCACGCCACCGGTGGTCATGAAAGCGCCGGACAGCAGGAAGAACGGAATCGCCAGCAGGGTGTAGTGCTCGGATGTCTCGAACAGCTTGATCGCCAGCGAGCGCACCGAGTCGGGGCTGAACAGCATGATGGTGATCGAGCCGGCCAGACCGAGCGAGGCGGCGATCGGCACGCCGATGAACATCAGCAGGAACAGCAGCAGGAAGAGGAACAGAACGGTCATTATTTGGCCTCCTCGTGCTCGTTGATTTTCAGCGCATCGGCGGCTTCGTCAGCCAGGCCGAGGCCGGTCTGCTCGTTGCGCAGGATGCGCACGAGGATTTCCAGGAAGCGGATGAACACCATGGCGTAGCCGAAGGGCACGATCATGCCGATATGCCATTGCTGGATGCCGTAGTGGCCGAGGTCTTCGGCGCCGATGCCGGCGATGAACAGGGTGCGCACCCAGTCGAAGCTGCCGACCGCGATCAGGCCGGCATAGCCCAGGCAGCACAGGCAGGCGATCACGCCGATGATGCGCTGGATGCCGCGCGGGGCGAGCTTGACCAGGGCGTCGACGCCGATATGGCCGGCAGTGCGCACGCCATAGGCCAGGCCGAAGAAAATCAGCCAGCCGAACAGGGCCTTGGTCAGGGCGCTGCTCCAGGTCATGGCCTGGGCCAGGTCGAGGATGGCATCGCCGATACCCAGCAGGGTTTCGTTGCCCCCGAAGGTGTCACCCAGCCAGTAGAAAACGGTGTAGAGGTTGTTGAGGATCACATAGATGAAAGTGATCAGCGTCATGGCCGCCAGGAGGAAGGCGATGAAGCCTTCCTCGAAGTGCTCCCAGACGCGCCGCAAGGCGTTCATGGTTGGTTCTCCCGAATGGAAAGGGCGTAGGGTGGGACGGGGTAGCTGGCCCACCGATTACAGCATTGAACGACGCCCATCGCGGGCGTCTTGGTGGGTCAGAGCCGTAGCGCTCTGCCCACCCTACGGCTCTCCGGCCTTATTGCTGGTTGGCGGCCTGGGCAGCCTTGATCAGGTCGGCACCGATTTCGCCCTCGAACTTCTTCCACACCGGCTGCATGGCCTGGCGCCAGTCGTTGCGCTGCTCGGGGGTGAGGGTCAGGATCTCGGTGGTGCCAGCGTCGAGGATGCGCTGCTTGTCGCCTTGGTTCAGGGCTTCGGCCTGCTTGTTCACCTCGACGGTGACCTCGGCGATGATCTTGGTCAGCTCGTCGCGTACATCAGCCGGCAGACCGTCCCAGAACTTGGTATTGGTGATCAGCATGTAGTCCAGCAGGCCATGGTTGGACTCGGTGATGTACTTCTGCACTTCGTGCATCTTCTGGCTGTAGATGTTCGAGTAGGGGTTCTCGGCACCGTTGACCACGCCAGTCTGCAGGCCCTGGTAGACCTCGGCGAAGCTCATCTTGCGCGGGTTGGCGCGCACGGCCTTGAACTGCTCTTCCAGCACGGCGGAGGCCTGTACGCGGAACTTCAGGCCACGGGCGTCCTTGGGCTCGAGCAGGGCCTTGTTGGCCGACAGTTGCTTGAGGCCGTTGTGCCAGTAGGCCAGGCCAGTGATGCCCTTGTCGGTCATGGAGCCCAGCAGTTTCTGGCCTTCCGGGCCCTTCTGGAAGCGATCGACCGCTGCCATGTCGTCGAACAGGAACGGCAGGTCGAATACCTGCAGTTGCTTGGTGTACTGCTCGAACTTGGCCAGGGACGGGGCGATGATCTGCACGTCGCCGAGCAGCAGTGCTTCCATTTCCTTGCCATCACCGAACAGCGAGGAGTTCGGGTAGACCTCGACCTTGACCTTGCCAGGCAGGCGTTCTTCGGCCAGTTGCTTGAACAGCATGGCACCCTGACCTTTCGGGGTGTGCTCGGCAACGACGTGGGAGAACTTGATGACAATCGGATCGGCGGCCTGGGCCATGCCGGCGATGGACAGGGACAGGGCGCAAGCCAGCGCCTTGGCAGTGGTTTTGAACATGCGGATGCTTCCTCTTGTTGTGTTTATCGCGTTGACGCCGGTGCGTCGCAACGAACGGACAAGAGCAAGTCTAGGCGGCTGAGGGAAAAACGCCGTCATTGGGCAGCGAGGCCTGGACTTGTACTTGTGGGTTCGCTTGAGGCTAGCTCAGAGCAACCCTTGTGCCAGAGTGCCATCGTGGTCACTACAGAAGCATGAAAGGCCCTTAAAAGGCGCATACCTGCGCGCCTTCGGCCAAGACGCGCAGGGCGCTGCGGCTGGCGGGCGCCGGTTCCGGTCGGTGAGGGGTGGGAATGAAGTGGCGGTTTGCCGCCAATCAGTCGAATTCCTCTGGCGAGCTTCCGCCAGAACCGGAAAAGTTCAGGCCGTGCTTGCGCAGTTTGTCGTGCAGGGTCTTGCGTGGAATGCCCAGGGCCTCGGCCAGGCTGCGCAATGAACCGTGCGGACGGCTCAGCTCGCCGGCGATCAGGGCACGCTCGAAGGCCTCGACCTGTTCGCTCAAGCCACCTTGAACCGGCGGCAGGTTGGGCGCGTTGCTGTCCAGGGCCAGTTCCAGGCCCAGGGCGAAACGTTCGGCGGCGTTCTGCAACTCGCGCACGTTGCCCGGCCAGGGGTGGCGCAGCAGCAGGGCACGCTGGCCAGGTTGCAGCTCGCGTACCGGCAGGCCGTGGCGGGCAGCCGCGCTTTCGCTGAAATGCTGGAACAGCAGCAGGGCATCTTCGCCGCGCTCGCGCAGCGGCGGAATGTTCAGCGGCGCGACGTTCAGGCGGTAGTAGAGGTCGGCGCGGAAGCGGCCCTGGTCGGCGGCCTGGCGCAGGTCTTCCTTGGTCGCGGCTATGACACGGATATCCAGGGGGATCAACTGGTTGCCGCCGAGGCGCTCGACCACCCGTTCCTGCAACAGGCGCAGCAGCTTGACCTGCACGTCCAGGCTCATGCTCTCGATCTCGTCGAGGAACAGGGTGCCGCCGTTGGCGAACTCGAACTTGCCGATGCGGCGTTTCTGCGCACCGGTGAAGGCGCCGGCCTCGTGGCCGAACAGCTCGCTTTCCACCACCGACTCGGCCAGGGCGCCGGCGTTGATGGCGACGAAGGGGCCATCGCGGCGGTTGGACAGGTCGTGCAGGGCGCGCGCCACCACCTCCTTGCCGGCGCCGGTTTCGCCGAGGATCAGCACGTCGGTGGCGATGCCAGCCAGCGCGCCGATCTGTTCGCGCAGGCGCTGCATCGCTGGGGATTGACCGACCAGGCGCCCGGCCAGTTGCTGGCGGTCGGTCAGGGCCATGCGCAGGCTGCGGTTGTCCAGCACCAGGCGGCGCAGGTCGAGGGCGCGGCGCACGCTGTCGAGCAGGGCGTCGTTGGCGAAGGGTTTTTCCAGAAAGTCGTAGGCGCCGGCGCGCATCGCCTGCACGGCCAGGGGCACGTCGCCGTGGCCTGTGATCAGCAGCACCGGCAGCTCGGCGTCCTGTTCGTGCAACTGCCGCAGCAGTTCCAGGCCATCGATGCCGGGCATGCGGATATCGCTGACCACCACGCCGGGCCAGCCAGCAGGAATGCGTTCGGCCAGGCCCTTGGCATCACCCAGGCTGAGCACCTTGAGCCCGGCCAGGTCGAGGGTCTGGCTGAGCGCCTGGCGCAGATGGGCGTCGTCGTCGATCAGCAGAACCTGGATACGGCTGTCGATGGCGCTATCGCTGGTCATGGCGAGGGATCCTCCGGGGGTTGCAGGTTGACGCCAGGGCTGGCCAGGCGCAGGCGCAGGGTGATCAACGCGCCGCCTTGTGCATGGTTGTCGAGCAGCAGCTCGCCGTCCAGGGCGCGCATCAGGCTTTCGCAGATGGCCAGACCAAGGCCCAGGCCCTGGGCGCTGGTCTTGGTGGTGAAGAAAGGCTCGCGGGCGCGCGCCAGCGATTCGGCGGAGAAGCCTGGGCCGTTGTCGCGCAGCAGCAGTTCGAGCTGCTCGTCCTGGGTGTGCGCGCTGATCCAGATGCGCCGTGGCGGCGCCTTGTCGACGAGGGCGTCGAGGGCGTTGGCCAGCAGGTTACCGAGCACCTGGCGCAGGCGCGTCTCGCCGGCCTGCACCCAGAGGGTGGCGTCCGGCAGGTCGCGGATCAGTTCCACGTCCATGGCCCGGCGGCGCTTGGCCAGCAGCGCCAGGGCATCATCGAGCGCCGGTTGCAGGGCCACGCGCTCCGGGGCATGGCGGTCCCGCCGAGCGAAGGCGCGCAGGTGGGCGATGATCGAGGCCATGCGCTCGGTCAGCTCGCGGATCAGGCCGAGGTTGGCGCGCACGTCCTCGCTGCGTTGATGGTCGAGCAGGGTGGTGGCGTTCTCCGCATAGCTGCGGATCGCCGCCAGCGGCTGGTTGAGCTCGTGGCTGATGCTGGCGCTCATGGTGCCCAGGGCCGAGAGCTTGCCGGCCTGCACCAGCTCGTCCTGGGCACGCACCAGCTCCTGCTGGGCCTGCTCGCGCTCCAGCACTTCCTGCTTGAGGCGGCTGTTGAGCAGCTCGAGGTCGTGGGTGCGTTCGGCCACGCGCTGTTCCAGCTCGGCCTTGGCGCGGCTGTCGAGGGCGATGCGTTCGAGGTAGTGGCGGCGCCGCTGCATCAGCAGGCCGAGCAGCAGCAACAGCACCAGCAGCGCCGTGGCGCCCACCGCCACGGCGCTGCGCACCGGGCGGTCGAGGAGAATGCGCGGGGCGAGGATGTTCACCGTCCAGCCGGTTTCCTCCAGCACCCGGCTTTGCACCAGCCAGGCGCTCGGGTCGAGATCCAGCGCCGGTGGCGCCTGGGTCGGGTAGGGCTGGTTGGCGGCGATGGCGGCCTGTTCCACGCGATCCAGTGGGCGGCTGGCATGAAAGCGCCAGTCGGGGCGCGAGGTGAGGATCACCACGCCGTTGGTGTCGGTCACCAGCAGTTGTTCGGGGGTGTTGCCCCACAGCGTCTCGGTGTGGTCGAGGTCGACCTTGACCACCAGCGCGCCGATGTTGCGCTCGTCTTCGCGTACCGGGTAGGCGAAGTAGTAGCCGCGCTTGCCCGAGGTGGTGCCGAGGCCGAAGAAACGCCCCAGGCGCCCGGCCAGGGCTTCGCGAAAATAAGGGCGGAAGGCGAAATTGCCGGCGACGAAACTGTCGGGTTTGTCCCAGTTGGAGGCGGCCAGGGTGACGCCACGGCTGTTCATCAGGTAGATGACGTCGGCACCGGTCTGTACCCGTGTGCGGGCCAGCAGGCGGTTGGCGCCGTCGAGGATGGCGGGATCATCCGGTTCGTGAAGCGCCGCGCGCACCCCAGGCAGGTCACCGAGAATCTGCGGCAGCACCTCGTAGCGGCGCAGGGTGCCCAGCAGGTTGGCGACGTACAGGTCGAGAGTCTGGCGGTTCTGCTCGATCAGTACGCCGCGGTAATAGCGCTCGGCCAGGTAGTGCACCGGCCACAACAGCGGCGCGAGCAGCAGCGCCAGGAGCAGCAGGCTGCGCCAGCGGGGGCGACGTAAGGTGGAAGGAGCAATGGTCATGGAGCGAGGACGGGCGCCGAGATGATCGGCGCATTATGCACATTCCCGCCCGCTCTGCTGCCGTTTCGCGCGTAAACGGCAGCAGGCCCGTGCCTTCAGTCCTGGCGCGCCAGGCAGGCGTCCAGCGCCTGCTCCCAAGGCGGCAGGCTCACCTGCCAGGCTTGCGCCAGTCGTTCGCCATCCAGGCGCGAGTTGAGCGGTCGTTGCGCAGGCGTGGGGTATTCGCTGGAGGGAATCGGCAGCAGCTCGGCACAGCGCTTGCCCTCGGCGCGTAGGCGTTCCGCGATGGCGCTGGCGAAGCCGAACCAACTGGTCTGGCCCTGGCAGGTCAGGTGATAGGTGCCCCAGTGGTAGCGGCCCTGCTGCCACTTGTCGATCAGCTCGACCGTGGCGCTGGCGATGCTGCCGGCCCAGGTGGGCGCGCCGATCTGGTCGTCCACCACCTTGAGCTGCTCGCGCTCCTGCAGCAGGCGTTGCATGGTCAGCAGGAAGTTGCGCCCGTGCCGTGAGTAGACCCAGCTGGTACGCAGGATCAGGTGATCACAGCCGCTGATGCGCAGGGCCTGCTCGCCGGCCGCCTTGCTGGCGCCATAGACGCCCAGCGGGTGCGGTGTGTCGGCCTCGCGGTAGGGGGTGGCCTTGCTGCCGTCGAAGACGTAGTCGGTGGAGTAGTGAATCAGCGGAATGTCCAGCTCGAAGCAGGCATCGGCCATGGCGCCTGGCGCCTCGGCGTTGATGGTGAAGGCCAGCTCGCGCTCCTGCTCGGCCTGGTCGACGGCGGTATAGGCGGCCGCGTTGATGACCAGTGCCGGACGCTCGCGGAGGATGACCTCGCCCAGGCGCTGTGGCTGGGCCAGGTCAAAATCGGCACGGCCCAGGCTGAGCAGCTCATGGCCGGCGAGCGCACGCTGCAGCTCGCGGGCGACCTGGCCGGTATGGCCGGTGATGAGAATCTTCATGGGAAGGTGTCGGCCTCCTCGAATGGCATGCCCTGCTGATCCTTGGCTGACAGTTGCGGCGTCTGCCCGGCCAGCGGCCAGGCGATGGCCAGGTGCGGGTCGTCCCAGCGGATGCAGCGTTCGTGGGCGGGGGCGTAATAGTCGGTGGTCTTGTAGAGGAACTCGGCATGCTCGCTGAGCACCAGAAAACCGTGCGCGAAGCCTGCCGGAATCCAGAGCTGGCGCTTGTTCTCGGCGGACAGGTGGACGCCGACCCATTGGCCGAAGTGCGCCGAGCCGCGACGCAGGTCGACGGCGACGTCATACACCTCGCCGGCAGTCACCCGCACCAGCTTGCCCTGCGCCTGCTGCACCTGGTAGTGCAGGCCACGCAGCACGCCGCGCGCCGAACGCGAGTGGTTGTCCTGGACGAACTCGCCGTGCACGCCAGTCAGTTCGGCGAAGCGCCGCGCGTTGAAGCTCTCGTAGAAGAAGCCGCGCTCGTCGCCGAACACCTGGGGCTCGATGATCAGCACGTCGGGCAGGTCGGTGGCGATGATCTTCATGCATGTCCCTCGGCGAGTTTGTACAGGTATTGGCCATAGCCGGTCTTGCCGAAGGCCTTGGCCTGGCTCAACAGGCGCGTGTGGTCGATCCAGCCCTGCTGGTAGGCGATTTCCTCGAGGCAGGCGATCTTCAGGCCCTGGCGCTTCTCCACGGTCTGCACGTATTGCGAGGCGTCGAGCAGGCTGTCGTGGGTGCCGGTGTCGAGCCAGGCGAAGCCGCGGCCGAAACGCTCGACGCGCAGGTCGCCACGGGCCAGATAGGCGTTGTTGACGTCGGTGATCTCCAGCTCGCCGCGTGGCGAGGGCTTGACCGCCTTGGCGATGCGCACCACGTCATTGTCGTAGAAGTACAGGCCGGTGACGGCATAGCTGGACTTCGGCTGTGGCGGTTTTTCCTCGATGGACAGGGCATTGCCGGCGGCATCGAACTCCACCACGCCGAAGCGCTCGGGGTCGCTGACCCAGTAGCCGAACACCGTGGCGCCGCTGGGCTGGCTGGCGGCACGCAGCAGCTTCTCGGTGAAGTGCTGACCATGGAAGATGTTGTCGCCGAGGATCAGGCACACCGGATCGCTGCCGATGAACGCCTCGCCGATCAGGAAGGCCTGGGCCAGGCCGTCCGGCGAGGGTTGCTCGGCGTACTGCAGGCGAACACCGAACTGGCTGCCGTCGCCGAGCATCTTGGCGAAGTTGGGCAGATCCTCGGGGGTGGAGATGATCAGGATGTCGCGGATGCCGGCGAGCATCAGCACCGACAGCGGGTAGTAGATCATCGGCTTGTCGTAGATCGGCAGCAGTTGCTTGGATACGCCAAGGGTGATGGGGTGCAGACGGGTACCGGAACCTCCGGCGAGGATGATGCCTTTCATGGCGGGCGTTCCTTAAACGGTGCCGAGTCGTTGGCCCTGGTAGCTGCCATCTTGAACGTGGCGGCACCAGTCGAGGTTGTGCAGATACCAGAGCACGGTCTTGCGCAGGCCGCTGGCAAAGGTTTCCTGCGGTACCCAGCCCAGTTCGCGTTCGATCTTGCTGGCATCGATAGCGTAGCGCAGGTCATGGCCGGGGCGATCCTTGACGTAGCTGATCAGGTCTTCGTAACGGCTGACACCGGCCGGTTTCTCGGGTGCCAGCTCTTCCAGCAGGGCACAGATGGCCTTCACCACATCGAGGTTCTTCTGCTCGTTGTGCCCGCCGATGTTGTAGGTCTCGCCCACCTTGCCGGCGCTGACCACCCTGAGCAGGGCGCGGGCGTGATCCTCCACGTACAGCCAGTCGCGCACCTGCTGGCCGTTGCCATAGACCGGCAGTGGTTTGCCCGCCAGGGCGTTGAGGATCATCAGCGGGATCAGCTTCTCGGGGAAATGGTAGGGGCCATAGTTGTTCGAGCAGTTGGTGATCAGCACCGGCAGGCCGTAGGTGCGTTGCCAGGCACGAACCAGGTGGTCGGAAGCGGCCTTGCTCGCCGAGTAGGGTGAGCTGGGGGCGTAGGGCGTGGTCTCGGTGAACAGGTCGTCGGCACCGTGCAGGTCGCCGTACACCTCGTCGGTGGAGATGTGGTGGAAGCGGAAGGCGGCCTTGCGTTCGCCGTCCAGCCCCAGCCAGTAGGCGCGGGTGCTTTCCAGCAGGGCGTAGGTGCCGACGATGTTGGTCTGGATAAAGGCGGCCGGGCCGTCGATGGAGCGGTCGACATGGGATTCGGCGGCCAGGTGCATGATCGCCTCCGGCTGGAACTCGGCCAGGGTCTGTGCGACCACGGCGCTGTCGGCAATGTCGGCCTGGACGAAGCGGTAGCGCGGATGGCCGGATACTTGCAGCAGTGATTCGAGATTGCCGGCGTAGGTCAGCTTGTCCAGGTTGAGTACCTCGTGCTCGGTGTCCTGAATCAGGTGACGAACCAGTGCCGAACCGATGAAGCCGGCACCGCCGGTGATCAAGATGCGCATGCTGAGCCTTTCGCTTAAGGGGTGAATGGGTCTGGGTGCCAATCATAGGCCAGATGGGCGCTTGCGCCGAGCGCTCAGGGCATGGCGACATGAGATATGTCGCTGGTTTTATGGCGCCATGAATTAACTGTGCTATTGGTTAAGTAGAATATTGAAATGCCACTATAAAAATGGTTTAGTCGCGCCATGGTTGTTTCGACGAAATTCTGTCGTTGTGGCGAAATGCGAATTATGACTGTCTTTTTTCTGACGTCTCGTGGATTCGAGTCGCAAGTCACGGCGGGGTAGTGGTTTCATGCGTCAGCTGTCAGGTGGTAGTTCATTGCTGGCGCGTCCTGGCTTCATCGAATATTTCCTGGCTGGCTGTCGGCTGTTGCATGGCCTGACGGCGGCATTACCGGGATTGCTGTTGCTGCTGTGGTTGTCCGAAGAGCCGGCGCTGACCCATAGCTATGCGGCGGTACTGCTGTTCTTCAGCGTGCTGACGGTAATGATGTTTCAGGCGCTCGGCGTCTACTCGGATGAGATTTTCAGCAACCTGCTGCGTTTTCGGGTGATGTTCTTCGCCTGGTCGGCTGCGTTCTGTCTGATGTTGTTCATGCACCAGGCGCTGTCGATGTTCAATTTCATGCAGTGGTACTACCTGAGCTTCTGGTTCCTGGCCAGTTTCATGGCGTTCGTCGCCGAGCGCCTGCTGATTCTGACGCTGTACCGCTACTGGATGAGCACGGGGCAGTACCTGCAGGCTACAGTGATTCTCGGCGCGACCGATAACGGTGTGCGCCTGGCGGAATTCATGTCGCGCCATCGCGATGTGCGCTCTGGGCTGATCGGTTTCATCGACGATCGTATCGGGCGTTTGCCCGAGCGCGTGGCGGGGCTGCCATTGCTGGGCAACAGCCGTGAGCTGGAGCGCCTGGTGCGCGAGGAGCGCATCACTCAGGTGCTGGTGGCCTTGCCCTGGTCTGCGGAAAGCCGTATCGGCCAGATCGTGCGGGAGTTGCGCAGGTTGCCGGTGAATGTGTTGCTGGTGCCGGACATGCTGGCGTTCCGGCACGCGCGCAATCGCATCACCGAGGTGGCTGGGCTGCCGATGTTCAACGTGTCCGAACGGCCGCTCGATGGCTGGTCGCCACTGATCAAGCGTCTGGAGGATCTGTGTCTGGCTTCTCTGGCGCTGATGCTGGCATTGCCCGTGATGACTCTGGTCGCTCTGGCGATCAAGCTCGACTCACCTGGGCCCGTGCTGTTCCGGCAGAAACGCTATGGTTACAACAACAAATTGATCGAAGTGTTCAAGTTCCGCTCGATGTATTGCCACAAGGCCGATGCCAATGCCGAGCGCCAGACCACGCGTGGCGATGATCGCATCACCCGGGTCGGGCGTTTCATTCGCCGCACCAGCCTGGACGAGCTGCCGCAGCTATTCAACGTGCTGCTCGGCAGCATGTCCATGGTCGGCCCCAGGCCTCATGCCACGGCGACCAAGGCGGCAGGCATCCTCTTCGAGGATGCGGTCAAGGAGTACACCGCGCGCCATCGGGTCAAGCCGGGCATCACCGGGTGGGCGCAGATCAACGGCTATCGTGGCGAGACCGATACGCTGGAGAAGATCGAGAAGCGCGTCGAGTTCGACCTGCAATACATCGAGAACTGGTCGGTCTGGTTCGACCTTTACATCCTGTTCCGCACCCTGCCGGCGGTTCTGCTCACGCGAGAGGCTTATTGACCATGACTGCCCTGATTCCCTGCATCATCGCCGGTGGCGCGGGAACCCGTCTGTGGCCGGTTTCGCGGGAGGCCATGCCGAAACCCTTCATGCGTCTGGCCGATGGCCGCAGCCTGTTGCAGAAGACCTTCGAGCGGGTCGCCGCCTTGCCCGACGTCAGCCAGTTGCTCAGCGTGATCAACCGCGAGCTGCTGTTTCGCACGCTCGACGACTATCGCGTGCTCAAGCTGCAGTGCCGGGGGCTGGACTTCCTTCTGGAACCCATGGGGCGCAATACCGCTCCGGCCATCGCTGCGGCGGCCCTGCACGTGCTCGAACAGCATGGCGAAGACGCCCAGTTGCTGGTGCTGCCGGCCGATCACCTGATTCGTGACCAGGCCGCCTTCAGCGCCGCCGTGGAGCAGGCACGAGCCCTGGCCGCAGCCGGCTGGCTGGTGACCTTCGGCATTCGCCCGGATCATGCCGAGACCGGCTATGGTTACATCCGCCAGGGCGAAGCCCTGGAGCACGGCGGCCTGCGCGTGGCCAGTTTCGTCGAGAAGCCGGATCTGGCCACCGCCCAGGCCTACCTCGACGGCGGTCAGCATCTGTGGAATGCCGGTATGTTCTGCTTCCGTGCCGATGTGCTGCTGCGCGAACTGCGCGAGCATGCCGCCGAGGTGGTGGAGGGCGTGGAGCGCTGCCTGGCTGCCAGTACCTCGACGACCGGCAAGCTGGGCGTGCAGTGCGAGCTGGATGCCGAACGTTTTGCCCAGGTGACCGATATTTCCATCGACTATGCCCTGATGGAGCGCTCGAACAAGGTAGCCGTGGTGCCCTGCGACCTGGGCTGGAGCGATATCGGTTCGTGGCAGGCACTGCGTGAGTTGAGCCCGGCCGATGCCAATGGCAACCAGATCCGTGGCGAGGCGGTGCTGCACAACGTGCAGGGCTGCTACATCGATTCGCCCAAGCGCATGGTCGGTGCTGTCGGCGTGCGTGACCTGGTGGTGGTGGACACCCCCGACGCCCTGCTGATCGCCGATGCCAACAACACCCAGGACGTCAAGTACGTCGCCCAGGAGCTCAAGAAGCGCGGCCACGAGGCCTATCGCCTGCACCGCACGGTCACCCGCCCCTGGGGCACCTACACCGTGCTCGAGGAAGGCTCGCGTTTCAAGATCAAGCGCATCATGGTGCGCCCTGGCGAATCCCTGTCGCTGCAGATGCACCACCACCGCAGCGAGCACTGGATAGTCGTCAGCGGCATGGCGCGGGTGGTCAATGGCGAGCGCGACTTTCTGCTCAACACCAACGAGTCCACCTTCATTCCTGCCGGGCACAGCCATCGCCTGGTCAACCCCGGGGTGATCGACCTGGTGATGATCGAGGTGCAGAGCGGCGAGTACCTGGGCGAGGACGACATCGTCCGCTTCACCGACATCTACGGCCGTGCGCCGGCCAGCGAGCCCAAGACCTGATGCGTGTGGCTCTGATCATTCCGACCCGCAATGCCGGTGCGCACCTCGACCGGCTGTTGCCGGCGCTCGCCGAGCAGACCCTGCAGGCGGACGAATTCCTGGTGGTCGACAGCGCCTCGCATGACGATACCGTGGCGCGCATGCGCGCTGCCGGTGCGCGGGTCGAGGTGATCGAGCCGAGCCAGTTCAACCATGGCGGCACGCGACGCTGGGCCAGCCAGCAGGTGCAGGCCGACGTGTTGATCTACCTGACCCAGGACGCCATTCCAGCCAACCCGCAGAGCTTTGCCCGCCTGCTGGCGAACCTGCTCAGCGAGCCGGACATCGGCGTCGCCTATGGCCGCCAGTTGCCGCACGCGGATGCCGGTTTGCTGGGCGCGCAGGCGCGGCGCTTCAACTACCCGCCGCAGTCGCGTACCAAGCGCCTGGCCGATGCCGCCGAACTGGGCATCAAGACCTGCTTCAGCTCCGACTCCTTCGCCGCCTATCGGCGCGAGGCGCTGGAGGCCGTGGGCGGCTTTCCCGAGGACGTGATCGGCAGCGAGGATGCCTACGTCGCAGCGCGCCTGCTGCTGGCCGGTCATGCGGTGCGCTACGCCGCCGATGCCGAGGTGCGGCACTCGCACGATTATCGCGTGCTCGACGAGTTTCGCCGCTATTTCGACATCGGCGTGTTCTATGGTCGCGAGCGCTGGATCGGCCAGGCCTTCGGCGCTGCCGGTGGCGAAGGCCTGCGTTACGTCAAGGCAGAGCTGCGAACCTTGCAGGGCGCCGGTGCCCTCTGGCGCATTCCCGAGGTGTTGTTGCGTACCGCGTGCAAACTGCTGGGCTATCGTCTCGGTCATCTCGAAGCCCATCTGCCATGCTCCATCAAGCGTCGTCTCAGCATGTTTTCCACTTACTGGACCTAGACCCATGTTCGCTCATACCAAGAAGTCATTCGTTCAGTCCTCTGTCGTCGTCGCCTTGCTGACGCTGTTGCTGGTCGGTTGCAGCACGCCGGCGCGGGTACACCTGCCCGACGACGAGGCGCTCAAGCAGCGCCACCAGGAAATCTACAAGCTGGCCGACCTGCCGCCACCGCAGGTACGCATCCAGAGTGGCGACACCCTGCGCATCGTGCGTGACGCTCAGGAGCCCTCCGAGAAGGACGACATGACCCTGTTCGTGGTACGCCCGGACGGCTACTTCTCCATGCCCTACGTGGGCCTGATCAAAGCCGACGGGCGTACCCCCGAGGACGTGGCCAAGGAGGTCACCAGCAAGCTGAGCAAGATCTACCGCCGCCCCAACGCCACGGTGAACATCGCCATCGCGCCGAGCAACAAGGTGTTCATCGGTGGCGCGGTGCCCAATGCGGCCTTCTTCGACCTGGTCGGCCACGCCACGCTGGAGCAGGTGCTGCTGGCTTCCGGCGGCGTGCTGCCCTCGGCCGACAGCGACAATATCGCCCTGCTGCGCGCGGGTGACGACGGCAAGTACAAGATGTACTTCTTCAGCCTGGCCTCGCTACTGCAGGACAAGGACAGGCCGATGATCGCCATGCAGCGTGGCGATCTCATCTACGTGCCGCAGTCGGGGATCGGCAGCACCGTCGAGGCGGTGGACATGTATTTCACGCGGCTCTTTCCGATCAACAAGGGGATCGGGGTCGGGTTCAACTATGACCTGAACTCGCCTGACGTCAGCAACAGCGGTAACACCTATCAGTGCCAGGGAAATACCTGCAATTTCGGCAGATAAGAGCAGACCTAAAACATGCTTGAAATTCGATCTTTCCGCGATCTATTGCGGCTGTTCTTTATCTTCCGCAGGGAGTTCCAGCTCGCGGTGATCGCCACCGTGGTGGTGGCCGTGCTCGGCGCTTTCCTGCTGCCGACCCAGTACGAGTCCACCGCGCGCATGCTGGTCAAGCCTGGGCGTTACAACGCCACCATGCCGATCGACGCCACTGGTCGAGCCGCGCTGATCGCTCCCAGCACGCAACGCGATCCGGTGGTCGACGAAGAGAAGCTGCTCACCGGCCGGCCCATCGTGCACATGGTCGCCGAGCGCTATCTGGAGCTGATGGCCAACTACCGCCCGGAAGGCTTCTGGAAGACGGTCAAGTTCCATGTCGGTGCGGCGGTCAATGCCGTCATCGAAGCGTTGCGTAGCGTGCTGCAGGTGCTGGGGCTGGTGGAGGCGCAGACGCCCGTGGAGCGCCTGGCCAAGAAGCTGGAGAAGAACTTCAGCGTCGGCCACGAACCGGGCTCGGCGGTCATGGAGGTCAGCTTCACCTGGAACGACCCCTATATCGCCCAGCAGGTGGTGCAGACCTGGATCGACGCCTACCTCGAGGAGCGCACCCGTGCCCTGGGCCGCGACAGCCTGTATTCCTTCTATGAGGGTGAGCGTGACAAGGTCGGCGAACAGATCGACAGCCTCAAGCACGCCTTGCGCGACCGTCTGCAGAAGGTCAATGCCATCAGCGTGCAGGAACGCCTGGAAAACCTCACCAACCAGATCAACCGGCTGTCCGATGCGCGTGCCGAGAAGCTCAACGAACAGGCGGGGATCGCCACCTTCCTGGCCGATGCACGCCAACAGCTCAAGCGCCAACCCAAAGAGCTGGTCACCAGCCGCGAGATCAGCCTCAATCCCAATCAGCTCGACCTGCATCGCCGCTTGAATGCGCTGGAGGAGCAGCGTTCCAGCCTGCTGCGCACCTTCATGCCCGATGCCCCGCCGGTGCGCGAGGTGGAGCAGAGCATCGAGCAGATGCAGGCCCTGATCGCCAAACAGGCCGAGCGCATCGAGCGTTCGCAGAACCTGGAACCCAACAGCATCGCCACCAACCTGCGCCAGCAGATCGTCGACGCCGAGTTGCGTGAACGCCGGTTGGCCGGGCAGATCAAGGACTATGCCGAGCAACTGGCGGCCCTGCGTGCCGAGCGCCTGAAGGTGATGAGCGACGAGCCGGAAATCAACCGCTTGCTGCTGGAGCTGGACAACGCCGAGAAGAGCTTCAGCCTCTACGGCGAGAACCTGGAAAAGGCCCGCATCGACCAGGCCCTGGATCGCAGCCAGATCAGCAATATCGCCTTGCTCGAAGCGGCCACGCTCAACCCTTCGCGGGTCTTTCCCAAGAGCCTGCTGATTCTCGCCCTGGCGCTGCCGCTGGGCCTGGCGGTGGGGCTGCTGACGCTGTACCTGTGCTTCTTGCTCGACCAGCGCATCCACGATGGCGCGCGCGTCGAGGAGGTGTTCAAGGTGCCGCTGTGGACCACCTTGCAGCACCTCGGGCCGCGCCCCTGGAAGATCGTCAGCGCCTTCACCGCCAGCATCTACCGGCTCTACAGCCAGTTGCCCCTGGAGCGCATCGAGCGCGAAGGCCTGACCCTGGCCCTGACCTCGGCGCGGCCGGGGGAGGGCGTGCGCTTCGTCAGCGAGCACCTGGGGCAGTTGCTCATCGAACGCGGCCATGCCGTGCGTTTCGACGGCAGCGAGCCGGCTCGCCCCGGTGAAGTGGTGCTGCTCAATGCGTCCTCCTTGCTGAGCAATCAGGATGCCTTCCTGGCCATGCGCCGCGCCGATCTGATCGCCCTGGTGGTGGAAGCCAAGACCAGCACCATCCCGGTGGTGCAGAACGCCTTGTCGGTACTCAACACGGCATTCGGCAAGATCGACGGCATCATCCTCAACAAACGCCGTTTCGAGGTGCCGGCGCGCCTGCTCAATCTGCTCGCCGGCGGCCGCGTGCTGCCCGAGCCGGCGCCCGTTGCGCCAGCGCCCGAGGCAGCGAGCCAGCCACCACTGCTGACCGAGCGGACACAGGCGCCGGCAGCGGCTGCCGCGCCTGTCGCGACCCCGGCCCCCATAGCGGTCGCCACGCCTGAGCCTGTCGCCGCGCCTGAACCCGTCGTTACGCCTGAACCCTCAGCCGCGCCGCAAGCGGCCTCGGCACCTGCCAGCGTGCCAGGCAGTCCGCTGCCGCCGCTGGTCAGCACCACGGCCGGCCTCGTGGCGCATCCGCCGGCTCGCGTCACTTCTGCTCAGCCGCAGAGCGCGCCTGCGCCGGCTCGCCCGCTGGCGGCCGAGCCGGCCATGCTGGTCGATGCCCCCAGCCAGGTGCATGGCTGGGGCAGCAACCGCCTGATCGAGCAAACGCCGCTGCACAGCGTGCTGCTGGTCGAGCTCAAGCCGGGAGCGCTGATTCCCGCGCATTACCATGCGCACCGCAGCAAGCACCTGCTGATGCTTTCCGGGATATTGCAGGTTGAGATCGACGGCCAGGTACAGCGCCTGCGTGAGGGCGATGGCATCGATATCGCCATGGAGCAGGTGCATGCGCTGAGCAATGCGGGTGTTTCCCCGGCGACCTTCTTCGAGGTGCGTCTGGGTGAGTTCCTCGCCGACGAGGATTGCGTTTTCGTTCAATGAGGCGGGTAGACGGCCGATGATGTCATCATCGGCCTTGCCAGCCAGACGCTGCATAGCGTGAGATAACCGCGGCCAGGGCGCAGAGACCGTCCTGCCAACCACGACAACATTTGACCGACAAGGAACAGCAAAAGATGTCCAACGAATTCTTCCACCCCGCCAGCACCTCTCCCAAAGGCCTTTGCCAGTACCCATGGGGCACCAGTCAGGCACTGGAGGAGTCGCCGCGCCACTGCCTGGTCAAGGTGACCATCGCTCCGGGCCAGGGCCTGCCCGCGCACTACCACCAGCACCGCAGCAAGCGCCTGCTGGTGCTGTCCGGCATTCTCCACGTCGACATCGACGGCCAGGTGCATCGCCTGCGCAGCGGCGAGGGGCTGAACGTGGCCCTGGAGCAGGTGCACGCGATGAACAACCCGAGCGTGGCCCCGGTGCAGTTCTACGAAGTGCAGAGCGGTGATTATTTCGGTGCGGAAGACGTGACCTACGTCTGAGTGCCGTCGCCTCGGCGCCCTGGTCTGACCGGGCGCTCGCGGCCTGAATCGATACCACCTGTGCCAGGAGCTCTGCATGATCGGATCGCTACCCTGCCACGGCCCTGTCGAACAGTCTGATGACTGGCGCGATGGCGGCTGGCGCTCTTCGCGAGCGGCCTGCACGGTGCCCTGTTTCACCCGCGCGTCGCGCCTGTCCGGCGGCACGTCGCGTTCGATTTCTCTCTCGCCTGTCATGAGTATGTCCAGATGATCGATATCCGCTCCTTCCGCGACCTGCTGCGGTTGTTCTTCATCTTCCGGCGAGAGTTCGAGGCGGCGGTGGTGGTGACCCTGGTGCTGGTGCTGCTGGGTGCATTCCTGCTGCCGACCAAGTACGAATCCAACGCGCGCCTGTTGGTCAAACCGGGCCGCGAGAGCACCACGCTGCCGTTGGAAGTGGCCAACCGCCAGGCGTTGATCGCCCCCAGCACCCAACGCGACCCGATAGTCGACGAAGAGAAGATGCTCACCGGGCGGCCCATCGTGCGCATGGTCGCCGAGCGCTATATCGAGCTGATGGCCAATTACCAACCGCAGGGGGTGTGGAAGACCATCAAGTTCGAGGTCGGCAAGGCGGTCAATGCGGTGATCGATGCGCTGCGCAGCGTGCTGCAGTTGCTCGGGCTGGTGGAGGCGCAATCGCCGGTCGAACGTCTGGCCAAGAAGCTGGAGAAGAACTTCACCGTCGGCCATGAACCCGGTTCGGCGGTCATGGAAATCAGCTTCACCTGGAACGACCCGGCCATTGCCCAGAAAGTGGTGCAGACCTGGGTCGATGTCTACCTCGCGGAGCGTGCCCGTACCCTGGGGCGCAAGAGCCTGCAGGTGTTCTACGAGAACGAGATGCAGCAGGTCGCGGCGCAGATCGACGGCCTCAAGAACGACCTGCGCACGCGCTTGCAGGAGGTCAATGCGGTCAGCGTGCAGGAACGTCTGGAGAACCTCACCAACCAGATCAACCGCCTGGCCGATGCTCGCGCCGAAAGTCTCAACGAGCAGGCCGGTATCGCCAGTTTCCTGGCCGATGCGCGCCTGCAGCTCAAGCGTCAGCCGCAGGAGGTGGTGACCGCGCGTGAGGTCAGCCTCAACCCCAACCAGCTCGACCTCAAGCGCCGCCTCAATGCATTGGAGGAGCAGCGCGCCGGCCTGCTGCGCACCTTCCTGCCCGACACGCCGCCAGTGCGTGAAGTCGACCAGAGCATCGAGCAGATGAAGGCCATGATCGCCAAGGAAGCCGAGCGCATCGAGCGCTCGAAGAACTTCGCGCCGAACGCCATAGTGGCCAATCTGCAGCAGCAGATCATCGACGCCGAGCTGCGCGCCAAGCAGCTGGCTGGGCAGGTCAAGGACTACGATGCGCAGCTCGCCCAGTTGCAGCAGGAGCGCCTGCGCGTCATGGCCGACGAACCGGCGATCACCCGCCTGTTGCTGGAACTGGCCAACGCCGAGAAGAGCTATGCGCTGTATGCCGAAACCCTGGAGAAGGCGCGTATCGACCAGGCGCTGGACAACAGCCAGATCAGCAATATCGCCAAGATCGAAGAGGCTACCTTCAACCCCAGCCGAGTCTTCCCCAAGAGCCTGATGATGCTGCTGCTGGCCCTGCCGGCGGCGCTGGCGGTGGGCCTGCTGACGCTGTATCTGTGCTACCTGATCGACCAGCGCATTCATGACGGCGCGCGCATCGAGACCGTGTTCAAGGTGCCGCTGTGGAGCACCCTGCAGGATCTCGGGCCGCAGCCGTGGAAGCTCGACAGCGCCTTTACCGCCAGCCTCTATCGGCTCTACAGTCATTTGCCGCTCGACCGTGTACAGCAGCAGGGCCTGACCCTGGCGCTGGCGTCGGCGCGACCGGGGGAGGGGGTGCGTTTCGTCACCGAGCACCTTGCTCGCCTGCTGATCGAGCATGGCTACCAGGTGCGCCTGCTGGGCAGCGAGCCGGCCAGGCCGGGCGAGGTGCTGATCCTCAATGCCTCGTCGTTGCTGAGCAACCAGGACGCCTTCCTCGCCCTGCGCCGTGCCGACCTGATCGCCTTGGTGGTGGAGGCCAAGACCAGCACCATCCCGGTGGTGCAGAACGCCTTGTCGCTGTTGCAGACTGGCTTCGGCAAGGTCGACGGCATCATCCTCAACAAGCGCCGCTTCGAGGTGCCGGGCGCCGTGCTGGATCTGTTCAGGCGTCTGCGGGGCGGAGCCTGATGCGCATTGCCCTGCTGGCGCCCTTGCCGCCCGAGCAGACCGGCATCGCCGATTACGCCTGGCACCTGAGTACGGCCTTGCAGGCCGCCGGTGTCGAGGTGCTGTGCCCGCTACGCGGTTGTGGCATGGATGCGCAGCGTAATGCTGCGGCACTCGCCGCCTTCGACTGGAGTTCGGTGGATCTGGCGCATGCCGAGCTGGGCGGTGGACGCCTGGGGGAGTTTCAGGCCTTGCGCTGGTTGCAGAAGCATCAACCGCAGTTGCCCCTGACCGCCACCGTGCACGACCCGGAGCGCTTGGTCTGGCGCCGCGCCAGCCTGCCCTGGGCGCTGCGCTGGCTGGGGCGGCTACCCAGCCCGCTGCCACAACTGGCGGCGCTGCTGGCCGACCCGCTGACCCTGCGCGAAGAGCGCCAGGTGGCGCAGGGCCTGGCAAGGGTGGTGACCCTCACCGAACTGGGTGGCGGCCTGCTGGCCCGGCGCATGCGCCTGCCCGCCGGGCGTCAGCTCAGCATCGCCCACGGCAACCTGCAGATCGCGCCGCAACCGCTGCCAGCGGCCGAGCCGTTGCGCCTGCTGTATTTCGGTTTCATCTATCGCGGCAAGGGTATCGAGGATCTGCTCGATGCCCTGGCAGCCACCTTGCAACGGCGCCCCGAGCTGCATGGGCGCATCCGTCTCACCCTGGCCGGTGGCAGCGCCCCGGAGATCGCCTTCGGCCCCCGTGGTAACTACCTCGACGAGCTGCGTGCACGGGCCCGTGCCCTGCGTCTGGAGGGGTGCCTGGACTGGTCGCTGGATCTGCCGGCCAGCGACATCGCCGCCTGCATTCAGGCGCACCATGTGCTGGTGCTGCCCTATCGTGAATCGAAGAAGCTCAGCCTGCTCGGCGAGATGCGTGGCACCAGCGGCGCGCTGTCCTGGGCCAATGCCTGCGGGCGCGGGGCGATCACCTCCGACGCCCGCGCCTTCGCCGAAGAAGTGCGCGGCGGCAATGGCCTGACCTACCCGCAGGGCAACGTCGAAGCCTTGTCGGCCTGCATCGAACAGGCGGCCGAGACGCCGCAGCGGGTCGCCCAGTGGGCCGAGCGCGCGGCCGAGATCGGCGCGGCCCGTGCCTGGCCCAAGACGGCCGAGCGTTTTCGCCAACTCTTCGCAGAGGTATGTGCATGATCAGCCCATGGTTTTCCCGTCTGGCGCTGCTGGCGGGGCTGACGCTCGGCCTGGCCGGCTGTGGCATGAGCCAGCCGGCCCAGGCCGAGGCCACGCAACTGAAGGCGCCGCGTGCGGTGGTCTGGAAGGACTTTCTCGGGGTCAATGCGCACTTTCTCTGGTTCAGCCCCGAGCAATACCGCGAGCAGATGCAGCGCCTGCGCGATCTGGGCCTGGAGTGGACGCGCATCGATCTGCACTGGGATCGCCACGAGCCCAAGGAAGGTCGCTACCGCCTGGGTGAGCTGGATCAACTGGTCGCTGACCTCAAAGCGCAGCAGCTCAAGTCGGTGTTCTACCTGGTCGGTTCGGCGCCCCATGCCACCAGCGCGCCGCCCGGCTCGCCGACGCCGGATCAGTACCCACCGCGCGACCCGCGCGTGTTCGCCGAGCGCATGGCCATGCTGGCCAAGCGTTACCCCAGTGTCGATGCCTGGCAGGTGTGGAACGAACCGAACCTGCCCTCGTTCTGGCGCCCCCACGAGGATCCAGAAGGCTATGGCCGCTTGTTGCAGGTGACCACCCAGGCGCTACGCCAGGCCGTGCCGGACAAGCCGGTGGTGATGGGTGGCATGGCCTACTACAGCCAGATGCCGGTCAAGGGCGGGTTGATGCTGGAAAGCCTGGGCAAGCTGGGTGTGCAGCAACTGGGCACCATCGTCGCCTATCACCCCTATTCACAGACTCCGGAAACCGACGAGCCCGGCGCGCGCGATTTCGTGCTGCGCAGCCAGCAGCTCAACGCCACCCTGCGCGGTGCGCAGGTGCCGCAGATCTGGGCCACCGAATGGGGCTGGTCGAGCTACAGTGGGCCGAAGGAATTGCAGGAAATTATCGGTGATCAGGGCCAGGCGGACTACGTGCTGCGCCGTCTGGCACTGATGAGCGCGCTGGACTACGACAAGGTATTCCTCTTCGCCCTGTCCGACCTTGACAGCCGCGCGTCGGCGCGTGATCAGCATTACGGCCTGCTCGATCTGCAAGGCAAACCCAAGCCGGTCTATCTGGCCCTGCAGCGCTTCCTCAAGCTGACCGGGCCGCGCCTGGAACCGGCGGACGCCCCCACGCTGGAAGCGACCCCCGATGACCTGTTCAGCGTTGCCTGGCAGCGCGAGGACGGCAAGCATGTCTGGCTGTTCTGGAGCGAAAGCTCGGCACCGTTGCACTTGCCGCAGATCAGCGCCGCCGAACTGCACGACCCGTTGGCAGGCAACCAGACGGCCCTGAGCGAGGCAGGTGGCATTCGCCTGCAGGCCAAGCCCAGCCTGCAGATGCTGGTGTGGTGAGAGCGAGCATGCGCGTGCTGTGGATCGTGCCCTATCTGCCCTGGCCAACCACCAGTGGCGGCAAGACGCGCCAGTACCAGTTGCTGCGCGCCCTGGCCGCGCGCGGCCATCGCATCACCCTGCTGGTGCAGTCCAAGACGGCGCTGGACGATGAGTGCCGGCAGCGCCTCGAACCCTTGCTCGAACGCCTGGTCGTGCTGCCGCGGCGCAACCTGCGCAGCCCTCTGACCCTGCTGGCGGCGCTGTTTGCCCCCTGGCCGCTGCTGGCTTCGGTCAATGGTCTGTCCGGCGCCCTGCGCGAGCGCTTCGACAGCCTGCTGGCCGAGGGCGGCTGGGACGTGGTGCAGGTCGAGCACAGTTATGGCTTCCAGCCGCTGGCCGGCCCGTTGGCGCGGCGCGGCCAGCCCTTCGTGCTCACCGAACACAACCTGGAGTCGGCACTGGGTGCGGCCACCTATGACCGCTTCCCTGACTGGCTGGCGCCCTTCGTGCGGTATGACCAATGGCGCGCACGGCGTTGGGAGCGCCGCGTTTTCGACCAGGCACGGCATGTGGTCGCCGTGACCGAGGCCGATGCCCAGGCCATGCGCCGCCTGACCGACACGCCGGTGGCGGTGGTGGTCAATGGTGTCGACTGCCAGGCCTTCGCCCAGGTGCAGGCGGCGACCGGCAGCCAGCGCATCCTGTTCGTCGGCAACTACGAATACGCGCCCAACTGCGATGCCGTGCAGTGGGCGCTGGACGAAATCCTGCCACGGCTCTGGCAGGCCTGCCCGCGGGCGCGCTTCGTTGTCGCCGGCCATGCCCTGCCGTCGGCCTGGGCGCAGCGCTGGCCCGATCCGCGTATCGAGTGGCTGGGCTTCGTCGCCGATCTGCCGAGCGTGCAGGCCGAGTGTGCGGCGTTTCTCGCACCGTTGCGCCATGGCGGCGGCTCCAAGCTCAAGGTGATCGAAGCCCTGGCCGCTGGCCTGCCAGTGGTGAGCACGGCGCAGGGGGTGTCCGGGTTGGCGGTCGAGGCGCGGCGTGACTACCTGGCCGGCGAGACGGCTGCTGAGCTGGCCGCCGCCCTGGCCGAGGTGCTGGCCGATGCCGAGCAGGCCGCCGCTCTGGCTGCCAATGGCCGCGCCTACGTGCGCCGCGAGCATGACTGGGCCGGTGCGGCCGAGCGGCTCGAGGCGGTTTATCGGCAGATCGAGCAGGAGCGGGTATGCGCGTAGGCCTGGATTACCGACCGGCGACCGTCGCCCCGGCCTCGGGTATCGGGCGCCAGGTGCTGGCGCAGGAGCAGGCGTTACTGACGCTGCCTGACACCGAGCTGGTGCGCTTCACTGAAGCGCCGCTGGATCATCCGCAGCGTGCCACGGCCTGCTGCCCGGAGTGGGCCAGCCCCTTGCAGGGCCTGCAACGACCGCAGGTGCGCTGGCGCTTCGAGGCCAGGTTCCTGCCCCGCGCCCTGCACGAGGCGCGCATCGACCTGTATATCGCCACGGCCAACATGGGCCTGCCCCTGGGGCGCAAGCGCGGGCGCAAACAGGTGCTGGTGCTGCATGACCTGTTCCAGCTCACCGAACGCAATTTCCATCGCTCACGCCTCAAGGCACTGGTCTATCGCGGCATCGACGGCTTGTCCATCGCCTGGTCGGTGCTGATGGCCGATCGCATCTGGTGCCCCTCGCAGTTCTCGGCGGACGAAGCGGCGCGGCTGTTCCCCTTCGCCCGCAACAAGCTGCGCGTGCTGCCCAATCTGGTGCCGGGCTTCGCCACCGCGGCGGCGCAGTTGCCGGACGATCTGCCCGAGCGCTTCTGGCTGGCCGTGGGCACCCGCGAGCCGCGCAAGAACATGGCGCTGTTCCTCGACTGCTGGCAGCAGGCGCGCCGGCAGTCGGCGCAGGTGCCGGCGCTGGTTCTGGTCGGCCATGCCGAGGATGTGGCGCCTGAGCTGCGCGAACTGCCCGGCCTGCATTGGCGCAGCGGTTTGAGTGAGGCGCAGTTATGCGGTCTGTATCAGCGCGCCGAATGCCTGTGGCAGCCTTCCTATGGCGAAGGCTTCGGCTTGCCGGTGGTGGAGGCGCTGAGCGTCTCCACGCCGGTCGCTGCCGCCACTGGCTCGGCCCTGGATGAAGTGTTGCCGCCCGGTAGCCCGCGCTTCGCCCCGCACGATCGCCAGGCCCTGCTCGGCTGCCTGCTGCAGGTAGCCGCGCAGCCACCTGCACGCACGGCAGAGTTGGCCGAATGGGCGCGGCGTTATGAGTTTCCGGCCTACAGCCGGCGTCTGAATGAACTTGTCATGGAGTTGTCGCGCTGATGGCCATGGGATTACCTGTCGCGCTGATTCTCGGCGTGTTGTTCGGTGTGCTGCTGTGGTTCCTCAGCGTCGGCAAGCTGCTGGTGCTGCTGGCCGGCGGCGCCCTGACCCTGACCCTGCTGCGCAAGCCGCTGTGGGGCCTGCTGCTGTTCGCCGTGCTGGCCACCAGCATCCCTTACACCACGGTGCAGGTGGGCATCCGCACCACCATCAGCGAGGCGGTACTGGGCCTGACCTGGCTGGCGCTGCTCTGGCAGGCCTTCATCGGCCGCAGCCGTGGCCTGCTGCAATGGCGCCCGGTGGAGCGCACCCTGCTGTGGCTGATGCTGTTCAGCACCCTGCCGTTCGTGGTTGGCATGATCATCATCGATGCCGACGGTAACGGCCCGGTGAACTGGGTGCGTTGGTTGATGAACCTGTCGCTGCTGTTCATGGTGCCGCTGTTGCTGCGCAGCGAGCGTGACCGCGATCAACTGATCGTGGCCCTGCTGCTGGGCAACCTGGCCATGCTCTGCCTGTCGATATTCATCTTCCTCAAGGATCGTGACGCCACCACCATGATCCCGATTCTCACCGACCTCAAGTACGCCCACCCCGAGGCGGTCAGAGACATCTTCTCGGCCAACTACCAGCGCATGGCCTCGCCCTGGGTGCACCCGAACCTGACCGGCGGCATCCTCGCCCTGTTCGTGCCGCTGGCGCTGCTCTACGGCTGGACGCGCAAGGGCTGGCGGCGCCTGCTGGGGCTGTCGGTGGCGCTGCTGGGCTGCGCCGGCCTGCTGTTCAGCATCTCCCGTGGCGCCATCGTCTCGCTGGCTCTGGTGCTGCTGTGGCTGACCTACAAGCGCACGCCCTACAGCGGGCGCATCCTCGGTCTGGGCATCGCTTTCGGCGCGGCGCTGGTGCTGTTCTACCCGCCGCTGCAGGAGCGTCTGCTGACCATGTTCTCGCCGAGCAACGCCAGTACCGAGGTGCGCTTCCTGGAGTACGCCATGTTCCCCGAGGCGATGGCGCGCTATCCGCTGGGCATCGGCTTCAAGGTCGACCCGCCTGTGCCGGGAAGCGGCCTGCTGGGCATTTCCAACCTGTGGCTGAACTTCATCTACAAGATCGGCATTCCCGGCATGCTGCTGTTCGTCGCCGTGACCCTGCTGTGGTGGCGTGAGGTCAGGCCGATGGGCGCGGTACGCCGCATCGATGCCGACAATGCCATCTGGCTCGGCAGCACGGCGGGTGTGCTGGCGGCCATCCTCACCGGCCTGTTCGACCATTACTACAGCTTCACCTACGTCATCATCGCGCTGTTCTGGCTGCTCATGGGCCTCAGCCTGCAGGTGGCTCGCCTGCACCCGGAACTGCGTGATGCCAGCGACTCTCACAGGGAATCCTCGCCATGAAACACCGTGTCAGGCTGCGTTCGGATCTGCGTGCGCAACTGGATGATTACGCCGCCAAGCTGGGCGTGACGCGCGACGAGCTGGAGCGCGCGCTGCAGTGGATGTTCGAGCATGACGTGGCCTTCGACGAGAGCGGCGTCTACGCCATCAGCTCGGTGGATATAGAGCCACGTATCGAGAACCCCCTGGCGCGACGCTTCTACGCCTTGCTCAAGACCGAGATTCCCGCGCGTTACTTCGTGCCGCTGTATGGCAAGAACTGGGCGACGCTCAGGGATCGCTGGCTGCGCGCCTGGGAGCAGGCCTACAACATCCTGATCAACAAGATCCCCAGCCACCATGTGCGCATCTGGTGGCTACGTGCCGGTGGCGCGAAGATCGGCAAGGGCAGCTCGATCTGGCGCAACACCGAGGTGCTGGGGGTGGAGAACCTGGTGATCGGCGACGACAGCGTGATTGCCTGGCACTGCCAGGTCGATGCCCGTGCCGGGCTGGTGATCGGCGACCATGTGGCGATCGCCTCGCACGTGCTGATCATCGCCGGCACCCATGATCTGGCCGCCCCCGAGTTCTGGTCGATTTCCGCGCCCATTTACATCGACGACTATGCCTGGATCGCCAGCCGCGCGCTGATCGGCCAGGGTTCGCACATCGGCCGTGGCGCGGTGGTCACCGCCAACACCGTGGTGGCCAAGGAGGTGGCGCCGTACAAGATCGTCGGTGGCAGCGGCGCCAAGATCATGGGCGAGCGCCCGCACGACCTCAATTACAAGGTCGGCGGCAAGGGCCTGTTCACCTTGTTCCACTAATAGCCATGTTCAACAGCACGCTGTGGCTGACGCTGGCGACCCTGGCCGGTCTGGGCCTGGGTTTTGCCCGCGAATGGCTGCTGGTCACCTCCTGGGGCGCGGGGGGGCGCAGCGACGCCTTCATCGTCGCGCTGTTCCTGCCGGAGGCCCTGCGCATGGCGCTGGCCGGTGGCTTGCTGGCCGCTGCCGCGCTGCCGTTGTATGGCCAGCGTGACGAGCAGCAGCGCCGGCGCTGGCTGAATGCGGTCAGCCCCGGGTTGCTGCTGATTGCCCTGGCGCTCTGGGCGCTGCTGGCTTTGGCCGCGCCGCTGTGGGTACGCCTGATCGGCCCGGGCCTCGGCGAGCAGGCGCGGCAGGTGGCCGGCGACAGCCTGGCGCTGCTGGCGGCCTGCGTGCCCGGCCTGATGCTGCACGCGCTGCTGAGCATACCGCTGCAGGCGCGCGAGCGTTTCGTTCTGGTGGGCCTGGGCTCGCTGATGTTCAACCTGCCGGCCGTCGCCTACCTGGCCTGGCGCGGCGCTGCCAGCCAGCCGGCGGAACTGGCACTGGCCTGCGTGCTGGGTAGCCTGTTGATGCCGCTGTCGCTGCTACCCTCGGCGTGGCGCCTGGGTTGGCGGCCCCTGGCGCGGGAACGTGAGCATGGCGCCGCGCGCGAATTGCTGGGGCGAATGGGCCCACTGCTGGCCAGCAACCTGGCCAGCCACGGCCTGGCGCTGCTGGAGCGCATGGTCGCCAGCCTGCTGGGCGAGGGCGTGGTCACCTGGGTCAACCTGGCGCGCAAGCTGATCAACCTGCCGCTGATCGCCCTGATGAATCTCAATCAGGTGCTGCTCGGCATGATGAGCGCGCGTCAGCCGGGTGCCCGTCTGGCGCTGCTGCACCAGGGCCTGGCCGCCGCCACCCTGTTCAGCTTGCCGGCCTCCTTCGGCCTGATCGCCGCCAGCCCCACCTTCATTCTGTGGCTGCTGCCGACCGACGTGGCGGCCGGGCCATTACCGCTGTTACTGGCCTGGTTCTCCGTGCCGCTGGTGTTCGGCGCCTGGAACGCATTGCTGGCGCGCTACGCCTATGCCGCTGGCGATACCGCGTTACCCTTGCGCTGCGAGCTGTTCGGTGGCGCCATCAATGCTCTGTTGCTGTTGAGCCTGCCGTTTCTCTTCGGTGCGCCTGGCATCGCCCTGGCTGCCTTGGGTGGGGTAATCACCACGGGGCTGGCGTTGTTGCAACGCCAGGGGCTGCTGGGTGCCGTGCGCTGGCGCCAGCAGGGCATCGTCAGCGTGCTGCTGCTGGGCCTGGCTGCCGTGCTGGTGCATCCGCTGCCGGCGGGTATCGGCCAATTGCTGCTGGCCACGGCCGGTAGTGCGCTGGTGCTGGCGGGTGTCGCTGTCTGGTTACGGCCCTGGCGTATGCAGGGCTGACCGATCACACAGCCAGGCTCAGCAGTCCTCCCGCAACACCACTGGCGATCACCACCAGCCAGGGCGGCAGCTTCCAGAACAGCAGCGCGACCAGCGCCACCAGGGCCAGGGCGAAGTCCAGCGGGCCGTGAATCGCGCTCGTCCACACTGGCTGGTAAAGCGCGGCCAGTAGCAGGCCGACCACGGCGGCATTGACGCCTTGCAAGGCGGCCTGGGTGCGCAGGCTGTGGCGCAGGCGCTCCCAGAACGGCAGCGCGCCGGCCACCAGCAGGAAGGCTGGCAGGAAGATCGCCAGCAGGGCGATCAGCCCACCCAGCCAGCCGTTGGGCGCCGGGTTCATCGAGGCGCCGAGAAAGGCGGCGAAGGTGAACAATGGCCCCGGCACCGCCTGCGCCGCGCCATACCCGGCGAGGAAGGCCGTGTTGTCCACCCAGCCATTGGGTACCACTTCGGCCTGCAACAGCGGCAGCACCACATGGCCGCCACCGAAGACCAGCGAGCCGGCGCGGTAGAAGGCGTCCACCAGTGCCAGGGTCTGGCTCGGGAACAGCGCTGTCAGCAGCGGCAGCCCGACCAGCAGGAGGACGAACAGCGCCAGCCAGAACAGGCCAACGCCAGGCCGAACGCTGATCGACAGGGCTTCATGGGCTTCGCTTTGCTGCGGCTTGAACAGCAGCAGGCCGAGGATGGCGGCCAGCAGGATGACTCCGACCTGGCTCCAGGCGGAAGGCAGCAGCAGTACCAGGCAAGTGGCCGCTGCCATGATGCTGATGCGCGGCGCATCGGGGCACAGGTTGCGTGCCATGCCCCACACCGCCTGCGCCACCACCGCCACGGCCACCACCTTGAGCCCTTGCAGCACGCCAGCGGGCAGCACATCGCCATAGCTGGCGATGCCGAGGGCGAAGAGGATTAGGGCCAGCGCCGAGGGCAGGGTGAAGCCCAGCCAGGCCGCCAGGGCGCCGCCATAACCGGCACGCGACAGCCCCAGCGCCAGGCCGACCTGGCTGCTGGCCGGGCCGGGCAGGAACTGGCAGAGGGCGACCAGATCGGCATAGCTGCGCTCGCTCAGCCATTGCCGGCGCACCACGAACTCGTCGCGAAAATAGCCGAGATGCGCGATCGGTCCACCGAAGGCGGTCAGCCCTAGGCGCAGAAAGATCAGAAATACGGCCCAGGGCGATCGATCGGTTGCGAGAGGAGCGTGCATGAGCATTCGTTCGGCTATAGATAAGCGGCCACGATAATCGAATTTGGTGAATGAAGTACGACAATGGCGGCCAGGGCTGGCCTGGTTGAAGCCGAGCACTTCGACCTCGGTGCCTTCGCGGCGCAGCTTGACCACCACCATGATCATCACGGCGATCAGGTTCAAAGCAGTCATGCTGTCAGGCCCTGAGCAGCCAGAGCGATAAGCGGGACCGGGGCCTATCACAGGATTCGTGATGGGACGAACTGCAGGTTCAAGGCTCCTTGTCAGGCCCGCAGGCTATGTCTAGTTACTTGCTGGGGAGGCGCCAGCATGACAGCAACCCCACAAAAGCGATCCCAGCAAGCAGCGCCAGTAATGTCTCAGCGCTGAAAGCGTCCAGGATCATCGCAGCGCCTATTGGCCCAACCGCCTGTGCAACCAGCATCGGCCTGGCGAGCAAGCCCATTCGTATTCCATAACCTGCGGGGCCGAACAGCACCAGTGGCAAGGTGCCTCGGGTAATGGTCAGGATGCCATTGCCTGCGCCGTATAAAGCAATTGCCATGAATGCCAGCCAAGGCTGCGCCGGTAGCAGCAGAACTATTCCGATCAGGCATAGCAGCACACCCAGTCGGGTGGCCCAGGTGGGATGTAGCCCCTGGCCCCAGGTGAATTCGGCGATGCGTCCTGCGACTTGTGCCGGCCCGATGACCATCCCGATGGCCAAGACCGTGGTGGCCGCTATGCCGAGCAGTTTGAGTACATCCAGCAGATGTACCGAAACGCTCGATGTCACTAACGATTGAAGTGTTAGTAGCAACGCGAGCAGAAGAAATAGTTGGCGGTAGGCAGATGGTTGGAGGTTCCCCACGTTTATCTCGGTGCTGCCAGTAGCGGTGGCAGGGGCAGTCTGCGTTCTGGGAACAAAAGACAGATATATCGGCACGCCTATTAGTAGGTGGGCTCCCGCCATCACGAAACAAGCGCCTCGCCAGCCCAGCTCATGCTCCAGATAGGCTAGAAGGGGCCATCCCACAGTACTAGCGAAGCCTCCCAGCAGCGTGAGACCGCTGATGGATGAGCGTGCCGTCGAGCCCAGCAAGCGGCCCAGCGTGGCGAATGCGGCGTCATATAAACCCGCTGCCATGGCGAAGCCGATAATCGTCCATGCCAGGTAGTAGACTGCGAGATATTGAGCTGCGCCCATGAGAGCAAGGCCCAATGCCATGAAGATCGAGCTGGCTGCCAGAATCGAGCGACCGCCATATCGGTCGATCATGCGCCCGATCTTGGGTGAGCATGCCCCTGCAACCAGCAAGCCCAGGGAAAGCCCCATCACCACGTGCGTAATCGACCAACCGGTGGTCTGAGAGATAGGACTGGCCAGCACCGCAGGTAGATAGTAGGTCGAACTCCAGGCCAGTATCTGACCAACCCCCATGGCACCCACCAGGCGAACTCGGTTGAGCTGGGCTTCAGTGGGGGCAGCTTGAGGCATATTCAAAGGTATCCAGTTGCTCGGTATCACGGCTACCGAATGGGTGGTATGTGCTGACGCAGATTATCCGGACAGCCTGAAGATGCTGCGCATCACCTGCGCTCAGACGCTAAGGGCAGCATATAAGGCTGCTCGGCCTGACGCTGAAAAAAGAGAAGCCGCCCGAAGGCGGCTGCGAGTACTGGCGGGATTGCCTCCAGGCGCTTGATCGCTACTGCCGCAGGTAATCCTTGAGGGCCTGCTCATCAGCTCATTTGACCGTCATGCCATCCGGGCCGCTACCAATGTCGGTGAACTGCTTGGCCGGCTCGCCGCTGGCTTTGAAGTCCTTCAGTTCCTGAAACTTCTCGCGAAATACCCACGGACGGCCGTCCTCGATTTCGGTGACGAGGCCGGGCCTGTCGTACTGGCTGGCCAGCGCGGTGCCGGCTAAGCGCCTGTAAGGTTCTATGTCAAATTGACATCTGCCATAGATTTCACCGTGCTCAGCTCTTCTTCAGCAGCGCTTCCAGCTCAGCGGGGCTGAGTACCTTGCCCATCGAGACTACCTGCTCGTCGATGGCTAGTGCGGGGGTCGACATCACACCCATGGCCGCGATTTCGGCGATATCCGTGACCTTGACGATCTCGGCCTCGCACTTGAGGTTGGCCAACGCGGCCCGCGTATTTTCGGTGAGGGTGACGCACTTTTTGCAGCCCGTGCCGAGGATTTTGATGATCATGGTGGTTCTCTTGGGGAGAGTGGATCAGAGGAACAGGTAGGCGAAGCTATTGAACAGATAACCGATCAGCATGATGCCGATGACCACGATGGCGAAGAACAGAGCCAGCAGCGGAGCCTTGACGACCTTCTTGAGCATGATCAGCGAGGGCAGAGACAGCGCAGTCACCGCCATCATGAACGCCAGCACGGTGCCCAGACCTACACCTTTACCGACCAGTGCTTCGGCTATTGGCAGCGTGCCGAAAATGTCGGCGTACATCGGCACACCGACCAGCGTCGCCAATGGCACCGACCACCAGTTATCTCGCCCGATCAGGGCACTGATCAGGTCCTGTGGAATCCAGTTGTGAATCGCCGCGCCGATACCAACGCCGATCAGGATATACAGCCATACGCGCTGGATGATCTCGGCAACCTGCTCGCGGGCGTAGCTCATGCGATCAGCCAGGCTTAGTTCTTCCTGGGGTAGGTCGAGCGCCTTGTGCTGGGTGACGAACGACTCGACGTAGCCTTCCATTCGCGCCCGGCCAATCAGGGTACCGCCGAGCACCGCCAGCACGATGCCGACGACCACGTAGGCCAGGGCAATCGACCAGTTGAAGACGCTCGCCAGCAGGATCATCGAGGCCAGGTCGACCAGTGGTGAGGAAATCAGGAAGGAGAAGGTCACCGCCAGCGGCAGCCCCGAACTGGTGAAACCGATGAACAACGGAATCGACGAGCACGAGCAGAAGGGGGTGACCGTACCGAGTAGTGCGCCGGTGAGGTTGGCGCGCAAGCCGCGCATGCCGCCCAGAATCCTGCGGGTACGCTCTGGCGGGAAGTAGCTCTGCACCCAGGAGATGCTGAAGATCAGCACCGACAGCAGGATGAAGATCTTGATCACGTCGTAGATGAAGAAGTGCAGGCTGCCGCCGAGGCGGCTGCTCATGTTCAGGCCAAACACCTCTTCCACCAGCAACTGGACGAGATGGGCCAGCCAGTCCATACGCAGGAGCTGGTCATTCAGCCACTGGAAAATCTCCATGGATCCTTACCTCAGCGCGATGGCAGGGCGCGTTCGTACCAGTTGCGGCTCTTGTTGACCATGCGTACCAGCCAGAGCATCACCGGTACCTCGATCAGCACACCGACCACGGTGGCCAGCGCGGCGCCGGAGTCGAAACCGTAGAGCACGATGGCCACCGCCACGGCCAGCTCGAAGAAGTTGGACGCGCCGATCATGGTCGAGGGGCCGGCCACATCATGGCGCACCTTGAGCGAACGGTTGAGCCAGTAACCGAGCGCGGCAATGAGCAGTGTCTGCAGCAGGATCGGCACGGCCAGCATGCCGATCACCAGGGGCTGCTCGACGATGGCCTGGCCCTGGAAGGAAAACAGCAACACCAGGGTGGCCAGCAGGGCGAGGATGGAGAAGGGAGCGATCTTCGCCAGGGCTGCGTCGAAGGCAGGCTTGCCGCGTTTGAGCAGGTGGGCGCGCACGGCCTGGGCGATGGCCAGGGGGATGACGATGTACATCAGCACCGACAGCAGCAGGGTATTCCAGGGTACCGGGATCGACGACACGCCCAGCAGCAGGGCAACGATGGGGGCGAAGGCGAACACCATCACCAGATCGTTGAGGGCCACCTGGCTGATGGTGAAGTTGGCATTGCCGCCACACAGGTTGCTCCACACGAACACCATCGCCGTACAGGGCGCGGCGCCAAGCAGGATCAGCCCGGCCATGTAGCTGTCGAGCTGGTCGGCCGGCAGCCAGTCGGCGAACAGGATCTTGATGAACAGCCAGCCGATCAGAGCCATGGAGAAAGGCTTGACCACCCAGTTGATGAACAGGGTGACGCCGATGCCGGCTTTCTGCCCGCGCACTTCATGCAGCGAGCCGAAGTCGATCTTCATCAGCATGGGGATGATCATTACCCAGATCAGCAGGCCGACCGGGATGTTCACCTGGGCAATCTCCATGGCGCCCACCGCCTGGGCGGCCTGCGGAGCGACCAGGCCGAGTGCCGTACCGGCCGCGATACAGAGGAACACCCACAGAGTCAGGTAACGCTCGAAGAACCCCAGGGGCGCACCTGCGGATTGCTTCAGGGCGGTTTCACACGTATTTGTCATCTTGGTTGCCTATGCTCGTCATGACCGAATGACTCAACATATTCGCTTTACTGCATATATGTAAAATAATATATTTGCTCATGTGCCTCCTTGACGGAAATCAACATGAGTCAGAAAAAGCGTGTCCTGTTCCTCTGCGTGGCCAACTCGTCGCGCTCGCAGATGGCCGAAGCGCTGCTGCGCCATACCGACTCCGAACATTTTGAAGCCTTCAGTGCGGGCACCGCGCCCACTGAGGTAGACCCGCGCACCCGCGATGCGCTGGAGCACCTTGGCGTTTCCACCGCCGGGCTGTTCAGCAAGTCCGTCGAGCAGGTGGCGGGCGAGCCGTTCGACTATGTGATCACGCTATGCGACAAGTCGGCGCTGGAGTGCCTGGCGCTTCCCGGTACTGGCGAGTACATCGCCTGGAACTTCGAGGACCCGGTGACCAGCTCGCAGAGGGACGCCTATCGCAAGACACTGCACGAGATCCACGAGCGGATAAAAATGTTCGTGCTGATCAAGAGCAAGCCAGCCAGTGCTGCCAATGACGACATGACCCCCACTGAGCTGTTCAAGTGCCTGGCCGATGAGACACGAGCGCGTATCGCCATGCTCGTTACCCTGGAGCAGGAGCTGTGCGTCTGTGAGCTGACCGAGGCCCTGGAAGAGGCCCAGCCGAAAATCTCGCGGCACCTGGCGCTATTACGCAGTTGCGGCCTGCTGGAAGATCGCCGCAACGGTCAGTGGGTGTACTACCGCCTGCACCCGCAACTGCCCGAGTGGGTCAGGGATGTGCTCAAACGAACCCTCGACAGCAATGCCGAGTGGTTGCGCCCGGATGTCCAGCGTCTGTGGCAGATGCGCGAGCGCCCTGGGCGCAAGCCGGCCTGTGACTGAGCGGCGAGCCTCGTGAAGATCCTGTTCTGACCCCATTCCTGGAGCGACATCGTGCAAGACGACCTGCCCAACGCCGACCTGCAACTGCTCGATCTGCCGAGCGAGGACAAACTCGCCGTCGAGTCGGCCTCGACCCATGCGCCGCGCATCCTGCTGCTGTACGGCTCGACTCGCGAGAAGTCTTTCAGCCGGTTGCTGACCGAGGAAGCCGCGCGCCTGTTGCAGCACTTTGGTGCCGAGACGCGCATCTTCGACCCGCGCGGCCTGCCGCTGCCGGACGATGCGCCGGAAAGCCACCCCAAGGTGCAGGAGCTGCGCGAACTGATGCAGTGGTCGGAGGGCCAGGTGTGGTGCTCCCCCGAGCGCCACGGCTCGATGACAGCCGTGTTCAAGGCGCAGATCGACTGGGTGCCGCTGGCCATGGGCGCGGTTCGTCCGACCCAGGGCAAGACCCTGGCGGTGATGCAGGTTTGCGGTGGCTCGCAGTCGTTCAACGTGGTCAACCAGTTGCGCGTACTGGGGCGCTGGATGCGCATGTTCACCATCCCCAACCAGTCCTCGGTGCCCAAGGCCTTCATGGAGTTCGACGCCGAGGGTCGGATGAAACCGTCCTCGTTCTACGACCGCCTGGTGGACGTGATGGAGGAACTGGTCAAGTTCACCCTGCTGCTGCGTGACCGCTCCGACTACCTGGTCGACCGTTATTCCGAGCGCAAGGAGTCGGCCGAAGAACTGTCCAAGCGTGTCAACCAGCGCGCCATCTGAGCGAAGGAACTGCCCGCCATGACTCATCCCTACGACATCCTGCGCGTGCCCGGCCTGGCTGGCGCGCTGATCTTCACGCCCTGTCCAGGCACCCGTGAGACCACGCTCGAACAGGCGTTGTTGGCGCTCAAGCAAGCCGGTGCAGCCGGCGTGATCACGCTGATGCCGCACAACGAGCTGGCCGCCAGCGGTGCCGGGCAGATCGCTCAGCAGTGCCAGGCTTTGGATCTGGCTTGGTACCACCTGCCGGTGGCCGACGAACAAGTGCCACTGGAGGACTTCGGCGAGGGTTGGAGGGCGTCCCGTCAGGCGCTCGTCGAGCACCTGCGTGGCGGTCGCTCGCTGGCCATCCACTGCAAGGGCGGCTCCGGGCGCACCGGCCTGATTGCCGCACGCCTTCTCATCGAAGCCGGTATCGTGCGCTCAGAGGCCATCGCCCTGGTGCAGGCGTTGCGGCCCAAGGCCATCCAGCATCCGGCACACCTCAATTGGATCAACCAGTTCGACACGACCCACTGACAGAGGCATCGACATGACCATCAAAGTAGGCATCAACGGTTTTGGCCGTATCGGCCGTCTGGCCCTGCGCGCCGCCTGGGGCTGGCCCGAGCTGGAGTTCGTGCAGATCAACGACCCGGCAGGCGACGCCGCCACCCACGCGCACTTGCTCAATTTCGACTCGGTGCATGGCCGCTGGCAGCATGAGGCGAGCAGCGCCGGTGACTATCTGGTGATCGACGGCAAGCGCATTGCGGTGAGCGCCAACAAGGCCATCGCCGACACCGACTGGAGCGGCTGCGACCTGGTGCTCGAAGCCAGCGGCAAGATGAAGACGGTCGCCGTGCTGCAAGGCTATCTGCAGCAGGGCGTGAAGCGCGTGGTGGTCTGTGCGCCGGTCAAGGAGCAGGGCGCGCTGAACGTGGTGATGGGGGTCAACCAGCACCTGTTCGACCCGGTGCAACACCGCATCGTCACCGCGGCCTCCTGCACCACCAACTGCCTAGCCCCGGTGGTCAAGGTGATCCACGAGGCGCTGGGCATTCGTCACGGCTCGATCACCACCATCCACGACCTGACCAATACCCAGAGCATCCTCGACACGCCGCACAAGGATCTGCGTCGTGCTCGTGCCTCCAGCATGAGCCTGATCCCCACCACCACCGGCTCGGCCACCGCCATTGCCGAGATCTTCCCCGAGCTGCGTGGCAAGTTGAACGGCCATGCCGTGCGTGTGCCGTTGGCTAATGCCTCGCTGACCGACTGCGTGTTCGAGGTCGAGCGTGCCACCACCGCCGAGGAAGTCAACGCGCTGCTCAAGGCCGCCGCCGCAGGGCCACTCAAAGGCATCCTGGGTTACGAGGAGCGCCCGCTGGTGTCCATCGACTACCGCACCGATCCGCGCTCGTCCATCGTTGATGCGCTGTCGACCATGGTGGTGGCCGGCACTCAGGTGAAGATCTATGCCTGGTACGACAACGAATGGGGCTATGCCAACCGCGCGGTGGAACTGGCGCGCCTGGTCGGCCAGGCTGGCTGACCCGTAGGGTGCGCTGCGCGCACCGCATATTACGGGGCCTCCTTCCTGCGGCCAGGTACGAATCATCTGCCCTTTAAGGAGCGCCTTGGTGCGCGCAGCGCACCCTACGCCATCACGCTCGATCAGGAAATCACGCCATGCACGCCCTCGCACGACTCTCTCCGGAGATCCGCCAGTACCTGCTGGTGACCGGCAACTACTGGGCCTTTACCCTCACCGACGGCGCCCTGCGCATGCTGGTGGTGCTGCACTTTCACAGCCTCGGCTACACGCCGCTGCAGATCGCCGCGCTGTTTCTGTTCTACGAGATCTTCGGCGTGGTCACCAACTTGGTGGGCGGTTACCTGGGCGCGCGCCTGGGCCTCAACCGCACCATGAACCTTGGCCTGGGCCTGCAGGTGCTCGCGCTGTTGATGCTTACCGTGCCGGCTGTCTGGTTGACCGTGCCCTGGGTCATGGGCGCCCAGGCGCTGTCCGGCATCGCCAAGGATCTGAACAAGATGAGCGCCAAGAGCTCGATCAAGCTCCTGGTGCCGGACAGTCAACAGGGCACGCTGTACAAGTGGGTGGCCATCCTCACCGGCTCGAAGAATGCACTCAAGGGCGTGGGCTTCTTTCTCGGTGGCGCGTTGCTCGCTCTGCTCGGCTTCAGCGGCGCGGTGTTGGCCATGGCCGCTGCGCTGGCGCTGATCTGGCTGGCCAGCCTGATGCTGCTGACGAAGGATCTGGGCAAGGCCAAGGCCAAGCCGAAATTCCGCGACCTGCTGTCCAAGAGCCGGGCGATCAACATTCTCTCCGCTGCCCGGTTGTTCCTGTTCGGTGCGCGTGACGTCTGGTTCGTGGTGGCGTTGCCGGTGTACCTGAGCAGTGTGTTCGGCTGGGACTTCTGGCTGGTGGGCGGCTTTCTCGCGGCCTGGGTGATCGGCTACGGCATGGTGCAATCGTTTGCACCGCATATCACCGGCAAGCGCAGTGGGCGAGTACCGGATGGCCGCGCGGCTTTTATCTGGGCGGCGCTGCTGGCCGGCCTGCCGGCGCTGATCGCCTTGGGGCTGGGCGCCGGTTGGTCGGCGCAGGTGGTCTTGCTCGGTGGGCTGATGCTGTTCGGCGTGCTGTTCGCGATCAACTCCTCGCTGCACAGCTACCTGATCGTCAGCTACGCCAAGGAAGACGGCGTGTCCCTGGACGTGGGCTTCTACTACATGTCCAACGCCCTGGGCCGGCTGATCGGCACGTTGCTCTCGGGTTGGGTCTACCAGGCTCATGGCCTGGAGGCCTGCCTGTGGTTATCCAGCGCATTCGTGCTGGCCGCCGCGCTGATCTCCATGGCCTTGCTCAGGCATCGGGATGGCTGATTAGGTCAGCGACGCCTTGGCCGCAAAAACACGAAAGCCCCGCATTGCGGGGCTTTCTAATATGGTGCCGGCACCAGGAGTCGAACCCGGGACCTACTGATTACAAGTCAGTTGCTCTACCAGCTGAGCTATACCGGCATAGGTGGGGGCGCCATTATAGCGATTGGTTAGGCGCTGTAAACCGATTCTGACCTGTTTCGATGCTTCGATGGCCTGCTGCGTCAGCACGACGTCTTATGGCTTGGGGCACACGAATCCTCCGGGGCGGAATGTGGCAAAGTCTGCGGGCGTGTGTCAAGTTGCCATCGCCAAATGGTCGGCAAATCGGCATAGGGATTGGTGCAGTATTTCAGCTTGGAGAGAGGATGGTACGCGAAGGTTTAGCACGCAGGCTCGCACTGCAGTATGCCGTGAAGGTGCTTCAGGATGAGAGTGATCTTCAAAGCTACCTCGAGGATGAGGGGATCACAAAATCAGAATGCAAAGAGGCGGTGCGTGAGTTTCGCCAGATTATTCGCGGCTTGCGAGAGCGCCTAGCTCCCGAGCATAGAGACGTATAGCTGGGAGAATGGCAGTTCTGAGGGGGGGCAGAAATGAAGCGGGGAGGTACTCATCTCTGAGATACCTCCCCATAATAGCCAGCCGATACCTGACTGAGCGATATTTGGCTCTTAACGCCTGACCTCGCTCTAGGTGCTCGCTCGGGCCCACAGGACAAGCCTGCCTAATGATTTAGAGACCGTCGGGCATAGGAACGGTCTTGATCAGATTTGATCATCTGCTGGTCAGCGTGTCAAGCAGGTGCTACACAACGGGGCTAGCATCTGTTGCTCAAGCATGATGTCTGGAGCTCAGTGGCGAGGCCGACCTTTCGGGCTCAATAGGCATAGTCCATCCACGCTTGCAGCGCACCCCGAAGCGATCAGAATATCTGCAGCGGTTTTTAGTGTAGTGCCAGTGGCAAGCAAGTCATCAACTAGTAAAATTGAAAGGTTTTTCCTTGGAGGAGGGCCTGCAAGCTTGAGCGGTTTGATGTATGGCCTCAGCTTCGCACCCACATGCTTGAGAGCCAGTGGCGCGTTTGGTGTCGCAGCCCACGTTGCAATCAATGCCCTTACCTCTGCCACAAGTTCCTTGGGAAATTGCCGAGCGGCAAGCATTGCAGAGAGATCCTGTGCTGCTTCTGTGGTCGTGCGCTTAGCGAGAAAGCCTGTCCAGACCTCAAGACCAAGCTGGTAACGTGCTGCACGTTTTGCAAGCATTAGCGCGATGGGGTGGCTCGATGGCATTGGCACAATCGCATCATAGTTGGCCTGGTTCATCGCCCGTTCAAGTATTCCCTGGAAACTCGGTCTGAAGCGCATCATCTCATCGAGAGTAATTGTGTACCCATTAGTACGTTTCAGCGCATAGATGAGAGGGTTACCGTCCCGTTTGTCCTGCTTGTCAGAAGAGTTTCTGCGGCGAAAGATCGACTGAACGGACAGTTGCGCTGCAGCGTCTAGGTTAAGAACGTGGCGGCGAGGGTTGTTGGTTACTGAAGTATCGACCAGCTTTTGGTGTGTTCCATTGAATTGGACTTCCTTGGTCGCAGAAACGTCGATTCCCAATTTTGATACGGCCTAAGCATGTGTGTGGTGGCGTTTTACCACGAATGCTACACCGTTGCAGTCTGAGCGTTATGGTGTACTATGGCGCTGCGCGCGGATTCAGGGTTGTTGGTCACAACACCATGCTTCTCTGTTTCAGGTCGCTGCTCCCCAGGGGAGGGTTGTGCTTTCTCTGGGTCGATTGTCACAAACAAAAGCCCGCTTTCGCGGGCTTTTGCGTTTCTGGTATCGATCAGCTCTGCAGCCAACCCTCCACCACGTCGGCGCCGAACTCCGTTTTCCAGGCCTTGAGCACCTTGTGGTTGCCGCCTTTGGTCTCGACCACTTCACCCGTGTTGGGGTTTTTATAGGTCTTGACCTTGCGGGGAGCCTTGCTAGCTGCCGGGCGCGCTGCAACAGCGCCGGGCTGCGGATCCAGGATGGAGATCAGTCCGCGCAGGCTCACTCCATATTCGTCCATCAGTGCACGCAGCTTGCTCTCGAACTCGATCTCTCGCTGCATGGCCTTGTCATTCTTTAGCGCATCGAGCTGCTTCAGTTGTTCAGCCAGTTGGTCTTCGAGTGCCTTGTATTCGGCGATTTTAGACATCTGCTTATTTTCCTTGAGTCGTGAAGTGGCGCAGGTGATGGTTACCTATCTTTCCACACATTCACGTAGCATTTCCACATCTACATGTACATATTCAAGAGTGGTTTTAATATTGGTGTGCCCTAGCAGCTCTTTGACCAGATGAAGGTTTCTCTCAGGTTTCTTCATTAGGTCAGTGCCTATCGTGTGTCGGAATCTATGTGGCGATATTTTAGAGTTCGTTATGTTGGATATCTTCGCGTAGCATGATTCAACCTGCCAATCATTCATTGTTTTCCGTCGGTGGTAAGGGCTGAAACGGTTGACGTTAAAAAGCTGATCGCTCTGTTTGAACTTTTGGAACTTGGCTCTCTCTACCAGCATGGATATCCATGGATGGTAGTGACTGGAGATCGGTACTGGATACTCGCGCTTTGTTTTTGAGCCCTCCACGGTCGCCATTATTAGCCTGTCACTCAGATCTACATCCGCCAACCTCACATTGAGCACCTGATTTAGTCTTAGGCCAGTCGAATAGAACGTTTCGTTCACAACCTGCCAAAACCAGGCAGGCGTGATCCGGCTGCGCTCCTTGTTTTCCTGCTCCCAGGCTTCCATCTGCTCAAGAACCAGCCTGGCTTGGTGAATCTGGGTGGTCGTCAGAATTTTCTTGGGGCGTTTCGGCTCGCCGACTTGGGCACCTTTGAAAGGGTTTACCTTGGTTTCAAGCATCCCTTGATCTATTCCAAAGCTCCACAGTGCGCGAAGATGTCTAACGTAGCTGTTCCAACTGACTTCCCTCATTTGCGTGAGCGCTACTTTTCTCCAGGAAAATACATCCCTATTTGTTAGCTCGTCTGGAAGTTTCATGCCGCAAATGGACATGAATTTTTGTAGCTGTGCAACTGCCGATCTGTAGCTGGTTTGCGATCTTGGGCGCAAGTGGCGTAAGAAAAAATACTCTTCTAATAGTTGGTCAAATGTCAGCATGAGCGACTACTCTCCCTGCTCTAGGCTCAGGAAGGGGTTGTCGGGCGGCGTAGAATTGAAGAGTGTGCTGGGCTCAATAAGCAAGTAGCCTTGCAGCAGGGCTTTGCTCTTTTGTTGCCCAATTACACGGCATTTCCAAATGTTTAGTCCTGTGTCAGTTTTCTTATGCAGTCCTAGTTTTTGGAATTGCTTTTGAACGATCTTCCAGCTTTCAGAGTCCTTCTGCCCCTCACTCAATTTAATTTGTGAGGGATGCTCCATCACGAACCGCTGGAATACACCAGGCGTAACAATAAACGCTGTTCCGCTGACAGTATGAACCTTAGCCTTTGCATCGTTTATAACAATTCTTCGGGCGCTCAACCCCTCCTTCAGCCATGCTATGAATCGCTGACCCAGCGCTTCCCCTTCAAGTGTTCTGCCTGTCCATGAAGGTGCTGTGCCAGCACTACGTGATTCACGCTCTGCCGCAGCATTTTCTGCTATGGCTTGGGCGCTAGCGGGGGATGATGCCCTATTGCCATCATTGCTTGCAGCATTGGCTACTACCTCCTGATGCTCAAGCGGCGCAACCCTCTGCATTAGCAAGTCCAGCTCATCTGGCTCTCGCTCTGTCGGGCCTGATACAGGGATCGCCGATAAGTACAGGGACGAGAGTTCTCCATCGATGTCGTCGAATGGGATCTCAAAGTCCATGCTTTGAGGTTCAGGCGATGTCTCCAGAATGAGCTCAGGTACATACTGGTGAGCTGAAGCATGCGGCTCGCCTTGCTGGGGACTAGCAGTTGGAGTCTCTGTCGCAGACTCAACAATGACTGAGCCCGTGAAAGCAGCAGGACGCTCTTCGCCTGCAGCCCAAATTAATGCCGGCGACACTTTCAGCATGGTCAGCGTTTGCTTCCAGCCACTGGGATCCTGGATTGTGCAGTTCCAGATTGCTTTAGGATCCTCACCCGGAGTCGGTTGGATGATGCCGTGCCCCTGCATTTCATCGAACAGTCTTGAGTTCCGCGTTGGTACGCCATCCATGCCCTGGCTCATCAACAACGCGCGCAATCGATCAGAGGTCGGCTTGCTCACCAGCCATAGCGCGTCATCGGTCAGCCAGCCGCTTGCACCTGGTTGATTGAGCCTGAATGGCGTATCTCCTGCCGAGTCACGGATCATCTGCCGCAGGCCTCGCAGTAGCCGTGCTTGTAGCGAGTCTTGCGGGGCGCTTGCCACTGCCAAGGCGCTGGCCGTGTTGCCGCCCAGCGCCTTGGCCACAGACGCCTTATCCGCCTTGATGACGATTTCACCGAGCGCGCCGGCTTGGTCGTAGTGCCCGCTCAGCACGAATGCGAGCTGGCCGAACAGAAGAGGAACGTTTGCGATCCAGTCGAGAACTGCAGGCGTCAGTACCTGGTGGATCAGCAGGCTGCCTGCCGCAGGGTGCTGGTGGTAGTCCCGCCCACGCACAAACATCATGCGGTAGGGCTCGCTGATAGGGCCGTGCCATGGGCGCCAAATTTCCCCACTGGCCAGTTCAATTCGCTGGTCGACCGCGATCTTGCCTATGTCGTGGAGGAGTGCGCCGTATGCCACGCCGGCAGTCCACGCCTCGGCCTGTGCGGCTTGGTCTTCTGGAGCAGCTCCAGGAGGTAGAAGATGGCTCTGCCGCAGCTTCACTGCGTAGGCGATGATCTCAAGTCCATGATCGAGCAGACCTCCAGGATAAGCGTGGTGATGCATTTCCGACGCTGGTAGTAACTGAACCAGGGCGGCGTATCGGCGTATGGGATCCAGATAGAGCTGCTCGAAGTGCTGCTTCGACATAGAGGTTCGCTGCCAGATGATCTCCAGCAGGCGCTGCCGCAGCGGTGTGTCCAGCAGCGAGGTGGCTGACTCAGGGCGTGTGTAGCCGCCAGGGCTGATGTCCTTTTGCTTTTCCTCTGGTGCGCGCGCGGGCTTCAGCGAGAGGAACGACAGCAGTTTCTTCATGAATGGCACCTGGCAGCCTTTTGCTTTTCCTGTCAGCTGAATCAGGGCCATTTACGGGTAGGGCCTTTCCCATTGATCACCCTTCCCTTCCCCTTATCAGCCTTTCTGGGCCATTTCCTCGCAATGCCAGGTGCTGGGGCAATGGGTATTCAAAAGTTGCTCCTGGGGTAAATTCAATGCGCATGTGTCTTGCGGGGAGGGGGGATTTGTGCAAAAAGTGAACTAGCCGCCTGAGGTGGCTTGCTTGGATGCCAACGGACATGACATGAAAGGATTTCAATATGACTCATTTCCGCTATGTCTGCGTCGCCCTTGCGACAGCGCTTGTAACCCTCTACTGCGTCCTCTGGGTTGTCAGCCCAAGCCCGCTTGAATCTCGTGCGGCCACACGGCACTCGTCCGACGTCACGAGGTGAAGGGTGGGCCGAAATGCTGTAACCTATTGATGTACTTTTGGATTAACTAAATCGGTAATTGGTAAGGCAGTGAGCACCATGGAACTAGTGCAAACTCGAAACATATTCGATCAGAAGATCACCGTTATTAAAGGCGACCTGATTGGAAGGAAGATTCTGAAGCATGGTGCTTATGATAAAGCTGGCTTGTTTTTAATAGAGCGTTTGCTCTCTGGTCTGGAAAGTCCAGTGTGTTTGGATGTTGGGGCTAATATCGGGAATCACTCTCTGGTAATGTCGCGATACTCTGCCAAAGTTATTTCTTTTGAGCCTCAGCCTGCCGTTTTCAAAGTGCTGGTAAAGAATTTAGAAGATAATAAAATTCTAAACGTACAGCCATTACAGTTCGGCTTGTCAGATTGGTCAGGTCAGGCGAGTATGAACGTTGTCGATGCCTCAAATACAGGGGCTACCTCTTTTGCTTCTCATGCTGGTGCAGCAGAATCGATAGAAGCTGAGCTTCGACGGGGTGATGATGAAGTCAAGCGTTTGGGTATCTCTAGCATCGATTTTATTAAAATTGACGTAGAGGGTCTTGAGACCTTCGTTATCGAGGGGCTGCGCGAATCCATAGCTTCTTATAAGCCAATAATAATGCTTGAGTGGAATAGTTCCGCAACAAGAGAGGGGTTTCGAGATAAAGAGTTGTTTTCTAAGATATTATACGGATACAGTGCTTTTTCTGTGTCCTCTAATCATGAGAAGCCAGCAGGAGGTGAGAGCAAACTGGCCAAGCTTTCGAGAAAATTCTCAAGGAAATTTCTCAAGCCTAGGGTGAGGTTGGGGCAGTTCGATGCTGCTCAAGATTATGGGAATGTGGTTCTGGTTCCGCTTGAGAAACAAGATGTTGTTAGAAAACGATTTGTTATCGATGCCTGACTTTTTAGGTTGATACCATATTCTTGTATTGCTCAGCTATCCTGTGTTGATCATTTGATCCAATTTCCTGGTTTTATGTTTAACCTTCAACAATCCAGTACATCATAATTAATTATGATCGCTTCCTCGAGTGCGTCATGAGCGATATCTCCTGACGCTCTAATCGAGGAGGCGGGAAGGATTTAGGGCTCCTTACGTCCATCGACATCATGGCGCGTCGTGACCAGTCGTGCATCCCTTCGTCGTTTGTCAGTTGACCGGGATTTTGCGCTTAGGTTTTACTGTACGTATGTACAGTATAGCCGAGTAGCATCAGATGTCTCTCACCATCCTAGGTCGACAGGCCAGGCGCCAATACCTGCTCGATGACGCCCATCAGTTACGCATTACGGGCTTTCAAAGTCCTGCTGTGGACGAGGCCGAGAGGCCGTTGTCTCTGGATGCGTTGATAGGCCTAGGTGCGCCGCATATTTGGCCTGTTCGCGTCGATGATGGCTCTCTGGAGCCATTTGGGATGTATCAAGGGGACATCCTGATCGTGGATCGTGCGGCCAATGCTGTCGCCAACTGTTACCTGGTCGTTGACATCGAGGGGGTCTACCTCGTCAGGATGGTCATTCGTCGCGACGGTGCTTTGCTGCTCAAGCCGCCAGTTGAAACGCAGAGAGCGAGAGAGCAGGCCCTGGGCGACGTTGAGATCTTCGGTATGGTGATCGGTGGCTATTGGAGTGCGAGGCCATTCTGATGCGTCAGCTTTATGCACTGATCGACTGCAACTCTTTCTACTGCAGTTGCGAACGAATTTGTGAGCCGTCTCTGAAGCGCCGGCCCGTGGTGGTGCTCAGCAACAACGATGGGTGTGTCATCGCCAGAACATCGGAGGCAAAGGCGCTTGGTATCGCAATGGGGGCGCCGTACTTCCAGGTTCGTGGGCAGTTGGCTCAGGCAGGCGTCGCTGTGCGCTCAAGCAACTACACCCTGTACGCGGATATCAGCAATCGAGTCATGCGGGTGATCGCAAGCATGATGCCGGCGATTGAGGTTTACTCGATCGATGAATGCTGGGCGGATCTCACCGGCGTTGCTGATCCAGAATCACTCGGCCGGCAGGCTAGAGCCAGGTTGCTTCAGGAGATTGGAATGCCTGTCGGAGTCGGTATCAGCACGACCAAAACTCTCGCAAAACTCGCGAATTGGGCGGCAAAGAAATGGCCAGCTACGGGAGGAGTTGTCGACCTTTCAGAGCCTGCAAGACAGCAGAAACTTCTACGAATTGCACCTGTGAGCGAGGTCTGGGGGGTAGGCCGGCGATCTGCTGCCAAGCTTGCCTCGCTCAACATCCAGACTGCTTGGGATTTGTCCCAGTTTGACGTGCCGACCCTGCGCAAGCATTTCGGCGTAACTATGGAGCGTACAGCCCGAGAACTCAACGGAGTGAGCTGCCTCAGTATGCATGATGGGCCACCTCCGAAGCAGGCCATCTGCTCCAGCAAAATGTTTGGTAGGAAGCTCCATGAAATCCAGCCCATCTGCGAGGCCTTGGCTTCCTATGTAAGCAGGGCTGCAGAAAAACTGCGTAGTCAGGCTTCCTTAGCTGGAGGGCTTCAGGTAAGCCTACAGACGCAGATTCACAACCCCGATATGCCTCGCTACTCAAACTCGATTAGCGTCGCGCTACCGACGCCGACAGACGATACCCGTGATCTTTTGAAGGCTGCACTGGAAGCGCTTGATCAGATTTACCGGCCAGGCTATGCCTATGCGAAATGCGCTGTACTTCTAATGAATTTGAGCCAGCGCGGAGAGGTAACGGTTGATCTGTTTGCTCCAGCTCCTAAGCCAGGAGCTGATCGCCTCATGCAGGTCATGGATGAGATCAACCAGAAGAGCGGTCGTGGGACTTTGAGGCTTGGGCGAGTGCCGGCACTCCCGGGCTGGGGGATGCGTCGGGATATGCTGAGTCAGCGTGCGACGACTGATTGGGAGGAGCTCATTTGCGTCAGGGGTTAAAGCTTGACTCTAGTGTTGAATGTAAGAGTGATATTTATTTGCCAAGGATGATTTGATATGAAAAGACCCCGTGATTGTATTATTTGCGGTAAGGCTGCTGGCTCTGGTGAGCATGTTTTTCCCGCAGCCCTAGGTGGGCGTCGGACAAGTAATGGCATCTATTGTGGTGAGCATAATCAGCATTTTGGGCCGCTGGTTGCGTATCTTCAAGAAGACCTTTTGATGATGAATGCATGTTTGGAAATACGTCCGGATAGGCAAGATAGTGCAAAGCCGTTTTACTTTGATTCCGATGGGGCTAGGTATCGGTTATTAGGTGACAATGTTTTTATTGCTCCTCCGGATCCTTCAGATCCTTCGAGTGTTCCTCCCATCGGTGTGCCTGTTGACAGGGAGTTTTTATCTCTCAGTGAGGCTGAGGAATGGGGTCGCCAAATTGAAAGGCATGGGGTGAAAATAAAAATAGTGCAAAAGCAGGAGTCGAGAAGGGTTTATAAGGTGCAACCATATAAAATAACGTTGAAGTTTGGCGGTCATGAGGTATTGCATGCTGTGGCGTATTTGGCGTTAAGTTTCTTTGCGCAATATTTTCCGCGCGAGGCTCGGCAAGAATCTTTGGCGGAATTCAAAAGGCTTCTTGTAAGGCCAGTAAGTGATGAAGATGTATGGGCTGGGGAGTTTGTTTGGTGGGAAGGTGGCGGGCCGGTTGATATCGTTCGAGCAAATCCATATAGGTTCGGTCATACCGTGATAGTTGGAATTCAATCAGGGAGCAATCAGGCAAGTGCTTATATATCATTCTTTTCATGTCTAAATTTTAGCGTCCGGCTTGGATATGTGGAACCATTGACGGAAGTTAGGTCTGTTGTTGTGTACATTGATCCGGAAGCACAAACTGCAGCGGCTAGCTGTCGAGAACAGAAAGGTTTTGAGTTGGATGGGCGAGTAGGGGAGAGGCTCATGAGTCTCGATATGTTAATTCGGGGCGGGAAGGCAGAGGCCGCTATGGGGGATTTCCTACGCCGTGTTTCAGATGTTAGATCAGAGCAGTTGTTGAATGCACTGCGAGAGGATTTGGAGGTTTTGAAAAGTGTCGCTTATGAAGAGCGTTTCAATTTGTGTTTGGAGATTGTTGATCGCTATAGCGGTTATGTATTGCAGCAGTTCAGGAGGTTAGTCAAGGATGCTGAAAGCTACTTTGCTAGTTTGGGGGCTCAGTATGATCCGATTGTAAATTACCTGCGTTGTTTTGTGTCGGACTGTCCAGAGTCGAGTAATGGTCTGAGTTATGAAACAACGGCAATGCTCCAGGCTTCATGTCAGGTGTTGGCGTGTGAAATTTATACGAGGTCTGGTCGGGGTGAGATTTCAGCTGAGAATGTCATTGAGTTGATTCAAGGTGTTGATGGTTTAAATTTGTTAAAGAAGGAAATTTTGGCTCGCATTTTGAGTGTGGTTTTAAGGGGCGTTGAGTAGGCCGCAGGAAGTAGCCTTAAACCATGTGGTGATATTTCTTCTGGCTAGGATTCAGATGGGCGGTTCATACTGGCGTACAGCAAGGGCATTGCCAGAGAATGTCGGTACACTCAGGCGAAGTAGTCAAGGCTCATTGCAGTCCCTGCCGGCGTTACCGGCTAGTTGAAAAGCACGATGCGCAGATTGTCATAAAAAAGGCCACCCGAAGGTGGCCTTGAAATCATGCTGCGATGAGTTGTCTCGCTAGGGCCATCTCGACCGAATCACCATCCTGGTTCAGCGAATCGAGGCCAGACTCAGGTACGTCTCCCGACGTGCTCTGTGCCACTGCTATCTTCTTGGCCATAAGCTGCAGGCAGGTAATCTGCGAACTGTCGGCATAGCCGAAGAAAACCACCCTCACTGGAAGTTTCTGTCCAATCCGCCATGACCGCCGCGCCGCCTGCTGCAGGGTGTACACGTTGTACCCTGTCTGCAGGAACGCGATGGTCGGGAAGTCCAGGAGATCCAGCCCGGTCTTCACCAGCTCCGGATTTGTGATCAGCACGTCGATGCCTCGGTCGACCTGGTCGAGGATCCAATCCTCGCGCCTGGCCGTGTCCACCGATGCTCTCAGTACCGCCACTTTCAACCCAGCCTGCTCGAGGACTCGTTTCAGCCTTGCGGTGGTGTCGCGTGTCCCGCTGTAGACGGTGTAGGCCAAGACCTTGCGGCCATTCGCCTTCTCCTGCAGGCAGAGGTCGATCAGCGCTTGCTCCTTGGGCATCAGCTCCTCTTCCCCGAAGATTGTCGGCACGAAGGCCAGTAATCCACGGGTACGGGGGTGCTTTACCGTCTCCGGGCGGAAGCAGCAGTCCGGCCAGGCCAGCAACACATTGAGCACAACGCCCAGGAGCGTGGTGTCTCTTCGAGCCAGGGCCTGTCGGAGCTCTGCTGTGAGCGTGCCCGCCAGCTTCTGGTAGGTCGAGAGCTGTTCCGGTGCCATGGGGACATCGACGAACTCTTCTGTGTAGGTCGGCAGCACATTGCCCCCTATGTCCTTGAGCTTCAGGAAGACGGTGAAGGGCAGTACGAAGCGGTGGATGCCTTTCGGGCCGAAGCCAGGGGCCTTCACTGTTCGTACCGAGAGTTTCTTGCCCTTGGCGGTCTTGTGAGAGTCGCCATCACGCTCGGTGTAGATGTCCTTCAGAACACCGTGGTCGCGCATGAACGACATCGCTGCAGGAGCCATGCTGCCACGGGCATTTGGTCGATATCCGTCTTCGATCATTCGCCGGGTCAGGATGCGGAACAGGAGGTAGAACAGGTCATCGGCGTAGCCGCCCATCAACGTGCCAGTCAGCAGCACGGTTTTCCGCGCTTTCGCCGCCAACACCCCCATGGCTTGGCCTTGAGCCGAACCACTGTTCTTGTACTCGTGCCCCTCGTCAACGATCAGCAGGTCGAAGAATCCATCAGGCAGGTAGCGCTTGATGAACTCCGTGGGCTGGTAGCCGCCCTGACCAAAACCAAACTCGATGTTGGCCATGGCGCGTTCCATACGGCGGGCCTGGCGGTCGCTGAAGACGAAGTTGCCCTTGGCGTCCATGAGGTTCACGAACTCGGAGACGTTGTCGACCAGCATTGAGGCGATGAAGTCTTCACCGAAGTCCTGTAGCAGTCGTTCGGCGCGGACTGGGCCGATGGTGGGGATGCGGCACATCGACTTTAGGATCGTCGTGCGTCGATCCCCACTATCGGTTTTGCCCGGCCTCATCAACGTCCAGAGAGCGCCATGACAACGGGAGCAGCTCTGCCGGCGATCACCTCGGTAGAACTCATCCACGGTGACTAGGTTGCCGTCTAGATCCTCGAGTACCTTGCCACAGTCTGGACAGGCTGCCAGTCGCTGTCCGCCGGCAGCGCGCTTCTTCCAGCACGCTAGCTTCCAGTGAAATCCCATCCTCATCCGCACGCGCCCGAGGATGAAGAACTCCTGGCGGCCATCGTAGGGCTGGGCCAACTGCTCACGCAGTTTCAGCAGCTTGATCAGGGTGTCTGGGCCGTTGAGTACCCACACGCGTGCATCTGGAATGGTTTCGAGGATTTCGCGGCGCCACTTGTAGACCAGGTGAGGCGGTGAAATGACCAAGGAGCGACGGTAGCCTGCAGCGTGCATCACGGCTGCAACGGCTATGGCCATCATGGTTTTACCTGTGCCCATTTCGGCGTTGATGATGCCAGCCTGCTCGTTGCGATCGAGGAGCAACGCCGCGATGGCTTGCACGACGTCGGCTTGAGCTGGGAATGGCTGGCGGCGTTTCAGCTTGTCCATCACCATCTGGCGTGCGCCATTGGCGATGCCGGTGTAGACCGGAGGGTTGGAGCGGTTGAGCGAGTTCAGCAGCTCGTCGCCGAACTCGTCGATGAAGTCAGTGAGGTTGATGGTCAGCGGTGCAGAGGTGGCCATCGAGGACTGGGTCAGGGTGTTCATGAAGCTTCTCCAAGGGAAAAGCAGGGCACGCACGAATCCCGTAGGGTATCGGCATACCCTGCAGGGTGGTGTGGAAGGGATATTGCTGGGTCAGTAGTCGCTGGGCAGCAGAAGGGTTGTCTGGCTTCGATCGGACTCGGTGATGATCCAGAGCCTGGATTCGTCGCCGGCGTCGACGTCGTAGCTGGAGAACAACCTATCGCCGTGGGTCAGTGCCTGTCGGTTCAGGTTCCAGTCGTCCGCGTCCAGATTGCCCCAGTCGCCGTTCAGGTGACGTTGGAGGAAAGAGGTTGGGTTGAGCTGGCCCGTTTCGACTAGATGGTGGACGGCTGCCGTCATCACGATCTGCCCAGGGGGGAACAACAGAGGTTGTGGTCTCTCCTGAGGCGGTTCGGATGCCTGCGCTGGCGGTGCGGGCTCGTCGTTGATTGATGGTGAGGAGCTGATGGTCAGCACCCTGCCGTGGTTGGGGGAACCAGGGGTCATTTCCCAAGCGCGGATTATCGGAATGAATCGGTCAGTTAGGATTCGCACCTCGCTGACATTCCCCTTTTCATCCTCGGTGAATTCGGTCTTGTGAACCTTGTCCTTGTAGGTGTCCCCTTTCAGAACCAGGACACGACCTGTGCTCGAGGTGACGACGCCGGATATTGCGCCGGCGGCGAGCGCCAGGGCCAGGTGCCAACTAGACAACTCCCTCACGGGCGGTCGTGGCTGAACACCTGCTTGTCCGAAGTGCAGGTTGAAGTCAGGCCAGAGGCCACCCAGTCGGTGGATCTCGTTGGCGAACTGCTCTGGCTCCAGGGTGAGTTGGTAGAAGTGAGTCAACTCGCTGCTGGTCGAGAGAACCGAATAGGATTCCCACGGCCAGCATTCGGGCAACTCCTCGGCCTGCTCTTGGCCGGCGCCGATCGCCTGCAGGCGATCACGCACCTGGGCAACGTCTCTGGGCCTAGCCAGATCCTGGCGCCGTACACGGATGCCGAATATCACGACTTGCTTGAAGGTTGAGTCAGCGGCGGCGTAGATACGCAGTTCGGTGAAGTGGTTGCACAGCCAGCCACAGAGTTCGTCGTCCAGGACGTAGTGGGGCACGATGAAGACCAAGGCTCCCCCGTACTGCAGGAGCGGCAGGCAGCGCTGGTAAAAAGCCTTTTCCAGCCGCCTGCGACCGCTGCCTTGGTACTGTGAGGCGCCCGAGTGGTCGGCCACCAGGTCGCCATAGGGTGGGTTGAGCCAGAGCAGCCCGAATGATTGGCGACTGATCATGGTGTCGAAAAGGTCGCTGTGCAGCACCTTGTCGAGCAGCATACGTGCGTGTGCCGCTCGCTCACTGTCGTACTCCACTGCACAGGCCTCGACCTGCTCGCGCCCGAGGGCGTGCGCAGTTTCGGCCAGCGCCACCCCTTCACCGGCACATGGATCGCAGATCCTCATGCGGCCGGTGGTGGGGGAGAGCGCCTGCAGAATGCGCTCCAGGGTGGTTTCGTCGGTGGGGTAGTACCCGTTTCGGGCGAAGTTGCGCGCCAGGCGCGGGAACATCAGGGCCATGTGGCCTCCTTGTTTGGGGAAGGATGCTCAGGCAATCGCCCGAGCCTCAGTGGTCAAAAGGCCACGGCGGATGAGGTCGCCGAGGATTGGTTCAAGCACGTCGAGCTGCAGGGCGAGGCGCCAGGCACTGACGTCGCCAATTGCCCCAGGAAGCGGGGCGAGCATTTCGTGTTGGGTGAGGAGCTCCATCACCGGCTCACGCCAGTGCTGCAGGAGTGGAAGAGGGCAGGTTTCCATGACCAGTGGCCAAAGCCTCTGAATGGGATCTGTGCGTTCACGCTGCAGGAGCGCATAGGCGAAGTGATTGGCCAGGTCGGGCTGCGAGCAGCGCCGGTCGAATAACCAGCAATGCAGCAGGCTCCCGAAAAGCGTTCCCCTGAATTGGCGCGTGGTGCGTTTCTCCAGGAGATCGGTGTTCGGGAAGACCGGCAGGCTGCGGCCGCCGGCGATGATGTGAAACTGGTTCAGGCCGTTCTCGGCGCTGCCGAGGGTCAGCCTGGCCATGAATTCCTGCAGGGCCGTGTCGCGACCCCAGGTCGATAGAAAGACCAGATTGCTCTGCTCGTCGAACGCGCAGGCATCTACATACAGGTCAGGGCATTCGTCTATACGGAAGAGTTTGTTCGACTTAGGCATGGCGACCTCCGCAAGGGAGGGGCGTCTGCCCACAAGGGGCGGGCGGCCCCTCTGGGTTGAGTAATGAGTAGGTAATCGTTCAGGCCGGTATCAGTTGTGCCGGCGCCAGAGCTGGGCTTTGTAGTCCAGGGTGTAGCCGAGCTGGTCGAGGCGCCGGGATTGCTCACGCAAGCGCTGACGATCGACGGTGGTATCCAGCTTTACTATCTCGGCCAAGGGCCAGATGGTGCCGAACAGGTCTGCGTCTGCATCGTCTGCAGAGCGCTCGCTTTGCCCAGGTTGAGGTGTGCTGGCCAGCTCGGATGCTGACATGCCAAAAGGCATCTCATCAGCGGCTGGATGCGAAGTAGGGGATGCACTAGCTGGGGCATCTGCTAGAGATTTAGAGGAGCTCGTCACCGAGCTTGCTGGAGGGCTACCCCGTTCCTCATCAAGAGGATCCGGTTCTTTGGGTTCAAGGCGCTCCGAGTCGGCCACCGACAGCGTGTCCATCTCGTTGAGGGTCATGCTGTCCAGCTTGGCCCGCACCTCGATGACTGTTCTGCCGCTGCTGGTTGAGTAGCTCGACGGCCCGATATGAGCAATCACGAAGCTGCCTTCGTACTTCCCCTCGGTGTACTGCTCGAGCATCGAGTCTTTGACAGCGAACTCACCGATGCTGGTGAGCAAGCGCGCGACGTTGAATGAGCCATAGCGGCCGGAGATGGATTTAATGACCAGTTGGCCATCGACGCGGATCATGAGTCCTCCAGAGGGAAGTTAGGAGGCACGCCCGAGCTGGGGCAATGCCCCGATTTGGGTGGATTGAGACGTAGGTGTGAGGGTTAAACCCAGCCAAGTTCCGCCATCGATAGCGGAGCGCCTTGGCCGACGATCAGGTGATCGAGGACGCGCACCTGGACCAGGGCCAACGCTTCTTTCAAGCGCTGAGTGAGCACGCGATCAGCCTCGCTTGGGGTAGAGCATCCAGAGGGATGGTTGTGTGTGAGGATCATTGCTGCGGCGTTGTGGGCCAGCGCTCGTTTGACGACTTCGCGTGGGTACACGTTTGCGCTCTCAATGCCGCCTTGGAACAGAATCTCGAACGCTAACGTTCGGTGTTTGGTGTCGAGAAAGACAGCGCCGAAAACCTCGTTTTCCATGGGCGCAAGCTTGATCCTCAAGTAGTTTCTCACCGCTTCTGGGGATGTCAGCTCAGGGCCGCGGCTAAAAAGCCGACGCTCCAGAATCTGGATCGCCTGGCCTATGGTGAGATCCTCATCAGCTAGCTTGGATGCTGCTCGATCACAGGATTCAATCAAGCGGAGTTGTTGCATGGCGATACCTCCAGGCAGGGGGTACGCACTTCCCCTTGGGAATGCGCTTCCCAAGACGGATTGGTCGGATATGAAAAGCCCTGGTCGAAGCCAGGGCCGGTTGCTACAGAGAATGGAGCTGCAGTCGCAGCCCCGAGAGGGTTAATGGTGTGAGTGGTTGTGTTGCTTTGAGCGCTTATCCAACCACATGGCCCACAACACGGTGACAGCCAGAACCAGCAGAACACCGCCAGCGTAGATCAGGATGTTGTTCATCTAGTGCCTCCAGTGCAGCCAAGCTGCGACGCCGAGGAAAATTACCGCAACGGGTAAACTTACTACTGCATGGTACAGCGCAGCAGGGTCGTTGTGGTTACTCAGCAGCAGGTAGAACAGACCGCTGAGCAGCGTGCCGATACTGATGTTCTGCAGTATCGGCACGAAAAACGAAACGAATCGCTCCATACAGAACGTCCTTCAGAGTAAGAGCCACCTGGAGATGAGTCCAGATGGCTTCAGGGGGTTAGGCTGCCAGTTGGCCGTGATCCTGCTTCAGCGAGATCAGCAACTGAGTGGATTGCGACAGCTCGCCGTGGCTGACCTGGAGGTCGAGCCAGAGAGGCTTGCGCTTGTCGCCATCGGGCGGCAGGCGGTGCAGGCCGAAGTCGACTACTGCAACAGAGGGCGATGCCAATACGGCCAGGTAAGCGGCCATCAGCGTGGTGCTGAGGCGCTCATCGAGGTCAATGCTTGGCTGGCATGCTTCGATGTGAACTGCCTCATGCCATGCCTCGGGAGTGAATACCACCGGCAAGGACAGGATCCGTGCCTCTGCTGGGGTAACGGACAGCGGGCCGAACTTATGGGTACGCGACATGGTGTATCTCCGAATGAAATGCAGAGACACAGGTCGCCCGTGCGGGAGATAGAGTCCCCGCATGGGTTGAATACCGAAAGTGAAGTAGGGCGAATTGTCTGGGCGTTAGCCCTCAGGAATGGAGCGATGCCGGAACTGGCTGGGAGCTGTAATGCAGTTCAACTCCCGCAGACCGTCGCGATCTGGGTTCAGGCAACGTTCCACATACTGAGAATAAGTTTCACGCTCAGCATGGGGCTCGTTGAAAAGCTTAAAAATGCCACCGATGGATATGATGAGAACCATCAAGACCAACAGGGCGATATAGAGGTATGGGCGTGTGCTGGTGCCAGCCATGGTGAAATCTCCGATATGCAAGTGAGGGATACGGAGATGCACAGACCCATGCGGGTAGTGAATCCCGCAGGGAAGAACAGAGGGTAAGAGAAGCATCCATCGCCAGGGGCGATTGTCCGTGCTGCCGGATGCGAAACGGACTGGGGAGGTGGATCACCGCAAAAGCGGACGCAGCTTGAAGATCCATGCTGCCTGGGCGGGTGCTGTCAACGACAGCAGACCTCACCAATAGAATCAGCAAGAAGCGTATGCGCTGTCAATACCTGAGCCAGATCGTCTGCATAGGGTTGGTCGGCCATGCGTCGAGGGCCGAAAACCATCTGTTGCGGTAGAGCAACGAGCTTTATGCTTGTACACAATTGGTTTGGGGCGACAGTGCTGGGGTTATGTGTGGCGAAGCAAGATGAAATTCGATTGTATTGCAACCTTCCTCGGGACGAAGATGCCTTATGTCATCTGACTGAGGCTCAGATTGAGCAAATTTACTCTCGCTATTTACATGGAGAAAAGCTGGTTGATCTGGCGAATGAATATGGGATTTTGTCGACGGATCACCGGCTGAATGTACTCTTGCCTGCTGTATTTCGTACAGACAAACCGTGCCCATACTGCCATTCGGCGATGGAGCAGAAGCGCAGGGCCAAGAGTAGCCGAGAAGAAAAGCCGCTGAAGTGCTTGCTTTGTGGCCATAAAGTAGAAGTTGCCTATGGCATCCGAAGGCAGTGTGCATGTGTTAATTGCATGGCGGCGCGGAAGATTTTTCGAGAGAAACAGGCACGTGCCCAACTGGATAGGGATCTCAAGGCAGCCCGTATTTTAAATACTAAACCCGAGGGAGTCGGGCTTGCATTGCTGTCCATTCGTAAGGTGTTCCTCCTCTTGGGACTTATGAGTTGCGAGGAGAACCTCAATGGCGATGTGGTTCGTACAGGTGACAAAGGTGCGCCCCTGATGGCAACGTCGCTAAAACTCACGCGCGACTTCCTTGCAGAATTATGTGAAAGCGGCCTAATTAAGGCATGTGAGCAGGACATCCCTAGCGAGGCTGAGAGTCATGCTCGTGCTGGTAGGTTTGAACGTTTTACTTGGGAACTTAACGTTCTTGATGAGCAGGGGCAGAGAATTACACGTTCAACTTTGTCGGTACTTCTACAGCGCAAGCTGACAAATGAGTTCAGACCATACTGGGAAGACGATGTTTATGATTTGGCACAATCTTTGGTACTTGATGAGGCTATAGCCTTCCTTGAATATCACTTGCGAGAGGGGCTGGTCACGTTTAGGGCGCACAATCGCTTAAATGTTTCGTTAGCGGTACTCGTCAGGGAGTTCCCGTTGTCGGCTATTTACGCGATGATTTGGCGAGCATGTGCTAGTGCAAAAGATGCTCTGGTTGAAGGGAGGGTGAACTCACCTGATCATGCTGGTAACCTTATTCCGGGGATAATCGACAATCTAGCTAAACGGAGGCGTATGGCCGAAACCGGGCATGACTCTGGCCGGAAATACAATCGCAATGGGGTTCTGAGAGAGGGAACTGTTGCTCAGTATCTGAGTGCATTCTTGGGCGTGCCGGATGTGCTGTTTACTTACGGGCTTGATCAGTTGCGAGAGAAACTGCTGAGACCGAGATTGGCTTTGGAGAGCTCGCACGGTCGTGGTGAGTGGCCAGTATCAGCAGCAGATGTAGCTAAAAAGATCATGGTTGCTTTGCGTGGGGATATCTAAGTTGTAGCAGATGCCATTGCAATAGCACTGCATCAGCCTCTATGTCGTCGCGTCGAAAAAGCTTGACTGGGTCGCCGGCATGCCCTAATTGTGGCACTATGCAATCGAAACGTGGCTGCCCAGAGGAATCGATCATGGCAAGCTCTCAGTACCGCGCCCATAAGCCATCTCTCGCCCATCGCTTCGGCTTCGAGCTGGGGAATGCGGTCAAGCGCTTTCGTGTAGCCTGGTTCCGGATGGAGAACAACCTGATTCAAAGGGCTGGTGAGCGTGGCAAGATGTTGAGAGCTTGTTTGCTAGTGTTGAAAGTAATGATGGGCGTGGCAGGAGTAGCTGCCTTATTGCTAGCTGCATTCTGGATCGCCGCAGCAATCATTGGTCTTTTTGTCCTTGTCACTTTTGGGTCAAGAGGCAGGCAGCAAGATCAATCTTTTTTTGATGATGGCTTTAATACCGCCTGGAATCCTTGGGACTTCTGGAAATCTTGAAATCGAACTAGAGTGGCCCTCTGGGTATGGCCGCTTGTCTCATACAGGGTCTATTTTGTCCTGTCCGCTCTTTTGAGCATTGCCTACACCCTTTCCGGCAGAGTCTATTGCGTTTCCGGCAAAGTTACCTCCTTTGACGCCTGCCCATCCTAACAGTCCCAGCCATATCGCCGGGACAACTAGAAACATCAAAGCTGTAGCGAAGTCCATGTACATGTCTCCGGCAGGGTCGGCGGAGAAGTCGAGTATTCCCTCTCCAAAATTCGGCCCGCCGCTAGCATAAAGCGCCTGAAGCAATCGGCTGTCCAGCCAGCGTGCAAGTTCAAACCAGAAGTGCAGGAAGTACAGAGCGAACATCAGGATGGTGCAAGTAACGAATGCCTTGATGTCAAATGCACTAATGACGAGCACCAGGGGTAGGGCAATGATGGCCATCATGATGGTGTAGGCGAGCACCGATGGGATTGTCTCCCTCACTGCATGCATCATCGGGAAGAACGCGACACTGCCCAGTCCGGTGCCTACGGCAGCAGCAGCTCCGCCAACGTAGCCGAGGGCAGACGGATCGAGAGAGCTGTAGCTGGGGTAAATGCCGCCTTCTGTCAGGCGCTGCCGCTTGGGGCTTACCAGTGTGCGAATCAGTGCATTCTCGGACTCGGCCTGGGATGTGAAGGTAATGGCGTTGCGCACCCGCTCCCAGGTCGTAGGCGGTATCTGCTCAATCAACCGATCTCGAAGACCGATGCCTGAGTCAGCCCACCACTGCTTGCATTTGGGAAAGCCTCCGCCGGCGTTCTGGGGCAGGCCAGCATCACGCGTTGAGTCATACGGCCAGTTAGCTCGAGGAGTGCGCGAGTACTCCTGGTCGTAGTAGCCAGCGGTGCTCATGAAGAACTTGCTACCAATCCAGCCGACATCGATCTTCTGTTCCTCGGTCAGGGCTGGGCGCTCATCGAATAGCGCCACTCGGGCGTTCGCATAGCAGTCCCTTACGAAATCACCGACCTCTTGGCGCAGGTAAGGATCAGTCAGGCGCATTTCGTCGATCTCGATCTGCGCCTGACGAAGCTCTGTTCCACAAGGGATGCTGGCAACCGCAGCGGTTGTCACACCTTTGGAGATTGTGTGAACGAGGAACCACCACATTGGCACCTTGGCGCTTTGTCCATTCAGGGAGCTGAAACTCTGACCCCACCCCGTATTAGCAGGTTGCACGACGGATCGACCGCATTGATCGGATCGGCTGCTGTCGATCTTGATCACCCCGAGCTGGATGGGCACGAAGGGAATGAAGCCAAAAATGCTGATGAAGACCATGGTGTAGACCCGAGTTTCAACCCAGGTCATGGCCAGCACACCCTTGTTGCCTTCGTCAGCCCCTTGGTCACGCGCTTTGAGGAAGCTGCTGGCGATCACAAATGCCAAGGGGAGTACGGCCAGGCCGGTTCCGATCAGGAGGTCTGTCAGGCTGTTGTTGAGGATCCAGCCCAGCAGGGTGAGGAAATACTCCAAGTAGCTGTGCGTCATCATGATGCGCGAGCCTCCAGGACGCCCGACCAGGCGGCGTACTCGACCAACAAAATGTAGAAGAAGCAGGCTACCGCAATGCGGTTTCGGGCACGTCGCTGCAGGTCAGGAAGTGGGCCCGCCTCGATGAGCGTTCGGTAACGAGTCCACCAGTAGCGGGCACCCCACATGTAGATCAGGGCCCTGAGCGGAAACAACCAGGGCATGGCCGTCTGCACGGATTCACTGAACCGACCGGCCCCGGCAAAAGTCGCGCCGGCAAACTGCATGGCCATGGCCAGTCCCAGTGCCACAAAGCTCCAAGTGAGGAAGATGGCTGTGAAGCTCGTCTTGGTAAGGTAGCGAATGAACCAGCTCTTCATTACTGGCCCCTCGACTCATCTGTCTGGGCCGGACGATTTATGACTGGGTCATATTGATCAATAGGCTTGCCTGCTTCGCGTCGGCCAGCACGTCGCTCTAGGATGGTCACCGCAGTGTTGTTGGCGATGCTGTTGCGCAGGTCGAGCTCCAGCTTGATCATGTTGATCTCGCGCTCGAGCATGGAGAGGCTGCGATCGTTGGTCGCCATCGCTTCCGATACATTCGCGATGTTGGGCTCCTTCATGCCGGCGAGCATCGCCCGACTGACCGATACCGCTAGCTCCAGAACACGAACCAGGGCCATCTCGCCTGATAGACGCTGAATCAGTACGTTCTGGTCTGGATCTCGCTGCAGCGCTTCGATGAGCGTTCGATTAGTACGCATCGACCCACCACTTGCCTTGTCCAGGTTCTCGTCGTTGATTGGCGCACGTTTGGTGACCAAGTCCTCAAGAGCGACCTGAATCTTCTCTTGCTCTTCCGCGATAAGAGGCATCAGCCCAACGCCAGCGGTGGTCTTGGATTTCTCGCATCCTTCGCAGGTACGAACGAGCTGCTCGCCGACCACTCGAGTCATGAACGCGGCGGCATCCTCGGGAGTAGGCCAATGCCGGCATAGCTCGCCGGTGCACGAGCTGGATGGAACGGGTGAGAGATCGTCGGCCTGATGACGTCCATTCAGAATGTTGTAGCCGGCGATCACCGTATCCTTGGTGATGGAAACGGGAGCCTGACCACGGCCACCGCGTGTTTCGCCACCGACCCACGGGACACCCTTGTTGCCCGACTCCTTGGCCACTTCTTCTTGAACGGCCACTGCATCGCCACGCATCTCTCCAATCTTTTCTTGCCAGGCTTTCAGCGCTGCCATTCTGTCCCAGCCCGTACCAGACATGGCCCCTTCCATGATCTCGGTGAAGCGCTGGCAGTTGAGCTGACCCTTATCAAAATCAACTCGGGCTTGTAGAACCCCGTTATTTAATAGGTCATAGAGATCTGGGTTGGCGCGCTTAATGATGAGTGCAGGTAATGAGCCTATTGCTGCAGTGGCTCCCTGCATGATTTCGGACATCATGCTTTTGAAGCCATTGGACAAACCATTCAACTGGTTAGCAACAGTGGCCTCCAAATCCAGTTTGCTACACATCTGGAAGCCTTCCCACTCTGCACCAATACCAAACCCAATGGTATTCATGCGGCTGGATGAGCGAGTCGCTACTTCCGCACCTCCGATCTTGTAATACAAGTCATCAGATACTGTTGCACCGACACCCGTATCATTCACGCTGACCCCTGCGTCCATGAGCGCCATTGCTGGTAGCGAATGAAGTGAAAGTACAACCCAAAGGCCAGCGTAATTGATGAAATTAGTCTTCATCCCATGAACTCCTATTGGAAATCCACTGAGCCGAGGAAAATCTGCCCACGTCGCTGGCAGCATGAATAAGGCCTCCAAAGCGACCAGGCATAGCTGCCTTCCTCTGAGTGGTTGAAAGCGCTATCACTGATGACCGGATCCAGCAGACCAGTATCGGGGAAGGTTGCGCACGTCATCTCCAGCTTTGGCCACAGTGCTTGCCATTTATGAGTGCTGGAGTCGCCCTCTTTGATCTTCCCTGGGGGCCAATAACCGGCACGGGATGAGGGGGTCAGAGGTTGGTAGACATGGGGCTGAAAACGCTGGGTGAAGATATCTGCAGCGCGCTGTGCGACCACTGCGGCCGCTTTGTAATCGTTGGTCTGGTTGACCCAGCCAGTGCGTGGGTAGAGATGCCCCCAGTTGTCTGCAGTCGAGCCGATCTCGCGCATACCCGGTATCAGTGCTTCTGGATACATCAACTCCGGGACGCTATGTCGCCAGGCGAGCGAGTCCAGAGTGCTCAGGAAATAGGGCATGTAGGGTGAGGCGCCGGTGGCGCAGGCGTATCCAGACTGTGAGGCGAATTGTGAAAGGGCATAACCACCAGGGTGCCCAACCACATCTGCGTTCTTGAAGCGCAGGCTGCTGTATTTAGACGATGACTGGTCTTCTCCACCGTCCATTGCCAGCGGATTGGGCATGCTCAATGGTGCGACTTCTACCCAAGGGTTATTTCCCGTTTGCGAGTAGCTCGATACCACCGTCTCGGGAATGTAATGACGCACCTTGACCGATGTTCTGACCTTGCAACCCGCGACAGTGCAGAAGAGCCAATAACAGATACCCACAACCCGATAATCCAGGCATGTAGGAGACAGCGTTGAAGCTGTGATCGTGGCGGTATTGAGGGCGAAGGTGTTGCCGCAGAAACTCAAGCACAGGACACCCAGTGCTTTCGAGGAGACTGTCATACGCATCACAGCCCCCTCGCTTTACGGATCATCTCCAGGGCGACAGCGACGTTGGGCTGGCCATAAACGACGTGACTGTCATTGACGGTGACGGCGGGGAGCTTGTCGATCTTCACGGCCCAGGCTTGCTGTAAACCTCTGTTGGCCTCTTTGATCTCGTCTTTGAATTTGAGCCAACGCGAGCTTCCCATTAGCTGATTGATCTGCGCCTGCGCTTGCTGTGGATTGGCAGATAGTCCGTGCGAGATCTGCTCCTCCAGCACCTGCACACGATCCAGGGAAATGATCTTGGCGTCGGCAGGGACTCCGCTGAGGTGAATATCACTGGTGGTGTAGACAATGACCTGGTCTGGGGCGGCCTGGGCCACTGTGGGAGGGAAAAGCAACCCCAGCATTAGCGTAGGGATCAGGTGAGTTCGATTCGCATGCATGGGACGGCTCCTCAGTTTCAATGGAGCCATCCTGATCAAACGCGCGCTGCAAAGAACTACTTAATTAGTTTTTGGTCTGGGGGTAATTTTTCCTTGGCCCGTGTCATTGAGTGGTAGGCCTTGCCGTACCGACTCAAACAGCTTGAACAGCTCATCTTGCTGCGCTTCCGATACCTGGTTCTTCTGACACCAACCGAGGATCCGGAGCCAGAGCCAGTCGGCAACCAGTTCGCAAATTCGTTCGCTCGAGGTCGCCTCTAGGCTGTCCTGGAAGACGATCAGCTCCTCGAGGATCGTGGGGGCAGAAATCTTCAATGCTGCCCGGTAGCTCGACTCAGGCCCCATCTCTTTGAGCCGACGCAGTTCACCAAGCGTCGTATCCATGAGACGGGTTCTGCGCAGTGCCATCAGGCTTCTACCTGGTCATGAGGTTTGATTCCTCTAACAAGGTCGATTTTGTTGGCAACCATATAGGCGGCCTCAACCTCTGATACACCGTGCTCACGCATGAGCTCACGACGCTCTGCCTTCTCTTCATTCTCAGTCATACCCAGAGCCAGGTAGATGCTCGGCGGTACGACCCGAAACAGCGCTTCGACCCGTTTTGAAAGCACGACCCCTTCGGTGTATTTGCGAGGCTCCTTGGTGGCCGAGAGCAGCAACTCCTTCTGCGCATCTGTCAGGCGCTTGAAGCGTGCGATCTGTTCCACTTCTGCAGGCGGCATAGTCAGGCACAGCCACCACTCGATCATGTTGAGCATTTTCTCCGCGATGTCCGGGAAGTCCGCCAGGTTCTGAGTGGCAATCCAGTACCAGGCCCCAAGCTTGCGCCACATCTTGGTGATTTTGACCGCATAGGGAGCCACTAGCTGGTTCGTCGTTGTGATGTGTCCTTCGTCGGTCAGCGCGATCAGGGGGCGACCAGCATGCTGTTCCCGTTCGGCAATGTTGTTGGCTCGGTTCAGAAGGGAAATGTAGGTGATGGCCATCTGGCCGTCGTAGCCCTCGCGCGCAAAGGTCGCCAGGTCAACCAGTGTGAAGTCGGCGTCCGGCCAAGGCGCCGATGGCCGGTCGAACAGCTCGCCTTCAAACCCCTGGCAGAACAGATTCATCGACTCAGCCATTTCTGCTGCCCGATCTCTTCGGCGTTCTGGCTTGTCCTCATCGCGTGACAACCCGAAGAGGGCGTCGCGAACGTGCGAAGGCAGTGTCTGCACACCGAGTTCACGCGTGGCCATTGCAGCATTGAAAATGGCCGTGCGAATCATGCTCCGGTCAGCGCGCGTCATCGCCTCGATCTCTTTAGGCTCGCCGCCGGTGATCATGAGGCGCGCAGCAATTTCCATCTCCCCCATGAGATCACGCTGCGCGTCGTCATCATCCGCTGCGAGTTCATCGGCATCATCCAACTCTGGTTCGTCGAGCTCGACCTTCGCCAGTTCCAGCAGCTTCCAGGCTTCGGCGAATGGATTCAGGCTCAACTGATGACCGTTGTGATCAAGTCCGCCCGGCTTGATGGTGATCCTGTTCACTGTGAGGCCTTTCCTGGCCATATCATCGGCTAGCAGCCCGAAGCTATTGCCGGCCTCGATCACGAACATGCGCGGCCGGAGTATGGCCATCAGCTCCATCATCAGCTTGACCAGCGTGGCAGATTTACCGGCGCCAGTTGGCCCCAGAAGGAGTAAGTGGCCGTTGGCTTGCCGGTCATGCTTGCTGGTTGGGTCAAAGCACAGCGGTTCCCCGCCACGATTGAAGAATGTCAGCCCCGGGGTGCCAGTTCCTCTCGAACGGCCATATAGGGGCACAAATCCAGCAATGTGCTGGACGAACATGAACTTGGAATACCAGTTGTACTTGTCGTCCATGGGATTGAATGCCATGGGGAGCCAGCGTAGGTAGCTGCTGCAGGGAGCGACTTCGTCTGCTTCAGCGGTGGGCTCCAGGTTGGCCTGCTGCAGAGCGTTGACAACCTGTCGGCGGCGCCGGCGTAACTCCTCGCGCGTATGCCCCTTGATGTATACCGAAATACTGCCTCGGTAGAGCTTGTGGCGCTCCCCAAGATACTGACGTGCTTCAGCGCAGTCCCGAGCGGTGAGCTCCGACTCAAGGTTCTCCCCGATCGACTTCTTCGAGAGCTGGGCCAGGTGCTCCTCGAGCACGTCCTGAGGAGTGACCAGCATGGTGATGGCCAAGATGGAGCCATCTGGCATGAGGTCGAACAGCGCGTTGATTGCATCGCCACGCTTTACCTCACCCGTGAAATGGCCGGGGCTAGGCTGCTTGCGCAGCCGCTCTACCGTCACGATCTGGTGGTAGATGCCATCAAACGCCCAGCCTATCTCTGGCAGTGACTTGGGCGAGGTGAAAAGCAGGGACTCAGCTAGATCATCTTCAGGTATCGGGAGTGAGCCCGGGGGCGGTGCTTCTTCAGCCGCCAGGTGGCTCTTGTCGACCAGGTCATACCAGGCCTGTGGATCACCAGCATCCGGGGCGGGGTTGAACCAGGGCAACATCCAGCGATGAAACTGTCGCTTCGACATGCGTGTTATTGGTATTCCGGCACCTGCCAGAGATGCAGTCAGTCGCGCACAGGCATCATTCAGGGCCTCCAGTGGGGACATATCGTAGAGATCAACTCCCTCGCCTTTGGGTATCCAGCGGTACACCACGATGCGTGCCTTGCGGATGGTTCCTCGCCAGGGCGTGCGGGTCACCATTTCGTCTTTGAACAATCCACCTTCTTTGGCGATCGCCTGCATGTGCCTTCGTGTCTGCTCCAGAAAGCTTTGGGTGAACTCGCTATCCAGGATTTCCGGTTTGATGTGAGCCTTTAACGCTTCCAGGTAGTCCCGAAAGTCGTCACTGTCCTGGCAGTAAAACTGCACGACCCAGGGGCTGTCCTCTTTCTCGTTGAAGCTGTCCTGCAGGGCATCTTCTATGACGTCGCGAACCTGCTCCAACCAGGCTTCGCCGCGCCCCTCGGTGGGGATCGTCCCTACATCGAATGCGGCGCCGACAGAGATACCATCGCTCAGCAGGATCGCCTGCTCGTCCTTGAGGTATTCGACCCATGGCAGTTGGGAGGCAAAGCTGGGCAGCGGTTTGTACATCGCGTCGACGTCAGACTGCATCAAGGGGCGAGTGGGCTGGCCGGGATCGGCAAAGAGCCTTCGCGCTGGCGTCGGTGTACGAGAGACTGTTGGAAAACCAGCAAACGACAGCAGTTTCTGCAGCATCAGTAATCCTCCGTGCGCTCACCTGGCATGGCGTATTGCACCCTAGAGAAGAAGGGAAAAACGGTTGAATATCCAGGGACTGGCGCCGGCTCGTTGCCGACCAGGTGCGGGTACACGTACATCACCAGGTCAGGGTTCGGTAACCTTGGGAACAGGTTGTAGATCTCGTTCTGGGCCGAGCGCGTATAGGCTTCTTGCTCGGCGGGATACTGCTGCATCTGTTGGTCTGTAAGAGGCCGGCGCAGTGAGGCGCGCGCGTCGGCGAATTGTTGCTTAGTGCCGTGGCCGCTGCTGTTCCAGAGATCCATCATGGTTTTATCGCCGCGCGGCAACATCTCCTCGGAGGTGGTTGAGCAGCCCGACAGAGCCAGGCTAATCAAGATCCAGAAGGGCAGACTGGCTGCTTTCATACTTCACCTTTCGTCCGTTGAGTTCGTAGTCGATTGGGATTTGGCTCGTGATATGAATCGCCACCTCTTGGCCCGGTGGGACGTAGACGGCGTCGAAGGTCTGGCCATAGCGCTCCATCGCCCACTTCCGCACGTCCTCCATGCCGCCGGCGCCGGCTTTACCCAGGATGTAATTGCCCAGGTTTCCGGTTACTGCAGAGGAAGATCCTGAGGAGTCCGCAGTCGTGGTGGTCTCTTGATTAGCGTACGCCTCGCCAGCGGCTGCCAGTCCGCCCATCAGGAACTGGCTGGCAATGAACTGACTGGCGTTGGACTTACGAGTGCCTGCGATGCACGGCACGCCATAAGGATCTGAGATCCAGCCGATCGTGCTGCGTTGACTGCTGTTGGATTGTCCGCTCGCCACAGCTTGTGGTGCCGGTACAGTGCGTACACGGCCATCCTGGAATGTGAAAGTGATGCTGTTGATGGCACCGCTCACGCATGACAGCGTCCAGTCGCCGGTGGCAGTACCGGATACGACAGCAGACTCTACGTCGGGGAGTTCGATGCCGTTGGAAATCAGATTGTCGGCGCCGATCAGCACCTTGAAAGGGTAGGGGTCGGTCACCGAGCCTTGAATCGGCACACGTCCAATCATCGCCGTCATGGCCACCGATCCCATGAGTGTCGAGTTCTCCGGGATGGTGAAGCGTGGTGTTGCCTCGCCAATGTCCCGCTCTCCTTTCAGGTTGGCCCTCAGGCTGCGCTGTGAGTCGGAGATGGGGTTGTCGTCGAGATCAGCGAGAGAACCGCTCAGGCTCGAGAACGAGCTGGGGAATGCTGACGGTTCCTTCCTGTTACCGGAGCGGTCGGTTGCAATGGTGTCGAGCGGCGAATGCCAGACGAGCTCGTCGGCTTTGCCAGGACTGATCGATTCAGCCCCCAGCCCGTTACCTTCCAGTCCCAGCCCCAGAGGAATGTCATCGTACCCACTGCCGCGTTGCTTGAGCTGATCAAGCTCGCCCTGCAGTTTGTCCAGAACGGATGTCAGTTGGTTGGCCTGGCTCTGGCTCTCCTGTTTGACATTTTCTACTGCGCGCTCCACGGTCTGATCAATATTCCTGCGCTCTCCACGCAGTCGTTCGTTCTCATCGATGAGGCGCTTGTTTTCCTGTGCGACGTGCTCTAGATCCTCTCGCATAGCCTTCACCTGACCGACGAGGGTGGCCACCGTATCCTTCGGTGTATCACCTACAAGCCCAAGCGCCTCGAGCTCTTCGACAGTCAGTGTTTTATCAAGAGCGGCCTGTTTTGCTGGGGCAGTTTCTGGCAGCTCACTGCTCGGCCATAGAACGAAGACCACAAGGGTTATGACCAGCGCCAGGGCTACGATGAGCTTCAGGATGGGATTACTCACGGTCAGAAACTCCCACGCCCGGCGTTGGTGGCAAAGCCAGCTCTAAAGACTTGTCGCGCGTCACGACATAGACCGTTGTCGTATCTGCCGGCGTGCCGGCCGGGCCGAGGTCGTTGTGCTGGAAGGTCGCAGCGTAAAGATCACCCTGCAGGTCTCGCGGATCCAGTTGAAGGCGCTCACGGCGGCGGTTCACGAGTCGAACAGCAGTAACCGTGAATGACCCCAGGCTCCACGCCCCCAGTGCCATAGCATCGATATCGAGAGTGGGGGCAAGCGTTTGGATATGCCCAGTCAACCTGACCGGAACTTGCTGCACATGGGGTAAGGCCTCCACTGTTCTGAGGGGGGCATACATCATCTGCGCGGCATAGCGGGTCAGCGCGACCGGGGCAGGTGTTCTGGCAGGTGCAGCTTCTACTGCAGGTTCCCTGCTTGCCTGCCCCGTCGAATCGCCCTGGGCGCCAGTCGAGACTCTATCGCCCGTGACGACCTTCGCCGGTTCGAGCTGGCCGGCATTATCAGTGGTGGCGATGTCGAGCAGGATGATCTCACCAGATTCATCGTCTCGTAGCTGTAGCCGACTTGGCGTAAACGCCTCATTGGCAAGCAGATACACTGCACCTGCAACGCTCTGGATACGCAGCTTGCCGGTCAGGGAACGAGGTGCTCCAACACTCACGTTGCGATCAATGAAGACGATACGCTCATGGCCAACAGAGAGCTGAATCGGTAGAGGTACGCGATTCCACTTGAACACTTCAACCGCATGAGCGATGGAGGCGCTGGTGCAGAGCCCAATAACCGCTAGCGTTAGGAGTAGTTTCGCTCTCACTGCTCGCCCTCCCGCACCACACTCAGTAGTTGAGGCACTTCGGCATAGCAGTCCAGTTGCAACCCCCAAGGGTTCAGTTCTGGATCGACGTCATTGCGCACGACACGGATAGGGTAGCGAACGAGCGTGCTCTTAACGGGCTCAGCCATGTAGTGTTCGTCGGTCACCAGATCCAGATAGACCACCCAACTGTCTCTCCCCTCGACATCGACTCGGCTGTTCTTGAATCCCCGTCCGGGAATCTCGTACACGGATCGCTCACGCTTGAGCAGCTCATTCGCGGCCTTGCGCCTGCTCGCGTCTGCTTCAAGAAATGCCCGGCAGGATGGAGTCAGCAGCGCCTGCAGGTTGTAGATGTTCTGCTCGTATTCGATAGAGCCATCTGTTTGCCAGCGGTTGAGCTGCTGGAAGATGTAATAGGCGAACGAATAGACAGTGCTCGGTGGAACAACCCACCACTCTCTGGTGCTGCCAGAGCGAAGGTCTGGTGGATTGTGTACGGTCAGGTTCTTCGGGGCGGAGTACCACCCATAGGCGAGCAACAGGCAAAAGCCGATGAGGATCCCGCACCCAATGCGGAGTGTTTTGATATGTGAATCTCGCTCATCCAGAGCACGTTTGTACCGACTCATGAGATCACTTCCTGCGCAGGGACCAGGAGCTTTCCTGCAGGACGAGCCTGCGGTCAGCTACACCAAGGGCCTCGAAAAAAGAGGCATACGAAGAGAGGGTCAGGCGGGCCTGCAGAGATCGGTAGAGCCACATCACTGCCCGGCCACGCTTCTTGATCGCCAGCGCTTTGCCGGCGAAAAAGACACAAAGAAAACCCGCCAACAGTGTTGCTGTGGGAATCACCGCCCAGTAACCCGACAGGATGAAGATCGCGATGCCCAGCCCAATCCCTAAGGCAGCGCCGGAAAAAAACGACATGAACATCTCAGCCGAGGTCAGGCCACGAAAGACCACAGGCGGGCGGTTCAAGCGCTCTGGTAAGAATTCGACAGCCATCAGAGGATCTCGGATGCCTTGTTTACCAACCAGATCACGATGATCAGCAGACCACCGCCGACCAGGACGACGGTGAAAAACTCAGTCCAGGTTGCTTTCTTCTGAGTCACTTCATGGAATTTCTGAATAGCGTTTATCGCAACGATGCTGAAGCCGACCACCGCGATTCCCAGGCCGAACACTACGGCAATGTCGTATCCATAGTTCTGGAGCATCTTGAGGAAGCCGCCTTCTGTTCCGCGGCTAGGTGCATCTGGTCTAGGGAGTGCAGCAAATGCCGGCGAGGCGAGCAGAGCCGTGATGCCGGCGATGAGGCGAAGCCACAGGATTTGGACTTTGTGCATTGAAAACACTCCTAGCGAGAAATAATCAGAAGGACAACGAAAAGAAGGACGGCCAGGCGCAGCAGGGTGCCCCCGAACTTTTTCAGGGCGAGGCTTCGGTCAGCCCAGCCGCGATAGGCGGACAGCAACACCCACGCAACGAACAGGAAGAGTAAAACTGCGACGAAACCGGAGATCGCAAGCGACAGGTCATCCGCTGAATATCCTGCGCCCAGTTCAAAAGCTGCCTTCTGCTCCTGGTTCATTGCGGGGCTCCTCGATCACGGCTGTAGTCGCCAGTGATTTCCTGGATGTCTCGAGGCTGAGCTCTTGATGGGGCGAGATAGCCTTGTAACCCAGCCTCGATGCGAGTGAGGTCAGACTGGATCAGGTCGTAATCAAGCTCGTAACGGCTGCCGCGCACGTCACGAGACGCGCGCGCCTGGGCTTGCGCACGCTTGATGATCGCTTTGACGTTTTCGAGCTGTTTCAGCGCAAGGGATATTTCGCGGATTTCCTGAGGATTACCGCTTGCCCACGTCTGCGCCGAGAGTAGAAATACGCCTGCCAGTACGAAGCACTGACTGACACGGCGCACGTAGGTATGGCTTGGTTGCATCGAGGCTGACCCGTCATGAATGTACGGGTGAAAGCCTCACGGAAATGCATCGACAGATGAACAGATAACTCTTTTTTGCCAGCCGAGAATTAATTCGCAGCCTCTTTCGGACGCTTCCAGAACAGGCAAAACCCTGCCGTTATCGGGTAGCTGATGGCGCTGCCGCCGGCCTGTGTACTTTCGGGGATCTGGTACACCCCCCTCAGCAGCGGCTGCGCGCTGACCAGTTCCCAGCCCGCTCCCCCCATCTTGTTGAGCTGTTTTTGCCAGTCACCCGTTGAAGAAATATCTGGCTCAGTCAAAGGCAAATCGGTCTTGAAGATCCAGACCCCCGAACGTTCGCGCTTGTAGTCCAGTTCGACGTACGAGGTTGCGTATTCATAGGTCATGTGAGCCTCCTGGTAATGGTTAGAGGTATTTCTTGAACGAGCCCGCCGTGATCGAGACAGCAAGGCCAAGCAACAGCGCGCACGGTAGAAGCACCCAGTTCGGATGAACGGAGAAGGGCAGTGATAGGTAGATCAGCCAGGCCGAGAGGAAGAGTGGAACGATCAGCCGCTTCGAGTGGTGATAGACAAACGAAGACTCGCGGCCGGCGCCGAACCGCCGAATGTCACGTCGCACCAGTCCATCCACCAGCCCGACCATCGCTGCCATTACAAACAACGGGCTGGTCAATGTGAGGATGACCAGGCGAACCATAAATGTCAGCGTGACGTATAGCGTCGCCAGCAGGTAGTCCTCGATGGCCACCGCAAGTTGGTTCGAGTAGACCTTGAGGACGGATGTGCCCTGCGGCAACGGTTGCCGAGCGCTCACGATCCAGTCGAGGAAGCCCGTCTTCACGAACAGCCATTCGTAGGCTGTGAAGGTCAGTTGCTGCGCTGCTTGGCCTGGATCAGACATCAAGAGAGATCGCGTGAAATCGTCAGAGATCCAGCCGAGCTCGATGGTGAGCATGGCCTTCGCGTGCAGGTAGCCCTCTTCGTCCCACAGATCGAATGCAATACCCAGCCATTCAATCAGGATGCTCACGCACAGGGAGAGCAGCAGCACGCCGACTGCTACTTTCGCCTTGTGGATGAGTCCAAGTATCCCCTTTGGGGGCTCCTTTGGCTGTGCCGGCGCGCGTGATTGATCTGCCATGGTGGCTACCTGATTCAGTGCAGAGTGATGCTGGTTGTTGTGCAGGTGATGAGCTGCGGTGCGAACTCTGGTGGTTCAATGGTGATCATCAGGGAGCAGTTCGATTCCGGGTCAGGGATAGGCCCAACCAGACGAGGAGCCAGGCCGTGGACTTCGAGCAAGCTGAGTAACTCATCTGCTGCCAGCCCGAGCTGGATCCTTGTTTGAAGTTGCAGCAGCGAATCCAGGTATCTACTCGATGCTGGCAGCGTAATGGATTGGACTTGGAGTACCGCCTGAGCCGTGCGAACGAGCGAGTGCCCGTTGTTTGCCGCCTCCCGGATTGGCATCAGGATGCCTCCTCTAAATCATTGAGCAGCGACTCCTCGTTGTAGTCTGGAGCCGCTGTACCAGACCACCATTGGCCGCTGGTTCGATAGTTCTTGCGCATGTAGCCCGCTAACGCTTCGAGGTTCTCTGGCATCAGGTCATCGTCATTCGAGGCAGGGAGTGGCATCCGGATTTTCCAGAGCTGCCCGCCCTCGAGCAGCGCAAACGCCTGACCTTTAGGGAGCCGAACAACACTGGCGGGTTCTATCATCGGAACGCTTGAAGTGCTTACCCGATCCTGTGTCGCTGAGGTGAAGTCGGTATCGCTTGTGGGGTCAGATGAGTCGGTCGCTCCCGACACGAGCGTCGTGGTGTATACGTCGACCTTGGGCAACTGGTTTGTCAGTAGCTCTGCAGTGGCTGTTTCACGAACACGCAGCATGATGAGGTTGTTGAAGTTACCCACGACCTGGCCGGCTTTCGCTCGACTCCCGATGCGGGCCTCGATGTCGCTCATGGTCTGGGTGTAGGCCGTTACCTGCATGCCGGCACCTCCCCCCTTGTTGATCAACGGGATGAACTCTTCGCCCATCAACTCGTTGAATTCGTCGCAATGCAGGTTGATCGCCACCTTGCTCGCGCCTTCCCCCGGCAGCCCGTCATCAATCCCGTGCTTGTAGATGTGGCCTGCGACCGATACCAGATCAGCGAACATGCTGTTGCCGACGGCAGATGCAATCTCTGGGTCAGAGAGAGCATCCAAGCCGATATAGACGATGCCGCGCTTACGGATGATCTGCTGCCAGTCGAAGATGGGGCGTGGATCCTCGAGGTCGGTGTAGTTTGGAGCAAGCAACTGGGCAATCTTGCCGGTGGTGAGTTTCTCCAGGAGCGGTAGGAGTGACGCAACGATCTTGTCGAAGTAGGTGCGGTCATACCTCACAGCACTGCGCAGGCCATCCATCACGGGGTCGTGGATCTTGCGCATGGCGAGATACTGCTCGATGGCCACCACACGCTTGTCTCGACCGTGCATGTTGCGCGGGATGTTCTTGTCGTTCAGGCCGTTCTCGATGGCCACGATCAGTTCCCAGGCTTTTGGATCTTTCTGAGGCAGCATGAACTGGGCGTACTCGATGAACAGCGCATCGATGTTGACCACGTCCCGCTGAATCATCAGGTAGTCAGGCCGTTGGCCGAGAGCGTTTCTGGCACGCGCCACGATGTTCACGAATCTCCAAGCGAACTCCTTGAATGCTGCCGAGTTACCCTCACTGGCCAGTTGCCCAGAAATACGCGAGGCGACTTCGGAGATTCGACCGAACCGACCTACGGCGTTATAGCGAGCCGAGATTTCCGGCCAGCCAAGGTGGAACATGTAGAAGCTGTCGAGTCGGCCCGCACGCTTGGCCTCTGCATACATCCGTCGCAGCAGGTCAGCATCCCCCTTCGGGTCGAAGACAATGACCACTTCATGTTCCTTCCTGCCCTGGACGATTTTGACCCTCCTGATGTCTTGCGTGACGAGCAGCTCGGCCAGGCGGGTTTTACCCACCCGAGTCGTGCCCTGGACGAGGGTGTGACCCACCCGCTCACCGAGCGGTAGTAGTACGTCCTCTTCGTCAGGCTCAATGCCATGAAGGATCGGTGAACCACCGACCGGCGGAAGTGGCCGAACCGGGTTGAAAGCACTGTCCCACTGGAGCCCGCGCCTGACGGCTCTTGCCAGCGGATGTGGCAAAAGCTTCTGGCCTTCACGGTCAAGGCGCTTCTCAAGCCGGCGGGCGGATCGGTAGAGCTTGCTCGGGGTCACATACTTCGCGACTTCCGGTTTCAACGTGCTGTAGAGGCGCTGCGTGTGCTTCTGCGTCCATTGGAACCCCCTGCCGAGGAACAGGTGGGAGGAGCTTACAGGCACGTTGGCACTGGCCATTTCGTACTTGGGAAGTCTCCTGATGTTTCGCTGGTACATGAGCACCTGCCAGGCATCCATCGCCCGATGGAATGCCAACAGTAAAAATGCTGCGGCCATTCCAGCGCCGACTGTCGGTTTGAGCGCCACCGACCATGGTGCCCATAGGCATAGCACTGCACACAGAAGGCATATTGCTGTCGTGTAGAGCTCCACCGCTGGGCGAAGCAGCGCTTCAATCACATGCTGACGTGACATGATCATTGCTCCACGGCAGTACGCGTGATCAGGGCAGGGTAGTGTTTCAGGCCAACCCGGGCAGCGAAGTCGTCAATGTGCATGGGTATGACGCCAAGACCTGGAGCGGCTGCCCGGATACGACCGAGAGCCGCCTTGTCACGAACATTGACCGCCCAACCCACAGCCTGCAGTTGATGAAGGGCTGCTTGATTGCGCTGGATCCATGCGAGAGATCGGTTGTCGTCACCGACGATGAAAAGAGGGGCTGGCAACATGGGGAGCTGCACGGCTTTACGCTCGACCTCACCAGGTGTGAGCTGGCTCGGAACAGGCAGCATGTCCTCAATTCCTGCTGGGCCGACTGGAGGATGGGGCTGCATTTGACTTGCGCTGTGACTATCTGCTGGTTCCGCAGATATCCCCGCGTAGAAGGGGGCTGCAGGGATGCCACCGAAATCTGCCACGACGGTCATCGCTGTGCATACGCCGGAGACCATAAGCATTGGCAGAGAGAGAACTAGAGATCGCATCAGCGCGCCCTCAATGGTTTGAAATTGGGAAGGTGCAGAGCTGAGCGCAGATCTGGCGTAGGCGTGATCTCACTGCAGCTCGATAGCGCTTTGCGGGCTGTCCTCCGGCAGGGCGGTGATACTGCCCCGCTGCAGTTACCCAGTCGCCGGACGAGTCGAAGTAACGTCGAAGCTGCTTGGACGCGGCCTGTAGATTCGCGTACGGATCGAGGGCGTCACAGGGATGGGCGAACCAGAACTTTCCGACATAGCCCCAATTCTGCTGGGTCAAGCCGATATCGACACCGAACTCGCCATGCTCGCGTATACCCTCCAGGGCAGCGCTGCATGCCTCATGGCGAGTTGCGAAGTAAAAGGACTTACCCTTGATGTTCAACGTCCATGGCCACGGGAAATACCCAATACGCAGCTTCGTGTTGCTCTCGGTCTTGGCCACGGCATAGAGCAGCTCGGATGGAGTGCCTCCCGCGTGCGCTGCGACCTGGTACGCCGGCGGCGGTATCTCAGGCCAGTCCTGTGCCTCCACATCACCCACAGCGCAGATTGCCGCTGCAATCAAAGCTCGACAGGTAGCCATTGATCACCAGCTCGCTTGAACGCAGCGGGAAGAGTGCCGGTTAGACCACCGAGGTCGAACCATTGGCCATTGTCGTGATTCAGCGTTATCTGGCGGGTACGCACCCGATCAGGTGGGATACCCACGGATTTGGCCCAAGCACGGATCACCTGGTCATCATTGTCAGTTCCTACGAGAAACAGATCGAATGCTGCGCCGCTCGTGACCAAGCGCTTAACCAAAGCCGCGCAGGTTTCACATTTCTGTGAAACGAATACCAGCAGGCGTGACGCCTGGGCGGGGGAGGCCGCATCGGTGCCAGGGACGCTGGATCCACTCCGCATGACCGGTATCAGGTCAGGGTATAGGCGCTTCCAGGCGGCGTCATATTCCTTCTGAAATGCAAGCTCCTGCTCGATACGCAGTTTCTCAGCCTCGACAAGCATTTCGGCAAAGCGTCGGCGCTCAGCATCGGTTTCAGCACTGAGGCCCAGGGTAGTGATGGGATCAAGGCCTGGAGACCATGTACCTCGCGGGCCAGCCTGGAGATCCTGGTATCGCTGCCAATCCGAAGCGTTTAGACGCCAGGCCTTCGCAGCAGAAGCTTCCTGGGTGGTGGTTTTACGCGTCGTACTGGTTTCATCGGCGATCGCTGTATTGGACAGCAACAGAGCGGCAGCCAGTGCGATGTATTTCAATTGCATGTTCAGATTCCTTGCCCCGATTTATCTGATGCTCACCACTCGCTCTTCCCCGCCGGCGGAGAAGACAGCAGCACGATCCTCTACTCGGATCAGCTTCCAGCTTTGATACGCCTCACCGGGCCTCAACAACTGAACATCTCCCAGGCTGGCGGCTCCGTCACGGGCGATGGACGCGAATGGTTCCCCTGCCCTGGTCTCGATGCCGAGCAACACAAACGGAGGAGGTGATGCCAGTTTTGGCTTCGCCTTCGCGATGCGGGCGGCAGGAGCCGGTCGCTTCTTGGGTGGCGATTTAACTGGTGTCGGAATGGCGGGGGCCGCTGGCTGAGGAAGCGAAGCAGGAATGCGCTTTAGCGCTGTAACGTCTTCGACGAGCTGCTCTACCTTCGCAGCGAGAACGACCCGTAGCTCCAAGGTGTCAACTTGGGACGCGCCCAGGGAATCAGCGAGCTGCTTCAGCTCTGCGACCTTGGTGTCCAGAGAGCTTAGTTGCGCATTTGTAGTGCCCTTCAGGCTGCTGACTGCCTCAGCGAGCTCTGTATTGGCGGCTCGCAAGCCATCAAGTTCTGCAGACGTTTGCGTGAGCTGTTCTTGCTGCCTTGAGGTCGCTGCTGATTTGTCGTATTGAAACCAGCCCAGCCAACCGAGCTGCCCTAGCTGTAGTGCAACCAGCAGCGCCGTCGCTGTACTGATCCGTTTCTTCGACATGGTGACCTCTTGCCGTGCCTTCGGTGATGCGCGATAGGCTGCTGGAGATGCATGTCGGTCTCAATGCGAATTCAAAAATGCGCGGAGGGGGAATTATTCGGGAGGCTGAGAAACCGCTTTCAGTGCGGCTAGTTGACCGCCACGACAGCACCGTTCGGAACCGTGCCAGGCACGGCTATTCCAGTTGTGCCACCGTTCGGTGAAATGAGGATGCCGGCACGGTTCACCCCTACAGCTATAGACTCTGTGAGCGACGACAGAGCCGCAGGTAGGCCTGGGGCCATATCACTGTAGTACGTGAAGGCCTGACCATTTTCGATATACGCAGAAACCCCTGCCGGGCGGTTGTACCAGGCCGGCAGTGAAAGGGTAGAGGGAACTCCAGTGAAGCCAGGGTTGTTGTGAGCATACTCAGCAACAGCTGACCGATACACGAGCATGCCTCTGCTCAACGCATCCAGGCTGGCCTGTTCAGACGTTATGGCGTCGTCGTGCAGAACATTAACGAGCACACCGCTCGCTATTACTAGGAAGGTGATGACGATCCATTGAAAGTTCAATTCTGGAGACTCTCGCTTTGTTTATTATTTGAGCTGGCGACACCGGACACTTTTCCAGTCTTCGTTTGGCGCTGTGAGTCCTGTCATGACATAACCATCTGGACATTCTAGGGGTCTCCATCCCTGCCCATATGTGTTCGTCATGGCCCATGTGGCTCCTAGTGAAGCTCCGCCACTTGCCCGCCATACCCCTCCTTGACAGGTCAACAGCCCCCCCTGTGAGTTCTTCGATACTAGACCCGTTTTTGCACAAGCCCCATCCACCTGAGCAACACTCTCGATATCCAGATACTCCCCCACAACGACTCGACCTTGCGATTCAATCGTGCCGCCACGGATTCTCCCGCCGGTGAGTAGTCCCTTGTCATTGAATACCCGAAGCCATTCGGCATCCGACTGATAGATGCCACCACCCCACTTCTCGCTATACCAGCCAGTATCACCTGTCGATCGAAACCAGCTACTTGCCTCAACTGTTTCAGCCGTTACCGATTCTGACGCCGTGACAGCTCGGGTATTCACCTGGTCGGCATTGTTGATGTCGTTACCGCCCATATTGATGGCGGTATTCATCGTGTTGAGCTCGGGGCGGCCAGGTACGGCGTTACGGTAGAGGTAGTCGTTTGCCAGCTCTCCATCCATCAGGAACAGGGCGCTAGCTGTGTGACCTGGGCCGGGAGATATCCCGTAATTACTCAACGCGAGTTGCCACCCTCCCCGAATGCCCTGAATGACATTGCTATTCAACGATGAGATGAATCCCCCTGGGCCACCGAGGTTCTCGGCTATCGTCCGCACCCCAATCTCAGGGATTGCACGACCGTCGGTTGTGATGACGATGGCCTCGAGCTGGTTGGGGTTCGGTCTTCTGGCTAGGCCGATGATCGTTTGTCCGAACAGGTTCGTGTCACTGTAGCCGTCGGGCAGGTATTGGGTGCTGCGCAGCATGGCCACAGTGATCTGCGCAGGCGCGGTCGCTGTTGCATTGGCCAGCACCGTGCTGTAGTGATCTTTCAGATATTTCGAGAACGCTTCTGCCACTGTGCGTTGCTGATCGGCGGCTATGCGGTAGTCCTGTTGATCCATCTGCCTGGTTACCCAGCCAGTTGCCAGAGCAATCATGATCGACAGCACTATCAAGGTGATCACTGCATCGACACCCAAAAAACCAGACTGACTGCGTTTACTGATCATTCCAGAGGCTCCTTGAGGATTGATGAGCAATTTCTTGCTCGAGGGTAGATAGCTGGCCCGAGCGGACTTTTTCGCGAATTGCTGCGCTGTCATGCCCCGTGAAGGAGAGGCACTGCAGCTTGAGCCGCTTTATCCCAGAGGCATTCGTGATCAACGTCTGATGGATCACGGCAATGAGCCCCTGGGCGAGGATTTGCCTGGCATTTGGCAGGAGGGGTTGTGCGAGAACAGCCAAACGTTCTATGCCCTGGATGACGCTACCTGAGTGCCCTGTGCAGATGATCAGGTGGCCATTGATACAGGCTTGCACGACCTGAACGGCTGTAGGTGTATCCCGTACTTCGCCAACAAGCAGTAGGTCTGCTCGGGTGCGCAATGCTCGCACCAGTGCTTCTTCATAGCCGCCATTCCGCCGCGATACCGGGATCTGGATGCAGCGCCCCAGTCCATGCTCACCGTGCAGAAGAGGCTCGGGCGGATCCTCGACCGTCAGTGCAGTGCCGCCGTGTGCTTCCAGTCGGGCTTTGACGATCGAGGCAGCGCTGGAGGTTTTCCCCGAGCCCATTTCCCCGCAAATGAAGATGAGCCCGCGAATGGATTCCTGCATCAGCGTGACGTGTATCTCTTCCGGCAGCCCAAGGTTATCGAGCGGCAGGATCTTCACCGACGACTTGTTCAGCACGAATACCTGCTTGGCATTCACATCCTGGAGTTGAGTGACCCTGAGTACCACACCCTCCAGAATCAACGAAAACTCAGGTTCTTGGGTTGCGTTGAAGTGATCGATACAACGCTGCAGCAGGCCTTCCAGTTCCTCTGACCAAGTATCAGGTGCAGGGACGCGTCGAGGCTGGCCAGGCAGCCCCTTCACATCTGAAAAGCCGTCGCCAAGGTACAGGTCGACGAACTCGACTCCAGCAATGAGGCTCACGCTACGAACCTTCAGTAGGTGGTCCAGGTGATGCTGTTGGCGTCGTTGGAGCAACTCGTCGTGGCCGTGGTGGCATGAACCTCGCCGGTAGTGGCAGAGCCACCGTTGATGCTGGTGGTCGTCTGGCGATCTTTCGCGACTTTCGTTGCGAGCGTGATGCATGCGCTCTTCGGAACACCGCTTTCAGTGATCGTGAAGGTCATGCCGTTACTGACTACAGTGACACTGCCGTTCCACTGATTCACCAGCGTTGTGCCTGATATCCCCATAGAGCCCGCCCCCTCGATTGCAATGAGAGACGGCACCAGGTTCTGTCCGGCGGTTCCGTAGCCAGTGGAACCCTTTAACTTCTTGGTATTGGCGATCAGCGTGCTGATGTTGCTCTGCTCGATGGCCACGTCGGAGCTCCCGAGCATTCGTGAGCTCATCCAGATGATGAAACCGAGTGCGACCACGATCAACATCAACCAGAACAAGCCGTCGATCGACAAGAAGCCGCGCTGCTTGTAGTTACCTGGAAACTGCATATTCATCACCCCTTGGTGTGTTGTTAGAAACCTGACGATTCGGTTGCGTTGCCAGCGAGCATGAAGACCCCAATCACTACCAGGATCATCAGGGAGCCCATGCATACGGCTGAAAGAGCGATCATGGTTTTGGCCATGGCGTCGACGCGCTTGAGCATTTGATCCAGCCAGCGGTTCGCAAACCGTTCCATCGACGCTGCGAAGCCGGTGTGTGCCGAAAGCACTTCGAGAAAGTGAATGGCCATCGGGTCGGGGAACTGATGGCCGGCGAGCTTCAGTGCTTCGCCAAAATTTTTGCCTGCGCTGACGCCGTAGCGGATTGCATCTAAACGCTCCCGGAGCCATGGGGTGGCGCTACGCTTCAGTGTGTCGAGCGCTGCGTTTTGATTGATGCCGGCACGTAGCATCACCGACATGTTGAGAAGGAAGACCGAGCCCTGCAGGGTTTTATAGATTGACCAGGGCGGAATTCCCTCGAGCCGGATCCGGGCGCTCTGCAGGATCCTACTGAGCTGAATCTTCCACATGGGGCTCGTGGGCGAGATCTTCAGGCCGCAGAAGTAAGGCAGGGTCAGGATCGAGGTGATGATCACCATGACAACAGTGATCACGATGAACACACCGTAGTGACTGACCACGTAGGAGAGCATGTGCAGGAGTGCCGGTATCCCCGTCCAGTTCTCCGGATCATCGCGGCGAGACATCGAGGGGACGAGCCACAGCGCAATCACGTACAGCAGAACCCACATCAGGCTCCAGGTCAGCGATGGTAGAAGCACCACGGAAGCCACCAGCCGGCCAATCTGCTGTCGAACTTCGATGATGCGCACGCAATCGCGGAATGCTTGCACAAGATCTCCTGAGTCTTCGCCAGTTTGAATGAGCGACGTCTCGTCATTGGGGAACCTGGCCCGACAAGCATCCGCGAGGGTCTTGCCCCCGCGTACCCCCATGGCCACTTCGTTGCAGATGATCGAAACAGGGTGTAGATCGCGGCCTCCGTTGCTGAATGCTTTCTCTACTGTTTCGAGTGCTTCCTCGATCGGTATGCTGTCCTCGAGCACGCCCATCAGGCTCTCGTAGAACTGAATTCGCTCAGGCTTGCCGAACTGCGCCGCATAGAAGCCTTCGATTTTTCCGCGAAATGCCTCCTTCAGCCCATCGACGATGTCCAATAGCTCAGCCAGCATGGGTGAGCTCCACTACTTGCTGGTCGAAGTCCAGGGGGCCAATGATCGTCTCGGCATGCCGGGGGTCGATTTCACCGGCTGCAATCTTGGTGATTGCATGGGCGATCTTCGTGACCCCGCCCATCTCTTTGACCCAGTAGCGTCGAGCCGCACTGGCCCCGCTCTCGGCGAATACCCGCATGAATGACAGATCTGTCAGTAGAACTTCGGCTACAACGGTTCGGCCCACGACGCCCAGGCCCTTGCAGCTCGAGCAGCCGTCCCCCTTGAGGCTCGTGTTGTGGAGTATCTGCAGGTGCTCGAGTCTGTCGCGAAGCCCGCTGTCCAGCCGCTCTGCATGATCCTTTGCCGGTAAGCGGCATTTAGGACAAAGCACAGGTAGCAACGACTGATTGATCACACCAGTCATCAAGGCGGGGTCAGTGATCAGATACTGATCGACACCCATGTCGGCCAGCCGCTGCAGCGAAGCGACAGCGTTGTTCGTATGCAGGGTTGACCAGACCAGGTGGCCTGTCATGCCGCCCCGAAACGCAGCCTGTGCCGACGCCAGGTCGCGGATCTCGCCATACATCAGGTTGTCTGGGTCGAGTCGCATCGAGTTGGTGATGGCGGAATCCCAGGTCTCACTGGCCCCGAGTGGGGATTGGTTAGCTCTGATACGGTACTCGGGTGGATCCTCAACGGTGAGGATATGCTTGGTGCTCGAGGCCTCCTGATCCAGGAGATCCATATTGACCTGGAGCGTTTTCGACTTGCCTGATCCAGTCGGCCCGGTGATCAGGTTCACGCCATAGGGCAGGCTGCGCAGTCGGGCGAACTGACTGATTTGCTCGGGAAGAAAGCCCAGGTCTTCGAGGGTCATCTTCGACATGTCGTCGTAGAGCAAGCGCATCACCATCAACGGCCCTTCAACGAGCGGGCGTGTGGCGATACGTGCGCCGAACAGACCGAGCTGCTCGACGTACTGACGGCTCACACGGGCATCTTGTGGAATCTGGGGCTGGAAGTGATCCTTGGTGACGTCGCACATGCTGTTGTACAGCGCTGCGCACAACTCGCGGCCTACTTCGCTTTTTTCCTGGCCGGCTTCCCACAGCAGGCCGTGAATGCGGTACTTGATCCGGGTGATCTCATGCCCGACCACGATATGAACGTCGCTGGCCCCACGACGGTGGGCATCCTCAAGGATTGCAACTGCATGCGCCTGCCGATCGGTTTCAACCTGCTTGGACATTCGCCCGATTTGCGATGACGATTGGTAGATTGCTTTGATATCGGTCATCGAGCAGCTCTGGATCTGATAGTCGAACCCCGCGTGTTCGAGCTGATCCATGAAAGCCATGACATACGGATCAGTGCTGTGTTGAGCTGAGACATAGAGCTTGCCATCCGATGTGAGCGCGCAAACTTGGCGCAACTCTGGCTTCAACTCATAGCGCCCCCCTGGGGCCGTGAGTACGGTGACAAGAGGGAAGATTTCAGAGGTCGGAATCTCCGACTCAATGGCAGTGCGTTCAGGAATGTGAGTCGTCATTGGGGTGAACCTCAGAATTGGCCCGGTAGTGCCGGCGCTACAGGAGAAGATGTCGAGCCGGACGTGCTCGGGCTGATACCAGAGAAGCCCAGGAGAAACTGCTTGCCGTTGCCCTCTACGGTCACACCCTCCAGAGAGATATTGCTGACCCGGAAGTTGCCTGGGAGGCTGGAGCCAGCAACCACATCGAACTCCACCCCTGACTTGTAGAGGAGCGTCGCGCTCAGCTTCCTGGGCGACCCGGTGATGGCTTTGATTACCGGCAAATCCTGGAACTGGGTTGTGACCTGAGCCGAATTGCCTGGCACGGGTGAGTGGATATGCACTTGGGTGTTCGAGTCTCCCGATTGCCCGCTGCTCCCGCCGTTCTCTGCTATCGAGCGCCTTGCTTTCGCCCGCTCTGCCTGAGCGTTGAACAGGATCGTCTGGCTTTGCACCTTGCCGAGGTTTCCAACATCAATGCCGGATAGATCCACGACATCTGCCTGGGCATCGTTTGCAATGCAAGACGCCACAAGCATGGCTACGAGCAGTACCAAGGGCAGCCAGAAAGGCAGCTTCAGATCAGGAGGGTTATTTGGCATACAGATCACCTGTTACTGACCACATGAGGAGCTCGGACTGCAGCTCTGTTTTGATTTCGCGTAGACGCAGGCCCTGGCTCGGGGCGCCGCTGAGAGAGTCGTAGGGAAGAAGACCTGAAACGAAGCGCAGCTCGAACTGCTTCCACTGAGGTGGCTGTGGTGGCGGTGGTGCGGGCTCCCCAGGCAGAGCTTCAGGATGAGGAACGATCACAGGAACCTCCTTCAGGGTTGGTTCCTGGGCAAAGCCGTGAAGCCACGATGACAATGCGGTCAGTGCATCAAGAGCGGGTGCCAAAGGTTCGTCGCCGGCGGCCGGCAGCGACATCACGAACTTCAACGTCGCAGAGTTGCCTTCATCGAAGAACGCTGGGCGTTCTGAGGTCTGGCCGGAGGTGGCCGAAATGAGCTGCAGCGCCGAACTATTGCCTGTGCGTTTATACGAGGCCAGAACCTGGGTGCCGTCACAGGTCGCGCTGGCGAAAATCCAGCCTTGGATGCTCAGCGGCAGTTGATACATCACCTGGCTGCAGCCGTTGACAAATGACATGACAGAAGGGCGTTTTGCCCAAGGGTGCTCAAGCGCCTGGGGCGGCTGTTCTGTTCCACTTTCTTGATGTAGTTTGGCCAGCTCTTCCAGGCGTGCCTGTTCAGCCGCGAGGCGAGCCTCCGTGGCGATTCGCGCCTGATATGCTTGCCATTGAAACCAGGCGGTCAGCGCGATGCCGGCGACGAGTGCGACCACAATGAGCTGAGCCAGCTCTGCTTTGGAAAGGCCGAACATCAGTGGGCGTAGGCGGTATTCACGTTTCAGCTTGGAAGGGTGGAGCAGCTCCTCGATGTCGATGGGCGAACCACCCATATCGAAGTCAGCGGGTAGATACCATTCCTCGAACTCGATGCCCCTGCTGCGTTGCTGGGCAACGCGGCGCCGAACCTCAGCTTCTGTGCCAATGAGATCGCAGCCCGGAATTATCCCTCCCTTGTGAACGGCGACCACGGCAAAGCGGTCTTCGTCCCGCTCAATGCGCCACGCAGCAATCCAGGAGTCCCCGAGCTGTCCGGCCAGTGTGGCGGCCAGTGAGTACATGCCCTTCGTCACTCCGTCGCTTCGGGAGACAAAGCCCGCCTGAATGATCCCCGGCGTCCTGCGTATTGCAACGATATCGAGGTTATTTTCCTTGCCGAACTGGCGGGCTTCTTTCATGTAACCCGTAACGCTGCCCAGAGGGTGCCAGCGCAACCCTGTCACGAAGGCCTTGCCCTGATGCGTGATGATCTGAGTGCGCGAGGCACGCTGGGGCTGAAGCTGCTCTGTGCTCATACCCAACTCCTCAGAAGACAGAGCAGGCGCGCAGCGGCTGGCGACAGTTCATGAGCCCGATGGCGGGTTCATTTGCGACCAGGTTGTTCGCAGCGTTACGGATGCTGGGCACGTATTGGCTCTGACTGCTCAGGCTATCCGCCTCCACGATGGGGGTAACCAGCACGACCAGAACGCTGTGCTCCGACGTCCTTGATCGGCCCCCACCGAGCCCCAGGAATCGAGCGCTACCGACCCCGGATCGTGTGGCGTCTTCGCGGTTCTCTTCAAAGCCCGTCAACACCAAGGTCTGCCCGCTACGCAGCTTCACTTTCGGGGCAGCATTCTTCGTGTCGTAATCAGCGGTTTGAACGCGCGAATCGTTGCTCTCGAACGTCTGAAAGGTAGGCCTGCTGCTCATGCTGAGGTTGATCATCAGCAGCAGATTGTCTCGGTCGAGTACCTTGGGCAGTAGCATCATGTTGAAGCCACTGGTTATGGTCGCGGGATTCAGGGAGGTGGTGGAGCCAACCGAAGCGGTTGTCGAGGTCGTGCTTGATGCAATGTAGCTCTGAACGTTGCCAATCTGTATGGGGGCCGGCTGCAGGTTCAGGGTTGTAACGCTTGGCGTACGGATGTTCGAGATCCGCCCCTGCTGCGCCAGCGCCTGTATCACCGCCTCAGAGCCAGCCCAGGGCGAATCGGCTGTGTCCAGGATGCCGACCGACCCTGTCACAGCTTCGCTGCCGATACCCGCGACAGTGTTGGCAAGTTGGAATCCCCAGTTGCTGGAGATCGACTGATAAACCGCTGCCCAATTCAGCGCGAGTTGATCCCGGTCTGTCAGGACTACCTCGAAAACGGTGACGTTGAACGAAACTTGCCGAGTGATGCTGCGATTGATACTCGACAAGTACGCCTCGACTCGACGCAGTACCTCGGGGCGATCACTGACGGTTAGCGTTCCGGTTGTCCGCGACAGGAACATGCGTCCGGCCGGTCGCGTACTCAGCATTGACCTGACGTTCGACTCGATGTCACCAAGCAGCGAGGTGACTATTTTCACCTTGGTGCTCTGGCTGCTACCGGACTCGCCAGAGGCGCCAGTGCCGGATGAGCTGCCTCCAGACATCCCTGCCGCTGATCCAGTGGACGTGGTCAGCCCTGAGCGAACGGTGCTCTCGATCTCCTGGTCGTCCCCGAAAGCCCAAACATCGAAGACCTTCGTATCGAAGTAGGTAATCCGAACCCCTTTGATGTCAGGATCGTAGTGCCAGCTCAGGCCCAGGCGGCTGGTTGCCTGGTTCAGTAGTCCTGAAACAGCTCCCGCGTACTTCAAACCTTGGATTGTCTGGGGCAGTCCCAGCGAACTGTTGCCCGAAAAGGCCATTGCCGAGGCCGGCGATAAGGCGCTTCCCGGAAAGAGTCCCTCCAAACCACTGGCTGAGGCGCTAGTGTTCGAGCTACCAGGAATCTGGGTAGACGCTGTGGAAGTGCTGTCGAGAATGCTGGGATTGATGGCATCCGGTGCTACAACGACAGGCAGCCCGGTTTCCGACGTGATGTACTGTGCAATCTCCGTGATTGTCACCGGGGATGAGGGACGGTAGGCGATGTCGCGATTCAACGACTGTGGCAGCCCGCGCTTGGTGATCAAGGGCTGGGTCGAGACCCAAGGCTTATCACTGAATACAACCGTTTCACGCGATGGCTCGGCCCGTTGGTTACGCAGCAGCGCAGTGTACTGACGAGCCGTCTCACCAGTCTGCTCAGTGCGCCCGATGGATTCTTCGACGCGCTGGAGACTGCAGCTCGATAGCAGCACCAGCAGAGCCGGCAGTGTCGCCAGGTGTACCCATGGGCGTCGGTTCATTTCTTCTTCCTCTCGGCGATGTGCACGATTTTCTGAACTGAGCTGCCGTCCACGATGAACGGGCGAGGGGCGTTGTCGTAGAGGGGAAACAACTGGTAAATCGCGTCTTTGAATGAGCCTTCAAACCTCAAGGCAGCGGCGATGGGGTAGTTGAGGTCATCTTGATCCCAGATCACTTTCCAGCCCGCTTTCTTGGCCCAGGCCTCGACGCTGTCACGCAGTGTGGATCCGGCGTCAGCTACCCAAATCTCGCGCACCTGTGGCACGACAGTTGACGAAGTGATCGGCAAAGGAGGCTTGCTGACGCCGGCATGCATAGGTGCAGAGGCTGAAGCGCTAGTCGATGCCTTCATGGCGGTTGCGGGAGCACCTCTTACAGGCGCAGTGGCGCCATCCTTGGCGATCTCCACGGGTTTTTGCTCGGCACTCGCAACGCTAGTTGCGGAGTGTGGAGTGACAGGAAAGGATTCGCTGGATAAAACCGGCGCCGGCTCTTGAAGCGTGGCCGGCTCGACTTTGGCAATGGCGGCGGTCTGCTGCGCCGGCACCTGATAACCAGAACGCAGGCTGAATTGCACGTGCCGAGTCACCTCATCAACCTGCACCCTCCACGCCGGCCCTGCGAGTACCTGCAGGGTATCGCGCAGCTTCATGGGGCCAAGCTTGTAGTGCGCTGCCGGCAGTGGCCTGGAGTACAGGACTTCCGTCACGTTGTTCGGGGCCGTGAGTGAATACCCGGAGCGTGCCAATGCATGCTTCAAGGCATCTCCAACAGTCGGATTCAGCGTGCCAGGAATGGTGACCTCGATGATCTGCGACATCAGGTCTTCCTGAGAGAGCAGCGGCAGCGTGCTGGTGAGCGTGTAGCGCCCGCTCCTGACTTGGTCTCGCTCCCGACCGGGATTCATTGCGCCTTTATCTGCGTAGATGTCAGGTGCGATGAAGGTCGGATTTGAGATGGCTTCAGCAGGCTCTGCAGGTGCTGGTTGCCGCTGTAGCGCGCAACCAGCCACAGCGACTAGAGCCATGGCGAGCAGCATGATGTGACGCATCAGGAGGTTCTCCAACTTCGGTATGTGCATAGGGTTGCGTCTTGCCCCTATCGCAACAACGACTAATCAAAATCCCGATGGCGGGAATTAATTTGTTGGGGAACCAAAAATGAAAAAGGCACCCGAAGGTGCCTTTGAGGTCATGTCAGCCGACACGAACAGGTTGAGGACTTTCACGCTCCAGCCTAGGCGCGTAATGACGGAACGCAGGCAGTCGGATCAGGTCGCGTAGCGGCTTCATACAGAAGCTGAGCACCTTGCCCAGGAACACGCCCGAGTAGGACGCGATCCAGCCGATGGAGAAGATCAAGCTGTCCACCGCGTAGTCCGACTTGAATGCCCACAGCACCAGGAACAGAACGCCGATAGCGAACCACCAGGTGCGAAAGGACATCCAGCGAGTGTTCCCCCCAGATAGGCCGGGAAGGATTGCCTCGTATTGTTCACAGCGATGGGTGAGCATCTGGATCTGGCCGTCAGTCCAGGCCCGTTCATGCTGCAAGCGCTCGTGCTTACGCTCGAGCTCGTTCTGCAGTCGCTCGATCTCGAGCTGAGCCAACTGGACGAGTTTCAGGCCGTCCTGCTTGTGCTCTTCATGAAGCAGTCGGTCATGGGCAACCAGGTGGTCAGCCATGTTCTCGACCGTAAGGTTCAGCACGGAGCCATCCAGGCCGAAACCTTGCAACACATCAGGATCGATCTCTTGGATCTGGCCAGTGCGTGCAGCAGCGAGGAAAGCAACGAGGTTATGAGTGTTCATAGTGATTCTCCAAAAAGCAGACAATCACTGATCCCAGACGGGAAGTGATTCCCGCGAGGGTTGAGGTTAGGAAGCATGTAAAAGCCAAAGGCACCCGAAGGTGCCTTGAGGTCAGGCATTAAGCGGCCAGGACGGCCCATGCATACTCGCAGAACTGCTCGGTTTCGAGCAGCGCCTCGAGGGCATCACTTTCGGAAATCTCGGTGACTTCCGGCAGGGCGGGCAGTTCTACAGCTTGGATGTTGGCGTTGCTCATGATGGATTCTCCAAAAGGGATTTTTGGAGAACACCAAGCCCGCCAGCGGGGGGATGGTGCCCCCCGGATGGGTTAGCTGAGATCAGTGATGGCCCTCGGAGAGGGCCGGTTGTTCAGAAGCTTGCAGCGGCAGGCGCTTCCTGCTGACTGCTTGGTTCGGGTTGTTGCGGCTCTGCAGCAGCTTGCTGAGCTTGTTGGGATTGCTCTGCATCACCTTTCGGTTCTGCCTTGTAAACCATCTCGCCGTCGACCTTGATCCAGCTGACGAACAGCAGGCGGGCTTTCAGGCTGACGCCGGGTTGATCCTTCTTCTCGCCACCTTTGTAGGTGAAGATATCGGGGGTCAGGTCACCAAGACGAAAGCCGATGAGGACTTTCTTCTCGGCTGCAACGGCTGGCATGCAACGGCGGATGAGCTTGTCAGCTTCGCCGCCAGCGACTTTGCAGTCGAACCGGGTTTTTTCAGGTGCGGTGGCATCACCATGCAGGGCAACGATATCGCATGCCAGGAAGGGCTCACCCTTGCGGATGGGCACTTCGCGGATACGATTCAGATAGCCGAGGCCAGTGATGTGCAGGTCGAAGAAGCTTTTTTGAGCGTTGGTGTTGGTAGTCATGGTGGTTCTCCAGATTCCAGGTACGGGAAAGCGGAGAAACACGTATCCCTTGCGGGAGAGTGTTTCCCGCAAGGGTGAGTAGATGTTTGGAAGAAGAGGCATCCATCGCCTGGGGCGATTGTCCGTACTACCGGATGCGTAACGGACTGGGGAGGTGGATCACCGCAAAAGCGGACGCAGTTTGAAGATCCTTACTGCCTGGGCATGGGCCGACAACGTCAGCAACACACGCTTGAAAATATGGGTGCAGTTTCAGTCGTTGTCAATACCTGAAAGCCCCCAGATTTGGGGGCTGTTGTTCATTCAGGTTCGTACTCGAAACAACCACACGGGCAGGTCGAGGAAGTCAGGCCATGTTGGCAGATGCCTTCTTTGGCAGCTTCTGCGTTTTCCTGCTCCAGCTCTTCACTGGAGAGGTAGCCGAAAGCATCTCGGGCATAGGCAAACGCATAGGCCACATCGGGGTTTGCATTCTCGTCCTCACCGAACTCGTTACGCACAGCCTCCGAGAAAGAAGACTGAACCATGGTTTCATAGGTTGAGTAGGTCTTTGCTGCTACCGCGTATAGCGCTTCTATCTTGCGCTTGATGACGGCAGCGTCACCTGTACCCCGGTAAACCGGCAGGCATTCTTCATCGTCAGCATTCTTGATCAACTCGTCCACGATGCCGCCGAAGCGCTCGAGCACGAATTCCTTGGATTGCTGCAGATTGAGTTGAAGCACGTCGATTACCTGATCGCGAATTGCAATAGGATCGGTGTGCATGGCAATGGCTTCGTCGAGGATGGATTGCACCAGGTGCAATTCGTTTGAGGGGAGCGAAAGGGCATTGTTCAGAGTCATGGCGTTTCTCCAATTGGGATTGGAGCGCCCCCCACAGGAGAGCGCCCTGATGGGGTTGAGTTGAGTGAGCATCCATCGCCAACGGCGACCGCCTGCGCCACCGGATGCGTGACAGGCTTGGGAAGTTGCTGTCAACGACAGCAGCTTGGAATTCTGGCCAGCTATGAGGCCGCTGGCTGGCATGTTTTGACCAGGTTGCTGTGCGTTTTAGGGCACAGCGAAGAGCAGGATGGCCACCATGTTGAGACTTGTGCCCCTCGCAAGATCACGTATCTAACATCCGACCCTCGTGTGACCTGGATCGGCATTTTCAGGCATGCATCCGCACACAAACGGATCCCAGTGTTCGCCGGCGGGCACCGGCAATGAATATGTCCGCAAGAGCGGCTGTCGTGGGCCACCTCAGGGAGGCCCACGACAACCGTCTCACGACGCTGAAAGGTAAAAAGGAAGGGTCAGAACACCAGTCCGGCCCGAAGGAGAGGAAACTCAGAACCCGGAAGTTGGAGGCTTCGTGTGCACGATGTGCTGGGTTCGCACGCGCTTCCCTGAGTGATGGCGTGCTTGGGTTTGGACATAACGACCGGCGAGTGTCAGTCGGGAGCCGCTTGTCCTAGGGGCACAACTGAACGTCAGTTGCCAACGGGTGAAATCCTTGCTTCGGATTATCGTCACGACGTGATAGCAGTTCAACCACTCAAGCAAAATAAACCTGCCGAAATGCAGGTATTTGCCCCTTCTCGGTCAGCCTGACGGCCCCAGTATGCTGTGGCTGCAGGTACTGGAGCATTTTGGTATCGATCTTCAGCCGACGAGCCGCACTGTCCCAATTGGTAGGTGCAAGGTTGAGCAGCAGCATCGTACCGGCGCTGGAGAGAAATTCCTCGCTCATGTGAGTGGGCGACTGCCCGGCCTGGAGTATCGCCAGGCCGAACTTCCGCATCTGGTTGGCGATGACGTTGATCGGGTTGCTCCTGGACTCATCGTTGAACAGTACGCACTCATCGATCACGACGAAACGCCTGATCCGGCCATGGGACTCGCCACGTTGCATCTCTTCGCGAATGATTGCCTGCAGGCGGAAGTGGACGAACATGCGCAGCTCGTCTTCAGATTGCGCAATTGGCTTGAGGTTGTATCGCCGGATCCTGGCATTCCCGAACGGCGGAGGATTGCTGTTGAAGATACCAATGGCCTGCAGGTTTTCTAGGCGATTGATGACGCTCAGCAGCACGTCGCGGGAGTTGTATTTCACAACCTCCTCAAATTCGCGGCCTGACTGCATGCGATCGAGAAAGGTGCTGAAGCCATCCAGGGCGCGCATCTTGAGGCTACCGAGCTTGCTGTCGAGCTGGGCCAATTCCGCTTCGTCGGCGGCTTGCGTGGCATTCTTCATCTTGCGCTGATTCAGCGTCGCCATGACGCGACAGAACTCATCGAAGGCCGTGAGCACTTGCCGCCCATCCTCCTTGTCTTCGATCCCCATCCAGAGCGCTTTTAGCTTCCGTCTGGCCAGAGTGGTGACATCGAGGAGCGTCGGGTAGACCTGACGAAGACCGCTCCAATCGTGCGCTTCGATGAGCTGCTGGATCTGCTCGTCTGTGGCTTCATTCCTGTACCAAGTTGAAGGGTTGGTAGCTGAAATACCTTTGAGAGCGTACGCATCGGTCAACAGCGCTCGAAGGACGCCCTCCTGATTGGTGCCGAGTGCCCTGGACGTATTGCCGATGGCCGCAATCACGTCGTTGATGGCGCGCCTCACCCCACCGAAGTGTGGATCCGGGTTCAGCACCAACGGATTGAAGCCGTACTTGGTGGACTCGCTGAAAAGCACGGTTTTGGCGCCAGGTACTTCGATATCGCCGTGGTAATCAAAGATGTCGATCACCACGTCATCGGCCTGGCCCTGGATGAAGTTGCGGATCCAGTGTGTTTTGCCCGCGCCAGATGTGCCGGCGATGCCGATATGGTGGTTGGCCAATCGACTGGGATCCCACTGAACAAGCTCGTTTTTCTGGTCGTTCTTGCGCCGCCAGTAGTCGTAGCCAATCAGCACAGGAGTCATTGATCCTCTCCAATGCCAAGCAGCGGCTGGTCATTCTCTACGTTGCAGATGAACTTGCATCCCTTGGAGTACCTGTCGCACCCGAAGAAGTCGTAGCCCCTGACCCCAGGCATGGAGGGACGAGTCCTGCGCTCCAGCTTTCCCTTCTTGCACTTGGGGCAATCTATATCCGTGGGAATGGGCGCAGCACCTGCCGGCTTCTTCTGCCCAGGAACACCGTCCTCGTCGGGCAACATGGTCTTGCAACCATGTTCCTTGAAGCCCGAGCACGCCCAGTAAGGGCCAAATTTTCCCTTGGGGTTGAGGTACATGGGACGACCACAGTCTGGGCAGGGATGCGATGTGGCTGCCTGGATCTGCACGCCCTCAAGCTCACGGGCAATACGGTTATAAAAGCCCCGAATCACGGGGACGTGCTCGATCTGGGAGCGTGCAATCTGATCGAGCAACTCCTCCATCTTCCTGGTGAAGTCGAGCTGCATGAAGCTGAATTGGTTGACCAGACTGGCGAGGACGATCAGCCCCAGCTCAGTGACATGGAAATAACTTTTGCTGAGCCGCACATAGTCTCGTTGCTTGATCGTCTTGATGATTGCTGCGTATGTACTTGGTCGTCCAATGCCTTGCGCCTTGAGCGCCTTGATCAGACTCCCCTCGGTAAAGAGTTTCGGCGGCGATGTCTTGAGCTGCAGCAGACGGCCAGATAATGACTGCAGCAACTGACCTGGCTCGAGCGGGGGAACAGGGTTTTTCATTGCGTCCTGCTCCTGTCCGTCCTGCTCTTCGGAGCGGGTCTGCAGCACTGAACGCCACCCTGACTTTACCAAGACCTTGCCTGTGCCTGCGAAAATGGGTGTTACCCCATCAACTTCGTCCATCGCCTGCAGGTGCGCGACACGGATATTCCACACCGCACTCTCAAGCTGGGAACCCACGGCGTGACGCCATATCAGTTGATAGAGCGCTTGCTGTTGGGCGTCGTCGCCTGCCTCAAGCATCTGGAAGTTTGTTGGCCTTATAGCCTCGTGCGCCTCCTGGGCCAGCTCGGCCGAGTCCCATACGCGCTGTTCGGCAACAACCGGCAGGCCTTTGCTGCTGCAGTATTCGGCGATTGCCGTAAAGGCAGTCGCCGATAGGTTGGGACTGTCCGTTCTGTGGTAGGTGATGAGGCCAGCATCGAAGAGCTTCTGCGCCGCCTTCATTGTCGCGTCACTATCGAGCTTGAGCATGCTCGACGCCTCCACCATCATGGTGTCGGTAGTGAGCGCGGCTGGCGGAGCCTCTGAGCGCGCTTTCTGGTCACATGTGATGACCTTGAATCGATTCAAATTGGCGACACGCTGGGCAAAATCGCCATCTAGCCAGTATTCCAGGTTGCGCTGCTGCAGGAGTGCCTTCGTTTGCCATTTCGCCTTCCAGGTTCCATCTGGCCCAGGCAAATGGATTTCGGCTCCAAAATGGGACACCGCCCTGAACTGGCCGACCTTGTGACACTGCTCAGCCACTAGCAAGACGGCGACACTCTGCACCCGGCCAGCGGACAGTCTCTGCCCCCGTAGCTCGGAGATCCGCTGACTCACAAGCCATCCCACAAAGCGGTCAATCATTCGTCGAGTCTGCTGAGCGTTGACCTTCGCCATGTCGAGTCCACGGGGATGCTCGATGGCTGATAGCAGAGCTTTCTTCGTGACCTCTTGGTAGGTGATCCTCTTCGGATTACTCAGCTTGAGTACCTGGGCCAGATGCCAGGCGATCGCCTCGCCCTCGCGGTCAGGGTCAGTTGCCAACAGAACCTCAGAGGCAGCGTCTTTGCGCGCGCGTAGTCCGCTCACGACCTTGTTTTTACCTGGCAAGATCCTGTACTCAGCCGAGAATGTCTCCAAGTCAATTCCAAGAGCTCCCTCGGGGAGGTCTCGGATGTGTCCTATGCTGGCCCGCACGTCGTAGCCCGAGCCAAGGTATTTCTGGATGGTCTTTGCCTTTGCCGGCGACTCAACAATCACAAGAATAGTCATGAGCATGTGCCTAACGGATGACGTAGGGCGCATGGTTGTTAACTGACAGCCAGTGCTGCAATGGAAAGGTCTTTTTTGGTATGGGGTTGATTAACAAGCCATTGGCTTTCTGCAAGTAGCCAAGTAACCGAAATGCCGGATATGGCATTTGTATGGCAGTATGAGTCCGCCCCGTACTAGACATTGGAGAGAAAGCATGCCCGTCCTGCTTTGGACTGCACCAGCCATCGTTGTCGTAGCTTCGATCTACCTGGGCTTGCTTAAAGAAAACAGATTCATCGAGGCAGGGTTGGCTATTGTTGTGATCGCTGCCACAGCAACAATACTGCTTTCGGCCCTTAATGCACGAAAGGCCGCAAAGGCCAAGAATATTGACTTTGAATCTTATGTTCCGGAGAACGATTCGAATAAATCCAGCTCTTTTAAATTCGTGAGCACTCTCGGCGGCGTGGATACGAGAGACCCCATTGGCTACCTGCAAAAGCAGATAGACGAGATTAAGAGGGTTGCCATCCAAGATGAGAAAGACTTTCGCAGCTTGTTCGAGTTCACTAGCCGCAGAGTAGATATAGCCTTAGCACGCCTGAGCTATCACGAAGACGTGACCCTCCCACGGATACTTGGACAAGGGGCTGGAATCATCATTGTCGCAGGTGTCCTTACAATCATAGGCTCAATCTATTTGGCATTTCCCGACAGGTCATACGAAATTTTTTCCACTGTAGGGGCCAAATTAACTGCCTCTTTTTCATCGGTACGCTTACTTCTGTCAGCGGATGGCTAGATAAACAGCGGCATCTGCTTGCCTGCGCTGTAGCCACGCAGCCAGGAAGCCTTCAGCGGATGGTGGGAGTACGGGCACGAATGAACTGGCAGCCCTGAAATGGCTGCTTTGCGCCCGGCCTCAAAGATTGCCGCATGGGGATTGTTGAAGCGGCGGTTGTCCGTGCAGGTAGAGGTTTTGGCCATGGACGCCTGCTCCACGATGAGAAAGCCCCCAGTTATCCAGGGGCTTGGCGATAAACGCGATTTTAAGCAGGGTAGTCGTCGAAGTTGTCGGGATAGTCCTGGCTATGCTGCTGTGCCGGTCGGTCCTGACGCGGTGCTTGGCCAGATTGCCCTTGAGGTTGTTTCGCTTCCATGACGATATCAACGATTCGGTGCAGGCCAACAGTGACCTGGGTGGCCTGAATCTTCAACGCCGACTTCTCCTCCTGGGAGTCACGATCACGCCAAGTATCCTTCACTTGGCGACCAAAGACCGTCACCCGCATGCCCTTCTGGAGCAGTTGCGAGTAACGCTCTGCGTCGCGGTGCCACCACTCGACCTGCATCCAGAAGCCGCCTTTATCCTCGCGCCCCCCTTTTCCATCCGGAACCTGATTGTCGAAGTACACGTTGAGTCGACAGAGCCGGCGCGGCTGTTCGTTGCCGTTGGGGAACTCGCGGAATTCAGGATCCGAGCCGATGTTGCCGACCCAGCCGTTGACTGGTGCTGCCATGAAGCCTCCTTGTAGCTTGCGCTATTGCGTTGTGATGATTCAGTTGAGGGAGAAAGCCTGGTCGGCCATCTCAGCTTTCTGGGCGCATTCGGCGGCTTGGCGTGCGATGTACTGCATGACTGATGCCTGCATGTTCAGCGCCATTCGCTGTTTCTCCAGAATGAGCAAATTGGTGCGGGTCTGCGGGCCTGTGAGCGGGTCTTGCACCACCTTCTTCCAGAGCTGGAATCCCATGCTCTGGTCTGCTGCGTGACGCATGGTTCGCCAGCGCAAGTACCCAACACCTGATTTGGCCTTGTGAACCCGGAGCACGATGTTGCGGTGAGCTATCTGCTGGTGATCAGAAACGCTCACCAGACGATCCATCATCTGGTTCAACGTGACCAATGCCTCCCTCGCGCTCTGCTCCAACTCGCGGTAGTCCCCCTTACCCTTAAAAGGTTTTAAAAGGCCTTTTAGGGAGGAGTCGTGCGCCATGCGCCGGTAGAGGTCGTTCGCCCCTTCCTGGGAGAGGTCATGCGCCATTGGGCTCGCCCTCAGCCTCCAGACCTGCGCTCTGCTCCAGCACCGAATCGTCCGCATCCAGATCTGCGGCAGAGGCCGTGCCATTGCGTAGTTGCGGCAGCGCCGGTGCGTAGCTCGAACGCACAGTGCCTTCCAGTACGTCCTGGGGCAGTTGGCCGAACTTCTCGATGGCGTCGCGAGCGCGTGCATTGTTGGCCGCGATATCGTCACGAGTGACGCCGGCATGGCGGTACTGCTGGGCCAGCCCATAGCAACTGCGGATCTCGTGCGCGCCGCGATCGAGCATCTGCTCCATCAGCTTGCGACCGATCAGGGCCGTGTGATGAGCCAGCAGAATGCGACGGGCGAGGGTGTCGTATTCGGTGAGCATGTAAACGCCGATGTAGCCCAACTGGCAGCCAATGAAGAGCGGAAGCCGAACCGGCTGAACGTTGAGGTTTTCGGCGATGCTGATGGCGGGAGGGACTTTCTTCAGCAGTTCATCGACTTGCTGTGCCAGTTGCTGGATCTCGGAGCGAGCTGTCTCCAGACGCTCCTCCATACGTATGAGCCAGTGGTCGGCGTATGGATCGTTTTGCGCAGCGGCATTCTTCATCTGATCCATCAGCGTGATGAAGCGCGGCATGCCGATGATGGTGTGTTGTCCGGTCTCTTCGGATTTGCGGCGACCGAACCACAAACGGGCAGCGTGATGAGTATGCATGGTGATACTCATGTCGCTGCGCAGACTGCCGAGGTTGAGAGCGATGTTTTCGGCCACATGGCCTCCTACTAATGACGTTGTGAGGAGTTGTGCGCCGATGGTCGATGTAGCCGCTACGCCACTCAACGGATAATCAAAAGCCCAAGAGGGGGGAGTTTCTGAACGTCCTTGTTCGTAGCCAGGTTCAGGTCAGTCCTTCATGTTTCTGACTTCTTCGATGAGCTCATCGTGATCAACACCAGGGCCGCGCTCCTTGAACTCGTTCTGTCGATCATCCATGTCCTCTTCACAGGTCTCCGCCGCTCGTTTCAACCGGCCAGTGAGCAGTTCGCGAGCGTGCTCCAAGGTCTTGGCCGTCAGCTCTTCTCGGGTGACACGGGTAACACCGAAGGCGGTCACGATGATCTCTTTGATCTCAGCAGCAGTGCAGCGATCGAGCACAGCTCCCAGATCTTTGGCCGGTATATGGCAATCGTCTGGTAGGTAATGCTGGGCGCATACAGCCGCAGCTTTTCGCCGGAAAGCCCCAACAGGTATCACACGGTCTATGCGGCCTGGGCGCTTGAGGATTCGCTCATCGATGGCCTTGGGATAGTTGGTCGAGAAAATGACGTAGGTGCCTGCGACATTCCTGGGTGTCTTGATTCCATCCAGGAAGCTGAGAATTTCGGCGCCTGCATAACCCTTGTAGAGGTGATCGACTTCTTCAGCGATCACAATGGTTGGCGTGGAGCGACGTGCGGCCTCATAGCACACATCCCGGAAGGTGCTGCCGTCCGCCTGAATGAATGCGTATTTGCTGCTGTAGTTCGCTGCCAGCACACGGGCGAGGGTGGTCTTCCCAGTACCAGGTGGCCCTGCCATCAGAACCTTGCGCATGCCTGCCTGGCCGTAGCGCGTGTAGAAGTCGATGTCTTCAAAGAACTGGATGAAGTCCGATTCCAGATTTTCGTACTGGGGATGCCCAGAGAAGGCAGAGGCCTCTTTCACCAGTGAAGGCTTTGGCCTGTGATAGATCAGCCCATTGTCTTTCTCGCAGTCCCACAACCCCTTCTTGGGGAGGTTGCGGCGCAAGTTCTTCGATCCCGTCCGGCAGAGGTTGTGCAATTGAAGTATCGCGCTCTGTCGGCCAACAGCGTACTCAATGCACAGCGAGCTGTTGAGCCGGCAACGCACAATATGGACAACCTCGTCTTTACTCAGGCGCACACGAAAGGCGCCTGAGGCGTCCTTGAACATCAGCTTGTTGCCACCCTGCGCCCGAACCACAACCGGGCTGCTGCGCGACACCATCAAACTGGACTCGATTGGCTCTATATCCAGATAGCTGAAAGCTTTCTGGGTTCGCCGAGTGATCAGCAGTTCGGCCAGCTTGGGGTAGTAGTGCTCATCCTTGACCACCACACCGAAATCATCCGGGTACATTTGCTTGTGGTAGTTCAGGGCTTGTTTCCACATGGGAAGTTTGGCAGTCATACGCATCTGGCTCCTTGTCAGTTATCGGTGCGAGCAATCTCGCCTGCAAGGAAGAGGGCTTTCTATAGAAAACCAATAACCCGGTGACGCTGAATCATGCTTCCCCCTGTGGAGCCCGCACTCATAGTTCAGGTGGCGCGTGTCGTTCTATGCGGGCCGCATAGTTCAGGTGGTGCGTGTTGTTCTATGCGGGCCGCATAGGTCGGGTGGTGCGTGTTGTTCTATGCGGGCCGCATAGTTCAGGTGGTGCGTGTTTTTCTATGCGGGCCGCATAGGTCGGGTGGCGCGTGTCGTTCTATGCGGGCCGCATAGGTCAGGCCATTGCTCGTCAATCTGTGGAAGCGCAGGTCAGCCCGTTTATGGAGCATCCACCTACCGGCTGGCTCCATGGTTGGTGCGGCCTGCACCACTCCCTAACACTCCCAAGGCTCAGGCCCCATAAGCGATCTTGATAGACCGCACGCGAAGTCGAGCAGCAACAGCTACGACAAACATCCAGTACTCGTCGTGTGACGCGGTCGAGGCGTATTGGGTCGGCGTCATCATGTCCGCGTCGAGTTGCATTTGTTGCTGTGAGAGGTGATCGTCAAAGCTGTAGCGCTTGTGTTCTTTTCCTCCGAACTCGACTGCAAACATCAGTGGGACTTGCCCTTGCTCTTCAAGCCATAACTGCGTGTAGCCGTTCGGTGAATCTGCAGGATCTCTGTAGGGCGGTACAAATGATTGAATGCATAGCGTTGATTTGGGACGTTCGCCGACGGCATTGAATATGGATTCAACCAAACGACAAACATGCTCAAGATCCAAGTCGGCGGCAGGCGAGAGAGCAGGCCCATGAACAATCGCTACCGAATACGATTCGTGTGTCATAGCGAACCCCAGGTCTCCATGGAGGGAGGAGGCAGCAACAGTGGCAACGTGGCTTTGGCCAACTGACGGATATCCTCGCGCTCATGTTCGGCTGCCTCTGCCACCAGCTGTGGGTAATCAGGATCCAGCTTGACCACCTCGGCGATGCTGGCCACCTCGTCATGCACCCCGTAGAGCGTGCCACCGCCCATGGCGTCACCACATCGGGTCAGCCACCTGCTGAGCCGGAGCTTGAGCAAAACGTTTCGCAGTGCCGGTAGCTCATCCGGGTTGTTGTACAGCAGTTGGGCCAGCTCAGTGCTGCTCTCGAGGTCGTGAACACGGTTGTGCTCACTCAGGACCTTCACCGCCATCCAGCAGATTTTCTCCTCATGCGAGAGCGTGCTCGCAGTGATGAGCCGGCGCGGAATGACCTCCATCGGGTTTCCGAAGAACAGCAGGGCTCCTAATTCTTGATCATGCTCACTCATCGGTCTGAGTCTCCGTCGTAGCGGGTTGCGGGTGCTGTGAGGGCTTCATGCCGACCAGACTGCGGATAGCTTGAATTTCCGAAGCGATATCGACTGGTTTGCCCAGGGGAGGGCGTTTCGGCGTCGGAGCGGTGGCTTGGGGTAATGCGTGCGGCTGTGCAGGTGGCAGAGCTGTTGGTTGCTGTGGCACTTCGACGGTTAGCTTGAGCTGTCCTGTCTTGGCCCGGTCGATCAGTCCGATCAGGTAACCGCTCATGTTGCGTACGGACTTTCGACGTGCCGCAGCCTCGTTGATGATCGCTTGGTGAAGGTCTTCAGGGACTGCGCTCATGTAGCGCGTGATGACCTGTTGCTCATCCGAATTGAGGGTCAGGCTCGACCAGTCCAACTCCTCGGTACGTACTTTTACAGAAACAGTTTCTTGTAAAGTACGTACTGTATATGGGTTTGAAAATCGAACTCTGTCAGCAGGCCCAGTGTTATCAACTGGGTTCGATTTTGTTGCTGCAGCGTGAGCCCAGGTCTCATTTTCAAACTCATGGGCGGCATCCTGGGTTTGAATTTCGTTTCCACTGGGTTTGAAATTTGAACTCGGCTGTTCTGCCCCGGTTCGATTTTCAAACCCGGTGGGTTCGGGCTGAGTGCCCTGAGTTCGTTTTTTGTTTGCCCTGGACGTTTTGGTTTTCGGGCGCGGTTTGCTCAGCTCATGATCACTGAGTCGCTCCTCGAACAGGCCGAGCCGAGTCATCAGGTATCGAGCAGTAGAATCGTCTGCCAGCTCATCGAAGACGATGTTGGCCGCTTTGCGCACAGCCTGGTTGCCATGGCTGCGGCAACGCCCAACGAAAGCGATGTAGTCGGTGTCGATGCCGGCGGCGTCAACGATGGACACGGGTTCGTCGTGCAATGCGTAGATGTTGCCGACCATTCGACCGTTGGCGGTGTTCCTGGCCTGGTGGCATAAGCTGAGCCAGCGAGTCAGGCGCAGGATGTAGACCACCCGGTTGACTGTGCTTTTGCTGGCCTGGCCACTGTCCGCCCTGGAGGAGAGGAGGCGTTGGAGGGCGTCGTAGCTGGGGAATGACGTCTCGCGATCCTTCGACGCCATCATGCGAAATGCCATCCAGCCGATCTTGTCGACCGGGGACAGTCGTTCGTCCACCAGCAGCCTTCTGGGGGTGGTTTCCATCGGGTTGCCGAAGAACAGCAACCCACCCATGTCGTCATGGTCAGTGCGCCCGGCTGCTCGATCTGCTTCCCTCTGTGTCAGTTGCCCACAGGCCCGGCCAATCAGTGCCTGCAAATCAATCATCGAACAGCCTCCTTGCTGCTCGAGGTTGAGGTCTTGCGTAGTGTTTTCGGTCTGCCCTTGGAGGAACGCTCCAGCATCTTCTTCACGTCGGCGTGCCATTCGTGAACGAGCTTCCAGATGACCGACAACGGTTTGCCGGTCTCTTCGGCCAGCATCATCATGATGTCCAGGCTTTCGATGGAATTTGCGTCTATCAGCTCGGGCTTGATTCCCGCGTGCGCGATCAGGCTCTGCCAGCGGCCCCAGATCAGGTGAAGCTCTTCCACCTCAGGCATCTTGGGACGCCCGGTTCGGATGCTGATGCCCAGCAGGCGACGGCGAGCGCTCACCTCTTCGGAGGTGATGCCGAAGAGCTTGTTGAGCATCTCGATGCTCGCGCCGAGCTGGATCGCCCTCTGAACCAGTTGGGCGCGCTGGCCTTCCTCCTGCAGGCGCCCGAGAGCTTTCCCCAGCAAGTCGTGATTGATGCTGATTTTCACGAAGCGCACGGGCATCCGAGTCAATTCGGTGATGTCGCTGAACGATAGCTGGTTCAGGCGAACCAACTCGTCCTCCTTGAATCCGAACTCCAGGCAGCGGCGAAAGTCACCGTCGCGCAGGTGGGTCATGACCTGGTGCAGCACTGCGGTATTCAGTGGGCTGTCGGACATCTCATTTCTCCCCGTTCAATTCCTTTGCTCGGCGAGCCAGCCGGATCATGCGGAAGACCTTGATGATCAGGTCGTCCGGCAGGTGATGGAGCAGCAGCTCGGCAAGGTCATCTGGTGCGACAGGTTGAATGTCGGCTGCCGGCGAATTGCCGGAGAGGCTGGCGAGAAACTGCCAGGTGGTTTCTGATGCTGCCGACGTGAAGGCTTCAGGGCGTCTCAGTGTGAATCCCAGGCCTTGATGCTGTGTCGAGGTCATGTGATCGAGGATGCCGGCCCATGACGCAACTTCCATTGCGATCAGATCCGCCAGGTTTCGCAGTGCTTCGATGCTGTCCTGTTGCGGGTAGATCGCCCAGATATCGCTGACAGGGGCGAGGCCGCCCGTGGACACTGGGATTGAAACGACTGGCCCAGTACCTGAATTGGCCGGCGGGGTAGGCGGCTGCTTGGTTCTGGTTCCTGTAGAACTGTCGGTGGAGTTCGCGGCCGGGAGCTGGGCGCCTGCAGGATGCTCTGGAGGATGTGTCGACGGGAGCCCGCCACCCGAATTGCCGGCGCCGACGTTGTTGTCAGACGTCGCTACTGCTGGGGGAAGGTTTGCAGGAGATTGATAGCCGCTCTCCTGCTGTTGTGGCGCACGCTTGGGATCCTGAGCCACTTCGATCTCAAACAGGATGTGCTCATAGCTGACGTCGTTCGCGCGCAGCGCGTCGGTCATAGCGCCGATGAGGTCGTCCTTGAAGTGGCTGAAGACGTACCCTTCGGGCTCCTGGTCATAGACGCTGAGGGTGGTGCTGAAGAGCTGGTCGAACTGGATGCCAGACGCGGGTTCGCCTTTCTCTTCTATCAGCTTTGTCCAGGCCTTCTCGGCATTGGAGCGAAGCTGAAGCAGTTTGTCTGTTGAATCACGACCGACGCCGGCCCACAAGATGCTGGGAATGTACGGAAACAGATGCTGGAGCGTCTGCTCCATGCGACTGATGTGTGATTGATTGATCGGGTAGCCATCCGCCTTCAGGCGCCTTGCTAGCTCGCTTTGGGATATCTCTTTCCCACCATCCAGCTCCTGATACAGCGCCTTGGCCTGCGCAACGCCCAGGCAGCGCTCGATCCAGATCAGCCGACCGTGCGTATCGTTTTCAGCCATGTGGCCGGTGAGGGCGAATATCTCGCTTTTCCAGGGCTTGAACAGGCACGGGATACGGAAGAAGCGCTCGTCACGGGTTTCCTGCCACAATTCGCCCAGTATCTGCAGGCGGGTGTTCCCGCCGTTGTGGATGATGAAATGCTCCTCCCCGGGGCGTCGGCTCACCTGTGGTGGGCTGTCGAGACCTCGAGCACGGATCGAATCCTTGATCTCGTCGTACTTCTCGTTCTTCTTGACCCGTGGGTTGAGGCTGTACGGGCGCAATTGATCGAGCGTCAGCACCATCTGTACCGGCTCAAGCGGGTCGCTCAGCGAAGACGGCTGCGGCGAGGTCGTGGTGAAGTGGCCCACTAGTAGCTTGTCACGCAGAGAGGATTTGTTGGCGACAGGCTTCATGCCGCGGCTCCTTCTGCCTGTGCTTGTGTTTGCAGCACGCGGATACGGAAGTGTGCGTCGTCGAGCGCCGACTGCAGGCGCTGCAACTCCTGGTCGGCCTGCAGGCTTTGCTCCAGGCGCTGGATGATTTCCATGTTCATGGAGCGATGTTGTGCCTTCGCCTTGTCGGCGATTGTTTCGCGCATGCCGTCCGGCAAACGGAGAACGAACTTGTCCTGCTCGCGACTGTGTTTGGGTGCAAGGTTCTGGTGTTTCACATGGCTCATGTATTACCTCCAATAACAACTGTTGAGCCCGATTGCTCGCCCAGTGGAACCGGAACCCGGTTCTTGGGTCTCACGTTTCGGCGCTTTCCATAACGAGCCCGGCATCGGGCTGGTGTTGGGGGCTCGTTTGGGGAGCGCCTTTATCACTCTCCCGCTGGGGCCACTCCCTCACGAACTAGGCTCTGCATCAGATCAATCCACTCGTGAAAACCCTCAGGCGCTTCGTGGAAGGTCGCCATCTGTCGAACTCGCTCGTAGACCTCCGCCTCGCGCTGTTTCCCGCTCTGCACCAGAGCCTCGAACTGGTGGCGAGGCAACGTCACCGTGTCCGTGTGCTCGCGCTTGAGGCTGCAGAGATAGGTTTCCAGGGCGAGGTGATCCAAAGGCGCTGGAGGCGAGTTGGCGTCCAGCACGTCGACGGCGTAAAGGGCGTATGCCAGACCCTGAATGAGTTCTGAGCGGGATGGTTTCGAGGCAGTCTCGACGGCGGCAGAGTCGGGCTGGTCGCCGATTCGAGCAGCCGTCCCCAGGTGGTTGAACGCAGCGAAGAGAAGCTGCTGTACCGCGACCAGTGCTCCAGCATTCCATAGCTCTTGCCCGGCCAGCGTCTCCTGCAGGCGCAGCCGTTCCGACTGTGCCTCGGTAGCCGCGCGACCCAGTACGAGCTCCGAACAGGAAAGCTCAGGTTCGGAGATCCACACATCGACTTCTTGAGGATCTAGCTCGCCAGTACAGGCGCTGGACAGCAGCTCGCCTGCACGCTCAACCTTGGCCTGCAAAGCTTCGATCTGCCGATATGCCGTAGCGCGCAGCACCAATTGTTCGTCGTGTGACTGCCGCAGCATTCCTACTTCCTTGAGCAGTTGCATCAGGCGCTGAAACATAGCCGTGACGACAAAGGGGGGGAGCATGGAAGGCTGACTGAGCCAGAGGCTGTTCCAGACCAGTAGGTCGTTGCCACTGAGCAAAGGCCACGGCCCCTCAGACGCTGTCTCGCCGACCTTCAGCATTGCCTTGAACGCGCATGAAAGTGCTGCTGCAGGGGAGTTGCCTTGGGCTGCAGCAGAGTTCAATGCGCGCATGCCTGCATCAACCATGTCGGTAGTCAGCCAGGCTGGCGCTGGGGTAGGGGGCTCTTGCAGGAGAGGATCGGAAGTCACGACTTCACCTCAATAGGCTTAATGCTCATCGGTCAGCTCCTTTCTGGGCGCGCCGAAGCTGCTCACGGAGTTGCGTAGGCACTTGGCGAATCACCAGTGTGTTGCGGCCCTCGTCGTAATCGATCTTCGAGCCCAACATGTGCGCCTCGAAACTGATTGCGAGGCCTTCGGCGCGTCCGGTGAAGCGCTGGAACTGGCTCAGGGTGCGTTTGTCCGCCGGAAATTCCGGGGCCATGCCGTAATCCTTGTTGCGGATGTGCTCGTAGAAGGCCTTGGGGCGCTCTTCGTCGATCAGCCCGGACAGTTCGTCGAGGGTGATCGGCTCGCCCAGCTTGGCCTGACTGGTGGCGTAGCCGACCAGGGTCTTGGTCTTCTCGCGGGCCTGCTCTTCGGGCAAGTCCTCGCTTTCGACGAAATCGCTGAAGGCCTTGAGCAGGGTGCGTGTCTCACCAGGCACGTCGAGGCCTTCCTGGCAGCCGATGAAGTCGCGGAAGTAGTCTGAAGACTTCCGGCCGTTCTTGCCGTTGATGAAGGAGATGTACTGCCGGGACTGGCTGTTGTTCTGCCACTCGCTGATGTTGATGCGCGCGGCCAGGTGCAGTTGGCCGAGGTCAAGATGCTTGGCCGGGGTCACGTCCAGCGCGTCGGTCACTGCCACGCCTTCGCTGTGGTGCAGCAGGGCGATGGCTAGGTAGTCGGTCATACCCTGCTGGTAGTGAGCGAACAGCACATGGCCGCCGGTGGACAGGTTGGATTCTTCCATCAGCTGTTGCAGGTGTTCCACGGCCTGGCGGCTGAAGGTGGTGAAGTCCTGTTCGCCGTCGAGGTAGGCCTTGAGCCAACCGCTGAAGGGGTAAGCGCCGGACTCCTCGTGGAACAGGCCCCAGGCCTTGCCCTGCTTGGCGTTGTAGCTTTCGTTGAGGTCGGCCAGCAGGTTTTCCATGGCTTGCGAGCTGGCCAGCTCGCTGTCGCGGGCATGTAGCACGACGGGCGTGCCGTCGGGTTTCTTGTCGAGCAGATGAACAATGCAATGACGGATAGGCATTAGCGTGCCTCCTTTTCGTCTGATAGAGGCTTTTGCCGTACCCAAACACACACTGGCCCACGCTCAGTGTCGTGGAGCGAAAAGATGAACCAGCCGCTACCACTTGGCTCGGTGGGTTGCCAAAGGCTGCAGGCAGGCGTGCCTGTTTCCATCCAGATCGCCTGCAGATCATCGGGGGCGTCGTATTCGTATTCCGTGACTTGGCTCTGAAGTCCTCTAGCGGAGAACCAGGCATTGATCTCAGACGACGTGGTTCCTTCGTCCCAGAAGTGGGGGTATTGCGGGTGCGTCCAGAAACCGTGCTCATCTCGCTCAACAGGCACAGCCTGGATAGCGCATTCAGAGGGAGAAGCATCACAGCCAAGTTTTTCTGCTGACTCAACCGGCTTGGAATTGATCATTTGGCCTCCTTGGAGATGTGCTTGCCTACTTGGATCGCAACGATCTCGGGTGTGCGGTCGGGGTAGGTTTTGCAGAGGTCGCTCAGGAACGTCCTGACCTCATCTCTTGCACCTGAGATCCGGAACACCACGGTGCAGTGCTGCGCATCACCCTGCGTAGGAACCTGGGGCAACACCGCGACTTTCATGGAGCGAGCAAGCAGGTGCTGCGGAACCCATACCGCCCAGAAATAGGCGGATAGAAGGCCAGCCGCGCCTCGCCTTGTTACTTCCAACGTGTCATGGTTGGTGGGCGCAAGATCGATGTAGCCCAACTCCTGCAGGGAGCGCATATCCTCCTGCAGGTGGAGCGGAGCGATCGTGCTCTCGTCGCGGGCCAGGCGGTTGATCACCAGTGCAATGGCGTCCAGTTCGACGGCATTGATACCAAGCTGATGGGCATACACCAGCGCAGACTGGTCGAACTGTGCAGCGGCTGGGATGTTGCGAAGTTGCAGCGCGCTACTGTTCATCGCCGAACTCCTGGAGCTCCTCGAGCTCGATGGTGAAGCAGATAGGGCAGCAGGCCGCCTCGGCCAAGTAGCGAGGCCGTAGGTGGTGATTGCAGTGTCTGCACCAGTGGGTGGGGGAGAGCAGCGTCATACGCGGACTCCTTCAGCCAGCGACCGAGCTGACAAGTTGGCGAATCGGGTTTCGCGGCCAATGAAGGCCGTGCGAACGGTCGTTGTCGGGCCATTTCGGAACTTGCCGAAAATGAGCTCGGCTACCCCCTTGTCCTCGGTGTTGGGGTGGTAGACCTCGTCGCGGTACACGAACATGATGATGTCCGCGTCTTGCTCAATTGCTCCTGACTCCCGAAGATCAGCATTCACCGGGCGTTTGTTGGGGCGTTGCTCTACTGCGCGGTTGAGCTGAGAAAGAGCGATGACCGGGCAGTTGAACTCTTTGGCCACGCCCTTCAGAGCGCCACTGATCTCCGCAATCTCGAGGTTGCGGTTCTCGCGCCCGGTTACGCGCATCAGTTGCAGGTAGTCGATCATGATGGCGGCGGGAGCGCCGAACTTGCGGGCAGCCCGGCGTGCTCGAGCACGCAGCGCGGTTGGCGATATCCCGGCCTCGTCGTCGATGATCAAGCGACCTTCCATCTGCTTCATCATCGCTACTGCATGGGTCAGCCTTGGCCAGTCTTCGTCTTGCAGGTCACCCTTCATCAGAGCATTCGCGTCCAGGTGTCCTATCTGGGCAAGCATCCGATAGAGCAGCAGGCGCGCAGGCATTTCCAGGCTGTACACTTGGATTGTCTTGTCAGGCTTAGCGTCCAGGATCGGCTTGATCCAGTTGAGCACCAGTGAGGTTTTACCCATGGATGGACGGCCAGCCACGATGATCAAATCCGCGGGCTGTAGGCCTGCCGTTACTGCATCGAGGTCATCGAGCCCGGTGGGCACTCCGGTCAGGCTGGAGTCGCTATTGAAATTTCGGTCGATCTCATCGACGACACCCACCAGTGCATCAGTAAGGTTGACGAAGTCAGATTTCGAGTTCGCCTGGTTCAGTGCAAAGAGCCGTGCCTCGCATTCCTCGTGAACTGCCTCAACGCTTGCGTCCGGCTCATAGGCCATGCGTGCAGTATCGTTGCCGAGACTGATCAGCTTGCGGAGATGTGCGCGTTTGGCGACCACGTTCGCGTAGGCCACGATATTGGCCACCGAAGGTATGTTCTTCGCGAGCTCTCCCAGGTAAGCCAGGCCGACGTCGCTGCTGTCTTTGTGCAGCTCTTCCCCAACGGTCACCACGTCGATTGGTTGACCTTGGTCAGCCAGTCGCGTGATGGCGATGAAGATCTGCCGATGCTCTGCGCGATAGAAGTCGTCGGCGCCAACGATGTCTGCGATCAGATCCCAGGCCGAGTTATCCAGCATCAACCCGCCGAGTACCGATTGTTCGGCCTCGATGGAGTGAGGGGGTAGGAATTGAATATCGCTCATCGACCGGCCCCTCCGTACTGGAGGGCAGCCGGCGGAGTCTGGTGGACGCCTCTGAGCAAATGAGCATGACGGCCTGCAGACCGGCCATGTTCTGATGCTTTGGCGTCATGAGCGCGGCGGGCCTCTACTCGCTTCAGCTCCTGGGTAGTCGCATCTGCGAAGTGTTTGGCTTCGTATGCGAGTAGTGCTGTGATCGTGGTCTGATCAGCTCCTGCAAACTGCTGAACCTTCGTGGAGACCGCATCAATCCACCCTTGCGCGAAGAGATCGCCACGCCTGCGTTTGGTTGCGAGCTTGCAACGCGACTGTTTAGCAACGAAGGCTTTACGGGCTTTCACCAATTGGTGATGAAGCATTGAGTAAGCGTGGCTGGCCAGCTCGCTCGACATGCCGATACCGTAGAAACGGAAATGCCAGCCTCGGGCTTGGTAGGGGGAGCCAACCACCTGGCAGTTGAAGGCGTCTGCGCAGACGCTGGCCAGCCGAAACATCCAGTTCGTAGGCTTGGATTTGGTGCCGCAACGAACCTGGTGCTCGACTACGCCGGCAGCGAGTACGTCACCCATATCGAGGTGATACTTGTCCATGAGCGCTCTGGCCTGGCGCAGGGCTGTTTCGGCTTCATGCTCCGAGTCTGTTCCTTCGGCGCGCGCGAGGCATTTGAGTGCTTTTTCGAGAGCCTTATCCTGATCCATCATATGGCCCTCCGCAGTTCGCGAACGCCATCCAGGATCATTCCAACCGAATCTAGGTTTTCACCTGTAACCGCTAGCAGGATCATCTCTCGGCCAGATTCGAGCGTCAGATGCACCAGATCGTAGGTGTCCCTGCTCATCCCCTCCGCCGAGTCGACTAGCTGCTTGAGGGTAGTGGTATCAAAGTCAGAGTTACTGATCAGCGTTATGCTGCCGGCACTCGTTGTATCACCCAGATCCCAGCGATCTGTATGCTCTGGGCAAGCACTACAAACGCCCAGGCCCGTCTCACGATCGATCCGAAGCCAACCACACGGTTGGCCCGCCTTATTGTCCCAACAGGCGTGGTTGTCATCGCATCCGCAGCCAATGCAAGTCGCAATTTCAGCCGTTGCCATTGCAGTTCCCTCCACATTCATACGGCCCGGCCTGCTCTGTCTTCGTGCCAGATGCTGCCGAGGGATACTTGAGAGTGATGGCAGTCCCGATGCCCCCTGACAGCAGCCCTATTGTGTCGACCAGTTGCTTGAGCGTGGTTTGGTTGAAATCGGAGTTACTGATCAGAGGCATGCAGGGAGCCCTCCAGGAACGGTGTAATCAACCACTTGCTGTCGATGCGGTCTGATCGCTCACAGGGGAGCTGTTCCACCTTGCATTCGTGATCTGGGAAGAGCTTTCTAGCCAGCGCATGTACGGGGTACTCAGAGCTATGTGTGCAGGACACCTTGAAACCCCTGACAGAGCTGGTGATGTAACCATCCCCGTCAAGACGAACCGTTACCTCCACAGGGGAAAGGGGAATCATCGCTTTGACTGGATAGCGAATGCTTCCCTCTTCACCGAAACGATTGTGGTGAACGAGTTCGCCCGCTTTCAGCTTGGAAAGATTCGTGATCTGCAGGCCGCACCAGATCTGCTTTTGAAAAGGCCAGCAGCCCGTTACAACACCCTGTTCATCAACCTGCCAACGCAGAAAGTCCTGTCCGTGGTCTTGAAAATGAATGATTGCGCTTGGCATCAGGCATTACCTCGTTTGGCTGTTGGCAGGGCATCCTCGGTCTTCTCCCCAGAGGCTGTAACGGGATGCTCAAGAGTGATGGCTGTGCCCATTACGCCTAGGAGCAGTCCGATCAGGAAGAAAAGAGGCAGCATCAACAGGGCATGTAGGTACAGAGCGTCGGGCGCCGGAACATCCGAAATTGAGGCTCTGGCTTTCGCCAAGCTGGCCAGCATCCAGCTCGTGTACATGGCGCCAGTAACGACGGAAAGCGAGAGTAATGCGACTGCATAAGCCGCTAGCTTCGGAAGTGAGCGGTTCATGGCTGACCCTCCGAATTCGCGTCTTCAGCTAATGCTTCTGACCAGATGCGGAGGGTCTCGACCGCCAGCGGATCCGCGAGCACATGATCCCTAGAATTGGCAACGCGCTGTTGGAGCTCTTCGAGCTGTTCCTGGACGCTGCGGTCGTCCAGTTCATAGGTGATTGCAGATTGAATGCTCTGGAGAATGTCTCGTCGGTGATCGGCGAGTCGAGATAGCTTCCACTTTGGGATCGACCAGCCAATAAGCCTGGAAAAGTCTGTGACCTCCTCACGGAGCGCGTGATGGAATTTCAAACCGGGGCGGAAGTCTTGGTAGACACCAAGACGGTGAAGCACCAGAGCCAGCTTGATGATCTCCAGCTTCTGCTCGAGCGTTTCATGCGGCAACGGGAACGCCTTGTTACATACGTTTTGGGCTTCTTTCTCGCGCTGTTTCCTCCACGCAGCCTTCGCATCCTCGCTGCGTTTCTTGCGTTCTTTGGCGTGCGTGATGTTCTCGTTGACCGAGTCGATGAGTTGAGCTGCATTCTTGAGCAGTTGCCGCTGTTCAAGCGATAGTTTTGCGCCTATACGGCCCAGTAGTGTGTGGCTGTCTACCAGGTTGCGAAGTTCGCGGGCATTGCCTGTCAGCTTGGATTGAACCGAGCGGAGCTCATTGGAGCTGTAGAACTGGCTCAGCTCGACGACGACATCCGCAGTGATGCCATCTGCTCGAGTGAGGTTTGACATCTTGGGCATGTCACACCCCCTCGAAGCGTTGTGTCCAGCTTGGCCAAACCTCGCAAGCGACAGACTTCATCGTCTGGAGGGCAGATGCTGTACGTCGATTGGAGGGGGTGGAGCGTTCGAGGTGATGTGCCGGCACGCCGTTCGAGGCCGCTACTCGGTAAGTCACCAATGCAGGGATATGAGTCCCCAGCACTTTGACGCTAGCGCCCATCGTTCTGAGCATGTCGCGAATTTCCAGGGCGATGTCACGAGCATCGTTTGTTTTGTCCTGGCGATTGAACACGACGTTCAACGGTAACTCACAGAGGCCCAGGGTGCGGCGCAGGTTGTTGACGCCCTGGAGCAGTTGCAACGTTCCGCGATTGAATTCCCGCGCGGCCAGCATCTCGGGGTAGAGCGGGGAAATGGCGTTGTCGGCTGCGACCAGTGCTGCTTCGACAGTGACTGCTGCTGCACCCTTGGTGTCGATGATCACCAGGTCATAGTTGTTTGGAAGTCGCGCAAGCAGAGTACGCAGGCGAAGCCGGCCATCTGGCGCATGTAGCAGCAAGGTTTCCAGCTGATTGTGAGGGTCATTCGAGAGAATGATGTCCAGGTTTGGGATCTCAGTCCTGGAGATGATCTTTTCAGCATCGACCGTGTTGTGAACAAGCAGGTCGTACACGCCGCCAGGCGCTGTGTACTCGAGGGGAAAATAGCTAGAGAGGGTAGGCTGACCGGTATCGAGATCGATCAGAAGGGTACGTAGACCCGCGTCGGCTGAAAGCGCACCGAGGTTGGCCGACCCAGTGGTTTTTCCGGTGCCGCCTTTCGTCGAATAGGTAGCTGTAACTTGCATGACACTCGCCTCGTTTGATGGATCAAACGAGAACTCATGGCTTGTCGCCATGACGAGTGCTGAATGTGCTGGCCGATCTGATGCAACGAATTACAAGTCAGTTGCTCTACCAGCTGAGCTATACCGGCATAGGTGGGGGCGCCATTATAGCGATTGGTTAAGAGCTGTAAACCAGTTCTGACCTGTTTCGATGCTTTGATGGCCAGCTTTGTTGGCACGATTTCAGATGTCTGATCTAGCTCTCATTAGTGCGCTGGTGATAACTCCCAGCTAGATGAAGCTAAAGGTATTTGAACCACCTACGGAACGAGTTGACGAAGCGACTACGATTATCCCTCTTCGTTCCCGTGTGGTGTGCGGCAGGGCGTTGGATCCGGGAAGGGGTATTTGTGCGGTTGGATGGCGGCTAGGGCATCTTCGGTCTGCTGTGTCACGGATGTCACCAAGCCAACCCTAGCTTGCTGCCGGCGAAGAATATATGGCTCGATTAGCTTGAAGCCACGGTCGTCCTTCGATTGGTAGTAACGAAAAATCCAGTAAGCAATCAGGTCGGCCATTTGGATCAAGCGGGACGCCTTTGAATCGAGGAATAGCGGTACTTCAGCGAAGTTTCGCAGGCGGCCTAGGTTGTGGCCTTTGTGTTTGAATAGAGACGACAGAGCTTGGAGTTTCTGCTCATAGGAGGCTTTGTCGCAAACGACCAATCCTCTCTGGGCGTCTTTCTTTCGTGTCCACATATCTGCCAAGTACTGGTCAAACTGATGGGCAACTGCCTCAAAGGATCGCTCCAGGATCTGATTAGCAGGCATCGTGGATTTTTCGATTACTGAGGCAAACACACGTAGTTGGAGCTGGTGATTTTGAAGCAGCGATAGGACGTCGACGAGCGCTTGGACGCGCTCTGTTGGTGCGATCCCTGACCAGCTCTCTTTGGCTCCATACATCGGTGAGCCATGGAACTCAATGTCTGCTGGATCTTGCTGATTAAAACGAGCTGCAATTGGAGTTATATTCGACTCAAGCCAATGCGTCTGCCGTTCAAAGATGGCAAATCCGGCGAGAACAAAGAAGTCGGTGTTCGGATCGTGTTCGTGACCTGATTCGTCCAAATACAGTAGGTACATCCCTTTCTCCCAGACAAACGAAAACGGGCTGCAATAAGCAGCCCGTTAGAGTTCGGTAAGCCAGGTGGAGCAATCGTCCATCGCACCGTAATCGACAGCGCTCCTGACTCAGTGCCGAAGAATACACCGGCACTCTTGCTTTTTGCAAGCTCAGCGGCACCTTATGGTGGAGTAGGCCGCCGCGATAGGTGTGGTGATGCATTTTCTAAGCAGGAAGTAACTGAGCTAGGGCGGCGGTAGTGCCGCATTGGATCCAAATAAAGCCACGATCTTGCCCAAGATTCCTGTTGCGCGCTATCAGCGTCCGCTGGCTTATGCACAATCGGAATTTATCTTCCAGCGGCAGGCATGAAAGGTTTGACTTTCATCACGCTTTTCTGCAAGTGGCTGTTTTATCTAGGGTTTAGCGTTACTGTTCAGAAAATGATCAGCTATGCGCGGGCCTTTCTGCGCGGTCGTTGCAGGCAGTTGCCCAGTCAGCATCAACAGAGTTATCCACAGCTTCTGTGAGCAACTCAGGAGCGCTCGGCCAGCAGCAGGAGGTTGCGTGGGCTGAGGCGGTAATCGCAGAAGCTGCCCAGGCGTACGTCGTAGCCCTGCTCCTGCAGGTAGAGGGCGCGGTCGAGCAGCAACCAGAGTTCCAGCGGGCGGCGAAACAGGCCGCGAACCAGCTCCAGGTTGCGCACCATGGCCAGGCGTTGCCAGCCCTGGGCCTCCAGCGCAGGCCAATCTTCATCACCAGGGGCGGGGACATCTCGCAGGGTGGCCAGGTCGCGGCAGAACTCGGCGAAGGGCTTATCGAACCAGTGGCTGGCCAGAGCGGGGGTGGTGAGGTATTGATCCGTGCCGCGCAGGCGTCGCTGCAGCAGGTCGAACGCCAGGCGCCAGGCCATCGAGCGATCTCGCTGGCGTCTGGTGCGGGCGCCGGCGGTGACGGTTTCGCTCAAGGGCAGGTCCAGGTCATCGCGGGAAAGGTGCAGGCTGGAGGCCTGGGCCGCAATGCTGAGTGGCCGATAGTGCGCCGTGCTGATGCGGTTGTAACAGCAGGGTGCCACGGCCAGGTGCATGCAGCCCTTGGTACTGGCCAGTTGCAGCAGGCGCACGTGCAGGTCGCCACAGGCATGCAGGGCCACCGGGCTGTGCTCGGGTTGCAGGCGCAAGCTGGCGTCATCAGCCATGACGTCCTGGCACAGGTGCTCGGCGGCGATGTTCAGGCGCTGGCTGAGGGCGGCGCCCGCTGTCACCAGGGCTGGGTCGTATTCCAGGCAGGTCAGCTGTTGTCCGCCACGGGCCAGCCAGCGTCCCAGGTGGCCTTTGCCCGAGCACCAATCGAGCCAGTGGCTGGGAGCAGTATTGAACTGCAGGCGGCTGGCGAAGGCTTGGATCTGCTCCAGTTTACGTCCGGGAATATCGTGCAGATGGCGCGCACTGGGTGGAATCTCATCGGCTCTGCCTGGCAGGCTGCCGACGCTGGCCAGCTCACGCGCTTGCACTGCCCATTTCCGGAACGGGGCGGGGGCATCGAGCGTCCAGGGTTCGCCGTGGTCGGCCTCGGCTTGTTCCAGGGTGCGGCTGCGCAGCCAGGTGGCGAGTTCGGGCCAGTCGCCTTCCCAGGGCAGTTGCAAGTGGGTGAAGGGCTTGGGGCGCCAGAGCCGCTGGTGCTCATCGATCCAGGCGTCGAGTGCCTGAAAGCGTTCGAGCAGTACAGGGCCTTGGAGGATGGTGTCTGGCATGGTGCACAACTGGGCAGGGTCGGGAATCGCGGATTCTAGCAGGCTGTGGAAGAACTACCGGGTAGCGCCTGATGCCAGTCAGTCAGGGGACTGCCCAATCCTGTAGGAGCGAATTCATTCGCGATCTGGCCAGGCACGGAGCCAAAGCCTATCGCGAATGTTCGCGCCTACACCGGCATGGCGGCGTATCAGCGGCCTTGGCTGGCGTCGACCCGCAGCCAGCGCTCCAGGCAGCGGAACATCAGGGTCAGCACCAGGGTGATGAGCAGGTAGAAGAGGCCGGCGTAGCAGAAGAACAGCATGTACTGGTAGTTCTTCGCGGCAATGGTCTTGGCCATGCCCATCAGGTCGTACAGGGTCACGGTGTAGACCACGGCGCTGGCCTTGAGCATGAGGATGACCTCGTTGCTGTAGGCCGGCAGGGCGATGCGCGCGGCGCGTGGCAGGATGATGTACAGCAGCGCCTGCCTGCGCGACATGCCCAGCGAACGCGCCGCTTCCACTTCTCCCTTGGGAATGGCCTGGATGGCGCCGCGCAGAATCTCGGCGATATAGGCTGCCGTGTGCAGCGACATGGCCAGCAGGGTGCAGAAGAACGGATCGCGCAGGTAAGGCCAGAGCATGCTCTTGCGCACGGCCTCGAACTGCGCCAGCCCGTAGTACACCAGGGCCAGTTGCAGCAGCAGCGGGGTGCCACGGAAGAAGAAGATGTAGCCGTAGGGCAGGGCGCGCACGTACCAGTGCCGGGATGCGCGGGCGATACCCAGCGGCACGGCGAGTATCAGGCCGATGATGGCCGACAGGCCCAGCAGCTCCAGGGTGAGCAGGGCGCCCTCGAGCATCTTGGGCGTCCACTTGGCGAGCAGTTCCCACTCGCTCATAGCTCGTTCCTCGTGAAGCCCTGACTGACGCGTTTTTCCGCCAGGTGCATGATGGTCATGGCGACGACGGTCAGGCCCAGGTAGATGAGCGCCGCCGTCAGGTAGAAGGTGAAGGGTTCCTTGGTGGCGTTGGAGGCGATGCTGGCCTTGCGCATGATCTCGTCGAGGGAGATCAGCGAGACCAGCGCGGTGTCCTTGAGCAGCACCAGGTACAGGTTGCCCAGGCCGGGCAGGGCGACACGCCAGACCTGCGGCAGGATGATGCGCCAGAAGATCCGTGCCGAGGAAAGTCCGAGCGTCTGCCCGGCTTCACGGTGGCCCTTGGGGATCGCCAGCAGGGCGCCGCGCAGCACTTCCGTGGCATAGGCGCCGAAGCACAGCGCCAGGGCGCAGGTACCAGCGGCGAAGGGCGACAGCGCCAGGTCGGGATGGCCGAACAGGCTGCCCAGGGCATTCAGACCACTGACGGTACCGAAGTAGACCATGAGCACCCATAGCGTTTCGGGCACGCCACGCACCACCGTGGTGTAGAGCGTGGCCAGCGCACGCAGGGCGCGGAAGCGGGAGGTCTTGGCGACGGCGCCCAGCAGACCCAGGAGCAGTCCCGCCGACACGGCGGCCAGCGAGAGCTTGATGGTCATGAGCGTGCCTTCGGCAAGCTGGTTGCCGAAGCCATGCAGGTCAAGAATCATGGTCTTGGTTTCTAGTCGGTGCAGGGGCGCCCCGGTTCGGGGCGCCGGGGCGCATCAATAGATGCTGAACGGGAAGTACTTGTCGTTGATCTGCTTGTAGGTGCCGTCAGCGACGATTTCCTTCAGTGCGGTGTTGAGTTTCTCGCGCAGCGGGTCGCCCTTACGCACGGCAATGCCGATCTTGTCGTTATCGAACACCGGCTCGCCCTTGAACTCGAAGTCCTTGCCGGCATCGCTCTTGAGCCATTCCCAGTTGACGAACTTGTCCGCCAGCACGCCATCGACGCGACCGGAAGCCAGATCCAGGTAGGCGTTTTCCTGGGTGTCATAGAGCTTGATATCGACGACGTCTTCGAGGTTCTCTTCCAGCCAGGTGCCGGCGATGGTCGAACGCTGGGCGCCAATCACCTTGCCCTTGAGGCTTGCCTTGTCGGTCTTGAAGTCAGCATCCTTGGGGGCGATGAACTGCAGCTTGTTGGTGTAGTAGGGATCGGTGAAGTCCACGGCCTGCTTGCGTTCGTCGGTGATCGACATGGAGGCGATGAGGAAGTCGAACTTCTTGGCATTGAGCGCCGGGATGATGCCGTCCCAGTCGGAGGTGACCACCTCGCACTCGACCTTCATCTTGGCGCACAGGGCCTGGCCGATCTCGACGTCGAAGCCGGTGGCCTTGCCGCTGGCGTCGATCAGGTTGAAGGGCGGGTAGGCGCCTTCGGTGCCGATCTTCAGCTTGTCGGCAGCGATGGCCTGGGTGCCGAAGGCCAGGGTAGCGGCCGCAGCCAGCAGGATCTTCTTGTAACTGTGCATGGGGTTTGCTCCGTGTTAGCGATTGCTGGACATGAATTGTTTACAGCGAGCCGATAGCGGGTTGTCGAACACCTGGGCCGGTGGCCCCTGTTCCTCGACCAGACCCTGATGCAGGAACACCACTTCGCTGGATACCTGGCGAGCGAAGTTCATCTCGTGGGTCACCAGCAGCATGGTGCGCCCTTCATCGGCAAGCGCGCGGATCACGTTAAGCACTTCTTGTACCATCTCCGGGTCGAGGGCCGAAGTGGGTTCGTCGAACAGGATGACCTTGGGCTGCATGGCCAGGGTGCGCGCGATGGCCGCGCGTTGTTGCTGACCACCGGAAAGCTGGTTGGGGTAGACGTGGCGCTTGTCGGCGATGCCGACCTTGGCCAGCAGCGCTTCGGCCACTTCGATGGCCTCGGCCTTGCTCTGGCCGAGCACGCGGCGCGGTGCCTCGATGATGTTGTCGAGCACACTCATGTGCGGCCACAGATTGAAGTTCTGGAAGACGAAGCCGATCTCGCTGCGCAGGCGGTTGATCTGCTGATTGTCGGCGGCCACCAGCTCGCCGTTCTTCGCGGCCTTGAGCTTGAGCTCCTCACCGGCGACGAAGATCTGCCCTTCGTGCGGGTTCTCCAGCAGGTTGATGCAGCGCAGGAAGGTGGACTTGCCGGAGCCAGAGGAGCCGAGGATGGAGATGACGTCGCCGTCTTTGGCCGTCAGGGAAATGCCCTTGAGCACTTCGAGGTCGCCGTAGCGTTTGTGCAGGTTGCGAATGTCCAGCGCGGGCGTCGCCTCGGCCATGGGGTGGAATCCTCTTCTTCTTCGATAGCGCTCCGGCGGGCTGCAGACCGTCCTGGCAGGCGGCCAAGCTAGCATAGCGGTTTCGTGACCGCCAAGCCGTTTGCCGGCCTGAAGGCGGGTCCGTGCCCAGGGTGTCGCCTGGTTGCAGCAGCTTGTCGCGCAGGCGAAAAATGACGCGCGATTATTGTCGGAGCAGAAAGCAAAAAGCCCCAGCGCATGGCTGAGGCTTCTTGTAATCAATCAGTGGTGCCCAGGGACGGAATCGAACCGCCGACACGGGGATTTTCAATCCCCTGCTCTACCAACTGAGCTACCTGGGCCAACGGGGCGCTATTAGACGGATTTGAAGGGTCAGTGTCAAGCGCAGGTTTGAAAAATATTTAATTATTTCGGGCGCTTAGGTTCATGGCGGTAGGGTGCGCTGTGCGCACCGCTATCGAGAGCCTGACGGCTGGTGCGCATGGCGCACCCTACCCGAAGCCGTCCCATGGTTGCCCTTACTCGCTCGGCGGTACGTAGCCTTCGGCCTGGGCGTATTCCTCACCGGAAAGGAACTTGTCCATCTCCACCTGGAGGAACTTGCGATCCTCGGCGTTCATCATGTTCAGGCGGCGTTCGTTGATCAGCATGGTCTGGTGTTTCTGCCACTCGTCCCAGGCCTGCTTGGAAACGTTATTGAAGATGTCTTCGCCCTTGGGGCCGGGGTAGGGCGCGCGATCCAGGCCGGGCAGTTCCTGTTTGTATTTGCGGCACTGTACGGTGCGGGTCATGTCGATTCTCCAGCGGTAATGGCTTGCGCCGCGCGTTTCAGTAGCTTCTTCACCGGGGCGGCGAGGCCCAGGCGCGGCGGGGTGGCGAGGTTATACCAGAGCCAGTCGGCCTCGGCCACGCGGCCGGGCTGCTCGGTGGCCTCGATCAGCCAGGGTTCGATGGCTAGCTGGAAGTGGCTGAAGGTGTGGGTCAGGCCTTCCAGTTCGCGGCGTTTGCCGAGGCTTAACTGCTGCTGCCCGGCGAGGTCGTCGAGCTGGGCCAGGTCGTCCAGCTCCGGCAGGCTCCACAGCCCGCCCCACAGGCCGGTGGCCGGGCGGCGATAGAGCAGGATGTCGCCCGCCTGGTTGACCAGCAGCGGCATCAGGGTGCGCTTCTGCGGCAGTGCCTTGCGCGGCTTGGGCACCGGGTAGCGAATCTCCAGGCCGAGCAGGTGCGCCTGGCAGCCACTGCGCACCGGGCACAGCAGGCAGGTGGGTTTGCTGCGGGTGCAGAGGGTGGCGCCAAGATCCATCATCGCCTGGGTGTAGTGGCCGACGCGCTCGTGCGGGGTGAGGCGCTCGGCTACGTCCCAGAGTTGCTTGGCCACCTTGGGCTCGCCTGGGTAGCCCTCTTGCGCCACGTAGCGCGCCAGCACGCGTTTGACGTTGCCGTCGAGGATCGGCGCACGCAGGCCCATGCTCAGGCTGGCGATGGCGCCGGCCGTGGAGCGGCCGATGCCGGGCAGCTCGCTGAGGGCTTCGACGCTGCGGGGGAATTCGCCGCCGTGCTCGCGCATGACGATCTGCGCGGTTTTCTGCAGGTTGCGTGCACGAGTGTAGTAGCCCAGGCCTGTCCATAGATGCAGCACTTCGTCCTCGGGCGCCTCGGCCAGGTCGCGCACTGTGGGGAGCGCGGCCATAAAGCGGTCGAAGTAGCCGAGCACGGTGCTGACCTGGGTCTGCTGCAGCATGATTTCCGAAACCCAGACGCGGTAGGGGGTGATGTTCTGCTGCCAGGGCAGATCCTTGCGCCCGTGCTGGTCGTACCAGGCCAGCACGGCGCTGTTGAACTGCTCGGGGCTCATCGGTTGAACAGGCCCTTGAGTGCGTCCTTCAGATCCGGGCTGACCTTGTCGCCGAGCTTCTCTTCCAGCTTCTCGGTCAGCTTGTTGCCGGCCAGGCGCGCGGCGATCTTGCCCAGGCCGTCCTGATCCAGGCGGCAGGCCTTGGCGCCCAGCTCCAGCGGGCCACGGCAGCGCAGCGGCCATTCGATGCCGACATAGTGCTCGTTGACCTGGCAGGCCGGGTCGGGCATTTCCCGCTGGTCGCCCTCGATGGTGATGCCCACCTTGTAGTCCAGGCCGAGCACGCGCAGATCCAGGTCACCGTTGCCGCTGACCGCCAGCCCTGGCACCTGCGCGGCCAGATCCGGGTTGTGGGCCACGCCATCGCGCACGCTGAGGCTGCCCTTGAGTTCGCGGAAGGGGGTGTCTTTGCCACTCGGCGGGTTGCTCAGGGTCTTGCGGTTGAGGGTGGCGATGCCACGGCACAGTTGCTGTTCGAGGTTGGCGCCGACCAGCACGCCATCGTTGAGGACGAAGCTGGCATTGCCGTTGAGCGCCTCGATCCAGGCTTTCTGGCTGTTGCCGCGGGTGTTGAACTTGGCGTCCAGATCCAGCAGCCCGCGGATGGGCGAGGGTTGATCCTCCTTCTTGAGGAAGGGTTCCACGGGGATGCGGCTGAGCCGCTTCTCGACACTGATCATCGGCTCGGCCTGGCGCACGTCGATGCGCCCGCTGCCGCTGAAGCTGCCGCCCTGCAGTTTGCCGCGCACGTCTTCCAGGGTGATCAGGCCGCCACGGCCATTGGCCTTGAGGGTCACGTCGGTGAAGGGCTGCTGGTCGAAGGTGAGCTGGCCGAGGCTCAGCGCAAGCTGCAGATCGAGGCTGCGCAGGCGCTCGATAGGCAGCACTTTCTCGTCGCTCCAGGCCTGCTGAGTCGGGGCGTTGGGCAGCGGCGTGGTGCCGCTGGAACCGGCATCGGCGATGCTGGCTTTGACCTCCGACTGGCGCGCGGCGGCGGCGCTGTCCTTGCTCTTGGGTGGCAGGTAGCGGTCGAGGTCGAGCTTGTCGCCCTTGAGATCGGCGCGCAGCGCCTGTTTGGCGAAGTCGGCCACGCCCAGGCTGCCGCTGTAGCTGCTGCCGTCGAGCTTGAGGTCGAGGTTTTCCAGCATCAGCCCCTTGCTCGAGCCGTTGAGGCGGCTGACCAGCTCGAACTGGCTGAGGCTGCCTGCATCACGCATGGGCGGCAGTTCGACGCCGATGCCATCGAGGAATTCGCGCAGGTTGAGTGCGGCGATGGACAGGCCGCCGGCGAGCTTGGCGTCCTTGTCCAGCTCTCGCACCTTGAGCTCGCCCAGGGCGCGCAATTGGTTGGCGGACAGCTTGAGGCCGTTCCATTCGGCGATATTGGCGGCCTGGTCGAGCAGCAACTGCCCCTGGGCGGAGAAATTCAGGGTCTTGCCATTGAGTGGCTCGCCCGAGGCTTCGCCGGCCAGCTTGAGATCTTCGAGCTGGTAGCGCTTGAGGGCACGGTCGAAGCGCAGCGAGCCTTCCAGTTCGCTGCGCGCACGCAGCACCGGCTGGTTGGTGCCGAAGAAGGCGCTGAGCTTGAGCGGGATGCTGGCGCCTTCGCGGATAGCACCGGTCTTCAGTTCGATGTTCTCTACGGTGAATTGCTGGCCTTTCTGCGCATCGTTGTAGTCGATGCGCGAGTTGCTCAGGGTCAGGCTGTCGATATCCAGTTTCAGCGGTTGCGCGGTGGATTTGCCCGGTTCAGTGCCGGGCTCGGTGTCCGCCACCGGCGGCTGCTCGGCCGGGGGCTGTTCGCTGCCGTCGGTCTTGGCCGGGCGGCCGACGCCTTCCCAGTTGCCATGGCCCTTGGCGTCGCGCTGCAGGTTGAGGTTGAGGCCGTCGACGCGGATATCGCTCATCTGCACTTCCTTGCGCAGCAGCGGCAGTACACGTACCGACAGGCCGATCATGCGCAGGTCGGCGAAGGGCTTGTCCGGGGTGTCGGCGCTGGCCAGGGTGGCGTCGGTGAGTTCCAGGCCGAGCCAGGGGAACAGGCTCCAGCCGATGTCGCCCTTGAGTTGCAGGTCGAGATTGGCCTTGTCGTGAGCGATCTGGCGAATCTCATCCTTGTAGTCGTTGGGGTCGAACAGGTGGGTCAGGGCGAACAGCAGCGCCACTATGATCAGCAGCAATCCGAGAAGGAAGAGGCCGAGGATCTTGCCAAGCGCTTTCATGGACGAGTCCTTGTTTCGATGGCTGGAATGAAAGGGCGCCCAGTATAACGTCAAGCGCCGTCGCGATAGGTTCGGTTGGCCTGTGGCCGTGCCACAGCCTGGCCACAGAGAGAACCGGCAGGGGGTTGGATCGGGAAGAGGATGAGCGGTTCCTTGTTCGAGGAGTCTGCACTCGAACCTGGGCAACCTTGATTGCACCTGGCCGTAATGGCCTTTGAATCGATGGCCTCTATCATGCAATAGAGGCTGTCTTTTGTGATTTGCCGAAAACTCGGAAAAAAAGCAAAAAAAAGCAAAAAGATCATTCTTATGCGACGTTTTGTCGCGGCTCGGTGCTACTCTCTGCAAACTTTGGCGCCAGGCTGCTGTCGCGTGCGCCTTTGTCTGCAACCATAAATAGAGACTCTGCTATGACTGACGCCCTTGCATTGAACGGCGTTGCGGCGAAGCCTGCATTCCTCTCCAAGGAACGCATCATCGCGCGCCCCGGCTTCAACCGTTGGCTGGTTCCGCCAGCCGCGCTCGCTATTCACCTGTGTATCGGTATGGCCTATGGCTTCTCGGTGTTCTGGCTGCCGCTGTCCAAGGCTGTGGGTATCACCGCCGCCACGGCCTGCGCCCCGGAAATGGGCTTCTTCGAGCAGATATTCGCCAGCAACTGCGACTGGCAGATTTCCATGCTCGGCTGGGTTTACACCCTGTTCTTCGTCTTCCTCGGCTGCTCGGCTGCCATCTGGGGTGGCTGGCTGGAGCATGCCGGCCCGCGCAAGGCCGGCATGGTATCGGCGCTGTGCTGGTGTGGCGGTCTGCTGATTTCCGCGCTGGGCGTCTACACCCATCAGATCTGGCTGCTGTGGCTGGGCTCGGGGGTGATCGGCGGTATCGGCCTGGGCCTGGGCTACATCTCGCCGGTGTCCACCCTGATCAAATGGTTCCCGGACAAGCGCGGCATGGCCACCGGCATGGCGATCATGGGCTTCGGCGGCGGTGCCATGGTCGGTGCGCCGCTGGCAGCGATGCTGATGAACCACTTCGCCACCCCGGATAGCGTCGGCGTGTGGCAGAGCTTCGTGGTCATGGCGGTGATCTACTTCATCTTCATGATGGGCGGTGCACTGGCTTATCGCGTGCCGCCGACCGGCTGGAAGCCGGCAGGCTGGGCTGCGCCAGAGGCCAAGGCCAACAACGCGATGATCACCAAGGGGCACGTGCACGTCGATACCGCGCTGAAAACGCCGCAGTTCTGGCTGGTCTGGGCCGTACTGTGCCTGAACGTATCGGCGGGCATCGGCATCATCGGCATGGCTTCGCCGCTGCTGCAGGAAGTCTTCGCCGGCAAGCTGATCGGTGTCGACCTGAGCTTCAACCAGCTCGACGCGGCTCAGCTCGCGCAGATCGCCGCGATCGCGGCGGGCTTCACCGGCCTGCTCAGCCTGTTCAACATCGGCGGCCGCTTCTTCTGGGCCTCCTGCTCGGACTTCATCGGCCGCAAGGGCACCTACTTCGTGTTCTTCGGCCTGGGTCTGGCGCTCTACGCTTCGGTGCCGATGCTCGGTCATCTGGGCAGCCTGGCGCTGTTCGTGCTGGCCTTCTGCATCATCCTGTCGATGTACGGCGGTGGCTTCGCCACCGTGCCGGCCTACCTGGCCGACCTGTTCGGCACGCAGATGGTCGGGGCCATCCACGGTCGTCTGCTGACTGCCTGGGCGGTAGCCGGTGTGCTCGGCCCGGTGCTGGTCAACTACCTGCGCGAGTACCAGTTGAGTATCGGTGTGGAGAAGGCCGCAGCCTACGACATCACCCTGTACATCCTCGCTGGCCTGCTGGTGCTGGGCTTCATCTGCAACGCCCTGGTGCGCCCGGTTGCGCCCAAGTACTTCATGAGCGAGGCCGAGCTGGCCGCCGAGCGTGCCCATGGCGAGAAATCCACCCCGGCAGCGGGCGCGCTGGAGTGGTCGGCCGATCCGTCGAGCAAGCCGCTGGTCATCGCCGCCTGGCTGGTGGTGGGCATTCCGCTGGCCTGGGGTGTATGGATTACCCTGCAGAAGACCGTCGTACTGTTCCAGTAACGCCGCGTTTGCCGAAAAGCCCGTGCAGGCTCCGCGCCTGCACGGGCTTTTTCATTCTGGCCGTCCGACCATCGCCGGTAGCCGTTGCGGCCGCGGCACGCCTATAATGCTGGCCTTTTTCCGTTGGCAATTCGTGGAGCTGGTGATGGCCGAACGTACGGCATCCGTCGAGCGCAACACCCTGGAAACCCAGGTCAAGGTCTCTATCAATCTGGATGGTACTGGCAAGGCCAACTTCGACATTGGCGTGCCCTTCCTCGAGCACATGCTCGACCAGATCGCCCGTCATGGCCTGATCGACCTCGACATCCACTGCAAGGGTGACCTGCATATCGACGACCACCATACCGTCGAAGACGTCGGCATCACCCTTGGCCAGGCTTTCGCCAAGGCCGTCGGCGACAAGAAGGGCATGACCCGCTACGGCCACTCCTACGTGCCGCTGGACGAGGCGCTGTCGCGCGTGGTGATCGACTTTTCCGGTCGCCCCGGCCTGCAGATGCACGTGCCGTTCACTCGCGCCGTGGTCGGTGGCTTCGATGTCGACCTGTTCCAGGAGTTCTTCCAGGGCTTCGTCAACCACGCCCAGGTCAGCCTGCACATTGACAACCTGCGTGGGCACAACACCCACCACCAGATCGAGACCGTGTTCAAGGCCTTCGGCCGTGCCCTGCGCATGGCGGTGGAACTCGACCCGCGCATGGCTGGGCAGATGCCGTCGACCAAGGGAAGCCTCTGATGCAGACCGTAGCCGTCATCGACTATGGCATGGGCAACCTGCACTCGGTGGCCAAGGCGCTGGAGCACGTCGGCGCCGGCCGCGTGCTGGTGACCGCGGACGCCAAGGTGATCCGCGAGGCGGATCGGGTGGTGTTCCCCGGCGTCGGCGCGATCCGCGACTGCATGGCCGAGATCAAACGCCTGGGCTTCGACGAGCTGGTGCGTGAAGTCAGCGCCGACCGACCGTTCCTTGGCATCTGCGTCGGCATGCAGGCGCTGCTCGAGCGCAGCGAGGAAAACGACGGCGTCGACTGCATCGGCCTGTTCCCCGGCCAGGTGCGCTTCTTCGGCAAGGATCTGGCCGAGGACGGCGAACGCCTCAAGGTGCCGCACATGGGCTGGAACGAAGTGGCGCAGGCGGTGAAGCACCCGCTGTGGCACGACATCCCCGATCATGCGCGTTTCTATTTCGTGCACAGCTATTACATCGAGGCCGGCAAGCCGCAGCAGGTGGTCGGTCGCGGCCACTACGGCAAGGACTTCGCCGCCGCGCTGGCCGAAGGCTCGCGCTTCGCCGTGCAGTTCCATCCGGAGAAGAGCCACAGCCACGGCCTGCAGTTGCTGCAGAACTTCATCGCCTGGGACGGCCGCTGGTAATGGCCCGCGCCAAGGTGCCGAGCCTGGCGCTGGAGCCTGCCCAGGAGCAGGCCGCATTGCTGCTGTTGCAGCGTTTTCTCGATGAGCGTTTCGAGCTGCAGCTAGGCACCTTCGAGGTGCAGGAAGTGCTCGACCTGATCACCCGCGAATTGGCACCACACTACTACAACAAGGCGATTCTCGATGTGCAGGCGCACCTGAAAGACAGGTTCGAGAGCATCGAGAGCGACCTCTGGGCACTCGAAAAAGGTAGCTGAAAGCGACAAGCCGCAAGCTGCAAGAGAAACGAATGCGCCTGCCTGCAGCTCGAGGCTTGCAGCTTGCCGCTCTTTTTGACGTTAGGAAAAAAGACATGCTGATTATCCCCGCTATCGATCTCAAGGACGGCGCTTGCGTGCGTCTGCGCCAGGGCCGCATGGAAGACTCCACGGTGTTCTCCGATGACCCGGTGAGCATGGCTGCCAAGTGGGTCGAGGGTGGCTGCCGTCGTCTGCACCTGGTCGATCTGAACGGCGCCTTCGAGGGGCAGCCGGTCAATGGTGAAGTGGTCACCGCCATCGCCAAGCGTTATCCGACCCTGCCGATCCAGATCGGCGGCGGCATACGCACCCTGGAAACCATCGAGCACTACGTGCGCGCTGGCGTCAGCTACGTGATCATCGGCACCAAGGCAGTGAAGGAGCCCGAGTTCGTCAGCGAGGCGTGCAAGGCCTTTCCCGGCAAGGTGATCGTCGGCCTGGATGCCAAGGACGGTTTCGTCGCCACCGATGGCTGGGCCGAGGTGTCCAGCGTGCAGGCCACCGACCTGGCCAGGCGCTTCGAGGCCGATGGCGTGTCGGCCATCGTTTATACCGACATTGCCAAAGACGGCATGATGCAGGGCTGCAACGTCGAAGCCACCGCCGCGCTGGCCGCTGCCAGCCGCATTCCGGTGATCGCCTCCGGCGGCATCCACAACCTCGGCGATATCGAGAAGCTGCTGCTGGCGCGTGCGCCCGGCATCATCGGCGCCATCACCGGCCGTGCTATCTACGAAGGCACCCTCGACGTGGCCGAGGCGCAGAGCTTCTGCGATAGCTTCAAAGGTTAATGAGTAGGGTGCGCAGTGCGCACCGCTGACGGTTTATCGGTGCGCGCGGCGCACCCTACGAGAGAAGTCGACATGGCACTGGCTAAACGCATCATCCCCTGCCTCGACGTGGACAATGGCCGCGTGGTCAAGGGCGTCAAGTTCGAGAATATCCGCGATGCCGGCGATCCGGTGGAGATCGCTCGTCGCTACGATGAGCAGGGCGCCGACGAGATCACCTTCCTCGACATCACCGCCAGCGTCGATGGCCGTGACACTACCCTGCATACCGTCGAGCGCATGGCCAGCCAGGTGTTCATCCCGCTCACCGTCGGTGGCGGCGTGCGCACTGTGCAGGACATCCGCAACCTGCTCAATGCCGGCGCCGACAAGGTATCGATCAACACCGCTGCGGTGTTCAACCCCGAGTTCGTTGGTGAGGCCGCTGCACGTTTCGGCTCGCAGTGCATCGTCGTCGCCATCGACGCCAAGCGCGTCTCCGCGCCGGGCGAGCCGGGCCGCTGGGAAATCTTCACCCATGGCGGGCGCAAACCCACCGGCCTGGATGCCGTGGAGTGGGCACGCAAGATGGAAGGTCTGGGCGCCGGTGAAATTCTGCTGACCAGCATGGATCAGGACGGCGTGAAGAGCGGCTACGACCTCGGCGTGACCCGCGCCATCAGCGAGGCCGTGCGCGTGCCGGTGATCGCCTCCGGTGGTGTCGGCAACCTGCAGCACCTGGCCGACGGCATTCTCGAAGGCAAGGCCGATGCGGTGCTGGCCGCGAGCATCTTCCACTTCGGCGAATACACCGTGCCGGAAGCCAAGGCCTACCTGGCCAGTCGCGGTATCGTGGTGCGCTGATCGCAGCGCTGCCAGGGGCGGGCAGGGCGCCCCTGGCCACGTTCGCTCCCTGCGCTTCTCCTATTCCCGGGGCTAATGGCCCTGGTGCAGAACTTGCTACTGTGAACTTCGTCACGTAGTGGCACATTCGTCCAGATGATGGCAGCAGACGGCTATCGATCACTGTGCCGAGGCCGGTATGGGGGTTATCCTCGCGCGGTCTGCTTTGCTGAATACGAGAAATACCATGTTGAAACGCATGTTGATGTTGCTGGGAAGCACGCTTGTGGTGCTGGCCAGCAGTGTGCGCGCCGAGTTGAGCGAACCTGTGGTGCTGCTGACCGAGAATTTCCCGCCCTACAACATGGCCACCAATGGCAAGAATTTCGCGCATGAGGAAAACATCGAAGGCATTGCCGTGGATGTCGTCAGGGAAATGTTCAAGCGGGCGGAGGTGCCCTACAGTCTGACCCTGCGCTTTCCCTGGGATCGCATCTACAAGCTGGCGCTGGAAAAGCCGGGCTATGGCGTATTCGTCGCGGCGCGTCTGCCCGAGCGTGAACAGCTCTTCAAGTGGGTCGGGCCCATCGGCCCGGACGACTGGGTGATGCTGGCCAAGGGCGATAGCGATATGAAGCTCGACAGCCTGGAACAGGCCAGCCAGTACCGGATCGGTGCCTACAAGGGCGATGCCATTTCCGAGTACCTGAGCGAGCACGGGGTCGAGCACAGCACCTCGCTGCGCGACCAGGAAAATGCGCGCAAGCTGATGACCGGGCAGATCGACCTGTGGGCCACGGGCGATCCCGCTGGGCGCTACCTGGCCAGGCAGGAGGGCGTCAGCGGTTTGAAGGTGGTGCTGCGTTTCAACAGTGCCGAACTTTATCTGGCATTGAACCGGGAAACCCCGGATGAGCTGGTGAAGCGCCTGCAGGCCGCTCTGGAACAGATGCGTGCCGAAGGTGTGCTGGACGAGATACAGAGAAACTACATGTGAGTGCGCCGTGCGGGAGCGGGTGCTCTCGGCGGTGGGCCGATCCTATCGATATGAAGTCTGGGGAGTCGCTCTTATGCTGAAGAAACTGAGTCAACGTCTGCTGTTTGTCCTGTGCCTCGGCGCCGGTATCGCCCATGCGGAACTGCCGCAGGATTACAAGGTGATCCTGCTGACCGAGAATTTCCCGCCGTTCAACATGGCGATCGATGACAAGAACTTCGCCCGTGACGACTCGATCGATGGCATCAGTGCCGATATCGTCCGTGAGATGTTCAAGCGCGCCGGCATCAACTACACCCTGACCCTGCGCTTTCCCTGGGATCGCCTGTATCGCCTGACCCTGGACAAGCCCAACTACGGCCTGTTCTCCACCACCTACACCGAGGAGCGCAAGCCGCTGTTCAAGTGGGTTGGCCCCATCGCCAAGACCGGCTGGGTGCTGCTCGCGGCGCCGGGTAGCGACATCAAGGTGTCGAGCCTGAAGGAGGCGGCCAAGTATCGTATCGGTGCCTACAAGAACGACGCCGTCAGCCAGAATCTGGAAAGCCAGGGCCTGGCGCCGATCAACGCCCTGCGTGACCAGGAGAACGTGAAGAAGCTGGTGCGCGGGCAGATCGACCTGTGGGCCACCACCGACCCGGTAGGCCGCTACCTGGCCAAGCAGGAAGACGTTACCGGCCTCAATACCGTGTTGCGTTTCAAGGATGCCGAGCTGTACCTGGCCCTGAACAAGGATACTCCCGACGAGGTGGTGCAGCGGCTGCAGCAGGCGCTGGACGCCATGCGCGCTGAGGGCTACATCGACGAAGTGACCAACAACTACTTGTAACGGCTGCGCAATGAAAAAGCCCGGACTGCATGTCCGGGCTTTTTCATTGCGCGTCTGGCCTCACTCGTCGCGGGTGACGTTCAACCCCTTGAGCAGGTTCAGCGCCTGGCTCAGTTGATAGTCGTCATCCTGCGGGCGCTCTTTGCGAGAGGCCTGCGCGGCCTTGCTCGGGCGGTCGGCGCCGCCATTGCCATTGCCCAGGTGGCCGAGCAGATCGGCTTCCTTGATGCCTTCGGGATCCTGCTCACGGGTGACCTTGGCGCGCTCCACCTCGATGTCCGGAACGATGCCCTGCGCCTGGATCGAGCGGCCGTTGGGGGTGAAGTACAGCGCTGTAGTCAGCTTCAACGCGCGGTCGTTGTTCAGCGGCAGCACGGTTTGCACCGAGCCCTTGCCGAAGCTGTCGGTGCCCATCAGCACGGCGCGTTTGTGATCCTGCAAGGCACCGGCGACGATTTCCGAGGCCGAGGCGCTGCCGCCATTGATCAATACCACCAGAGGCACGCCCTCGCTGGCATCGGCCGGGTCGGCGTTGAAGCGCAACTCGGAGTTGGCCAGGCGCCCTTCGGTGTAGACGATCAGGCCGCTCTTGAGGAAGTGGTCGGCCACTTCCACCGCCGCCTGCAGCACGCCGCCCGGGTTGTTGCGCAGATCCATCACCAGGCCGCGCAGCTTCTTGTTGCCGTTTTCCTTGCGCAGCTTGGTCAGCGCCTTGCCCACTTCCTCGCCAGTGTTGACCTGGAACTGCGAGATCCGCAGGTAGCCGTAACCATCTTCCAGCAACTGGCTCTTGACGCTGCGCACCTTGATCACCGCGCGGGTCAGGGTGATGTCGAATGGGCGACCGCCATCGCGCACCAGGGTCAGCTCGATCTCGCTGCCGGCCTTGCCGCGCATCTTGTCCACGGCTTCCATCATCGACAGGCCCTTGGTCGGCTGGCCGTCGATCTTGATGATCAGGTCACCTGGCTGGATGCCGGCTTTCGAGGCCGGAGTATCGTCGATCGGCGACACCACCTTGACGAAGCCATCCTCCATGCCCACCTCGATGCCCAGGCCACCGAATTCGCCGCTGGTGCTTTCCTGCAGCTCGGCGAAGGCGTCTGGCTCCAGATAGGCCGAATGCGGGTCCAGGTTGCTGAGCATGCCCTTGATGGCATTCTCCAGCAGGGTCTTGTCGCTGACCGGCTCGACATAGGCGGCCTTGATGCGATCCATCACCTCGGCGAAGGTGCGCAGCTCATCCAGTGGCAGTGGCGCCGCCTTGCTGCTCGCCGCTGGCGCGGGGGCAGGCTCGGCAGCCTGCAGGGCGGGAGCGCCGAGCAACAGACCAAGGGCCAGAGCCAGGCAGGTGGGGCGGAAGCGATGGGGCATGAAGACAACTCCTAAGTGGATGAGGCGCCACCAGGCAGCAAGCCTGGTTATCCCTGCGCGCGGCACCATTGTGCCGGATCACTCGGGCGACCGTTCTGGCGGATGGCGAAATACAGTGCCGGGGTAGCCTGGCCGCCGCTGGTTCCGACCGTGGAAATGGCTTCGCCCGCCTTGACCAGGTCACCGGCTCGCTTGAGCAGGCTCTGATTATGGCCGTACAGGCTCAGATAGCCGTTACCATGGTCGAGAATGACTAACAGACCGGCGCCGCGCAACCAGTCTGCGAAAACCACGCGTCCCCCGTGCACGGCGCGCACCTGGCTGCCCGCCTGCGCGCCGATCAGGACGCCATCCCACTTAGTACGAGCATCATCGCCGCGTGGGGTTCCGTAGCGAGCTACCAATCGGCCATCGACGGGCCAGGGCAACTTGCCCCGTGCGCTGGCAAAAGGCCCGCCATAGATGGCCCCGGAGCTGACCAGGGGGGCGCTGGCAGCGGGCTTGCCGCTACTGCTGGGGCGGGCTTCGCGGGCGGCCAGCTCGCGCTTGCGCGCCTCTTCCGCTTCGCGCGCCTGGCGCGCCAGGGTTTCTTCGATGGTCTTGAGCACGCGGCCCAGCTCGGCTTGCTCCTGCTGGCGGGCCTTGAGGCGCTTGTCACGGCTGGAAAATTCGCTATTGAGCTTGGCCAGGGCCTGCTGGCGTTCCTTGCGCGCCTCGGCGAGCTGGGCATGGCGCTGATCCAGCTCGGCCTTCTGCGCCTGCAGTTGGGCCTGATGATTGCTGATTTCCTGTTCGACGTTGGCCAGTTGGCGCAGGGTCTCGTTGAATGCCGAGAGTTGCTCCAGGCGCGCATGGCTCAGGTAGTCATAGTAGGTGAGGGTGCGCGAGAACTTTTCCGGATTCTGCTGGTTGAGCAGCAGCTTGAGGTATTCCTGGCGGCCGCTCTGATAGGCGGCGCGGGCCTGAATGGCGATCAGCCGTTGTTGTTCACTGCGTGCGCTCTGGAGTTTTTTTTTCTCCTGATCCAGGCGCTGGATTTCCGTCTCGCTGCTGTCGAGCTCACGCTTCAGCTCGTTGACCTGCTTCTGCAGGTCGCCCATCTCGGTTTCAGTTTTCTTCAACTGTTGCTGAACGCCGGATTTCTCCTGCTGCAGTTTCTCCAGCATCTTCTTCAGCTCGGTGACGTCCTGACGCGCCGCTTCTAGCTGGCGCTGGGTATCGGCACGCTGATCGGCCATGGCCGGAGCGAGCAGGCTGCTGAGTAGAACGAAGATGAGGACACGACGCATGGAGTGAGCGACACCTGAGACGGGGCGGCAATGGCGCCTAGTATGCCTAAAAAAGCAGCGGCAAGCTGCAAGCCACAAGCGGCAAGAAGAGCGAAAACGACGGGTAGCCCGGATGCAATCCGGGAGCGGACTCCCCGGATTGCATCCGGGCTACGATTCTCGTGGCCTGAAGCTGCTCTTATTGCAGCTCGACGATGGGCTTGCCGGTCATTTCGCTCGGTTGCGGCAGGCCCATCAGTTTGAGCAGGGTGGGCGCCACGTCGGCCAGCACGCCGCCTTCGCGGATGCGCGCCGGGCGCTTGCCGACGTAGATGAACGGCACTGGCTCGCAGGTATGGGCGGTGTGCGCCTGGCCGGTGCACTCGTCTTCCATCTGCTCGACGTTGCCGTGGTCGGCGGTGATCAGCGCCTCGCCGCCGACCTTTTCCAGCGCTTCGGTGATGCGGCCGACGCAGGTGTCGAGGGTTTCCACGGCCTTGACCGCCGCCTCGAACACGCCGGTGTGGCCGACCATGTCGCCGTTGGCGTAGTTGACGATGATCACGTCATAACGCTGGTTCTCGATGGCGTCGACTATCTTGTCGGTGACTTCCGGTGCGCTCATTTCCGGCTTGAGGTCGTAGGTGGCGACGTTCGGCGAGGGAATCAGGATGCGCTCTTCGCCCTCGAACGGCTCTTCGCGGCCGCCGGAGAAGAAGAAGGTGACGTGGGCGTATTTCTCGGTTTCGGCGATGCGTAGCTGGGTCTTGCCGTTCTTCGCCAGGTACTCGCCGAGCACGTTGGTCAGCGCCTCCGGGGCGAAGGCCGCCGGTGCCGGTATGCTCGCCGCGTACTGGGTGAGCATGACGAAGCTGACCTGTGGCGCACGCTTGCGCTCGAATTCCTTGAAACCGGGCTCGACGAAGGCGCGGGTCAGTTCGCGGGCACGGTCGGCGCGGAAGTTCATGAATACCACGGCGTCGCCGTCCTCGACCCGTACCGGCTCACCGATGCTGGTGGCCTTGACGAACTCGTCGCTCTCGCCACGCTCGTAGGCAGCCTGCAGGCCCTCCACGGCTGAGGCAGCCTTGAACTGGCCAGCGCCGTCGACGATCAGGTGGTAGGCCTGTTCGACGCGATCCCAGCGGTTGTCGCGATCCATGGCGAAGTAGCGGCCGGTGAGGCTGGCGATACGGCCCTTGCCGAGGCGGGCGAAGGTGGCGTCAAGCAGTTCGATGGAGGGTTGCGCGCTCTTCGGCGGGGTGTCGCGGCCATCGAGGAAGGCGTGCAGGTAGATCTTCTCGGCGCCGCGTTTGGCGGCCAGTTCGGCCATGGCGACGATGTGATCCTGGTGGCTGTGCACGCCACCATCGGAGAGCAGGCCGAGGATGTGCACGGCCTTGCCGGCAGCCACGGCCTTGTCCACGGCCTGGTTGATCGTGGCGTTGTCGAAGAATTCGCCGTCGCGGATCGCCTTGGTCACGCGGGTGAAGTCCTGGTACACCACGCGCCCGGCACCGAGGTTCATGTGACCGACTTCGGAGTTGCCCATCTGCCCGTCCGGCAGGCCGACATCCATGCCGCTGCCGGAGATCAGGCCGTGTGGGTAGGTGGCGCGCAGGCGATCGTAGACCGGTGTGTTGGCCGCATAAATGGCGTTGTATTCGGGTTTGTCGCTGTGACCGAAGCCGTCGAGGATGATCAGAACCAAGGGTTTGGGCGTGGCGCTCATTTAGCTGGCTCGCTCTGGGTCGATTGGCGGAAGACAAGGCCGGGCATTCTACGGTCAAGCGCCTGGCACGTCACTGCCGGACGGGGTTTGGCCGACCTGTGGGGCTGTGTATACTGGCCGGCATTTTACCGTCCTGGGTCTTATAGATGTTCGCCAACCTGATTGAGTTCGTCACCAACCACTACGTATTGGCCGGAACCTTCGTGGTTCTGCTGGTGCTGCTGATCGTCACCGAAATGCGCAAGGGCGGGCAGAGCCTGTCCACTCGCGAGCTGACCGCGCTGGTCAACAGCGACCAGGGCGTGGTACTCGACGTGCGTTCGCAGAAGGATTTCTCCGCCGGGCATATCGTCGATTCGCTGCACATTCCCTACGAGAAGGTGAACGCGCGTATCGCCGAGCTGGAAAAGCACAAGGCCAAGACCATCGTCATCGTCGATGCCATGGGCCAGCAGGCCGGCAGCATCGCGCGCGAGCTGAAGAAAGCCGGTTTCACCGCTGCCAAACTCTCCGGTGGCATCGCCACCTGGCGTGGTGACAACCTGCCGCTGGTGAAGTGACATGGCCCAGGTGGTCATCTACTCCAGCGACTGGTGCCCCTTCTGCGTACGGGCCAAGCAACTGCTGGCCAGCAAAGGGGTGGATTACGAGGAGATTCGCGTCGATGGCCAGCCGGCCGTGCGCGCGGAGATGACCCGCAAGGCCGGGCGCACCTCGGTACCGCAAATCTGGATCGGCAGCACCCACGTGGGTGGCTGTGACGACCTCTATGCCCTGGAGCGCGCCGGCAAGCTCGACGCCCTGCTGCAGAGCCCCGCTTGAAACCTCAACGTTAAGGAAGGCCAACGCCATGACCGAGCAAGCCAACAGCGGCGCCGCCGCCGAGCAGACCCCTCAGTTCTCCCTGCAGCGCATCTACGTCAAGGATCTGTCCTTCGAGGCGCCGAAGAGCCCGGAAATCTTCCGTCAGGAGTGGACGCCGAGCGTCGGTCTGGATCTCAACACCCGCCAGAAGGCCCTGGAAGGTGACTTCCACGAAGTGGTGCTGACGCTGTCGGTGACCGTGAAGAACGGTGAAGAAGTCGCCTTCATCGCCGAAGTGCAGCAGGCTGGTATCTTCCTGATCAAGGGCCTCGATGGCGCCTCCATGAGCCACACCCTCGGCGCCTTCTGCCCGAACATCCTGTTCCCTTATGCCCGTGAAGCACTGGACAGCCTGGTGACCCGCGGCTCCTTCCCGGCGCTGATGCTGTCGCCGGTGAACTTCGATGCTCTGTACGCCCAGGAGCTGCAGCGCATGCAGCAGGCTGGCGAGACCACTGTTCAGTAAGAGCATGTTGGTTGAGTGAGAAAGCGCCCTTCGGGGCGCTTTTTGCGTTTTGTGGCGTCATGCTGGACTGGCAAGTTTTGTGTGGGGTGTCGGCTTGTTGGTTGTTCGGGTGTTTGTTCCGAATTGCCGCGTTTTTGCTGATGTCTTTGGTTTCGCCCTCCCGGGCGAGTCACTTTGCGGGCAAAGTAACCAAACCCTCCGCCCGATCATCCGGCCCTGGCTTCGCCAGGGTTCGCTCACTCCATCGCCGCTCCAGAGGCCCGCCGCGGTGGGCCATCCCTGGCCCATCGCGGCTCTCGCGACATCCATGTCGCTCAACCTCTTCCACGACGATTCCGTTCGCCCTCCTGGGCGGGCTCTGCACGCGCCTGAACCCGAGGTAACCCAGAATCAGCATGGAGTGCTTGAGTATGAGGTCAGCCGTAGGGCTGACCAGAATGCCGGCTGAAGGCCGGCAAGCTATTCAAGCGAATGAAACTGCGCGAATGAAACTATTGGTTTAATTCAACAGCCACATCGCGACTTCACAGCCGCCAGAGCACGCAGGACTAGCCTGGCACACCTGTTCGTTCAGGCGCGCAAATTCCCCCTTCAGGAGGCCGAACGCAGGCATTGCGCAGGGGGCGAGCGGCATGGATGCCGCGAGAGGCTTAAAGGGCCAGGGATGGCCCTTGTAAGCCGACCCCGGAGCGATGCCGGAGTGAGGGAAGTCGAGCGAAGCATGACGGGGACGCCTAGTTCCGGATGGCGGGGGTGCGTTTCTTTTGCTTACTTTTCTTTGCGCAGCTCAAAGAAAAGTGAGTCGCCCGAGGGGGCGAAACAAGGAGTTTCCGAAAACACCGAAGCGGCGTCCAAGTCACTGAAAAAAAGCAAACTTGCCCGCCTGCCGCCTCAATCGGCGTCGGCAAAGCCATTCTGCCGCCAGGCTTCGTAGACGGTCACCGCCACGGTATTGGACAGGTTCAGGCTGCGACAGCCGGCGCGCATCGGCAGGCGCACGCGTTGCCCGGGCGGCAGGGCGTTGCGCACTTCCTCCGGCAGGCCACGGCTCTCCGGGCCGAACAGGAAAGCATCGCCTGGCTGGTAGGCAATCTCGTGGAACGGCTGCGAACCCTTGGTGGTGAAGGCGAACAGGCGCGGTTGGCCGAGGCTGTCGAGGCAGCTCTGCAGATCCGCGTGGCGCTTGAGCGTGGCGTATTCGTGATAATCCAGGCCGGCGCGGCGCAGGCGCTTGTCGTCCAGCTCGAAGCCCAATGGCTCGATCAGGTGCAACTGGCAGCCGCTGTTGGCGCACAGCCTGATAATGTTGCCGGTATTGGGCGGAATTTCCGGTTGAAACAGGATGACGTGAAACATGCAGCACTCCGAGCACTGGGACGGGCGCCATTCTACGCCGCCGGAGGATCCGCGGCCGCGTTTGCGCTGGCGTTTCGTGGCTTCGATCATGCTCATCGCCTTTCTTGTCGGCGTGATGATCGGCCGGGTGTTCGACCCGCCGCGCCTGCGCGTCGAGGCTGCCGAGCCCTGGGAGCAGGGGCTGCAGCTCTGGTTCAACCGGGCGCCAGAGGCACAGGCCGAGCCGGTCGACGGTGCGCTGAGATATCGCTTCGAGGATGCCTATGGGCGGGTGCGGGAAGGGCAGTTGAAGCTGCCCCTGGGCCTGGTGAACTGGCGCATCGAGCGCGACGGTCGGGATCTGCTGCTGGTGCTGGTGTCGACTCGCCCGCTGAGCGGGGAGTGGCGTGGTAGTGAGGTGGATGGACGTTGGCGCGTGCAACTGACGCTGCGCCCCGAATAAAGAGGGGGATTCCCCGGCCTGCCTGTACCAAGGTCCCCGAAATGGGTGGCGCCTGGCCCGTCGGGCGGGTTGCGGCGCACTGCACGTGACGCTGAGGTCACGGCGAATAAAGAGGGGATTCCCCGGCCTGCCTGTACCAAGGTCCCCGAAACGGGTGGCGCCTGGCCCATCGAGTGGGTTGCGGCGCGCGGCATGTGACGCAGAGGTCACGTCGAATAAAGAGGGGGATTCCCCGGCCTGCCTGTACCAAGGTCCCCGAAACTGGGCTTGCCTTAGCCTATGCAGGGCGTGTGCCAATTTCGTGACCGAAGCGAGAAGGCCAGATCTGGCGGGCTTCAGAGCGCCCTGGCAAAGGACTGGCCGGGGCGTGGGGATGATGGCGGTGCACCAGAGAGCGGCATGCTGCTCTCTGGTGCACCATGCTGCTCAACGCGGTAGCAGCTCGAGGGTGCCCTGGGTATGGCTCGTTATGTCCGCTTCGCTCAGATGCTGTGGCCGATAGAGGCCAAGCACATGGCCAGCGGCCTGGTCGGCGTAGTGTGCGTCGAACGGCACGCCGCTCTGGCCGACCGGATTACCGCCCAGTGCCTGGCTCGCGTCGGCCAGGTCGATCAGGCGCCGCGTCGAGGGGCCATAGACCACCTGCCAGGGCGCCGGGCCGATCCTGTGCGAGAGGTTGTCCGGCACCTCGTGGCTACCCGGGGCGGCGAAGGGGCCGACGTTGAGCAGGCGACCGAGCAAGGGCTGCTGGCCCAGCGGATGGGCGTGGGTCAGGGTATGGACGCGGCCCCATTGCCAGCTTTGCGAATCATCCCCGAACTGCTCGCGCAGGTGTGACAGGCTGGCGCGCCAGGCCTCGGCGACGATCTGCGCGCGAGTTGCCGTGCCGCTGCCGTCCTTGCGTTGCCACCAGGGCGAATCCGCATCGGCGGTCAGGCGTGGCAAGGCGATATCGAGTGATCGGCTTTGCAGCAGGCTGTCGAAGAAGGCTTCGCCCAGTTCGTCGGCCATGGCTTCGTGGGCCAGTTGATAGAGCAACTGGTTGAACAGCGTCGCGGTGACCGAATCCAGCGGGTGCTCGCCATTCCATTCGGCCAGCCGCTGCACCAGAGCCTGTTCCTGCTCGCCCTGGGCGGCGCTACGCAGCTCGTCGAGAATCGGCGTCAGCACGCGCCTGGGGTAGCCGGTACCCGTGTCGAGCTGCAAGGCCTGGCTGTTGCGCACATCCCATTTCACCGAGGCGTCGCTCAGGCGCTGGTTCAGGCGCTGGCCACGGTCGGGCAGGTTGTAGTAGCCGGGAATCTCGATGCCGCTGGCCGGCACCGGCTGGTAGTTGGCCGAGACGATATAGCCACGTGCCGGATTCTCTTCCTGCGGGTTGGCACTGAAAGGCTGCCAGCCGAGCTTGTCTGCCTCGCTGCTGGCACCGTCGAGGATGAAGGTCGGGTTGACGCCAGCCGGGCGCAGCGGCAGCTTGGCCGCCGCCCACCAGCCGATATCGCCGGCAGCATTGGCCCAGATCACGTTGAGGCCGGGTGCCTCGATCTTCTCGACGGCGGCGCGGGCCTTGTCCAGGGTGTCGGCGCGATCCAGCTGGTAGAAGGCATCGAGCAAGGGGTTGTCGGTTTCGAGGAAGGCCCACCACATGGCGATGGGGGTGCTGCCGCTGCTCTGACCGAGGGCGTCGTTGACGATAGGGCCATGGGGCGAACGGCGCAGGGTGATCTGCACCGGCTCGGCACCCTTGACCTGAATGCTTTCCGTGCGTTGCTCGAGGTCGACCCAGCGGCCCTGATACCAGACCTGGTTAGGGTTGTCCGGGTTGACCCGCTCGGCGATCAAATCGAGGTCGTCGTTCTGGAACATGGTCAGGCTCCAGGCGAAGTCACGGTTGTGACCGAGCATGGCGCTGGGGATCAGGGCGTGGTGGTAGCCGTACAGCTCGTAACCGGGCGCTTGCAGGTGCGCTTCGTACCACACCGCTGGCAGGGAGAAGCGGATGTGTGGATCGCCCGCCAGTAGCGGTTTGCCGCTGGCGGTGCGGCTGCCGGAAACGGCCCAGGCGTTGCTGCCCTCGAATTGCGGCAGGCCGCTGCCGGCCAGCGCGGCATCGCTGAGCTGGGCGAGTGCGGCCAGATCCTGCCAGTCGCCAGCAGCCAGGGGCGTGCCGAGTACGCCCTCGGGGTGCCAGTCGAGGTCGAAGACCTTGAGGTAGTCGGCGCCGAGCTGGTCGCGGATATGCGTCATCAGGGGCTCGGTACGCAGCGCGGCGGCGAAGCTGTAGGCCATGTAGCCGGCGACGCTGAGGGTGTCGGCGACGCTGAAGGGGCGCGGTTCGATGCCCAGCAGGTCGAACTCCACCGGCAGCGGGCGGCTGGCCTGGTACTGGTTGATGCCGTCCAGGTAGCTCTGCAGGGCACGCACGGACGGGCTGCTGGCATCTAGCTGGGCGGCGCGGGCGTCGGCGTGGCGACCGATCTCCAGAGTGCGGAACAGGCGATCGGTGGGCAGCAGCTTTTCTCCCAGCACCTGGGCCAGCTCGCCGCGCGCCAGGCGCCTGAGCAATTCCATCTGGAACAGGCGATCCTGGGCGTGCACGAAACCCAGGGCACGGTAGAGGTCGTCCTGATTCTGCGCCTTGAGATGCGGTACGCCGCGCTCGTCGTAGCGCACCGTCACGGGTGCATGCAGGCCTGCCAGGGCCAGTTCGCCGTCACGTTGCGGTTGTTTGCCATGCAGATACCAGCCAGCGCCGGCGGCACCAATGGCAACGATCAGGGCCAGGGCGGTGAGGGTACGTTTCATCGAGATCCTTGTTCTTGTGGGGCAGCAGGTCGGCATTCTGCGTAGCTGCCTCGGCGCTGGCATTGACTAAATGCAGCAGGCTTGAAAGTCTATGGTCAATTTTGCCCCGGATTCTGCCATGCCTGATGCCGAGCGCTCCGCATTCACCGCTCTGACGCACTCCGCCACCCTGCGCCGCCTGCTCTACGAGGCCCTGGCCGCGCTACGCCTGGATCCCACCGAGAGCTACCGGCGGGCCTATGCCGGGGTACCGCTGGCCTCGCCGCTGCTCGAGGCGCGAGAGGATCACGACAATGCCCCGCGCTTCTGGCAGGCCATTGCCGGGATCAGCGGTGATGCCGATATCGGCCTGCACCTGGCCGAGGTCATGCAGCCAAGGCCGATGGATGTGGTCGGCTACCTGCTGCTCAGCGCATCCGACCTGCGCCAGGGGCTGCAGGCCTTCGTGCGTTTTCAGCACATCCTTTCCGGTGGCTTTGCCGCGCGGCTGGAGGAGGGCGACGAGCAGGTGCGCCTGGTGATCGATCTGAACTACCGGGGCTTCGCTTCGTTGCGCCAGCAGATGGAATGCCTGGCCCTGCTGCTGCACAAGATGTTGCTGGCGGTCTGCCCGGTGCCCTTGCCGCTGCTGGGCGTCGAGTTTCGTCATCCTGCCCCGCGCCGGCTGCACGAGCATCGGCGCCTATTGGGCGTTACGCCGCTATTCGAGCAGCCCCACGATGCCTTGATTCTGCCGCGTGGGGCGCTTGGCAGGCCGCTGCGCAGTGCCAATGCGCGGCTGTTCGAGGTGCTCTGCGAAGAGGCGCAGCGGCAACTGGGCGAACTGGTGGAAAACCAGTTGCTGGCGCGCGTGCGCTACTGGCTGGAACGTAATCTGGGTCAGGCCCGCTGCGACCTGAGAGGCTGCGCTGCAGCGCTGGGTTTCTCCTATTCGACGTTGCAGCGCGCACTGAGTGAGCATGGCAGCAGCTTTCGTGCCCTGCATGACGAGGTGCGCCGCCTCAAGGCGCTGCACCTGCTCGAACAGGGGGCGGCGGTGCGCGATGTGGCCCGTGCCTGTGGTTTCGCCGAACTATCACCCTTCTACCGGGCCTTTCGCCGTTGGCAGGGTGGCACGCCGCGCGGACGCTAGTCGGCGGCCTGCCAATCGCAAAAGCAGCCCACCGCCAGGGTGTTGCTGGCATCCACGCGGCGCCCTTCGGCCAGGGCTTCGAGGATCGGCTCGATGAAACTGTTGCTCGAATTGCACACCAGCCCCTCGCTGTAGGGGCCGAAATAGGCGAGCTGGCCCTGCCGATCCCAGATCGCCACCGCAGGGCTGGCGGGGATGGCGTCGCTGCCCGGGAGTGTTTCGAGTACCTGCAGGCCGCCGAGATCGGCTGGCAGGCTGCCCTTGCTGCCGGGGCGTTGTACGGCGTAGAAGGCCACCCCCTTGGGGGCATAGCCGGCGATCAGCTCGGCCAGGTGCTGCTGGTTGCCAACGTTGCACGGGCAGGCCGGATCCCAGAAATGCACCAAGCGGATCGGGCCGGGGCCGGCCAGTTCCTCGGGCAGGCGCAGGGCGGCGCCGGAGAAGACCGCCGCGCGCTCGTCGAAGGGGCGCAGATAGCGGGCCTCGAACCAGCGGTAGGCCATGAGCAAGGCCACCGCGCAGACGGTGGCCAGCAGCAGAACGATCCAGGTGGTGCGTGATGGACGAGGCATGGGGCAGGACCGGCAAACGGGCGCCTAGCTTGCCATGCCGCGCTCGGCAGCAGAATATCGCTGCATCGAGAAACTCGCTTCGCCTCATGCGAACCCCGTCGGAAGCCCCATGTCAGAGCCTTTCCAGCCCGAGCTGCTACGCCCCTTGCTGCGACCCTTGGCCGCAGCGCGTCTCGATCTGCCGGCCGTGCAGGCTTACCGCAGCTTCTATGGCCTCGACCTGGCGACGCGCCATGCCGGGCTGGACTGCCGCCTGGGCAGCTTCAACGCTGCCGGCTACCAGATTGCCGTGCAGCTCTGGGCACCCTCCGAGCCGCGCGGTGCCTTGCTGCTGCTGCATGGCTATTACGACCATATGGGGCTGTATCGCCACGTCATCGACTGGGCCTTGAGCATGGGCCTCGCCGTGCTGGCCTGTGACCTGCCGGGGCATGGCCTGTCCAGCGGCGCACGGGCCAGCATCGACGACTTCGCCGAATACCAGCAGGTGCTGCTCGGCCTGTTCGAGCAAGCCGCCGAGCTGGGCCTGCCGCAGCCCTGGCATCTATGTGGACAGAGCACCGGCGGGGCGATCCTGCTGGATTACCTGCTCACCGATGGCCAGCGGCCCGAGCTGGGCCAGAGCATCCTCCTGGCACCGCTGGTGCGGCCGCGTGCCTGGAACTGGTCGAAGTTCAGCTACCTGATGCTCAGCCCCTTCGTCCGTGAGATACCCCGACGCTTCAGCGAGAATTCCAGCGACGCGGCCTTCATCGATTTCGTCCACAACCTCGACCCGCTGCAACCGCGTAGCTTGCCCACACTCTGGGTCGGTGCACTGAAACGCTGGGTGCCGCGCATCGAGGCGGCAGCGCGCAGCTCGCACAGCCCGCTGATCGTGCAGGGTGAAGAGGACATGACGGTGGACTGGCAGCACAACCTGGAGGTACTGCAGGACAAGTTCCGCCAGCCGAGCATCCTGCGCCTGCCCGAGGCGCGCCATCACCTGGCCAACGAGAACGAAGCGCTGCGCCGGCGCTACTTCGACTTTCTCAGTGAGCGTTTGGCGTAGGTTGGAGTCGCTGGCACAGGTGGTAGGAGCGGATTTATCCGCGATGGGTGTTGGTGTCGCAGGGCGTACCGGGCGCGATCCGCACGCGAAGATGTACGCTGGCGGAGTTTCGCTGGAGCGTTGTGGTGCCAAGCTGGGCATGGCCTGGCGGGCGGTTCGCTGGCGCTCCTGAGCGCTGCCCTACTTAATGCTTCAGATACCCTGCGGCGGTGGCTCCAGCTCGCTGGTGCTCAGGCCCACGGCCAGACCGGCGCGCAATGCGGCCAGGGCGGCCTTGTAGTAGGCCTGGCCATCGGCGGACTGGGCGAATTCGACGAACTGCTCCAGCTCCGGGTCGGACAGGTCGCGATAGACATGCAGCAGGGTGTTGTCGAGATCCTGCTCGATCTGTGCCATCAGGCGTTCACGCTGGCCGTTGAGCAGGCTCTGTGCCTGGCCGCCGCTGAGCAGGCCGGGGATCATCTGGCTGAGGCTGTCGGCGGCCACGCCGGCCAGGGCCAGGCTGACCTCGGCACCGGCCTCCTTGGCCGGCAGGGCCTGGGCCAGGTGGCGGATCAGCAGGCGGCGGGTGGCATCGGCCTCGGTGCGGGGCAGGCCATTGGCGTAGCGCGCCAGTTGGTCGCTACTGGTGGCACGTACCTCGGCAGCGACGATCTTGCGGCCCAGTTCGGACTCGAAGAAGGTCAGGGCCGGCTTGGGGTTGGCCAGCTCCATGCGCATGCTGTACTCGGCACGGCGGTCGATGGAGGCCGCGGCGAAGCGCTGGTTGCTGTTGTCCACCAGTGCCTGGTAGACGGCCGGCGGCAGGGTGCTGCGGTAGCGTTGCTGAGCGGCGTCCAGCGCTTGGTTGAAATGCTCGCGCTGTTGCGGCCAGCCGGCCGCCTGGTACAGGCGCAGATGGTCGTCGGCCATGGCCGGCAAGGCCAGACAGAGCAACAGGGCAAACAGAACGCGCATCGCAAACTCCTTGGCAGACCGCCTGACCGTTGCACGGGACGAGGACTCGGCGGCGGGCTATTTTCAGTGGCTGGCATTGGCTTGTCGAGCGCTTCACCGGGGGCTGCTAGAATCGCCGGCATGACCGACATTCCTACCCCCTTTTCTGCTCTCATCGATGACCTGGCCAGCCAAGGTTGGTCCCAACATGGGCTATTCGCCCCAGAGGGTCTGACCCGCGAACTGGCCGTTGAGTGCCACCGCCGTGCGCAGAACGGCGACCTGCACGCCGCAGCCGTGGGTCGCGGCGGGGCCCAGCAGGTGCAGGAGGGCATTCGTGGCGATCGCATCCAGTGGCTCGAGCCCGGTCAGAGCGAGGCCTGCGACCGCTACCTGGGGCTGATGGACGAGCTGCGCCAGGCGCTCAACCAGGCCTTCTATCTGGGGCTGGAAGACTTCGAGTGCCATTTCGCCTGCTATGCACCGGGGGCTTTCTATCAGCGTCACCTCGACCGCTTCCGTGATGATGACCGCCGTACCGTGTCGGCGGTGTTCTACCTCAACGACGACTGGCGGCCCGAGCAGGGTGGGGCGCTGCGCCTGCACCTGGCCGATGGTCGCGCGCACGACGTGCTGCCGCAGGCCGGCACCCTGGCATTGTTCATGTCCGCCGAGATGCCCCATGAAGTGCTGGCGGCCACGCGCGAGCGCCTGTCGCTGACCGGCTGGTTCCGCCGCCGTGGCGAGAGCCCGCTCTGAGTCATGCACAAGATTCTCGTCAGTCGCTGCCTGCTGGGCCATCGCGTGCGCTACGACGGCGGTGCCCACGGCCCTTACGAGCTGCTGCAGCAGTGGCTGGACGAGGGACGGGTGGTTGCGCTGTGCCCGGAAGTGGCTGGCGGCCTGCCGACCCCCAGGGCGCCCGCCGAGATCGCCGGCGGGCAGGGCGCACAGGTGCTGGATGGGCGCCTGCCGGTGCTGACCGTCGAGGGTGGCGATGTCACCGATGCCTTCGTCGAGGGGGCGCAGCAGGCGTTGGCGCTGGTGCGTGAACACGGCATCCGTATGGCGCTGCTCAAGGCGCGCAGCCCTTCCTGCGGCAATCTGGAGAACTACGACGGCACCTTCAGTGGCGTGCGGGTTGCCGGTGAGGGGGTGACGGCTGCGCTGTTGCGTCGCGCCGGGGTGCGGGTATTCAACGAGCAGCAACTGGACGAGGCACGGCAGGCCTTGTTGGCGCTGGAGAGCGAAACGGGAACGTCTGGCGCCGTTTAGAGTCCACCGTTTCCCTGTTTCTCTCGAGGACGCCGTGATGACCAGAACGCTGAATGCCATCTCTCTCTGCGCTGCCCTGCTGCTGGGCGCCAGTGCCACTGCCTGGGCCGACATGCCACGCACCGCGGCGCCGGAGGGGGCCAAGGTGTACTTCATCGAGCCGGCCGATGGCGCCACGGTGGGCCAGACCTTCACCGTCAAGTTCGGCCTCCAGGGCATGGGAGTGGCGCCGGCGGGCGTCGATGTCGCGGGTACCGGGCACCATCACCTGCTGATCGATGTCGACAAGCTGCCGCCGATGAACGCGCCCCTGCCAATGACCGATGCCATCCGCCACTTCGGCAAGGGCCAGACCGAAACCCAGGTGACCCTGCCGCCAGGCAAGCACACGCTGCAGTTGCTGGTGGGAGACAAGAACCACGTACCGCTGGATCCGCCGGTGATGTCGGAGAAGATCAGCGTCACGGTGAAGTGATCCTGTAGCCCGGATTCACCCCCATCCAAACGAAAAGGGCGACCCGAGGGTCGCCCTTTTTTCGTTACCGCCTGCTGCTTAGAACAGCACGCGGCTACGGATGGTGCCATGCACCTGCTGCAGCTTCTCCAGCGCCAGATCGGAGTACTCGGCGTCGACGTCGATCACCACGTAGCCGACCTTGTCGTTGGTCTGCAGGAACTGGCCAGAGATGTTGATATTGTTGTCGGCGAACACCTTGTTGATCTCGCTCATCACGCCCGGCACGTTCTCGTGGATGTGCAGCAGGCGGTGCTTGCCAGCATGGGCCGGCAGGGCCACTTCGGGGAAGTTGACCGAGGACACCGAGGTGCCGTTGTCGCTGTACTTGACCAGCTTCTCGGCCACTTCCAGGCCGATGTTGGCCTGGGCTTCGGCGGTGGAGCCACCGATGTGCGGGGTGAGGATCACGCGATCCAGGCCGCGCAGCGGGCTCTCGAAGATGTCGTCGTTGGACTTGGGCTCGACCGGGAACACGTCGATGGCAGCGCCGATCAGGTGCTCGTCCTTGATGGCCGCGGCCAGGTGATCCAGCTCGACCACGGTGCCACGGGCGGCGTTGATCAGGATGGCGCCCTTCTTCATGGCGCGGATTTCCTTCTCACCGATCATCCACTGGGTGGACGGCAGCTCCGGCACGTGCAGCGAGACGATGTCGGCCAGGCCCAGCAGCTCGTGCAGGCTGCCGATCTGCGTGGCGTTGCCCAGCGGCAGCTTGGTCACGGTGTCATAGAAATACACCTGCATGCCCAGGGCTTCGGCCAGCACCGAGAGCTGGGTGCCGATGGAGCCGTAGCCGATGATGCCCAGCTTCTTGCCACGGATCTCGAAGGAGTTGGCCGCCGACTTGATCCAGCCGCCGCGATGGCAGGAGGCGTTCTTCTCGGGGATGCCGCGCAGCAGCAGGATGGCTTCGGCCAGTACCAGCTCGGCCACCGAGCGGGTGTTGGAGTAGGGGGCGTTGAACACGGCGATGCCGCGCTCGCGGGCGGCGTCCAGGTCGACCTGGTTGGTGCCGATGCAGAAGCAGCCGACGGCGACCAGCTTCTTCGCACAGTCGAAGACCTCGGCCGTCAGTTGGGTACGCGAGCGGATACCGATGAAGTGGGCGTCGGCGATCTTCTCTTTCAGCTCCTCGCCTGACAGGGCAGTCTTGAGGTACTCGATGTTGGTGTAACCGGCGGCCTTCAACGTATCCACGGCGTTCTGGTGCACGCCTTCGAGAAGAAGGAACTTGATCTTGCTCTTTTCGAGAGAGGTCTTGCTCATCGGAGTACCTGTGTCCCACGGGATGTTTTCAGGGAAGGGCTGAGAAAATCAGCCAGCACCCGCAGATCGCTGCATGTCACGATTCGCGGGGTGCGTATGCTAGCATGTTCGCCTTTTTCAATGCTCGGTTGCGACCTGAATGGTTCTCAGGGCGACCATGAATCCTTTGAGAGTTCACTTGATGACTACTGCGGTGCAGATCGAAGAGCTGAAGACCCTGGTCGAGCCCGGCAAGGTGCTGACCGACGCCGATTCCCTGGAAACCTATGGCAAGGACTGGACCAAGCAGTACGCGCCCGCGCCTTCGGCCATCGTCTTCCCCAAGAGCACCGAACAGGTGCAGGCCATCGTGCGCTGGGCCAATCAGCACAAGATCGCCCTGGTGCCCTCGGGTGGCCGTACCGGCCTCTCCGCTGCTGCCGTGGCGGCCAATGGTGAGGTGGTGGTGTCCTTCGACTACATGAACCGCATCGTCGCCTTCAACGAATACGACCGCACCGTGGTCTGCCAGCCGGGCGTGGTGACCAAGCAACTGCAATTGTTCGCCGAGGAAAAGGGCCTGTACTACCCGGTGGACTTCGCATCGAGCGGCTCCAGCCAGATCGGCGGCAATATCGGCACCAATGCCGGCGGTATCAAGGTGATTCGCTACGGCATGACCCGCAACTGGGTCGCCGGCCTCAAGGTGGTCACCGGCACTGGCGAGCTGCTGGAGCTCAACCGCGACCTGGTCAAGAACGCCACCGGCTATGACCTGCGCCAACTGTTCATCGGCGCCGAAGGCACCCTGGGCTTCGTGGTCGAGGCCACCATGCGCCTGGAACGTGCGCCGAAGAATCTCACCGCGATGGTGCTCGGCACGCCGGATTTCGATTCGATCATGCCGGTGCTGCATGCCTTCCAGGGCAAGCTCGACCTGACCGCCTTCGAGTTCTTCTCCGACCGCTGCCTGGAGAAGATCCTCGGCCGTGGCGACGTGCCGGCTCCGTTCGAGAGCCGCACGCCGTTCTACGCCCTGCTGGAATTCGAGGCGCTCAACGAGGACGTGGCCAACGAGGCCCTGGCCACCTTCGAGCACTGCGTCGAGCAGGGCTGGGTGCTCGACGGCGTGATGAGCCAGAGCGAGCAGCAACTGCAGAACCTGTGGAAGCTGCGCGAGTACATCTCCGAAACCATCAGTCACTGGACTCCGTACAAGAACGACATCTCCGTCACCGTCGGCCAGGTGCCGGCCTTCCTCAAGGACATCGACGACATCGTCTCGGCCAACTACCCGGACTTCGACGTGCTCTGGTACGGCCATATCGGTGACGGCAACCTGCACCTGAACATCCTCAAGCCCGAGAATCTGGCCAAGGAAGACTTCTTCGCCAAGTGCGCGGTGGTCAACAAGTGGGTGTTCGAGATCGTCGAGAAGTACAACGGCTCGATCAGCGCCGAACATGGCGTGGGCATGACCAAGCGTGATTACCTGCAGTACAGCCGCTCACCGGCCGAGATCGCCTGCATGAAGGCGATCAAGGCCGTGTTCGACCCCAATGGCATCATGAATCCCGGAAAGATCTTCAATTAAAGCCGCAAGCTGCAAGCTGCAAGCCGCAAGAAAAGCAGGGCGCGGACATACTTGCAGCTTGGGGCTTGAAGCTGCGGAGCAACCCAAATGAGCTATCAGCACCAGTACGTCGACGGTACCACCGTGCACTTTCCCCTTGGCAAGGTGGTCTGCATCGGCCGCAACTACGCCGAGCACGCCAAGGAACTGAACAACCCGGTGCCCAGCGAGCCGCTGCTGTTCATCAAGCCGGGCTCCTGTGTAGTGCCGCTCGATGGCGGTTTCAGCATTCCTGACGATCGCGGCGCGGTGCATTACGAGGCGGAGATCGCCGTGCTGATCGGCAAACCCCTGTCATCGAGGCCGGATGCCGAGGAGGTGCGCGATGCCATCAACGGTTTCGCTCCGGCACTGGATCTGACCCTGCGTGACGTACAGGCCAAGCTCAAGGAAAAGGGCTATCCCTGGGAAATCGCCAAGAGCTTCGACGGCGCCTGCGTGCTGGCGCCTTTCGTGCCGGGGGATGCCATCGAGGACCTGGCCGATATCGGCATTCGCCTTGTCATCAATGGCGAAACCCGCCAGGACGGTAACAGCCGCGATATGCTCAACCCCATCGTCGGCATGATCCAGCACATGGCCGGGCATTTCGCTCTGCAGCCGGGTGACGTGATCCTCACCGGCACGCCGGTGGGTGTCGGCGCGCTGAACAAAGGCGACGAACTGGAGCTGGAGCTGGTCGGTCATAGCCGCTTTACCAGTCGCGTGCTATAAGCGATGACCGCCGCCTGACTGCGGCGGAACTCCCGTCGATAGCGGGAGTCGCATGGCTATCCTGCAGTCGAGTCGTCGCGATGTCCTCTCTCCGCTTCCGCCTGAAACACCCTGGCTACTGGCTCACGGGTTGTGCATTGCTGGCCTTCGGTGTGCTGGCGCAGACCCAGCACTGGGACGACCGCGCCCAGCTCTGGTGGCAGGAGCGCTCCACGCCGCTGGTCAGCCGCCTCGCCAGTATTTGGCTGCCTGGTTATCGCGCGGTGATCCAGGCCAAAACGCTCGATGGGTTGGAAAAGGACGAGACCTCCGGGCTGACCTACAACCCGCTCACCGGCACCCTGTTCACCGTCACCGGCAAGAACCCGCTGCTGGTGGAACTCTCCCGCGACGGCGAAATCCTGCGCCGCATCCGCCTGAACGGTTTCTCCGATCCGGAAGGCGTGGAAATGATGGACAACGGCCGTATGGCCATCGTCGACGAGCGCCGGCGTCAGCTCACCACCTTCACCCTGCAGGTCGATGATCTGGAGTTGGATGCCGCTGATTTCCCCGGCTTCGACCTGGGGTTCGCCGATGCCGGCAACAAGGGCTTCGAGGGCCTGGGCTGGGACTCGCGCAGCCACAGCCTGCTGCTCGGCAAGGAGCGCAGCCCGATGGGCTTGTTCAGCCTGCCGTTCCCCGATGCGGGTGGCCGGGCCGGTACGCTGCGGCCGCTGGTGGCCGGCAACCTGGGACTGCGCGATATATCCTCGCTCAGCGTCGATGAGCGCACCGGCCACCTGCTGCTGCTGTCCGACGAGTCGCGCATGCTGCTGGAACTCGACCGTGCCGGCCAGCCGGTCAGCTTCCTCAGCCTCAGTGGTGGCCTCAATGGTCTGGACAGCGGCATCCAGCAGGCCGAAGGCGTGGCCATGGACGAGGATGGCGACATCTATATCGTCGCCGAACCCAATCTGTTCTACCGCTTCCGCAAGCCGCTGCCGGATGCGGGCTGAGCCGGCTTGCGCGTTCAGCTTGGCTTAAGCGGCGATTCAGTCTGGCTTCAGCTAGCGGCACTAATCTGAGCCCGTCACTTACGAACAACGAGGTTCACACCATGAAACGTACCGCTCTCGCTCTGATGGTTCTGCCGCTGCTCAGCACCGCCGCTTTCGCCACCGGTTACACCGGCCCGGGTGCCACCCCGCAGGTCACTACCGTTGCCGCCGCGCTGCAGGCTGCCGATGACACCCATGTCGTGCTCGAAGGCCAGATCGTCAAGCGCCTGCAGGACGAACTCTACGAGTTCAAGGACGCCACCGGCACCATCCAGGTGGAGATCGACGACGAAGACTGGCCGAACCAGACCGTCTCGGAAACCGCCAAGGTGCGCCTGACCGGCGAAGTCGACAAGGACTTCAATAATCGTGAGATCGATGTCGACCGTGTCGAACTGATCAACTGATTCCCGCTGTTCCGCCCACCCGCCACAGACGAGCTGTGGCGGGTTTTTTCGTGAGAGGGCCTATGCGCCGCCTGCTTGCCATCAACCCCTGGTTCTACCTGTTCGGCCTGGCGCTGCTGGCCGTCGCCTTGGCTGCCCAGCAATACCGTCTTTTCGAGCGTGCCTGGTTCACCGTGCAAGAGTGGCAGCATGGCGAGCAGTGGCGTGAGCGCTCGTTGTGGCTGGGCGATTACCGCGTGGTGATCGAGGCCAAGCCCATCGGCGACATCAGCGATGTTTCGGCGCTGACCTTCGACCCGGATCGGCACAGCCTGTTCAGCGTCACCAACAAGCCGGCCAGAGTGATCGAGCTGAGCCTGGAGGGTGATCTCAAACGCACTATCGACCTGCAGGGGTTCGGCGATCCCGAGGCCATCGAGTACGTCGCGCCCGGCACCTACGTGATCGCCGACGAGCGCGAGCAGCGCCTGGTCAAGGTGCGCATTGACGATGCCACACGGGTGCTCGATGCGGCGGACTACCAGCAGCTTTCGTTGGGGATCGGGCTCAACGGCAACAAGGGTTTCGAGGGGCTGGCCTATGATGCTGCCAACCACCGCCTGCTGGTGGCCAAGGAGCGCGACCCGGTGCGCATCTTCGAGGTGCTGGGCTTCCCTCATGTCGACGAGAGCAAACCCCTGGCGTTGCAGGTCAATACCGACCCCAAGCGTGATGCGCGGTTGTTCGTGCGTGACCTGTCGAGTCTGGATTTCGATGCGGCCACCGGGCATCTGCTGGCGCTGTCGGACGAATCGCGCCTGGTGATCGAACTCAGTGCCGCAGGCAAGCCGATCAGCACCCTGTCCCTGCTGACGGGCCAGCATGGCCTCAGACGCAGCGTGCCCCAGGCCGAGGGGGTGGCCAGCGACGATGCCGGCAACCTGTACCTGATCAGCGAGCCCAACCTGTTCTACCTATTCAGGAAGCAGGGCGACTAGCCCGTCTGGTCGTCCGTCTGTGCATCGGGCGCATTCTTCTGCACCGACTCGATACCGCTCTTGCAACTGGCGGCGCTGGCATACATCTGGCTCTGCCCGACTACCTGGCCATTGCTGGCCTTGAGCAGAAAGTAGTGTTTGTCGTTGCTTGAGGTCTTGGTCTCGAAGGCGCCCTCGCGCTGGGCGTTCTTCTTCACCGAGTCGATACCGCCCAGCGCCGAATCCTTGGCCTTGTACATCTCGCTGCTGAGGATGACCTGGCCATTGGTGGCCAGCAGGTTGAAATGGTACTGGCCGTCTTTGGCCTTCTTCAGTTCGAACTTACCTGGCATTTTCGTTTCTCCCTGAGTGCCCGGCGGTATGCCGAAGCGGTGCTCTGGAAGCGTAGCTCATCAGTGCGAATGGCTCTTGCCGACATGGGTATGGTTGTCGTCCGGTAGCGGCTGCACGCCGCCGCTGACGTTGAGCTGGCGCAGAATGCCGCAGTCCTCCGCCTCCTGCGGGCCGTTGCAGCGGTCGCGCAGCTCGCTCAGTTGATCGCGCAGGGCCAGCAGGCTGTCGATGCGCGCCTGTACGTGCTCGATATGTTCGTCCACCAGGCTGTTGATGCCGGCGCAGCTCTCATGGGGCAGATCGCGCAGCGCCAGCAGGCGCTGGATTTCCTCCAGGGTCATGTCCAGGGTGCGGCAGTTGCGGATGAACACCAGGCGCTCCAGGTGTTCGGGGCCGTACAGGCGGTAGTTGCCTTCGCTGCGCGCGGGCGCTGGCAGCAGGCCTTCGCGCTCGTAGTAACGTACCGTCTCCACCTGGCAGCCGGCCTTCTTCGCCAATTCTCCGATTTTCATGCGATCTCCTCCCGAGTGCTTGACCCTATAGTGACTACAGGGTGTGTACTCGGCAACAGAGACCTGACGGAGAGTTGCCATGAGTCGCTGCTGCGATCACACGCACCAACAGACACCTGTCCCGCATGACCATTCTGGGCATGATCACCAGGGCGCTACCCGCTCGGCGAGCGACGAGCCGCTGACGGGCGCGCTGAACACCCTCATTCGCATCGAGCAGATGGACTGCCCCACGGAGGAGCGCCTGATCCGCGATGCTTTGGGCCGTCTGCCGGGTGTCGCGGGGCTGCACTTCAACCTGCTGCAGCGGGTACTCACCGTCAGCCATGACGCCGGGGTGCTGGATCAGGTTCTGCCCGCCATTCGCACGCTGGGCTTTACCCCGCAGGTGGAGGACGAGGGCGCGATGCAGCAGCCAGACGCCGCGTCGACAAAAGCGTCTTGGTGGCCGCTGGCCCTGGCGGGTGTGCTGGCGACGGCTGCCGAGGTCGCGCACTTCGCTGCGCTCGGCGCCGACTGGCTGGTGGCCGTGCTGGCCCTGGCGGCCATCGGTTTATGTGGCCTCAATACCTACAAGAAGGGCTGGATCGCCCTGAAGAACCGCAACCTCAATATCAACGCGCTGATGAGCATTGCCGTGACGGGGGCGGTGTTGATCGGCCAATGGCCGGAAGCGGCGATGGTGATGGTGCTGTTCAATCTGGCCGAGCTGATCGAGGCATGCTCGCTGGATCGGGCGCGCGACGCCATCCGTGGCTTGATGGATCTGGCGCCGTCGCGCGCCACGGTCAGGCAGGCCGATGGCAGTTGGCAGGAGGTGGACGTGCAGAGCATCGCGGTGGGCGCCGTGATGCGTGTGCGCCCTGGGGAGCGCATCAGCCTCGACGGCGAGGTGGTCAGCGGCAGCTCGACGGTCAACCAGGCACCCATCACCGGGGAAAGCCTGCCGGTGGAGAAGCGCACGGGGGATTCACTGTTCGCCGGCACCATCAACGGGGCCGGCTCGTTGGAGTTCCGCGTCATGGCAGCGGCGCGCGACACCACCCTGGCGCGCATCATTCATGCGGTGGAAGAGGCGCAGGGCTCGCGCGCCCCGACCCAGCGTTTCGTCGACCAGTTCTCGCGTATCTACACCCCGGCGGTGTTCGCCTTCGCCCTGGCGGTGGCCGTGCTGCCGCCGCTGCTGATTGGCGGTGCCTGGCTCGACTGGATCTACCGGGCGCTGGTGCTGCTGGTGGTGGCCTGCCCCTGTGCGCTGGTGATCTCCACCCCGGTGACCATCGTCAGCGGTCTGGCGGCGGCAGCGCGCAAGGGCATCCTGATCAAGGGCGGCGTCTACCTGGAGAATGGCCGGCATCTGGCCCTGCTGGCGCTGGACAAGACCGGCACCCTGACCCACGGCAAGCCGGTGCAGACCGACAGTCTCCCTCTGCTAGAGGTGGACGACCCTGTGCATGCCATCTGGGCGGCGAGCCTCGCGGCGCGCTCCGATCACCCGGTTTCTCGGGCGCTGGCCCAGCACGCCGAACAGCAGGGGCAGACGCTACGTGAGGTGGAAGAATTCGAGGCGCTGGCGGGGCGGGGCACCAAAGGTCGGATCGATGGCAGGTTGCTGTACCTGGGCAACCATCGCCTGGTGGAAGACCTCGGGCTCTGCTCGGCGCAACTGGAGCAGCGCCTGGAAGCGTTGGAGCGCCAGGGCAAGAGCCTGGTGGTGCTGTGCGACGAGCAGCGCCCGCTGATGCTCTTCGCCGTGGCCGATACGCTGCGCCAGACCAGCCGCGAGGCCGTCGCCGAATTGCATGAGCTGGGCGTGCGCACCTGCATGCTCACCGGCGACAACGCCCACACCGCCGCGGCCATCGCCGAACAGGTGGGTGTGGATGAAGCGCGCGGCGATCTGCTGCCGGCGGAAAAGCTGGCTTGGGTCGAGTCACGCCAGGCGCAGGGCAGGGTGGTGGGCATGGTGGGCGACGGCATCAACGATGCCCCGGCGCTGGCCAGGGCCGAGATCGGCTTCGCCATGGGCGCCGCCGGTACCGACACGGCCATCGAGACGGCTGACGTGGCGCTGATGGACGACGATCTGCGCAAGATTCCGGCATTCGTCCGTCTGTCCCGTCAGACCCACGCGCTCCTGCTGCAGAACATAGTCCTGGCGTTGGGAATCAAGGCGATCTTCCTGGGCATGACCCTGGCCGGCGAGGCGACCATGTGGATGGCGGTGTTCGCCGACATGGGCGTCAGCCTGATGGTGGTGTTCAACGGCCTGCGGTTGTTGCGCAAGTGAACACCACCCTGCGTGGCCCGGATGAAATCCGGGGATGCCTGACGCAATGTTCCCGGATTGCATCTGGGCTACGGTTTAGCGCTTGAGCGTTTTCACGCCTTCGGCGGTGCCGAGCAGCAGCAGGTCGGCCGGGCGGGCGGCGAACAGGCCGTTGGTGACCACACCGACGATGGCATTGATGTCCGCTTCCAGCTTCACCGGGTCGGTGATCGACATGTTGTGCACGTCGAGGATGATGTTGCCGTTGTCGGTCAGCACGCCCTCGCGGTACACCGGGTCGCCGCCCAGCTTGACCAGCTCGCGGGCCACGTGGCTGCGGGCCATGGGGATGACTTCCACCGGCAGCGGGAACTCGCCCAGCACCGGCACCAGTTTGCTGGCGTCGGCGATGCAGATGAAGGTCTTGGCTACGGCTGCGACGATCTTCTCGCGGGTCAGCGCGGCGCCGCCGCCCTTGATCAGGTGCAGGTGCTCGTCGCTCTCGTCGGCGCCGTCGACATAGAACTCCAGGTCGCTGACGGCGTTGAGGTCGTATACCGGGATGCCATGACCTTTCAGGCGCGCGGCGGTGGCTTCGGAGCTGGCCACGGCACCGTCGAACTCCATCTTGTGCTGGGCCAGCGCGTCGATGAAGAAGTTGGCGGTGGAGCCGGTGCCGACACCGACGATGCTCTTGCTGTCGAGGCGCGGAAGAATGTGGTCGACGGCGGCCTGGGCCACGGCCTGTTTCAGCTGATCCTGGTTCATCGCGGGGGAATGCCTGGGAAGGTGGGAGGACAAGGCGCGAATTATAGCCGCAAGTGACTTGCTATAGCCGTAAATGGCTTGCTGACGGGGGTGTCTGCCCCTAAAAGCCGTGCGTTTCGTATGGTCGCCCTGCGCGGCGCTGGGGTAGACTCGGCAGTCCCTCAAAGCCCGACCGCCTGCGAAATCGCCATGCTCGAACAGTATGTGAAGAAGATCCTCACCTCGCGCGTCTACGACGTCGCGGTGGAAACCCCGCTGCAACCCGCCCGTCAGCTCAGTGAGCGGCTGGGCAGCCAGATTCTGCTCAAGCGCGAGGATCTGCAGCCGGTGTACTCGTTCAAGATTCGTGGCGCCTACAACAAGCTGGCACAGCTCTCGGCCGAAGAACTGGCGCGCGGGGTGGTCACCGCCTCGGCCGGCAACCACGCGCAGGGTCTGGCTCTGGCGGCCAAGCACCTGGGGGTGAAGGCGACCATCGTCATGCCGCGTACCACGCCGGAGCTGAAGGTGCAGGGCGTACGTTCGCGGGGTGGCAAGGTGGTGCTGCACGGCGATGCCTTCCCCGAAGCATTGGCGCATTCGCTGAAGCTGGTGGAGGAGAAGGGCTACACCTACATCCATCCTTACGACGATCCGCTGGTGATCGCCGGCCAGGGCACAGTGGCCATGGAGGTGCTGCGTCAGCATCAGGGCCACATCGACGCCATCTTCGTACCGGTCGGTGGCGGCGGCCTGATCGCCGGCATCGCCGCCTACGTAAAGTACCTGCGCCCGGAGATCAAGGTGATCGGCGTCGAGCCGGACGACTCCAACTGTTTGCAGCAGGCGATGGCGGCGGGCGAGCGCGTGGTGCTGCCGACGGTCGGGTTGTTCGCCGATGGCGTGGCGGTGGCGCAGATTGGCCAGCACACTTTCGATATCTGCAAGCATCACGTCGACGAGGTGATCACCGTCAGCACCGACGAGATCTGTGCAGCGATCAAGGATATCTACGACGATACCCGCTCGATCACCGAGCCGGCCGGCGCGCTGGCCGTGGCCGGGATCAAGAAGTACGTCGAGCGTCAGGGCGCCAGCGGCGAAGTGCTGGTGGGCATCGACTCCGGCGCCAACGTCAACTTCGACCGCCTGCGCCACGTTGCCGAGCGCGCCGAGTTGGGCGAGAAGCGCGAAGCGATCATCGCCGTGACCATCCCCGAGCAGCCGGGCAGCTTCAAGGCCTTCTGCGAGGCGGTGGGCAAGCGCCAGATCACCGAGTTCAACTATCGCTATCACACTGATCGCGAAGCGCACATCTTCGTCGGTGTGCAGACCCATCCGGAGAACGACCCGCGCCAGGCGCTGGTCGAAGGGCTGCGCGCGCAGGGCTTCCCGGTGCTGGACCTGACCGACAACGAGCTGGCCAAGCTGCATATCCGCCATATGGTCGGTGGCCATGCCGCTGGGGTGGGTGACGAGATGGTGCTGCGCTTCGAGTTCCCCGAGCGTCCGGGCGCGCTGTTCAACTTCCTGCAGAAGCTCGGCGGGCGCTGGAACATCTCGATGTTCCACTACCGCAACCATGGTGCCGCCGATGGTCGTGTGCTGGCCGCGCTGCAGGTGCCGGAAGACGAACGCCATCTGGTGCCGGAGGCGCTGGACGCCATTGGTTATCCCTACTGGGACGAGAGCGAAAACCCGGCTTATCGCCTGTTTCTGGGCTGAACAAGGATTCCCTGATGGAACACTATCTGCTGGTTCGCATTCTCCACAGCGCCCCGGGTGTGTTGCTGCTGCTCGGCCTGATCGCCCACGGCGTCATGCTGTTCAAGGCGCAACGCAGCGGTGATGCGGCGGTGCTGGCGCGCAAGCTGCGCGTGACCCTGCTGTTCAGCCTGCCGGCCTTTGCCGTGTTGGCGCTGAGCCTGCCGATTACCGGCTACTGGCTGGTGGACACCGCCGGCTGGCCGCTGGGGCAGACCTGGCTGCTGCTGGGCAGCATTCTCTATGGCCTGATGATGCTGCTTGGCCTGCTGCTGGCCGGTCGTCTGGCCGCCTGGCGGGCGCTGGGTGATACGCCGGCGCCGACAGCGCTCAAGCGCCTGTGCTTGATCCATGCTGGGCTGATACTGCTGTTGCTGCTCGTCATCATGGCCCTGATGGGGGCCAAGCCGGCCTGATCGAGGCTACGACCCGGATTGCATCCGGGCTACGGGCTAACTCCCTCTTTGCGATTCTGCGTGACGAGGCATCTGCTGCCTCGGTGCGCGCAGCGCACCCTACGTCGTTGCGCGGCGTGCGCTCAGATTCGTAGGGTGCGCTATGCGCACCAGCTTCTGCCAAGGGGGCTGGCGTAGGTTGTGGTGCCGAACTCGGTATGGCCCGACGGACTGTTCGCTGGCGCTACGAGCGGCGGGCGTCCCAGTCCGCCGCTGCTGCCTCGGTGCGCGCAGCGCACCCTACGTCATTGCACGGCGTGCGCTCGGATTCGTAGGGTGCGCTATGCGCACCAGCTCCTGAAAAAGGGACGATGCGCAGGGCGAACCGAGGCTCAACGCAGCGAAATCACCGGCCAACCACGTTCGATGGCCGTGGCGCGCAGTACGTCGTCCGGGTCGACCGCCACCGGGTTGGCTACCGCTTCCAGCAAGGGCAGGTCGTTGCGCGAGTCGCTGTAGAAGTAGGCGTCGTCCAGGCTGTGGCCTGTCTCGTTCAGCCACTCGTTCAGCCTCGTGACCTTGCCGCCCTGGTAGCACGGCGTGCCGGTGATCTGGCCGGTGTAGCGACCGTCCTGCATGCCGCATTCGGTGGCGATCAGCGTTTCCACACCCAGGCGCTCGGCGATGGGCGCGGTGACGAAGCGGTTGGTGGCGGTGATGATCACCAGCTTGTCGCCCGCGGAGCGATGCTCGTCCAATAACGCTTCGCCCTTGGCCAGGATGATCGGCTCGATCACCTCGGCCATGAACTCGCGGTGCCACCGCTCCAGTTGCGTCATCTCGCTGCGACCGAGAATGGCCTGGCTGAAGTTCTGGTAGGCCACCACGTCCAGCTTGCCGGCGCAGTAGTCGGCATAGAAAGCATCGTTGCGCGCCAGGTACTCGGCGGCATCCACCAGGCCACGCTGGCAGACGAATTCCCCCCAGCTATGATCGCTGTCGCCAGCCAACAGGGTATTGTCGAGGTCGAAAAGGGCCAAGCGCACGGTTCTGTACCTGTTCTGCAAATGTTTTGGGCGCGCCAGAATAGCCGCTTTGCCAGGGCTTTCAAACTGCGCCAAAACCTGCGTTGCTGCTGTCGGCGGCTTTATGGAACAATGCCCTAACTTGCGTCTATGAGGTTGCTTGCCGTGATCGATTCCGATGGTTTCCGCCCGAATGTCGGCATCATCCTGACCAACGATGTCGGCCAGGTGCTCTGGGCGCGCCGCATCAACCAAGACGCCTGGCAGTTCCCCCAGGGCGGCATCAATGACCGTGAGTCGCCTGAAGAAGCGCTGTACCGTGAACTGAACGAGGAGGTCGGGCTCGAAGAGCGGGACGTGAAGATCCTCGCCTGCACCCGGGGTTGGTTGCGTTATCGTCTGCCTCAACGACTGGTGCGCACGCACAGTCAACCATTGTGTATCGGGCAGAAGCAGAAGTGGTTCCTGCTGCGCCTGACCGGCTCCGAAGATCGTGTGCGCATGGATCTGACCGGCAAGCCGGAGTTCGATGGCTGGCGCTGGGTCAGCTACTGGTATCCGCTGGGCCAGGTGGTCACCTTCAAGCGCGAGGTCTACCGCCGGGCCCTCAAGGAACTTGCACCGCGCCTCAGTGTGCGCGACTGATTACGGGATTCTGACCGAGCATGCTCAACACGCTGCGCAAGATCGTCCAGGAAGTGAACGCCGCCAAGGATCTCAAGGCGGCGTTGTCGATCATCGTGCAGCGGGTCAAGGAGGCCATGGGCAGCCAGGTCTGTTCGGTCTATCTGCTCGACCCGGACAGCAACCGTTTCGTCCTGATGGCCACCGAGGGCCTCAACAAGCGCTCCATCGGCAAGGTCAGCATGGCGCCCAACGAAGGCCTGGTGGGCCTGGTCGGTACCCGTGAGGAGCCGCTGAACCTCGAGGACGCCGCCAGCCATCCCCGCTATCGCTACTTCGCCGAGACCGGCGAGGAGCGCTTCGCTTCCTTCCTCGGCGCTCCGATCATCCACCACCGTCGGGTGATGGGTGTTCTCGTCGTGCAGCAGAAGGAGCGCCGCCAGTTCGACGAAGGCGAAGAGGCCTTCCTGGTCACCATGAGCGCGCAGCTCGCCGGCGTCATCGCCCATGCCGAGGCCACCGGCTCGATTCGCGGCCTGGGCCGTCAGGGCAAGGGTGTGCAGGAGGCCAAGTTCGTCGGCGTGCCGGGGGCACCGGGGGCAGCGGTGGGCACCGCTGTGGTGGTGCTGCCCCCGGCCGATCTGAATGTGGTTCCCGATCGCAGCGTCGATGACATCGAAGCCGAGCTGGCCTTGTTCGACAAGGCCCTGGGCTGGGTGCGCGAGGACATGCAGGAATTGTCCGAGAAGCTCGCCACGCAACTGCGCAAGGAAGAGCGCGCACTGTTCGACGTCTACCTGATGATGCTCGACGATGCTGCCTTGGGTAACGAGGTGCGCAAGGTCATCAAGACCGGGCAATGGGCGCAGGGCGCCCTGCGCCAGGTAGTACTCGACCACGTCAAACGCTTCGAGCTGATGGACGATGCCTACCTGCGCGAGCGCGCCAGTGACGTGCGCGACCTCGGCCGGCGCCTGCTCGCCTACCTGCAGGAAGAACGCAAGACCTCGCTGGTGTACCCGGACAACACCATTCTGGTCAGCGAGGAGCTGTCGCCGGCAATGCTCGGCGAGGTGCCGGAAGGCAAACTGGTGGGCCTGATCTCGGTGACCGGTTCGGGCAACTCCCACGTGGCCATCTTCGCCCGCGCCATGGGTATTCCCACGGTGATGGGCGTGGTCGACCTGCCGTACTCGAAGATCGACGGCATCAAGCTGATCGTCGACGGCTATCACGGCGAAGTCTTCACCAACCCCAGCGAGCTGCTGAGCAAGCAGTACGCCGACGTGGTCGAGGAGGAGCGCCAGCTCACCGAAGGTCTCGACGCCCTGCGCGCGCTGCCCTGTGAGACGCTCGACGGCCATCGCATGCCGTTGTGGGTCAATACCGGCCTGCTCGCCGACGTGGCCCGTGCCCAGCAGCGCGGCGCCGAGGGCGTGGGCCTGTACCGCACCGAAGTGCCGTTCATGATCAACGAGCGCTTCCCCAGCGAGAAGGAGCAGCTCGCCACCTACCGCGAGCAGTTGCAGGCCTTCCACCCGCTGCCGGTGACCATGCGCACCCTGGACATCGGTGGTGACAAGGCGCTGTCCTACTTCCCGATCAAGGAAGAGAATCCCTTCCTCGGCTGGCGTGGCATCCGCGTTACCCTTGACCACCCGGAAATCTTCCTGGTGCAGACCCGCGCCATGCTCAAGGCCAGCGAGGGGCTGAACAACCTGCGCATCCTGTTGCCGATGATTTCCGGCACCCAGGAGCTGGAAGAAGCGCTGCACCTGATCCACCGCGCCTGGGGCGAGGTGCGTGACGAGGGCACCGACGTGCCGCTGCCGCCCATCGGCATGATGGTCGAGATTCCCGCCGCGGTCTACCAGACCCGCGAACTGGCGCGGCAGGTGGACTTCCTCTCGGTCGGCTCGAACGACCTGACCCAGTACTTGCTGGCGGTTGACCGCAACAACCCGCGCGTGGCCGACCTCTACGACTTCCTCCACCCGGCGGTACTGCAGGCGCTGCAGAAGGTGGTGCACGACGCCCATCTGGAAGGCAAGCCAGTGAGCATCTGCGGCGAGATGGCCGGTGATCCGGCGGCGGCCGTGCTGCTGCTGGCGATGGGCTTCGACTCGCTGTCGATGAATGCCACCAACCTGCCCAAGGTGAAATGGCTGCTGCGCCAGATCACCCAGAGCAAGGCCAGGGAATTGCTGGGGCAGGTGATGACCATGGACAACCCGCACCTGATCTACAGCACTCTGCATCTGGCGCTGCGTAACCTCGGCCTGGGCCGAGTGATCAACCCGGCCTCCAATATCCAGGCCTGATTCGCCTAGGTAGGAGCTATCCCACCATTGGTGTTTTCCCGGATTGCATCCGGGCTACCCGTGCAAGGCCACCTCGCCCAAAGGGGTACCATGTGGGCCGAAGCTGCGTTCGGTGATGCTCCACTGCTCGTCCCGGCCAAGCTTCAGCACCGTGCTGGCGCGCGTGCCGTAGGTGGCGCTGGCGATGAAGATGCTCGACAGTAGGCGCTCTGCTGCCAGGCCAACACCAGTGTCCGGCAGCTCGCTGTCGGCTGGCCGATGGGTGTCGGCCATCAGCGCCAGCAGCCGTTGATCGTCGGCATGCGGCTCGTCCTGCAATCTCTGGCGCGCGCGCAGCAGCTTGGGCCATGGCGTGTCCAGGTTGGCGTTGCCCAGGCCATAGACGCCTGCCTCCAGGCGGCGCGCCTGACCGCTATGGGAGTTGAAGTGCCAGAGCTGGCTTCTGTCGCCCAGCAGCAGATTGAAGCCGCCGTAGCTCGCCGCCCGCGCCATCACCGCTTCGAGGTAGGCCTGTGGCCCAAGCTGGCCGCACAGGTAGTCGGCGCTCAGCTCGCCGCGCGAGCGCAGGCCTGCGCGCTGCTTGGGGTCACGGATATTGGTCAGGGCGGCGAAGCGCCCCTCCGCGCTGATGCCCAGCCAGGTGCCGCCGGCCTCCAGGTCACGCCCGGCGAAGACGCCGCGTGCCTCTTGCCATTCACTCAGCGCGGCGCTCGGGCGCTCATAGAACTCGTCGCGGTTGGCGACCAGGCGTAGAACCTGGGGATGCTCGGGTTGCCAGGCGAAGACGATCAGACACATGGGCAGCTCCTTGTGAGCGATGACCACGGCAGGCTAGCACGAAGTGGCATGCAGACAGGTGCCCGACACCTGGCGCCTGCCGTTTCGGGGGCATTTCCGCTAACATGCGGCTTTGTTTTCGGGGGTGTCGATGGAACTGCTGCTCTACCTGGTGCTGGGCGCGGCGGCCGGTGTGCTGGCCGGGCTGTTCGGCGTGGGCGGCGGTCTGATCATCGTGCCGGTGCTGGTGTTCAGCTTCGCCTCGCACGGCATGTCGGCGGAGATTCTGACGCACCTGGCAGTAGGCACCTCGCTGGCCACCATCGTCTTCACCTCGATCAACTCGTTGTTGGCGCATCACCGCATGGGGGCCGTGCGCTGGCCGCTGTTTCGCTGGCTCACCGGCGGCATCCTGCTCGGCGCGGCGCTGGGGGCCATGACTGCAGCGCTGATCCAGGGGCCGCTGTTGCAGAAGATCATCGGCACCTTCGCCATCGTCATAGCCGTGCAAATGCTGCTGGATCTGAAACCCAAGGCCAGCCGTGGTGTCCCAGGCAAGCCCACACTGACCCTGGCCGGTGGCGTGATCGGCTGGGCTTCGGCGATCTTCGGCATCGGCGGTGGTTCGTTGACCGTGCCCTTTCTGGTCTGGCGCAGCGTACCGATGCAGCAGGCCGTGGCGACCTCGGCGGCCTGTGGCCTGCCCATCGCCATCGCCGGGGCGTTGAGTTTCATGTACACGGGCTGGAACAACCCGGATCTGCCGCCATGGAGCGTCGGTTTCGTCTATCTTCCGGCGCTGCTGGGCATTGCCCTGACCAGCATGTTCTTCGCCCGTTTCGGCGCGCGCCTGGCTCACCGCCTGTCGCCGCGCCTGCTCAAGCGTCTGTTCGCCCTGCTGCTTTTCAGCGTGGGCCTGAGTTTTCTCATCTAAGGAGTTCTGCATGCTGCCTTATCCGCAGATCGACCCGGTGGCTGTCGCCCTCGGCCCGCTGAAAATCCACTGGTACGGTCTGATGTACCTGGTCGGCATCGGTGGTGCCTGGTGGCTGGCCTCGCGCCGGTTGAACCGCTTCGACCCCACCTGGAACAAGGACAAGCTGTCCGACCTGGTGTTCTGGGTGGCCATGGGGGTGATCCTCGGCGGGCGCCTGGGCTACGTGCTGTTCTACGATCTGCCGGCCTATATCGCCGAACCGGCGAAGATCCTGCGCATCTGGGAAGGCGGCATGTCCTTCCACGGCGGCCTGATCGGCGTGATGCTGGCCACCTGGTGGTTCGGCAAGCGCAACGGCAAGAGCTTCTTCGAGCTGATGGATTTCATCGCGCCGCTGGTGCCCATCGGTCTGGGGGCCGGGCGTATCGGCAACTTCATCAATGCCGAGCTGTGGGGCAAGGCCACCGACGTGCCCTGGGCGATGATCTTCCCCACCGATCCGCAGCATTTGCCGCGCCACCCTTCGCAGCTCTACCAGTTCGCCCTGGAGGGCGTGGCGCTGTTCCTCATCCTCTGGTTCTACTCGCGCAAGCCGCGCCCGACCATGGCCGTGTCCGGCATGTTCGCCGCCTGCTACGGGGTGTTCCGCTTCATCGTCGAGTTCGTCCGCGTACCCGATGCCCAGCTCGGCTACCTGGCCTGGGGCTGGCTGACCATGGGGCAGATTCTCTGCGTGCCGATGGTGCTCGGCGGCATCGGCCTGATCGTCTACGCCTACAAGCGTCAGCCCGTTCAAGGAGCTGCCTGATGAAACAGTACCTCGACCTGATGCGCCACGTGCGCGAGCACGGCACCTTCAAGGAAGACCGCACCGGCACCGGCACCTACAGCGTGTTCGGCTACCAGATGCGCTTCGACCTGGCCGCAGGCTTTCCCCTCGTCACCACCAAGAAGTGCCACCTGCGCTCGATCATCCACGAGCTGCTGTGGTTCCTGCAGGGCGACACCAACATCCGTTACCTGAAAGAAAACGGCGTTTCCATCTGGGATGAGTGGGCCGACGAGAACGGCGACCTCGGCCCGGTGTACGGCTATCAGTGGCGCAGTTGGCCGGCGCCCAATGGCGAGTCCATCGACCAGATCGCCAAGCTGATCGAGATGATCAGGAGCAACCCGGACTCGCGCCGCCTGATCGTCTCGGCTTGGAACCCGGCGCTGGTCGAGCAGATGGCGCTGCCGCCGTGCCATGCGCTGTTCCAGTTCTACGTGGCCGACGGCAAGCTGTCCTGCCAGCTCTATCAGCGTTCGGCGGACATCTTCCTCGGCGTGCCCTTCAACATCGCCAGCTATGCGTTGCTGACGCTGATGGTGGCCCAGGTCTGCGGCCTGCAGCCGGGCGAGTTCATCTGGACCGGTGGCGACTGCCACCTGTACGCCAACCATATCGAGCAGGCCGACCTGCAGTTAACCCGTGAGCCGCTGCCACTGCCGACCATGCAGCTCAACCCCGAGGTGAAGGATCTGCTGGCCTTCAAGTACGAGGACTTCGAGTTGGTCGGTTACCAGGCGCATCCGCATATCAAGGCGCCGGTAGCCGTCTGAGATGAAACAGGGTGGGCGTAGGGCGGCGCTCCGCTTTAGCCCAGCGGTTGTATGGCGAGGTCGCTACGCAGGCGCTCTACCTGCTCGGCACGCTCGGCCTCTTCCAGGCGGGCGCCGGGATTGAGCGACGACCATTCCGGATGCGCCCGCGCCACATTGAGCGGGGCGGGCAGTTTGCCCTGGCGCCACAGGCTTTCCTGCGGGGCGCCGAGGGTGATGGCTTCCATCGCGGCGTGGCCACGGGCGTCCAGGGCGGCCAGCAGTTGCTGTTGGCGCAGGGCCAGCAGGCGCAGTACGGCGTCGTCCACGGTCAGTTCGCGCTGGCCCTTCAATTTGCCTTTCAATCTTTCCCCGTAATTACGCAGGGTCTGGGCGCTACCGCCGATCACCGCCCCCAGCGCAGCAGCGGCGCCCATGGTCAGGCCGCCGACCAGCAGGTCGACGCCGACGCCGGTGGCGGCACCGGCGGCCATGCCACCGCCCACCTTGATGCCGAGCTGTTTCAGCGTCTCCGGGTTGAACAGGTCGTCACCCCAGCGGCCATCGAGCAGGGGCAGGTCGCCGGCCTTGGCATCGCTGCTGCGAAAGGCATACAGGCGCAGCAGGGCTTCGACGCAGCGTTGCTCGCGCTGGCGAATCGCATCGCGCAGTTCGGCGACCGCACCCTTCTCCAGCAGCGGTTGGGCGGCGACGCTACGGCGGCAGGCGGCGCAGTCGATCAGCAGTTCGGCGATCAATCGATGGCCAGCCTGGCGCCGGGCCTGGCGCTGCGCTTCGTGATCCTTGATCAGCCTCTGCAGTTGCGGGCGCGCGCGTTCCAGCAGCAGGGCCAGGCTTTCGTACAGGCGCCGTTCGCCGTCTTCCGGCGGTGCCACGCTGTCGAACGCCACCAGGGCATGCAGGCCAAGACGGGCCAGGGCCTCGCGCCATTCACCTTCGCGGTGGCTGGCGCTGGCGACGAAGTTGAGCACCGGCAGCAAGGGTCGGCCACACATGTTGAGCACCGCCAGTTCGTCGCGGTACTTGGCCAGCACCGGCTCGCGCACGTCGATGACGTAGAGCCCCGCGTCGGACGCCAGCAACTGGCGCAGCACCTTGGCTTCCTGTTCGTAGCGCTGGCGTGCTTCGCTGCCGTCGAGGAAGCGAGCCAGGCGCGCCGGGCCGTCCAGACGCTCGCCGGGGCGGTCGAGGCGTTCCAGGTAGTCGAGCAGGGCGATGGCGTCTTCCAGGCCGGGGGTGTCGTAAAGCTCCAGCAGCGCCTGGCCGTCCACCGACAGGCGCGCGCCTTCGACATGACGGGTGGTGCTGGCGCGCGGCGAGACTTCGCCGAAGTCGATGTCGCGGGTCAGGGTGCGCAGCAGTGAAGTCTTGCCGACATTGGTGTGGCCGACCAGGGCCAGTTTCAGCGGTGCGCTCATGGGGCAGACCCTGACATGGTGTTCCCGGATTGCATCCGGGCTACGGGCTGAGGCTCCCCTCTCCCGCTTGCGGGAGAGGGGTTGGGGGAGAGGGTAATGGAAGCGTCAGTCATGCCCGCTCTCCAGCCAGCTCAAGGGCGCCGTATCGCGGTGCGCCAGGCCCAGGCTGGCGAGGGCCTGGTGCCAGTCCGCCAGGCGCGCACTGTCCAGGCTTTCACCGGGGGCAGGTGGCAGCAGCCAGATGCGTGTGGCGGTTGCGCAGCGCGCCAGCTCGCCGAGCAGCGCCAGGGTGCCGCGATCCGGCGAGCGGCGCGGGTCGCAGGCGATGGCCAGGCGTTCGGGCGGAAAGCGGGTCAACTGTTCGAGCAACTGGCGACGTTGTTCGCGGCTGTCGATCACCCCGGCATCGGCCACGCTCCTGGGTAACGTGGCGGGAGGCCAAGGCCGGCTATCGTCCAGCTCCAGGCCGAGCAGCAGGGCACCGCTGCTGGGTTGGTCGCTGCTGCCGCCCTGCGGCTGGTGCAGGGCAGCGGGGGCCAGGTCACAGACGCCGAGGCGTTCGCTATCCGGCTGCAGGCGCTGGCGCAACAGGCCATAGCCGGGCAGGTCGAGATCCAGGCGCAGCGAGGCTTTGCCGGATAGCCAGCGCCACAGGCACAGCAACGCCAGCAACAGGCGTGGCAGCAGGCCATAGACCAGCACCACGCCCACCAGCCAGCCGGCCCAGCTTTGCCGGGCGGCCTCGCTGGCGATGGCGGCGTCGCCGCTGGCGCGGATCAGCTCCACGTCCGGCAGGCTGAAACCGAGCAGGGCGGGCAGGGCGCCGATGGCTTGGGTCAGGGTGATGAAGGTGTCGCCGCCGAGGATGGTGGTTTCCCAGACGAAGCCATAGCGGCGGGTGGCGAGCAGCAGCAACAGGGTACTCAGCGTAGCGAGCATGGCCAGTGTCCACAGGCCATTGATCAGCAGGCCCAGGCCCCAGCGGGTCAGGCGCTGGCGTTGCAGCATCAGCAGCAGGGCCGGGGCCAGTTGCGCGGCGCTGGCGTCGCGCGCCAGCCTCTCGCTGAGCCACAACCACAGGCGGCCCAGTGCGCCGGGGCTGTCACGGGTCAGCAGCAGGCCCAGCAGCCAGCCGAGCAGCATCAGCAGGTTCAGCCCCAGCAGGCTACCCAGGGCCCAAAACACATTGACCGGCTGGCGCCCGTCACCCAGCGCCGCCAGTGCCAGGCCGGCGCCGCTGAGCAGGGCCAGCAGCACTAGCAGCAGGCCGGCCAGGCGTGCCCCTTGCAACCAGTGCAACAGGGCCTGCCATTGGCCATCGCGGCGGGCCAGGAGCAGGGCACGATGCTGGATGCGCTCGACCAGTTCACCGTACTCGGCACGGGCCAGGCGATTGGCCTCGGTGTCTTCCAGCGGGCCGGTGTGTTCCTCGCGCAGACGAATGGTTTCGCTGAGCCAGAGGTGTTGCAAAGGCGTAGGGGAGGAGGCGTCAGTCACGTGGCGTCTCGTCGTGCGGATCAGGGGTTGAGGATAACCCCTGATCCGCCGGGACGCGAATCAGGGCTTATCGCGCAGACGCACGGCGATATCCGGCTGGTCGATGAACAGGCCGTCGATGCCGGTGGCGAGGAAGGTGCGCAGCTCGGTGTCGATGTCGCCGCGCTCGGTCGGGTCGTTGCCGCTGCGCAAGCTGGTGGGCAGGAAGGCGTTCTCGGCGCGGAAGGTGTAGGGGTGCACCTTGAGCTTGGCGGCGTGGGCATCGCGCACCAGGCTGGTGGGCGTGGTGAGGTTACCGGCGGCGTCACGCGGGATGATCATGCCTTTCTCCGGGCCGATGCCATCGGCGTAGCGGGCGATGGCTTGCAGGCCTTTGGGGGTGATCATCTGCGCATAGCTGAGGTCGGTGCCCAGGGCCTGCTGATCGTAGGGCTGGCCCTCCGTCCACAGCAGTTGGATGAGGCGGATGGAGGTCATGCGGCTGAGAGTCTTGAGGTTCTGTACCTCGAAGGACTGGATGTACACCGGCGCTTTGGCGCTGGCGTAACCGTTGCGCTTGAGCACCGCCAGCAGCGGCTTTTCCATGGCCAGGCCGAGTTGCTGGAAGTGGGTGGGGTGCTTGGTTTCCGGGTACAGGCCGATGACCCGCTGCTGGCTGAGCTGCAGGCTTTTCACCAGGTCGATGATTTCCTGCAGAGTGGGAATCTCGAACTGGCCGTCGAAACGGGTGTTGGCCGGGCGCACCTGGGGGATGCGCTCGATGGCGCGCAGAGTCTTGAGTTCGGCCAGGGTGAAGTCCTCGCTGAACCAGCCTTCCAGGCTGACGCCATCCACCGTCTGGGTGCGCTTGCGACTGGCGAATTCGGGGTGCTGCGCCACGTCGGTGGTCAGCCCCAGCTCGTTGTCGTGGCGGGCCACCAGTTGGCCGTCGCGGGTCATCACCAGATCCGGCTCGATGTAATCGGCGCCTTGTAGCACGGCCAGAGCGTAGGCGGCCAGGGTGTGTTCGGGCACGTAGCCGCTCGCACCACGGTGGGCGATCACCAGTGGCGAGCGGGTGCCCTTGCCGGCGGCGTGCTTGGCGCCCGGCTGTTGTTGAGCCCAGTCGATGGCAGACTGGACGTTGCCGGCCAGGGCTTGGGTGCTGCCAAGCAGCAGGCCGGCGCATAACAGGCCGGTGCGCAGAAGGTTGGACATCATGGAGGCATCTCCTTGCTCATGGGGGAAGCCAAAGCCTGCCTGAACGAACATGACGATCAGGCGACAAACCGATAATTGGTATGGCTTGCCTGTGCTGCTCGTCACAGGATGGCTCTGCTATGCTCGCCAGCATGAAAAAGACCTTGCCTATCTCGCTGATCGCTGCCCTCGCCCATAACCGGGTGATTGGCCGCGACAATCAACTGCCCTGGCACTTGCCGGCGGATCTCAAGCACTTCAAGGCCTTGACCCTGGGCAAGCCGATCATCATGGGGCGCAAGACCTGGGATTCACTGGGGCGCCCGCTGCCGGGCCGGCTCAATCTGGTAGTCAGCCGCCAGCCGGGCCTGCAGCTCGAAGGCGCCGAGGTGTTCGACAGCCTGGAGGCGGCCATCGCCCGCGCCGACGAGTGGGCGCGCCAGGAGGAGGCCGACGAACTGATGCTGATTGGCGGGGCTCAGCTCTATGCCCAGGGCCTGGCGTTGGCCGAGCGCCTGTACCTGACCCGTGTGGGGCTGGAGCCCGAAGGCGATGCTTTCTTCCCCGAGGTGAGCGAGGCCGATTGGCACCTGAGCTCCAGCGTCGAGCACCCGAGCACGGGGGATACCCCTTTCTACGCCTTCGAGGTGTGGCAGCGCCGTAGCGCTTGATGGCGAGCGGCCTGGCGTTGTCGCCAGGCCGGCAGCCGCCGGGGGCTCAGTTCACCTCGGTGAACTGGATGATCTCCACCCAGTAGCCGTCCGGATCCTTGATGAAGGCGATGTCGCGCATGCGGCCGTCGCTCAGGCGCTTCTGGAAGGCCACGCCGAGATCCTCGAAACGCTCGCAGGCGGCCTTGATGTCCGGCACCGCCACACATAGATGGCCAAAGCCGCGCGGGTCGCTGTTGCCGCTGTGGTAGGAAAACTCCGGATCCTTCTCGGTGCCGTAGTTGTAGGTCAGCTCCAGCACGCCGGGGATGGACTTGCGCCACTGGTGACGGGCGGCCGGGTCTGCCGGAATCTGCGACTTGTCCGCGATCAGCGCCAGGAAGTAGAGGCTGAACTCGGCCTCGGGAAAGTCCTTCTTCTCCAGCAGGGTGAAGCCCAGCACGCGGGTGTAGAAATCCAGGGACTTCTCGAGATCCTTCACGCGGATCATGGTGTGGTTGTAGACGAAGTCGGCGGTGGCGGCGTCGGGTTTGGCGGTCACGCCGGGCAGGGCGTTGAGTTCGTCGAGGGTCATGGGATTCTCCATCAGGCGTGAAAAAGCGATACCTGCCTAGATGGACGCGGCGGTGGCGTTTTTCAAGGCAGGTGGTTGGGAATAGGGCAGCGAGCGCTCTGCTGGGTTCCCCGGATTGCATCCGGGCTACGGACTTTGCGCGTAGGGTGGACAAGGCTGTTTTTGTCCACCATGGATTGGCACAGCGATGGACGGATTTCAGACCTGTAGCGTGATCAGCTCGGCGCGTATCTGCTGGCCGTCGATATGCAGCAGGCCCACGCCGATGGGCAGCTTGAAGCGCCGAGGCCCGGCGCTGCCAGGGTTGAGGTAGAGCACGCCATCGCGCATTTCGTGCAGCGGTTTGTGCGAATGGCCGGCGATCACCGCATCGATGCCCTGGGCCGCTGGGTCGATGTCGAGCTGCTTGAGGTCGTGCAGCACATGCAGGCTGATGGCGCCGAAGCGCAGCGTCAGGCGCTCGGGGATGGCCTCGGCCCAGGCCTCCTGATCGTTGTTGCCGCGCACCACCGACAGTGGCGCGATGCGCCCCAGCTCCTCGAGGATATGCGGCCCGCCGATGTCGCCGGCATGGATCAGGTGGTCGACGCCCTGCAACGCCGCCAGCGCCTCGGGGCGCAGCAGGTTGTGGGTGTCGGCGATCAGGCCGATGCGCATGATGGGCTCCTGAGCATGGGGTTTAGGAGCCAGCTTGCTGGCGATCAGGCCCGAATGCAAAACCCTGCGACAAGAAAAAGCCCGGCAACCATGGCCGGGCTTTTCATTACAGCGGCGCTGAGGGCTCAGCCTTCCAGCATCGTCTTGTCACGCACCGCACCCTTGTCGGCGCTGGTGGCCAGCAGGGCGTAGGCCTTCAGCGCGGTGGACACCTTGCGTGCGCGCGGCTGCGCCGGTTTCCAGCCCTTCTTGTCCTGCTCGGCGCGGCGTTCGGCCAGTTCTTCATCGCTGACCAGCAGGTTGATGCTGCGGTTGGGGATGTCGATGAGGATCTTGTCGCCGTCCTTGACCAGGCCGATGGCGCCGCCGGCAGCCGCTTCCGGCGAGGCGTGGCCGATGGACAGGCCGCTGGTGCCGCCGGAGAAGCGGCCGTCGGTGAGCAGGGCGCACTGCTTGCCCAGGCCCTTGGATTTCAGGTAACTGGTGGGGTAGAGCATCTCTTGCATGCCCGGGCCACCTTTCGGGCCTTCGTAACGGATGATGACGATATCGCCGGGCTTCACTTCGTCGGCGAGGATACCTTTGACCGCACCATCCTGACTCTCGAAGATCTTCGCGCGGCCCTCGAAGACGTGGATGGATTCGTCCACCCCGGCGGTCTTCACCACGCAGCCGTCGAGGGCGATATTGCCGTACAGAACGGCCAGGCCGCCTTCCTGCGAGTAGGCGTGCTCCACCGAACGGATGCAACCGTTCTCACGGTCATCGTCCAGGCTCGGCCAGCGCGTGTTCTGGCTGAACGCCACCTGGGTGGGGATGCCGCCCGGGCCGGCCTTGAAGAAGGTGTGCACGGCTTCGTCATTGGTCTGGGTGATGTCCCACTGGGCGATGGCGTCGGCCATGCTCGGGTTGTGCACGGTGGGCACGTCGGTGTGCAGCAGACCGCCACGGGCCAGCTCGCCGAGGATGGAGAAGATGCCGCCGGCGCGGTGCACGTCTTCCATGTGGTACTTCTGGATGTTCGGCGCCACCTTGCACAGTTGCGGCACCTTGCGCGACAGACGGTCGATGTCGCGCAGGTCGAAGGGAATCTCGGCTTCTTGGGCGGCGGCCAGCAGGTGCAGGATGGTGTTGGTCGAGCCGCCCATGGCGATGTCCAGGGTCATGGCGTTCTCGAACGCCTTGAAGCTGGCGACGTTGCGCGGCAGCACCGATTCGTCGCCTTCGCCGTAGTAGCGCTGGCACAGCTCGACGGCCAGACGGCCGGCGCGCAGGAACAGTTGCTCACGGTCGGCATGGGTGGCCAGGGTGGAGCCGTTGCCCGGCAGGGCCAGGCCCAGGGCTTCGACCAGGCAGTTCATCGAGTTGGCGGTGAACATGCCGGAGCAGGAGCCGCAGGTGGGGCAGGCGCTGCGCTCGTATTCGGCGACCTTCTCGTCGGAGCAGGAATCGTCGGCAGCCACCACCATGGCATCGACCAGATCCAGGCCATGGTTGGCCAGCTTGGTCTTGCCGGCTTCCATCGGCCCGCCGGAAACGAACACCACCGGGATGTTCAGGCGCAGGGCGGCCATCAGCATGCCGGGGGTGATCTTGTCGCAGTTGCTGATGCAGACGATGGCGTCGGCGCAGTGGGCGTTGACCATGTACTCCACGGAGTCGGCGATGATCTCGCGGCTCGGCAGGGAATAGAGCATGCCGTCATGGCCCATGGCGATGCCGTCGTCCACGGCGATGGTGTTGAATTCCTTGGCCACGCCGCCATGGCGTTTGATCTCGCGGGCGACCAGTTGGCCGAGATCCTTCAGGTGTACGTGGCCGGGCACGAACTGGGTGAAGGAGTTGGCGATGGCGATGATCGGTTTCTTGAAGTCTTCGTCCTTCATCCCGGTGGCGCGCCACAGGGCGCGGGCGCCGGCCATGTTGCGGCCGTGGGTGGAGGTTTTCGAGCGGTAATCGGGCATGACACGGTTCCTGCGGCTGATCAGGTGATGTTCGTATGCTGAGCGTCGACTGAACCGGATGCAAACGGGAGGTGGCCGTGCGTTCGGCGGGGCCGCAGGACGCTGCGGGGTGGCCGCGCGTCTGGCCCGTGCTCAGGGCCCGCCAGGGGATGAGTGGCGAGAGATGCGGTGATTCTACGCCGGCCACCGGCGCAGCGCCAAGGCGCGGCTGATTGCCGGTGCCGATGGCTGTCGCTCCTTGGTGTCATGCCGTTCATCCGGTTGCGCTGTTCGGGCGACTGTTGACGTCACCATTTGCTCATCTAGGCTGCCTCACGGGCGCTCTGCTCATCGGCAGGGGCCCACGTTCGCCAGCGCAAGCTAGGAGGTGTGCTGCGCCGCCCTATCCGATCTGGTCGTTCGCGGGGCGATGGCGACTCGTACAACAATGGAATGAGGAACCTTCGATGCTTAACTTGAAACTCGCTGGCCTGGCGGTCTCCTGCCTGTCCGTCTGCGCCACCGTCACGGCTGCTCCCCTGCCGGATACACCGGGAGCGCCATTTCCGGCTGTCGCCAATTTCGACCGCAGTGGCCCCTACGCCGTCAGCAGCCAGAGCGAGGGGCCGAGCTGTCGCATCTATCGGCCCCGCGACCTGGGTCAGGGTGGCGTGCGTCATCCGCTGATCCTCTGGGGTAATGGCACCGGTGCCGGGCCGTCCACCTATGCCAGCTTGCTGTCGCACTGGGCAAGCCACGGTTTCGTGGTGGCGGCGGCGGAAACCTCCAATGCCGGTACCGGGCGGGAAATGCTTGCCTGCCTGGATTATCTGGTGCGTGAGAACGACACCCCCTACGGCACCTATGCCGGCAAGCTCAATACCGGGCGAGTCGGTACCTCGGGGCATTCCCAGGGCGGTGGCGGCTCGATCATGGCGGGGCAGGATACGAGGGTACGTACCACGGCGCCGATCCAGCCCTACACCCTCGGCCTGGGTCACGACAGCGCCTCGCAGCGGCGTCAGCAAGGGCCGATGTTCCTGATGTCCGGTGGCGGCGACACCATCGCCTTTCCCTACCTCAACGCCCAGCCGGTCTACCAGCGCGCCAATGTGCCGGTGTTCTGGGGGGAGCGACGTTACGTCAGCCACTTCGAGCCGGTCGGTGGCGGTGGCGCCTATCGTGGCCCGAGCACGGCCTGGTTCCGCTTCCAGTTGATGGACGACCAAAGCGCCCGCAGCACTTTCTACGGCACGCGGTGCAGCCTGTGCACCAGCCTGTTATGGTCGGTCGAGCGCCGCGGGCTCTAGCAGGCTGTTGAAAAACTACCTGCGTTGGCAATACTGCGTTAAAAACGGCCTCAAAATGCTCATTTACAGCACGTAAACTGCGCTTTTTCGGCTGTTTTTGCGGGGCCGCCATCGGTATTGTCTTGCCTGCCTCGCCTACGTTTTTCAACGGCCTGTATAGCGCTGCGTCATGCTCCGCCCTGTGGGGCGGAGCTTCAGGCGTTCGATGCTCAGATTGTAGAGGCGCTAACCACGCAGAATGGCCGTTGGAATCTGCTCCAGCGGAATTTCCCGGCTGACCCCGCCGAGTTTCATGGCTTCCTTGGGCATGCCGTAGACCACGCAACTGGCTTCGTCCTGACCGAGAGTGAGGGCGCCGGCTTCGTGCATCTCGCGCAGGCCACGGGCGCCGTCGTCGCCCATGCCGGTCATGATGATGCCGGTGGCATTGGCGCCTGCGGCACGGGCGGTGGAGCGGAACAGCACGTCCACCGAGGGTTTGTGCCGGCTGACGGGCGGGCCGTCGACCACTTCCACCAGGTACTGCGCGCCACTGCGCTTGAGCAGCATGTGGCGCCCGCCGGGGGCGATCAGGGCGCGACCGGGGATGACCCGATCACCATGCTTCGCTTCGCGCACTTCGATCTGGCACAGGGTGTTGAGGCGTTCGGCGAAGGCGGCGGTGAATTTCTCCGGCATGTGCTGGACGATGACGATGCCCGGGCACACGCGCGGCAGGGCGGTGAGCACGTATTCCAGGGCCTGGGTGCCGCCGGTGGAGGTGCCGATGGCGACGATGCGCTCGGTGGTGCGGGTCATGGCGCCTGCGCCGCCGGCCGGCAGGATCGCATCGGCGCTGAGCTTGGGCGCTGGTGGTGGCGGCTGCGGCGGCTTGGGCGTGAGCCGCTTGAGACGGGCCTGGGCGGCGGCGCGGATGGCGCTGGCCAGCTCTTCGGTGGCTTCCAGGAGGAACTGGCGCAGTCCGGCCTGGGGCTTGGTGACGATGGCCACGGCCCCGGCGGCCATGGCTTCCATGGTGGTGGCGGCGCCTTTTTCGGTGAGGGTGGAGCAGATCACCACCGGGGTGGGGCGTTCGGCCATCAGCTTCTTGAGGAAGGAGATGCCATCCATGCGTGGCATTTCCACATCCAGCACGATCACGTCGGGCCACTCGCGTTGCATCTTGTCCATGGCGAACAGGGGGTCGGCGGCCGTGCCGATCACCTCGATCCCGGCGTGCTCGGACAGGGTGCCACTCAATACCTGGCGTACGACGGCGGAGTCGTCGACGATCATCACCTTGATCTTGTTCATTTCTGCGCCTCGTAGCGGCGTGTAGCGATCTGTTGTTGGGAGGGGCTGCGCATTGCGACCTGGCCACTCCAGATGTCGAAAATCAGGTTGCGATAACCTGCGCCTCCTGCATCTCGGGCATGACAACGCAGGCCGTGCGCGGTGAGCAGTTCCAGGCCGGCGTTGACGTTCGAGTCGCCGATGTTGCTCTGCGTCAGGCTCGCGAACATGTTGCCGCCACCGAACAGGCTGATGCGGTAGTCCTTGGCCTGGGTGCCGCTGGCGCGAATCTCGCCGAGCAACAGGTGCAGCGCCTCGTCGGCGTAGCGGCCATCGAATCGGGTGCCGCGATTGCGGCGGCTGGGCAGCATGTAATGGCACATGCCGCCGAGCAATTCACGCTCGTGCCACAGCACCAGCGATACGCACGAACCCAGCAGGGTGCGGATGCGCGTGTGACGGTCGCCGAAGTACAGGTCGCCTGGCTGCAGGAAGACTTCGATGACGCCGTCGGGCTTATGCATGGGGCTTCCGGTAAATGGACGGGCGCAGCGGCTGCAGCTCGTCGCTGATGCCGTTGAGGCTTTCCGAGTGGCTGACGAAGAAATAGCCACCGGGGCGCAGTCGCGCGCTCAGGCGCTGTACCACCTGGCGCTTGGTGGGCTGGTCGAAATAGATCATCACGTTACGCAGGAAGATCACGTCGAACAGGCCCACTTCGGGCAGGGCGTTGTTGAGGTTGATCTGACGAAAACCAATGCGTTTCTTCAGCGAAGGCTCCAGGGTGAACATGCCGGCATGCTGGCCGGTGCCCTGCAGGCAGTGACGGTGCAGCAGCTCACGGGGGATGCCGCTGGAGTCTTCCAGCGGGTAGATGCCAGCACGTGCCTTGTCGAGAATGCGCGTGCTGATGTCCGAGGCGAGTATCTCCCATTGCCGCGTGCCCAGGCAGTCGGCCAGCAGCAGGGCCAGGGTGTAGGGCTCTTCGCCGCTGGAACAGGCCGCGCTCCAGATGCGCAGGGGTTGGCTGCCAGTGCGCAGATCATCCTGCAGGCGTTCACGGAGGAAGTCGAAGTGCTTGGGCTCGCGGAAGAAGTAGGTTTCGTTGGTGGTCAGCAGATCCACGGCTGTCTGCAGTTCGGTCTTGTCCTTGAGCAGCAACTGGAAATAGTCGTCGAAACTGTCCAGCTCGTAATGGCGCAGACGCTTGCTCAGGCGTCCGACTATCAGTTGGCGTTTGGCCTCGCCCATGGCGATGCCGGCGATCTCGTAGATCATGTCGCGAAACTGCTGGAACTCGCGGTTGCTCAGGCTGGTGGCGGTCATTGCGGGCTCCAGGGGTCAGGCTGATCGGGGCAGTTCGGCGCTGGCCAGCAGGTGCAGATCGTCGAGCGACAGCACGCGGCCAATGTCGATCAGCACCACCAGACGGTTTTCGAGCTTGCCCATGCCGATGAGAAAATCGGTGGGGATGTGGCTGCCGAAGCTGGGCGGTGGCTCGATATCTTCTTCGGGTATCTCCAGCACGGCATTGACCGCTTCGACGACGATGCCGATGACCTGTTCGGCGCCCTCGCGCTGCACTTCCAGAATGACGATGCAGGTGCGCCGGCCGACCTGGGTGGCGCCCTGGCCGAAGCGCTGGCGCAGATCCATGATCGGCACCACGCCGCCACGCAGGTTGATCACGCCGAGGATGCTCGCTGGCATCAACGGCACCGGGGTGAGGTGCCCGTATTCGATGATCTCGCGCACGTTGCGCGTGCCCACGGCAAAGATTTCCTCACCGAGTGAGAAGGTCAGGTACTGCTGGCGGGTGTCCGTGGCCGTCGCTGAGTTGAAGCTGGACATGAATCGCTCCTGGGGCACCCCCTGGTGCCCGGCTGCGAAGGTGGGACGGATCAGTGCTGAAAGCGGATGAAGCCGCCAGACATCGATGGCTGGGCGAACGACTTGCCGCCGCTATCGCCGCTGTCGTGCTGGGTAGTCGTTTGCTTGCTGCGTTCGGGGCGCTTGTTGCCGCTGCTGTTGATCTTGAAGAAGTCCATCAGTTGCTGCAGTTGCTCGGCCTGGCCGCTCATTTCCTCGGCGGTGGCGGCCAGCTCTTCGGAGGCCGATGCCGACTGCTGGGTGATGCTGTTGAGCTGGGTCATGGCGCTGTTGATCTGCCCGACTCCGGAGCTTTGTTCCTCGGAGGCGGCGGAAATTTCCTGCACCAGGTCGGAGGTCTTGTTGATCGTGGGCACCATCTCGTCGAGCAAGTGGCCGGCACGTTCGGCCAGCGACACGCTGCTCTTGGCCACTTCGCTGATCTCCTGGGCGGCGATCTGGCTACGTTCGGCCAGCTTGCGCACTTCGGCGGCCACTACTGCGAAGCCCTTGCCGTGCTCGCCGGCGCGGGCCGCCTCGATGGCGGCGTTGAGCGCCAGCAGGTTGGTCTGGTAGGCGATGTCATCGACGATGCCGATCTTGTCGGCGATGGTCTTCATGGCTGCCACCGTATTCTTCACCGCCTGGCCGCCTTCGTCGGCTTCGCGTGCGGCCTTGCTGGCCATGCCGTCGGTGACCTTGGCGTTCTCGGTGTTCTGCGCGATGGAGGCGGACATCTGCTCCATCGAGGCGCTGGTTTCCTCCACCGAGGCGGCTTGTTCCGACGCGCCCTGGCTCATGCTCTGGGCCGTGGCGGAGATCTCCTCGGAAGCGCTGGACAGCGAATCGGCGTTGCTGCGTACCTCACTGATGATCTGCGCGAGTTTTTCCACCATGCCCTTGATCGCGGCCAGCATGCTGCTGGTGTCGCCGGCCTTGGTCTCGACGTTGACGGTCAGGTCGCCGGCGGCGATGCGGCTCACCATCTCGGCAGCGTAGGCGGGCTCGCCACCCAGTTGGCGCAGCAGGTTGCGGGTGATGAAGGTGCCGAGCAGGGCGATCACGATCAGGGTGATGACAGAAACCAGGATGGAGATGAGCGTGGCGTGCTGGAGAGTATCCACGGCCTGTTGGCTGGCCTTGTGGGCCATCTCTACGTTGTAGTCGCGGTGCAGGTTGAAGTTTTGCCGCAGCGGCTCGATAGCGTCCCTGGTGAGGTTGAGCATGGCTACCCGTGCTTCCTCGTTCCTGTCGGCACGAGACAGCGTGATGATAGTGGCGGCGCCTTTCTGAAAGTCGGCAATGCTCTTGCGAGACAGATCCAGATACTGACGATCCTGATCGTCGGAGAGCAGTGTGCTATAGACCCGGATGCCTTCCTGAATGTCGCTGTCGGTGGACTTGATAGCGTCCTCCAGCTCAGCCATTTCCTTAGCATCGTTACTGAGCAGGTGGTTGTAGGTCAGTTGGATTTCGCTGTTTACCGCATTGCGCAGCTTGTTCAGGGCCACGATGCTGGGCACCGAGTTGACATTGCCGTAGTTGGCGGCGGTGTAGACCTGATTCATTTGCTGGTAGGCGACTGCGGATAACAACAGGATGCCGAATAGTGCCGAAAGCACCAGAAGGATCATTTTTTTGCTGATGGTCATTTGCTTGCTCCTGCGCGCTCGCGCGCATCGCATGGAAGGAGAGAGAGGTCATGGGGTTGGCCTGCCATGGCTGCGATCTGGGTGACCGACAGCACTTGCTCCATGCGCAGCAGGGTGAGGAACTGCTCGTCGAGACGAGCCATGTCCTCGATGAATTCGCCGCGGATGCGGCTGCCGAACGCGGGCGCCTGGCGGATGGCCCCCGGTTCGATTTCCACCACCGCGTTGACCGCATCGACCAGGGCGCCCATCAGATGGGTCTCCTCCTCGTCGAGGATCTCCACGATGACGATGCAAGTACGCGCGCCGAGGGCGGTGCGACCATGGCCGAAGCGCTCGGCCAGGTCGATGATCGGCACCACGGCGCCGCGCAGATTGATCACGCCGCGCACCAGCCTGGGCATCATCGGCACCAGGGTGATCTGGTCGAACTCGAGGATCTCCCGCACGTAGCGGGTGGCGACGCCGTAAGCATCCTGGCCGACGCGGAAGGTCAGGTACTGGCTTTGCTGTTCCTGGCTGACCAGCAGGGCGAGATCGGTGGTCATGATCAGCTCCCGAAGCGGATGAAGCCGCTTTCCTGTTCATCGGCCTGAGCCGGCTTGGCACTGCGTGTGGCTGGCGTGGCCTTCACGACGCTGGCCGTGCTGCGCTGGCTGGACAGTTGGAAGAACTGCATCAGGCTCTGCAGATTCATCGATTGCCCGGTCATCTCCTCGGAGGTGGCGGCCAGCTCCTCGGAGGCGGCCGCGTTCTGCTGGGTGATGTCGCTGAGCTGGGTCATGGCTGAGCTGATCTGGTTGACGCCGGTGTTCTGCTCCTCGGAAGCGGCAGCGATCTCCTGCACCAGGTCTGAGGTCTTGGAGATCGACGGCAGCATGTGGTCGAGCAGGGTGCCGGCACGCTCGGCCAGTTGCACGCTGGACTTGGCCACTTCGCCGATTTCCTGGGCGGCTACCTGGCTGCGTTCGGCCAGCTTGCGCACCTCGGCAGCGACCACGGCGAAGCCCTTGCCGTGCTCGCCGGCGCGGGCCGCCTCGATGGCGGCGTTGAGCGCCAGCAGGTTGGTCTGGTAGGCGATGTCGTCGACGATGCCGATCTTGTCGGCGATGGTCTTCATGGCGCGCACGGTTTCCTTGACCGCCTGGCCACCTTCGCTGGCCTCGCAGGAGGCCTTGCCGGCCATGCCGTCGGTGATCTTGGCGTTTTCGGTGTTCTGCGCGATGGAGGCGGACATCTGCTCCATCGCCGCGCTGGTTTCCTCGACCGAGGCAGCCTGGCTGGAGGCAGCATGGCTGAGGCTCTGCGCGGTGGCGGAGATTTCCTCGGCGGCGCTGCTGAGCATGCTGGTGGACTGATGCACCTGGCCAATGACGTCAGCCAGTTTGTTCACCGTGGCATTGAGCGATTGCTGCAGGTCGGCGAGATGCCCCTTGTAATGGCCCTCCATGGTCTGGGTCAGGTCGCCTTCGGCCAGCCCGGCAATCACGTTCATGGCTTCGCGCAGCGGCGCGATGATGGCTTCCAGGGTGTCGTTGATGCCCTCGACGATGCGGCGGAAGTCGCCCTGATGGCGGCTGGCATCGGCACGGGTGTCGAGGCGGCCGTCGAGTGCGGCCTGGCTGAGCATCTGAGTGTCTTCGATCAGCGCCAGGACATTGCGGCGCAGGGTTTCGATGTTGTCGTTGATGAAGGCCTTCTTGCCGGGGAACTGTTCCAGCGGCGCCTTGAGGTCGCCTTCGCTGAAGGCCTTGATGCAGGCCATGGCCTTCTTCTTCACGCTGATATGGCCGGCGACCATGGCGTTGATGCCCTGGGCGATCTCGGCATAGCTGCCCGGGAAGCGCGAGGCATCGATGGTCACGTCGATATCGCCCTTGTCGTGCTCGTCGGACATGTGGCGCATCTCGTCCATCAGACCGGCGATATTGCGGCGCAGGGTCTCGATGTTGTCATTGATGAAGGCCTTCTTGCCAGGGAACTGTTCCAGGGGGGCTTTGAGGTCGCCTTCGGCGATCGAGCGCACGCAGGCCATGGCCTTTTTCTTCACGTCTATATGGCTGCTCACCAGGGCGTTGATGCCCTGGGCCACTTCGCCATAGAGGCCGGGAAGACGGGTATCGAGGGTCACATCGATATCGCCACGGGCGTGTTCATCGCTGACCTGGTGCAGGTTCCGGGCAAGGCCGCCAAGCTGGCCGGCGATCTGGTGCAGTTGCTCCTGCAGCGAGCCAGCAGCGGCCGATGGCTGCGGCTGGCGGCTGATTTCGCCGCGCGCCAGTTGCCCGGCGAATTCGAGCAGAGCCTGGGGCTCCGCGCCCAGTGGCTGCAGGCTGCGCTGCAGCAGCAGGCCCTGGATGACCACGGCCAGAGCCGCCAGGATGGCGAGGGGCATGGCTGCGCCGGGCGCCAGGCCGAATGCCAGGATCAGCAGGGGGAGGATGGCGGTTGCGAGCAGAGCCGCGATACGAATGGAGAGGTTCATTGCACGGTACTCCTCAGTGGGTTGGATTGGGGCATGGCACGCGCACTGCCGTGCTGCGTGACTTCGGCCAGCAGGCCTGGGATATCGAGGATCAGGGCGACGGCACCGCTGCCGAGAATGGTGAAGCCGCTCAGCGCCGGCACCTGGCAGAACACCTTGCCCAGGGGTTTGATCACGGTCTGGAATTCGCCGAGCAACTGGTCGACCACCAACCCGGCACGCACGCCGGCGTAGCTCACCACCACCACGTTCTCGCGGCGCGGCGGCTGGCTCTGGTCATCGAACATCTGGCGCAGGCGGATGAAGGGCAGCACGTTGCCGCGCAGATCCAGGTGCTGTTGCCCGGCTATCTCGTCGCTGGGCAGCTCGATGCATTCCTCCACCATGTCCAGCGGCACCACGTAGCTTGCCTGGCCGACACCGATGAGGAAGCCATCGATGATGGCCAGGGTCAGCGGCAGGCGGATGCGCACGCAGGTGCCCTGGCCCAGCTTGCTGTCCAGCTCGACGGTGCCGCGCAGGGCGGTGATGTTGCGCTTGACCACGTCCATGCCGACGCCACGGCCGGAGAGGTTGCTGATCTGCTCGGCGGTGGAGAAGCCGGGCTCGAAGATCAGGTTGAAAATCTCCTTGTCCGTGAGCTGCTGGCCTTCGCTGATCAGGCCGCGTTGGGTGGCCTTGGCGAGGATCTTCTGCGGGTTGAGACCGCCGCCGTCGTCGGAGACTTCGATGAGGATGCCGCCGGCCTCGTGGTAGGCATTGAGGCGCACCACGCCCTGCAGTGGCTTGCCAGCGGCGCGGCGCACCTCGGCGGGCTCGATGCCATGATCCATGGCATTGCGCACCAGGTGGGTGAGCGGGTCGCCGATCTTTTCCACCACTGTCTTGTCCAGCTCGGTGTCACCACCGCTAACCTGCAGGACGATGTCCTTGCCCAGCTCCTTGGACACGTCGCGTACCACGCGCTGGAAGCGGTTGAAAGTGGCGCCGATCTGCACCATGCGCAGGGTCAGGGCGCTGTCGCGCACCTCCTCGACCAGGCGTGAGAGGGTCTCGGCGGACTCGCCCATTTCGCTCAGGCCGCTGCGCTGAGCCAGCATGCGGGTGTTGGCACCGGCGATGATCAGCTCGCCGACCAGGTTGATCAACTGGTCGAGCTTGGTCGCATCGACGCGGATCAGGTTGGCGTCGCCATTGCTGCGAGCCATCTCCTTGCCGCTGCTGGCGCGTGTTTCGCTGGCCACGGCCGGGACGCTGCTCTCGGCCGCTGCGGGTGTTTGCAGGACGCTCGGTACGGCGGCGCTGGCGCTTAGTTCGTCGCGGCTCAGGCCCGTGCAGCGCAGCAGGCGCTCGAGCTGCACCTGGCCTTCGTCAGCGCGCTCGTGCAGCAGCGCCTGGAAGTCGCCCAGGCTGCTGCCGGGCGGCAACAGGCGGATGCTGCCATCGTCACGGACGAACTCGAAGGCGCCTTCGATGGCGCTCGGCTCGGCGTCGCTGGCGAAGCTGACTTCCAGTCCCAGGTAGCAGGTTTCCGGATCCAGCGCCTCGAGCGCAGGCAGGTGATCGAGCACCGTCTCGATGTGCAGCACCTGGCCGAGGGTGCTCAGGTAGCGGATGAAGGCCAGCGGATCCATGCCGTTGCGCAGGGTGTCGGGGCCGAAGCGCAGCGACAGATGCCAGTGCTCGCTGCCGCCGGCCGTGCCCGCTGCCGGGTGAGCGGCGGCAGGCTGCATGGACTGCTGGGCTGCAGGCTCGGTTTGCAGGTAGCGACCGAGGGCCGTGACCAGCTCGCGGTCGTTGTCATGCACGCTTGGCGGCAGGTGCGCCAGGTCGCCTTCGGCGGCCAGATGGCGGATCAGCCCGGCGAGGTGATCACCGGCCTTGAGCAGCAGGGCGATCATCTCGGCGTCGAGGTGCAGTTCACCGCCGCGCACGCGGTCGAGCACGCTTTCGGCGACATGGGTGAAGGCGACGATGCCGTCGAAGCCGAACAGCCCGGCCGAGCCCTTGATGGTGTGAGCCGCGCGGAAGATGGCATTGATCAGCTCCGGGTCATCGGGGCTGTGTTCGATCTGCAGCAGGGCGTCTTCCATCTGCAGCAGCAGTTCCTGGCTCTCGGCGATGAAGGTGCCGATGATGCTGTCGAGGTTCATTGTTTGCTCTCCCGCGTGAGCAGTAGCTCACCCAGCCCGGCGAGCTTGAACAGCTCGGTCACGACAGGGCTCACGCCGGTGAAATGCAGGTCGATATCCATGCGCCGGGCCTGCTCGCAGGTGGCCAGCAGCAGTTGCAGCCCCGCGCAGTCGAATTCATCGACGGCGCTCAGGTCGATTTGCAGCGCAAGCGTTCCTTGCAGGGCCGAGCTCAAGCGTGGCTTGGTATCGGCTGCGGTGTAGATGCTCAGCGCTCCATCGAGATCCAGTTTCTGGGGAGCATTGCTGTTGGGTGTGGCGTGCATGGTGCACCTCTTGGATCAGGGCAGGATCAGCTTGGAAACGGCGGTCAGCATCTGCGCCGGCTGGAAGGGCTTGACCACCCAGGCCTTGGCGCCGGCCGCCTGGCCTTCGCTCTTCTTCGCATCACCCGCCTCGGTGGTGAGCATGATCACGGGGGTGAACTTGTAGTTGGGTAGCTGCTTGACGTTCTTGAGGAAGGTGATGCCGTCCATGTTCGGCATGTTCACGTCGCTGATGATCAGGTGCACCTTGCGCCCGTCGAGTTTGGTCAGCGCGTCCTTGCCGTCGCAGCCTTCGATGACGTCGTAGCCGGCCCCCTTGAGGGTCATGCCTACCACCTGGCGGATGGAGGCGGAGTCGTCGATGATGAGAATGGTCTTGGCCATGAGGCGTGTCCTCAGAAGAAGGTGATGTCGGAGGCGGTGTCGGCTTTGCCGACGCTACGGCCCTGATGGATGGCGTGCTGCTCGGGCATGGTGTAGCTGTGCGACAGCTCGTCGAGCCAGGTGCGGGCGTCGACTCGCTCGCAGGGCTCGCTCAGGTGCAGGCCCAGGCGCTGGATGTCGTCACGCATGTGGCCGAGCATCTGGCTGACCCGATCCTGGAACTGCAGCGCCACCAGCACCTCGGAGATTTCCGCGCCGACGGCCTGGTTCTCCTGGTGCAGCACCGAGCCGTGCTCGACCAGGCGAGTGGCGCTGCCGCGCAGGTCATCGATGAGCTGACGGATGACCTCGCTGGCATTTTTCAGGGTGTTGGCGTCACGGTCGGAGTGCTCGTTGGAAACCTGCAGGGTGCGCTCGATGGCCGCGCTGACGGTCTCGATGGTGTCGTCGATGCGCTTGCCGGTGGCTTCGGATAGGGTGGAGAGCTTGCGCACTTCGTCAGCGACCACGGCGAAGCCACGCCCGGCTTCGCCGGCGCGGGCGGCTTCGATGGCGGCATTGAGGGCCAGCAGGTTGGTCTGCTTGGCGACGTCGCCCACCTCCTTGGCCATGGCGCGCAGTTGGCTGGTATAGCCGCTGAGGCTGACTACTTCGGCCAGCAGGGTTTCCTTGCTGCTCAGGGCCTGGCGCAACTGGCTGACGATCTCTTTCAGCTCGCGCTCGCTGCTGCCCAGCAGGCCGAGCAGTGATTGCTCGTCGCCCTGCTGGTCGGCACTGATCACCGCACTGATGCGTTGGGCCAGTTGGGTGAAGCGGGCGCTGAGTGATTCGATGGCTGTCTCGGTGTGCTGGCGTGCCGCTTCGATCTGCTGCGACCAGACCGGTGACAGCAGGCGGCAGAGGTCGTCCAGACCCTCGACATGACGCTTGGCCTCCTGCGCCTGGCCGAGCGCGAGCCCCTGCTCGTGGGCCAGGTCGATGGCCTTGGCGTGCTGGCCGCTCAGGCCATGCAGGCTGAGATGCACCAGGGCGGCGGGCAGCACCGCTGCCAGCAGCCAGTAGTAGCTGGGCCACTGCAGCACCAGCCAGGCCAGCGACAGGCAGCCAAGGCCGGCCAGGATGGTTGGCAGCCAGGGGGTTCGTGGGGCAGTCGTCTGAGAGGTCACCTTCACACTCCATCGGGCAACGTGGCTGGGCGCGGATGGCCCGTTCATGGCTGTCAGAATGGCGTATGCGCGGCGAGCGGGGCATCGTCAGTTCCCGATGATGGCCTAGGGACACTCTGTTTCTTTGTAGGGATTTTCCTAGGGGCGTTGAAAACCATCTTGGCGTTGGCTGCCTGCGTCGCTCTACCTCCTGCATCCGTGCAGTCGTTGCCTAAGGTTTTCCAGGTTCTTCTTGTTTGAGGGGGGAGGATTGGTTGGTGCCGGGGTGGCGAGGTTATGTGTTGGCTTATCGGTGTTCTGAACGCCGCTTCGGTGTGTTCAGTTATTCCGGGTTTCGCCCCCTCGGGCGACTCACTTTTCTTTGAACTGCGCAAAGAAAAGTAAGCAAAAGAAACGCACCCCCGCCATCCGGAACTAGGCGTCCCCGTCATGCTTCGCTCGACTTCCCTCACTCCGGCATCGCTCCGGGGTCGGCTTACAAGGGCCATCCCTGGCCCTTCAAGCGGGGCCGCCATCGGTATCTCGCGGCATCCATGCCGCTCGCCCCCTGCGCAATGCCTACGTTCGGCCTCCTGAAGGGGGAGTTAGCGCGCCTGAACGTACATCGGTTTCGGGCATGCCCGGCGTGTTCTGGTAACAGCGAAGTCACGACGTGGCCGTCGGTTAAACCAAAACTTTCATTCGCGTGGTTTCATCCGCATGGATAGCTTGCCGGCTTTCAGCCGGCATTCTGTTCAGCCCTAAGGCTGACCTCATGCTCAAGCACTCAGAGCCCTTGGGAATAACCGCACGTTCAGGCGCGTGCAGAGCCCGCCCAGGAGGGCGAACGGAATCGTCGTGGAAGAGGTTGAGCGACATGGATGTCGCGAGAGCCGCGATGGGCCAGGGATGGCCCACCGCGGCGGGCCTCTGGAACGGCGATGGAGTGAGCGAACCCTGGCGCAGCCAGGGCCGGATGATCGGGCGGAAGGTTTTGGTTACTTTGCCCGCAAAGTGACTCGCCCGGGAGGGCGAAACCAGAAACATCAGCAAAAACGCGGCAATCCGGAACGGGCACAAGAACAACCAACAAGCCAACACACAACCTTGCCAGTCCGTTATCAACACCGAACTTCCCCGAGACTCCACGAAGAACCTGTATCAACGCCCTGCTACCGGGACAATTGCTCCGTCAGCACGAAGCGAATGATGTCGGCGTTGGAGTTGAAGCCCATCTTTTCCATCAGGCGGGTCTTGTGCGTGCTCACGGTCTTGTTGCTGATGGCCAGGCGTTCGGCGATCTGGTTGACGCTCAAACCATCGGCGAGCAGGCGCAGCACCTGGAATTCCCGATCCGAAAGGCTGTCCAGGCCGCTGTCACGCTGCTCGGCATTGGCGAACGCCAGTTGCTCGGCAATGCGTGGATCCAGATAGCGGCCGCCCTTGGCCACCTTGTTGATGATCGCGAGGAGGGTTTCGGCATTGTGATCCTTGGTCAGGTAGCCGCTGGCGCCGGCGCGCAGGGCGCGTTGGGCGATCTGCGCTTCGTTGTGCATGCTCAGCACCAGGATCGGCAGCTTCTCGTAGTGGCTGCGGATGCGAGCGATGAGATCCTCGCCGCTGATGCCAGGCATGCTCATGTCCAGCAGAACCAGGTCGACCTCGATATGGCGCAGGTTTTCCAGGACCTGGCCGCCGTTTTCAGCTTCTGCGACGACCTGCAGGCCACTGTCGAATTCGATCAGTTGCTTGAGGCCATTGCGCATGATGGTGTGATCGTCAGCGATCATGATGCGCGTCATGGGGTATTCCGTTTGGACTTGATGGGTAAGGTTGCCTGTACGGTGGTGCCTTGCCCAGGATGGCTGAAAATGACCACTTCGCCACCCAGGCTGATGCCACGTTCGCGCATGCCGGCGAGCCCCAGCGAACGCTTGCTGACCGAGGCCTGGTCGAAGCCGCGGCCGTTGTCGGTGATGTCCAGGCGGCAGACGCCGTCGAGGTGTTCCAGGCTGACCACGGCGCGGCTGGCGCCGGAATGGCGTCCGATGTTGTTCAGGGCCTCCTGGACGATGCGAAAGGCTGTGGTGGCCTGGTCGTCGGTAAGGGGCGGTTCGTCGCTGTGGGTGGTCAGCTCGCACTCGATCCGGCTGTGCTGGCGAAACTCGCTGATCAGCCATTGCAGGGCCGGGTACAGGCCCATGTTGAGCACCGCTGGGCGCAGGCTGGTGGCGATGGAGCGCACCACCTGGATGGTGCGGTCGCACAGGCCCATCAGGCCATCCACGGCCTCGTTCAGGCCAGGCGCCTGGGAGCCGAACTGCAGGTGCAGCATGGAAATACCCATGCGCAGGGCCGTCAGGTGCTGGCCCAGTTCGTCATGGATTTCCCGTGCGATCAGCTTGCGTTCTTCTTCGCGCGCCGATTCCCGGCGCGAGGTCAGCTCGCGCAGTTGCTGGTTGCTCTCGGCCAGGCGCCGCTCGGCCTTGCGAATATTGGTGATGTCGCGGGCCAGGGACAGGATGCTGACGATCTCGCCGTTGTCGTCCCGTTCGGGCACCAGGCGTACCAGATAGTGCTGTTGCTGGTCGCTAGGGGCGTCGAGGCCGAGGATCAGCTCTTCCTCGAGGGAAACGCCACGGCGGGCGACTTCCCGCGTCATGTCGGCGAGGATGTCGACCTGCGCGTTATCGCCGAAGGCATCCCGTGCGGGGCGACCCCTGGCCTCGACCAGGGGCATGCGGCACAGGGCCACGAGGGCCGGGTTGGCGTAGAGCAGGCGGAAGTCGGGAGTGAGGCGTCCGATGGCGTCGGGGGTGTTCTCGATCAGGGCGCGGAACTGACGTTCATTCTGCTGCAGCGTGTCGGTCAGGCGCTGCTGCTCGGTGAGATCGTGCAGCACCGCGAGGCTGTAGCCACGCCGGTCGTAGTGGAAGCGGGTGAACTTCACCAAGACGTGGTAGTGGGCGCCGTCGACGGGATTGCTCAGTTTCAGTTGGACGCTCTGTTGCTGCTGCACCAGTTCGCGCAAGGCCGGCTCGTCGTGCTTGGCCAGCGGCGGCAGCGCATATTCGATGCCTTGCCCTATCAGGTACTGGTGGGCCTGGCCGAGCAGGCGACTGGCGGCGTCGTTGAGGTACTGGATGTGCAGGTCTTCGTCGAGCAGCAGGGCGCCGTCGGCGGTGTAGTCGAGGGCGGAGCTGAGCAGGTAGACCTGCTCGGCGCGCTCCTGGGTCGAGCGTGCCGGGGTGAAGCGTATCAACAGGTGGGCGGCGCTGGTCTCGGTCTCCGGTATCCAGCAGACGCTGGTGCGCAGCCACCGATAGCCCTCCTGTCGGCAGTTGAGCCGCAGTTCCCCGCAAGGGATGTCCGTCTGCTGGCGTCTGGCGCGCTCGGTTGCGTAGTCGAAGGCGTCCTTGTCCTGTGGGTGTAGCCAGTGCACCAGCGGTTCGTGCGAGGGCAGTTGCACATCGGCGCCCAATAGTTCCAGCAGCGCGGGGTTGGCGTATTGCAGGCAACCATCCAGACCGAGCAGGCCGAGGCCAAGAGGGGCCGAGCGCCAGGTCGCCTCGAGCAGGGCATTTCTCGCGTGATGATCCTTCACGGTGTTCCCCCGGTGACTGATTTTTCCAGTATGGGTCAATTTTCCTCAAGTCGTCTTCGACGTCGCCTACCCGCGCCATCGCTCAGCTACGCAGGATATGGCCCGGTATCTGCTCCAGGGGAATCTCGCGGCTGACCGCACCGAGCTTCATCGCCTCCTTGGGCATGCCGTAGACCACGCAACTGGCTTCGTCCTGGCCGAGGGTGAGGGCACCGGCTTCGGACATCTCGCGCAGGCCCCGGGCGCCGTCGTCACCCATGCCGGTCATGATGATGCCGGTGGCATTGGCCCCGGCGGCGCGGGCGGTGGAGCGAAACAGCACATCCACCGAGGGCTTGTGCCGGCTGACGGGCGGGCCGTCGACCACCTCGACCAGGTACTGCGCGCCGCTGCGCTTGAGCAACATATGCCGCCCACCCGGAGCGATCAGGGCGCGGCCAGGGATGACGCGGTCGCCATGGCGGGCTTCGAGCACCTCGATCTGGCACAGGCCGTTGAGGCGTTCGGCGAAGGCAGCGGTGAAACGCTCGGGCATGTGCTGGACGATGACGATGCCCGGGCACACGCGTGGCAGGGCGGTGAGCACGTATTCCAGGGCCTGGGTGCCGCCGGTGGAGGTGCCGATGGCCACGACCCGCTCGGTGGTGCGCGCCATGGCGCTGCCCTCGACTGCTGGTAGCACGGCGTCGGCGCCGAGCTTGGGCGTGACCGTGGCTCTGTTCTTGAGCTGACGCAGGTTGGCGCGAGCAGCCGCCTTGACCGCACCGAGCAGGTCGTCGCTGGCATTGACCAGGAACTTGCTCAGGTTCATCTGTGGCTTGGTGACGATGCTCACCGCGCCTGCGGCCATGGCCTGCATGGTGGTGCTGGCGCCTTTCTCGGTGAGGGTGGAGCAGATCACCACGGGCGTGGGGCGTTCGGCCATGAGTTTTTTCAAGAAGGTGATGCCGTCCATGCGTGGCATTTCCACGTCGAGCACGATCACGTCAGGCCATTGCCGCTCCATCTTGCTCAGGGCGAACAGCGGATCGGCCGCCGTGCCGAGCACTTCGATGGCCGGGTCGGCGGCGAGCACCGACGCCAGTACCTGGCGAACCACCGCCGAGTCGTCGACGATCATGACTTTGATGGGTTTCATCTGGGTTGGATTCCATGGGGAGTGCCGCTGTCCGTCGGAAGAGAAGACCGTTTCAGTGCCAACTGGCCGCTCCAGATATCGAATAGCAGGTGGATGTGGCTGGTACCACCGACGAGTTCGCCATGACTCACCAGCCCATGCTGGGCAATAAGCTTATGAGCCATGTCGACGTTCTGCTGGCCGATGTGGCTCTTGGTTCGTGGCTGGAGGTCGGGAAACATGTTGCCGCCACCGAAGATGCGCAGGTGATACTCGCTAGGGCGCGTGCCATGGGCGCTCATGGCCTTGAACAACAGGAGCATGGCCTCGTCGGCGTAGCGCCCATCCAGCGGCAGGCCGGGCAGGCCGCGTGTTGGCAGCATGTAGTGGCACATGCCGCCCAGGCGATGGCGTGGGTGCCAGAACATCAGGGCGACGCAGGAGCCCAGCAAGGTGCGAATACGGGTACCGGCCCCCGCGAAGTGCAACTCGCCGGGGTTCAGGTAGACATCATGGGTCGTAGCGGGCCTAGACATCGGGATTGCGGTAGATCGAAGGTTTCACGGCCTTGAGCCTGTCATCGATACCGTTGAGGCTTTCCGAGTGGCTGATGATGAAGTAACCGCCCGGTCGCAGGCGGCCGAGCAGGCGGTTGACCACCTGGCGCTTGGTGTCGCCGTCGAAGTAGATCATCACGTTGCGCAGGAATATCACGTCGAACTGGCCGATCTCCGGTAGCGCGTTGTTCAGGTTGATCTGCTCGAAACGCACGCGACGGCGCAGGGCCGGATCGATCAGCAGGGTGCCCTCGTTGGCGCCCACGCCACGGAAACAATGGCGCACCAGCATGTGTCTCGGGATGTTCTCGCTGTCCTGCAGGTCATAGACCCCGGCGCGGGCACGTTCCAGCACCCGTTGGCTGATGTCCGAGGCGAGAATTTCCCAGGGCTTGTCGCCAAGCACGTCGGCCAGCAGCAGGGCGATGCTGTAGGGCTCCTCGCCGCTGGAGCAGGCACCGCTCCAGATGCGCAAGGGGCGGCCACTGGGCACGAGCCCAGGCTGGCCCAGACGCTCACGGAGAAAGTCGAAGTGCTTGGGCTCGCGGAAGAAGTAGGTCTCGTTGGTGGTCAGCAGGTCGACGCAGGTCTGCAGTTCCGCCGGGTTCTGGTGCAGGCGGCGGAAGTAGTCGCCATAGCTGGCGAGCGCGAATTCGCGCAGGCGTTTGCTCAGCCGCCCGGCGACCAGGGGTTTCTTCGCCTCGGACAGGCTGATGCCGGCGATGTCGTAAATCAGTTGGCGAAACTGGGCGAACTCCTGATCGCTCAGGCTGATGGCCGTGGCACTGCTCATGAATCCGCCGGCGTCGGGTCGGCTGGCGCGCCAGCCTGATCGAGCAGGGCGATTTCGTCGTCGGAAAGCACCTTGCCGACCTCCAGCAGTACTACCAGGCGCTCGTTCAGCTTGCCCATGCCGCGGATGAAGTCGGCGCGGATGCGCTTGCCGAAACTGGGCGCCGGCTCGATCTGTTCGCTGCCCAGCTCCAGCACTTCGTTGACTGCATCGACCACCATGCCGATCACCCGCAGCCCCTCGGCGGTGGTGATTTCCAGAATGACGATGCAGGTGCGCGGGCCGATTAGAGTGGCCTGGCCACCGAAGCGCAGGCCGAGGTCGATGACCGGCACCACTGCGCCGCGCAGGTTGATCACGCCGAGGATGCTCGGTGGCATCATCGGCACGCTGGTGAGCTGGCCGTACTCGATGATCTCGCGCACGGCATGGATGTCGACGGCGAACAGCTCCTGCGCCAAGGTGAAGGTCAGGTACTGGCCGGCGGCGTTGGCAGTGGCCATCGCTTACTCCTGAAAGCGCACGTAACCGGCCGGCAGGCCACCGGCCATGGGCGCGCCAGCGTCGTCATCGGCGTAGGCGTGGCGCGGCGAATTGCTGGGCCGTGGTGGCTGGGCCTGGCGTTGCGGGTTGCGTACTCCAGCGCTGTTGTTGAGTTTGAAGAATTCCATCAACTGCTGCAGTTGCTCGGCCTGGCCGCTCATTTCCTCGGCGGTGGCGGCCAGTTCCTCGGACGAGGAGGCGTTCTGCTGGGTGATTTCGTTGAGCTGGTTCATCGCCGTGCTGATCTGGCCGACACCCGAACTCTGCTCTTCGGAGGCGGCGGCGATCTCCTGCACCAGGTCGGAGGTCTTGGCGATGGAGGGCACGATCTCGTCGAGCAGGGTGCCGGCGCGTTCGGCCAGTTGCACGCTGGACTTGGCCACTTCGCCGATTTCCTGCGCCGCCACCTGGCTGCGTTCGGCCAGCTTGCGCACCTCGGCGGCCACCACGGCGAAGCCCTTGCCGTGTTCGCCGGCGCGGGCCGCTTCGATGGCGGCGTTGAGCGCCAGCAGGTTGGTCTGGTAGGCGATGTCGTCGACAATGCCGATCTTGTCGGCGATGGTCTTCATCGCACGCACGGTTTCCTTGACCGCCTGGCCGCCTTCGCTGGCTTCGCCGCTGGCCTTGCTCGCCATGCCGTCGGTGATGCGGGCGTTCTCGGTGTTCTGCGCGATGGAGGCGGACATCTGCTCCATCGAGGCGCTGGTTTCCTCCACCGAGGCGGCCTGCTCGGAGGCGGCCTGGCTCATACTCTGGGCGGTGGCGGAGATCTCTTCGGAGGCGCTGGTCAGGGCATCGGCGTTGCTGCGGACTTCGGCGATGATCTGTGCCAGACGTTGCGACATGTTGTGGATCGCGGCCAGCATGCTGCTGGTGTCGCCTGGGCGGGTATTGATCTGCACGCGCAGATCACCTTCGGCGATACGAGTCACCACTTCGGCGGCGTAGCTGGGTTCACCTCCGAGTTGACGCAGCAGGTTGCGGGTAATCAGGGTGCCGAGCAGGCTGATCACCAGCAAAGTAATCAGGGATACGAGAATGGAGACCAGAGTGGCCTGCTGCAGCGTCTCTTCAGCGGCCTGACTGCCTTTGTTGGCAGCGTTGACGTTATATTCCAAGTGGGCATTGAGAGCCTCGCTCAGTGGCGCGATGGCCTCTTGTTGCAAGGCGATGAGGGCATCGCGAGCTGCATCGTTCTCGTTCCTGCGTGAGTGCTCCAGAGCCACGTCGGCGCCCTGCAAGAAGGCGGAGATCCCTCGGCGGTCAGCATCCAGTAGTTGTTTGTCCTGGTCATCGGACAAGACCTTGGTGTACTCATCGATTGCCTGCTGGATGTCTTCTCGGCTGTTCTTTATCTGGGATTCAAGTTGCGCCATGGCGCTGGCATCAATCGTCAGGATATGCCGGTAGGTCAGTTGTATCTGGGCGTTGACCGCACTGCCCAGCTTTTCCAAGGCGACGATGCTGGGAACCGAGTTGACGTTGCCGTAGTTGGCGGCAGTGAATACCTGGCTCATCTGGTGGTAACCCACTCCAGCCAGAATAAGGATGCCGAGCAAAGCCGAAAGAACCAGAAGAATCATCTTTTTACTGATAGTCATTTGTTTGCTCCTGCGCGCGCTCGCGTTTCGCATGAAAGGTAATTTGATGTCATCGGCTCAGCCTGCCAGAGGACGCTATCTCAGCCACCGCCAGGGTGTTTTCGATGGTCAGCAGAACGATGAAGTCATCGCCTTTGCGCACCATGCCGTGAATGAAGTCGTCGCGAATGGGGTTGCCGAAGGCCGGTGCAGGGCGTATCTGGCCCGCATCGATTTCCAGCACCTCGCTGACGGCATCGACGATGATGCCCAGCACCTGGGTGTCTTCTTCATCGGTCACCTCGACGATGATGATGCAGGTGCGTTTGTCGATACGGCTGGCACCCTGGCCGAAGCGCAGGCTCAGGTCGATCACCGGCACCACGGCGCCGCGCAGGTTGATCACGCCATGGATGCAGGAAGCTGCCATGGGCACGCGAGTCAACTGGGGATACTCGATGATCTCGCGCACGCACAGGCCGTCGAGGGCGTAACGCTGCGCGCCAAGCTCGAAGCTCAGGTATTGCTGCGGCGTGTCGGGCTCCGACGCCACTACCGCAACTGCCGTGGCGGTGTTCTCTGGCGGTTTCTGCGCGGCGCTGGCCTGGCTGCTGGAACTGCTCATGTTGTGGGCTCTATCGGTGGTTTCAGGCTTCGCTGGCAACTGGCAGCGCCGTGTTGGCAGCAGGGGTGCTGAGTTCGTTCAGCAGGTTGGGAATGTCGAGAATCAGCGCCACGGCGCCGCTGCCGAGGATGGTGAAGCCACCAATGCCACGGCAGTTGACGAACAGCTTGCCCAAGGGCTTGATCACCGTCTGGAACTCGCCCATCAAGCGATCAACCACCAGCCCGGCGCGCTGGCCGGCATAGCTGACCACCACCACGTTCTCGCGGCGCGGCGGCTGGCCTTGTTCGTCGAACAATTCGCGCAGACGAATGAACGGCAGTACCTCACCACGCAGTGAAAGGTGACCACGGCCTTGCTGGGTGCCGGGTTCCAGCTCGATGCATTCCTCGACCAGATCCAGCGGGATGACATAACCCGCCTCGCCGACGCCGACCAGGAAACCGTCGATGATGGCCAGCGTCAGCGGCAGGCGGATGCGCACACAGGTGCCTTTGCCGAGCTGGCTTTCCAGGTCGATGCTGCCGCGCAGGGCGGTGATGTTGCGCTTGACCACGTCCATGCCGACGCCGCGCCCGGACAGGTTGCTGACCTGGTCGGCAGTGGAGAAGCCGGGCTCGAAGATCAGGTTGAAGGTTTCCTTTTCCGTCAGCACCTGGCCTTCGGCGATCAGGCCGCGTTCACGGGCCTTGGCCAGGATGCGTTGCGGGTCGAGGCCACCACCGTCGTCGGCCACTTCCAGGACGATGCTACCGGCATCGTGGTAGGCGTTCAGGCGCACGTTGCCCTGCGCCGGCTTGCCGCGTTCAAGACGCACGGCCAGGGGCTCGATGCCATGATCCATGGCATTGCGCACCAGGTGGGTGAGCGGGTCGGTGATGCGCTCGACCACGGTCTTGTCCAGCTCGGTGTCGCCGCCGCTGATGGACAGGGCGATGTCCTTGCCCAGCTCACGCGAGACGTCGCGCACCACGCGCTGAAAGCGGTTGAAGGTGGCGCCGATCTGCACCATGCGCAGGGTCAGGGCCGAGTCGCGCACTTCCTCGACCAGGCGCGAGAGCAGCTCGGTGGATTCGAGCATCTGCGCGTGGCCGACTTGCTGGGCGGTCATGCGCGCACCTGCGCCGGCGATGATCAGCTCGCCGACCAGATTGATCAGTTCGTCGAGCTTGCCGGCATCGACGCGGATCAGGCTGCTCTCGTTGCTGCGGTTTTCCTTGACCTGTTGCTGCTTGTGCAGGGCGGCAGCGATCACCGGCGGCTGCACCAGGCTTTGCTCCATCAGCACCTGGCCGATGGGGCGCGGTTCGTCCTGCTGCTGGCTCTGCACCTGCGCGTGCAGTACCTCCTGCAGTTCGGCGGTGGTCAGGGTGCCGCAGCGCATGAGAATTTCCCCCAGGCGCATGTCTTCTTCGGGCAGGGCGCGGATCAGCTCGAGGTATTCGTCGGACTTGCTGTGCGGCGGCAGAATGCGGATCAGGCTGTCTTCGCGGACGAACTCGAACGCGCCCTCGATGGTGGCTTTGTCCGCGTCGCTGACGAAGGCCAGCTCGAAGCCGAGGTAGCAGGTCTCCGGATCCATCTCCGCCGCCGGTGGGATGCGGTCGAGCAGCGGCACGATGCTGACGATCTGCCCAAAGGTGTTGAGGTAGCGCAGCAACGACAGCGGATCCATGCCGTTGCGCAGGGTATCGGGGCCGAAGCGCAGCGACAGGTGCCAGTGGTCGGCGCTCAGGCCGCCGGCCACGCTGCGTTCGATCGGGCGCTCGCTGTGGCTGGGCAGGTTCTGCGAGGCTGGCGCGCTGGCCATGTACTGGCTCAGGCGCTCGGCCAGCAGGCGATTCTGTTCCAGGGTCGGGGCATCGACCTGCTCCAGGTCGCCGTGCTCGTCGAGTTGGTTGATCAACTGACCGAGGTGGTCACCGGTTTCCAGGAACAGCGCCGTCAGCGTTTCGTCGAACTGCAACTCGGCATTGCGCACCCGATCGAGCACGCTCTCGGCGATGTGGGTGAAGGCGACGATCAGGTCGAAGCCGAACAGGCCGGCCGAGCCCTTGATGGTATGGGCCGCGCGGAAGATGGCGTTGATGATGTCGGCATCGTCGGGCGCGCTTTCCAGTTGCAGCAGCGCCTCCTCCATCTGTTCCAGCAGTTCGCGGCTTTCGGCGATGAAGGTCTTGAGCACTTCGTCCATGTTCATGCTGGGTCACTCGCCGCAGGTTTGATCAGGATGGGGTCGCCGAAGAAGGACGCCAGACCGCTGAGCTCCAGGGCCTCGATCACGGCCGGGCTGTGGTGGCTCAGGCGCAGTTTGCTGCCCACTCGCTCGGCCTCTTGCTTGGCCAGCACCAGCAGTTGCAGGCCGGCGCTGTCGAGCTCATCCAGGGCGGCCAGATCCAGTTCGACTTCCGTGCCAGGGGTCAGGGCGCGCAGGAGCAGGCTCATGTGTTCGCCGACGCTGTAGATGGTCAACCCACCTTCGAGCGGCAGGATGCGGTACAGGTTTTCTCCGGGCGCGTCCGTCATGGCGGCAACCTCAGGGCAGGATCAGCTTGGACACGGCAGAGAGCATCTGTGCCGGCTGGAAGGGTTTGACCACCCAGGCCTTGGCACCGGCCGCCTGGCCTTCGCTTTTCTTCGCTTCCCCGGCCTCGGTGGTGAGCATGATCACCGGGGTGAACTTGTAGGCCGGCAGTTGCTTGACGTTCTTGAGGAAGGTGATGCCGTCCATGTTCGGCATGTTCACGTCACTGATGATCAGGTGCACCTTGCGCCCGTCGAGCTTGGTCAGCGCGTCCTTGCCGTCGCAGCCTTCGATGACGTCGTAGCCGGCACCCTTGAGCGTCATGCTGACGACCTGGCGGATGGATGCTGAGTCGTCGACGATAAGTACGGTCTTGCCCATGAGAAACCTCAGAAGAAGGTGATATCGGAATCGTTGCGTTTGCCAGGAGCGTTGCCCTGATGGATGGCGTGTTGCTCGGGCATGGTGTAGGTCTGCGCCAGTTCATCGAGCCAGTGCTGTACATCCAGGGTCGCCGGGGGCAGGCCCTGAGCACGCCGCTCCTGGCTATCGGTGAGGTGACGCTGCAGTTTGTCCAGGTCGCCTCGGATATGGCCGAGCATCTGGCTGGTGCGATCCTGGAACTGCAAGGCCACCAGCACTTCGGCGATGTCGTTGGCGACGATCACGTTCTGGCTGCGCATCGCCTCGTTATGACTGACGATGGCGCCGGCGCTGTGATGGAAGCGGCTGATCACGCCATTGATCACTTCGCTGGCGTTCTTCAGGGTCAGGGCGTCGGTCTTGGCGTATTCCTGGGAGATGGTCAGGGTCTTGCCGATGGCGCCGTTGACCACGCCGACGGTTTCGCTGATGCGCTGCCCGGTCTGCCCCGACAGCGTCGACAGCTTGCGCACCTCGTCGGCGACCACGGCGAAACCGCGGCCGCTCTCGCCGGCACGGGCCGCTTCGATGGCCGCGTTGAGCGCCAGCAGATTGGTCTGCTTGGCGATCTCGGCCACCTCGTTGGCCATGGCCTGCAACTGCTCGGTGAAGTTCGAGAGCTGCATCACCTCCTGCAGCATGGTTTCCTTGCTGGCCAGGGCTTCGCGCAGGGCCATGATGATCAGGTCGAGTTCGTGCTGGCTGGTGGAGAGCAGGCCCACCAGACGGTTACCCGCTTCGCGCTCGGAATTGTTGCCGAGGCTCTGCTGGATGCGCCCGGCGAGGTTGGAGAAGCGCTCGCTGAGCGCGGAAATGGCCTCTTCGGTGTGGCTGCGCGCGCTTTCGATCTGCTGTGACCAGAGCGGTAGGGTCTGTTCGCAGAGCCGCGTCAGATCGCTTTCCAGATTGCTGCTGACGTTTGGCTCGTGGCTGTCCGGCTCTGCGCCTGTGGTTCTGGCGGGCGCGCTCGCGGGAATCTGCAACAGCAGCAGAGTACCGACCAGGAGCAGGGGTAGAAGAGCATGGAGCGGGGCCAGCCAGTCAAATTGCACGGCCAGGATGGCCAGGATACCGCAAAGTAGGATCAGTGTCGGGATAAGCCGAGGGTGAAGATGAGCGCGCACGAGTGGCTCCGCGACAGTCAATGGGGGAGTGGCGCGAAGGACTTTCCAGGCGTCGAGCGGTGCAGCCCCTGCCTTTTCGTTTCGTTCCATCGGCCAATTCAGGATGCAGGAGCGCCACGACTGTCAGGCATCGGGTTATTTCTGGATTTTCACTCGGACAATCCCTCTCGCCGAGTAGGAATATCCTTAGCTGATATCGGACTTCGTGAGTAGGGAAGCGAACTTGACCAGGTCTGCATTGCTGGTAAATCCCATCTTTTCCATCAGATTTATCTTATGGGTGCTGACGGTCTTGTTACTGATCATGAGTTGCTCGGCGATCTGATTCACGCTCATGCCATCTGCCAGTAGTCGCATGATCTGGAACTCTCGATTGGTCAGGCTGTCGAGCCCGCGGCTGGCGTGTGGCTTGAGGTTGTTCAAGGCAATCCGCTCGAGCAGGTCGGGGTCGATGAAGCGGCCGCCGGCTGCGACTTTCCTCACCGCCTCGATCAGGGTCTCGGGGGGTTGGGTCTTGGTCACATAGCCAGCCGCGCCGGCGCGCAAGGCATGTATGGCGATCTGCACGTCGCTGTGCATGCTCAGCACCAGGATAGCCAGCCTGGGATACTGATGGGTGAGTCGTGAAATCAGTGCCTCGCCGCTGAGGCCCGGCATGCTGATGTCCAGCAGCAGCATATCCACGTCCAGGGTGCGCAGGTGTTCCAGAGCCTGCTGACCGCAGGCGGCCTCTCCGGCGATGTGAATCTCCTGATCCAACTCGAAAATTCGTTTGAGGCCCTCGCGCATGATCGTGTGGTCATCGACGATCATCAGGTTGATCATGGGGTTTCCTTGGTGGCGTGATCTGGCGGGGGAAAATGCTCTGCACGAGCGTTCCTTGCCCCGGATGACTGAATATGATGACAGGGCCGCCCAGGTGCTGGCCGCGTTCGCGCATGCCGCAGAGCCCGTTGGAGGCCGGCGTGATGTCGTTGAGGGCGAAGCCCTGGCCGTCATCGCTGATCTCCAGCACGTACTCCTGTTCGCGCCGCTCGATGCTGACCTTGGCACTGCGGGCATTGGCGTGGCGCAGGATATTGGTCAGTGACTCTTGCACGATGCGGTACAGGTGGCAGGCACGTTCGGGATCCAGGTCGATGCCCTGCTGTGGAGGCTGGTAGTGCAGGTCGATGGCGCAGAGCTGGCGAAAATCCTCGATCAGGTTCGCCAGGGCCTGGTTCGGATCACTGGCGAATCGCTGCGTGTCGCTGCAGTCGATGTTGCGTATGGCGTCGATGGCGCCATGGGCCAGTGCAGCCAGACGGCTCACCTGTTCCAGAAGGTCGGGAGACTCGTGACCCATGCGCATGCGCAATACGCCGAGGCCCTGCAAGAGAGCGGTCAGTTGCTGGCCCAGCTCATCGTGCAGTTCGCGGGCGATACGTTTGCGTTCCCTGAGGCGTGCCTGCCTGCACATGTGGATCAGGTGTGCGCGACATCTGGGGCAAGTGGCGCTTTCATGCGGTAGCTGAGCGTCGTCGTGTAGCTCTGAGAGCCTCGTTGCAGTGGTCACCTTTGCGCTTCTCTTTCTTTCTGTGCAGTTGATCGTGCTACTCGATACACGGTGACTGCAGTGTTCTCCTCGTGTTGCGCATTCGACATGCGAGTCCGCTCGCGTGGCTAGCCGACATGAGCCCGTTGTGGTCTTGATGTCCGGCACGAGGGTATGGCGTCGCTATTCCCTCGCCAGGCCTGGAGAATCATGCAATAACCCATTCATTGCGCAACACATACCAGACTCGGCGGCGGGCATTGTCTCTTTGTGTCTGGCGCTGGAATGCCGCTTATCGCCTTAGGCGACGAAGTCATGCGCACCTGCGGAGCTAGCATATCGTCGAGATTTATTTTTGACGTTATGTTTTTATTTCGACGATATCTTGGCGTTTTTTCTGCCCTATGCTAACGGGCGAGGATGTTCCGGCGTCCAACTAAGAGTATGAACGGCATTGCGCCGTCACGGGCGAGTCAGAGGGCAAGGGAGCAGTGGGGGCGTGCCAAATGGCATGCCCCCGCCGAAACCGTTTCGGCAGGGGCTGATGTTCAGCTATTGGGCAGCAGGCGAACGGTCAGGCTCTTGATGTAGCGGGTCTCCGCAATGGCCATGTGCTCGGGATGATCCGGGCCCTGAGCACCACGCTCCAGCAACTGGATGTTGCGGTCGAGGTGGCGTGCGCTCTGCAGCAGGATCTGGTGCAGGCTGTCTTCGGCCAGGTGCATGGAGCAACTGGCGCTGACCAGGATGCCATCCTTGTTGAGCATGCGCATGGCCATCTCGTTGAGGCGGCGGTAGGCAGCCTCACCGTTCTTGATGTCCTTCTTGCGCTTGATGAAGGCGGGTGGGTCGGCGATCACCACGTCGAAGCGTTCCTCGGCGGCCTTGAGCTCACGCAGGGCGGCGAAGACGTCACCCTCGACGCAGGTGACCTTCTCGGCCAGGCCATTGAGCGCGGCGTTGCGTTCCACGCCATCGAGGGCGAAGCCCGAGGCGTCGACGCAGAACACCTCGCTGGCGCCGAAGACAGCCGCCTGCACGCCCCAACCGCCGATGTAACTGAATAGGTCGAGCACGCGCTTGCCCTGTACGTAGGGCGCCAGGCGCGCGCGGTTCATGCGGTGGTCGTAGAACCAGCCGGTCTTCTGCCCTTCGATCACCGGCGCCTCGAACTTCACGCCGTTCTCTTCCAGGGCCACCCACTCCGGCACCTGGCCGTAGGCGGTTTCCACATAGCGCTGCAGGCCTTCGGCGTCACGTGCGCTGGAGTCGTTCTTGAGCAGGATGCCGCTGGGCTTGAGCACCTGGATGAGCGCGGCGAGTACCTCGTCCTTGTGCCGCTCCATGGTGGCCGAGGCCAGTTGCACCACGAGAATGTCGAAGAAACGGTCGACCACCAGGCCCGGCAGCAGGTCGGAGTCGCCGTAGACCAGGCGGTAGCAGGGCGTGTCGAACAGGCGCTCGCGCAGGCTCAGGCAGACGTTGAGGCGGTGCACCAGCAGCGACTTGTCCAGCTCGTGCTTGAGATCGCGCGACAGCAGGCGGGCGCAGATCAGGTTGTTCGGGCTCATGGCGACGATGCCCAGCGGTTTGCCACCGGCGGCTTCGAGTATGGCCTGGTCACCGGCCTCGAAGGCAGTGAGCGGTGTCGCGGCCACATCGATCTCGTTGCTGTAGACCCACAGATGGCCGGCGCGCAGGCGTCGATCGGCATTGGCTTTCAGGCGCAGGCTGGGCAGGCTGGACATGGCGTTGGGCTCCAGGAGAAAAAGGGCGGGATTATAGCGGGTCATGCCGCTGGGCTGTGAGGGAAAACGGGGCCTTGCGTCTGCTGTGGATTGGCAGGTTCGACAGGTAACCTGGCCGTCCGTATCAGAAGCTGAACGACTCCTGACGATATCTGGAAAACAACGCCGTATTGGCGCGACACTCGTAAACCTGACCCCACCGTCTGGAAAAGTCGGCTGCCGTGATGCCCCGGCTTTGGCTAGACTGTGCGGTATTTCTCATTCACGCATGACAGCCCCTCCGATGACCTACGAACTCACTGCCGAGCAGATCCAGCAAGTGCTGCATGGCATCAGCGTGCCGCCGCAGCCCCAGATCATGGTCGATCTGCAGATGGAGCAGGTCATGCCCGACCCCGATCTGCGCGCCATCGCCAAGCTCATCAGCCAGGATCCCGGGCTTTCCGGTGCGCTGCTGAAGATCGTCAATTCGCCACATTTCGGCCTGGCCAACCGCATCGCCTCCATTCAGCAGGCGGTCAACCTGTTGGGCTGCAACACGGTGATCAACCTGATCAACGCGCAGTCGATCAAGGGCGAGCTGACCGACGAGGCCATTCTGGTGCTCAACCGTTTCTGGGACAGCGCGCAGGACGTGGCCATGACCTGCTTGACCCTGGCCAAGCGCCTCGGTTACCACTCCCCGGACGAGGCTTACAGCCTGGGGCTGTTCCACAACTGTGGCATCCCGCTGATGATCAAACGCTTTCCCGACTACATGCAGGTGCTCGAGGAGGCCTACGCCAATGCCACCGACGAGCACCGCATCGTCGATACGGAAAACGAGCGCCTGAGCACCAACCACGCCGTGGTCGGTTACTTCACGGCGCGCTCCTGGCGCTTGCCGGAGCACCTCTGCCAGGTGATCGCCAATCACCACAATGCCCTGGCCATCTTCAGCGATGACTCCGGGCGCGATGCCCAGCTCAAGACCTTGCTGGCCATCCTCAAGATGGCCGAGCACATCTGTGCCACCCATCGGGTGCTGGGCGGGCAGGGCGTGGATCTGGAGTGGCATTGCATCGAACAGCCCATCCTCGAGTACGTCGGGCTGTCGGAATACGATTTCGAGAACCTGCACGAGAGCATTCGCGATCTGGCCGTGCTGTAGCCGGCGACGGCCTGCGCGCCGCTGCCTGCGGCTTATCCGCCAGCGGCAATCCTGCTAAGGTTGCGCTCCCTCGTTTTGCAGTCGTATCGCCATGCCCGAATTACCCGAAGTCGAAACCACCCGGCGCGGCATCGCCCCCTATCTGGAAGGGCAGCGCGTCAGTCGCGTGATCGTGCGCGAGCGGCGCCTGCGCTGGCCCATTCCCGAAGACCTCGACGTGCGCCTGTCCGGGCAGCGTATCGAGTGCGTGGAGCGCCGCGCCAAGTACCTGCTGATCAAGGCCGAGGTGGGCAGCCTGATCAGCCACCTGGGCATGTCCGGCAGTCTGCGCCTGGTCGAGTCCGGGCTGGTGGCGGCCAAGCACGAGCATGTGGACATCGAGCTGGAGTCCGGCCTGGCGCTGCGCTACACCGACCCGCGCCGTTTCGGGGCGTTGTTGTGGTGCGAGGATCCGCTGCGCCACGAGTTGCTCGCCAGGCTCGGCCCGGAGCCGCTGGGTGGGCTGTTCGATGGCGAGCGGCTGTTCCAGCTCTCGCGTGGGCGCAGCATGGCGGTCAAACCTTTCATCATGGACAACGCGGTGGTGGTCGGGGTGGGCAACATCTACGCCACCGAGGCGTTGTTCGCGGCGGGCATCGACCCGCGCCGTGAAGCCGGTTCGATTTCGCGGGCACGCTATCTGCGCCTGGCCGAGGAGATCAAGCGCATCCTCGCCCATGCCATCGAGCGGGGGGGCACCACCTTGCGTGATTTCGTTGGTGGCGATGGCCAGCCCGGTTACTTCCAGCAGGAGCTGTTCGCCTACGGGCGCGGCGGCGAGTTCTGCAAGGTCTGTGGCAGCACCCTGCGCGAGGTCAAACTGGGCCAGCGAGCTAGCGTTTACTGTCCCAAGTGCCAACGCTGAGCGAACCCTCACTTTCATAAGAACAAGAAGCACCGAGGTGGATCGATGTCCGGTAACTACTTGCCGCCCAATCCTGTGGCCGAATGGCTGGGGCGTAGCGTATTGAAACTCATGGGCTGGCGCATCGAGGGTGAGTTGCCGAAGATCGACCAGTTCGTCGCCATCGGCGCCCACCATACGTCCAATTGGGACTTCGTCATCTTCATTGCCCTGAAGTTCGTGCTGCGCCTGAATGCTCGCTGGTTCGGCAAGCACAGCATCTTTCGCTGGCCGTTCGGCGGGCTGATGCGTGCCTGGGGCGGCATTGCCATCCGTCGGGATCGCCAGCTCAATACGGTGGAGCAGGCGGTACAGGCATTCCGTGACAACCGGCAGTTCATCCTGGTGCTGTCGCCGGAGGGCACGCGCAAGAAGGTAGAGCGCTGGAAGATGGGCTTCTACCATATCGCCCGTGGCGCCGGCGTGCCCATCGTCATGGGTGCGCTGGATTACCAGAACCGCCGCGTGGTGATTGGCCCCACCTTCCATCCAACGGGGGACGAGCAGGCTGATCTGGCCAACATGTTGGCGTTCTTCCGGCCTTACGTGCCGAAAAAGCCGGAATACGCCTTTCACGGCGATTGACGTCCGTCACGCTGACAATTGCCAGGGCGCTGTTATAGTTACTGGCACTTACTCGCACAACCTAAGGATCGATCCATGAAAGCGTTCCGCACCTGCGCTGCCGTTCTGGCGTTGACCTCTGGCTTGCTGGCACTGCCGACCCAGGCGGAAGTGGCGCAGCAGAACGTCAGTGGCGACCCGCTCTACACCGTCGAAGCCCCCAAGGGCTATGCCATGGTCGGTGACCTGGTCATTGCCCGCCCCCTGCTGATCGGTGCCACCGCCATCGGCACGGCGGCCTTCATCGTCAGCCTACCGTTCACCGCGCTCGGCGGTAACGTCGGCGAAGCGGCGCAGTCGCTGGTGGTCGAACCCGGTCGCGAAGCCTTCGTGCGCTGCCTGGGCTGCACCAGCAGCGGTTACAAGCAGGACTGATTCGACTCATAAGCTAGCTATTGAAAAACGTAGGCGAGGCAGGCAAGACAAGGCAAAAACAGCCGAAAAAGCGGAGTTTACGTGCTGTAAATGAGCATTTTGAGGCTGTTTTTAACGCAGTATTGCCAACGCAGATAGTTTTTCAAGCGGCCTCTCGCCCGCATGGGGGTGAGAGGCCGCTTGCGTTCGTGCGCCGATAAAGGGCGCCTCTAAAAACGTAGGCGAGGCAGCCAGCGCAAGGCAAAAACAGGCGAGAAAGCGCAGTTTACGCGCTGTAAATGAGCATTTTGAGCCTGTTTTTAACGCCGCGATGGCAACGCAGGTAGTTTTTAGAGGTGCCCTAAAGGGATGAAGCGGTGATCATCAAGTATGTACGTGGGCTGATGCTGGTTCTGCTCGTGGCAGGGCTGCTCGCCTCGTTCTGGTTCAGCCAGGGCTGGCTGCAACTCTGTGCCGGCCTGGCGATCTTCCTGTTCGGCATGCAATGCCTGGAGGAAGGGCTGCGGCAGCTCGCCGGTAGCAAACTGGAGCAGATTCTCGGGCGTAGCACGGCCACGCCGTTCAAGAGTTTGATGTTTGGCGTGAGTGGCACGCTGCTGCTGCAATCCAGCACACTGGTGTCGTTACTGACCATCGCCTTCATCAGTACCGGGTTGATCCAGCTAGCCGGTGGTATCGCCATTCTCTTCGGCGCCAACCTCGGCGCAACCAGTGGCATCTGGCTGCTGGCGCTGGCCGGGCAGAACCTCAGCCTCAGCCCCTTGGCCCTGCCGTTGCTGGTGTTCGGTGTGCTGGCCGGTTTCTTCGGCGACAGAAGCAAGGCGGCCGGGCGTATCGTGCTGGGCATCGCCTTCATCTTCCTCGGCATCGATCAGATCAAGGAGGGCTTCGCCAGCTTCGACGATGGTCTGGACATGACGGGTCTGCATGTCGACGGCGTTCTGGGAGCATTGCTGTTCACTGGCATCGGCATGGCCATCACCGTGGTGCTGCAGTCCAGCCACGCAGCCTTGATGCTGACACTGGCTGCCCTGGCCAGTGGGCAACTGGAGCTGGGCCAGAGTCTGGCCATCGCCATCGGCTCCAACGTCGGCAGCAGCGTCACCACCGCCTTCGTCGGCTCCCTTGGCGGCAACCGCAGCGGCCAGCGTCTGGCCCTGGCCCATGTGCTGTTCAATATCACCACTGGCGTTATCGCCTTCTGCCTGCTCGGCCCGCTGACCTGGCTGGTGCATGCGCTGGCCGAGCCGCTGGGCCTGGGTGGCAACAGCCTGATCCAACTGGCGATGTTCCACACCCTGTTCAACGCCATGGGCGTTGCCCTGTTCTGGCCGTTGCAGGCGCGTCTGGCGCAGTACCTGATTCGCTGGCTGCCGGAGCGGGTCGAGCCGCAGGTGCTGATCACCGAGATGGCGCCGATACAGGTGGTCGAACCCGAGCGTAGCCACGCCCGTTACCTCAACGAGCGCGCGCTGGATTCGGTGGAGTCGGCCTCGGTCGCGGTGGTGCAGGAGTTGGGGCACCTGGGCCGCTTGAGCCTGGAGGTGATCTGCCATGCCCTCTACCTGCCGGTGGAGCAACTGGCGCAGGCCAAGGCCGACGAGCAGTTGCTGCAGGCCCGGCCGCAGCAGCCGGGGTTCGACGCCGACCGTCTCTACCAACGCCACATCAAGGGGGTGTACGGCGATCTGCTGAGCTTCATGGGGCGCATGGAGCTGCCCATGGACGAGGCGCACCAGCAGTTCTGGAACACGTGCCAACTGGCGGCGCTGCAACTGGTGGATGCGGTCAAGGATGCCAAGCACCTGCAGAAGAACCTCGGCCATTACCTGGAGCAGCCGCCTTCGGGCGCGCGCACCTGTTATGTCGAGTTGCGCCGCCATCTGCTGCTGACCTTGCACGAGTTGCGCGAACTGGCCCGCAGTGAGCTGGAAGAGGAGGCCTGGCGCTCACGCCTGGCCTGGCTGGACGACCAGGCCGCGGAGTTCGACGCTCAGTTCCGCCAGCGGCTGTTCAGCGAAGTGCGCTACGGCCACCTCGATGGCCTGCAGACCAGCTCGCTGATGAACGACCTGGGCTACGTCAGCCGTATCTTCCAGAGCTTGCGCAACGTGCTGATGCTGGGCGACGAGCAGACGTTGTTCCGTGAGCTGCGACGTTTCGCCCATGAGCAGGAAAGCCTGATCGAAACCCCGTAGCCCCGATGCAATCCGGGTTGTGACGTGAGAGCCTCCCCGGATTTCATCCGGGCTACGATCCTACTGCTTGCCCGGCACGACTAGCGATTGCCCGATACCGCGCGGATCGCTCGCGGCCTGCACCTCGCCGCTGACCTTGTTCCAGAACAGCACCTGCTGGTTGCCGTACTGCTGATCCAGACGCTTGAGGCTGTAGCCGCGCGCTTGCAGCTCGGCGACCTGCTGGTCAGTGAAGGTGTCCGGCTCATGCTCGATCACGTCGGGCAGGAACTGGTGATGATAGCGGGCCACGGCGGGCCAGCTTGTGACGGGTTGGTCGTCTAGGTATTGCAGCATCGCCAGCAGCACCATGCTGGGAATGCGGCTGCCCCCCGGCGTGCCGAAGGCCGCGAACTCGTCAGTGCTTTCGAGAAAGCTCGGGCTCATCGACGACAGCGGCCGCTTGCCGCCGGCGATCAGGTTGGCCTGGCTGCCCACCAGGCCGTAGGCGTTGGACTCATCGACTGCGGCGGCGAAGTCGTCCATCTCGTTGTTGAGCAGCATGCCGGTACCGGGCACGGTGAAGGCGCCGCCGAACGGCAGGTTGACCGACAGGGTAGCCGCCACCGCATTGCCTTCGGCGTCGAGCACGGCGAAGTGGGTGGTGTTATCGCCCTCGTTCCAGGTGCCGGCAGGCGGCAGGCTGGCGCTGGGGGTGGCGCGCTCGGGCTCGATGCTGCCGGCGAGCACGGCCAGATGGCCGGGGGAGAGCATCTCGTCCAGCGGATTCTTGACGAAATCCGGATCGCCCAGCAGTTCGCGGTCACGGTAGGCGCGGCGCAACGCTTCGACCACGTAATGCACGCGCTGCACGGGCTCGGCATCACGCCAGGGCAGTTGCTCGAGCACGGCCAGGCTCTGCGCCAGGGCCACACCTCCGGCCGAGGGCGGCGGTGCGCTGATCAGTTCGTGACCGTCTTCCAGGGTGAAGCGCAGGGGCTTGCGGCGCTGCACCTGGTAGCCGCGCAGGTCATCCATCGTCCAGATGCCCCCGGCGCGGCGTACGCCCTCGATCAGGCGCTCGGCCAGGGCACCATCGTAGAAGCCGGGGCGGCCTTGTTGCGCCAGGGTCTGCAGGGTGGCGGCCAGTTCCGGTTGGCGCAGCAGATAGCCTTCGGCGGGCACCTGGCCTTGGTTGAGGAACAGGCGCGCGCTTTCCGGATCATCGCGTAGTGCCGCCAGGCGCCAGGTGGCGCGCTCGCGGTAGATGCGGTCGATGGTGAAACCGTCGCGGGCCAGTGCGATGGCCGGGGCCAGGCTGGTTTTCAGCGGCAGGCGGCCATGTTTCTCGGCCAGTTCCACCAGCGCGGCGGGAAGACCGGGAATGGCGGCGGCGAGGGCGCCATCGAGCGACAGTTCGCGCTGCACCTGGCCCTCGCGCACGTACATGTCGGGCTTGGCTTCCAGCGGGGCGCGCTCGCGGGCATCGAGAAAGTCATAGGTTGGCGTTTCGCCAGCGCTGCGCAGCAGGAAGAACCCGCCGCCACCCAGCCCCGAACCATAGGGCTCGACCACGGCCAGTGCGGCACTGGCAGCCACGGCGGCATCGAAAGCGTTGCCGCCGGCATCGAGCATCTTTTGCGCAGCGGCGCTGGCAGCGGGGTGGGCGGTGGCGATGGCGGCCTGATGTGGTGCGGCCTGCGCCAGCAGGCTGGCAGCGAGCAGCAGGGTCGATAGCAGAAGTTTGCGCAGCATGCGATCTACCTAGGTCGACTGAAGGAAGCCGCAGCTTAACAGTCTTGCCCTGGCGTGCGCGCCTGATTGCTCAGGTGCAGGTGCGAGGCTCGGGCTCAGGCCTTGCCGGTGATGATCAGGTACTTCTGCATCAGTTCATCCTTGCTCTCGACGTTGTTCTCGTCGAGGGGGATGCAGTCCACCGGGCAGACCTGCTGGCACTGCGGCTCGTCGTAATGGCCCACGCATTCGGTGCACAGGTTGGGGTCGATCACATAGATCTCCTCACCCTGGGAGATGGCGCCGTTGGGGCACTCGGGTTCGCAGACGTCGCAGTTGATGCAATCGTCGGTGATGATCAGGGACATGGAACAACTCCTGTCGAGGCGTCGGCCTCGACACAGGCAGAGAACGATGGCGCGAATTGTGCCGGATTGCCGCGTCTTGCGCCATGCGACCTTGCTGCGCAGGGCAGGCGCTGGAGCCTGCCCAGAGCGTCAGGCCTTGCGAAAGCGCTCCTGCAGGGCTTGGGCCACGGCCGGGTGGACGAACTTGGTGATGTCGCCACCCAGGGCGGCAATTTCACGCACCAGGGTCGAGGAAATGAAGGAGTACTTCTCCGACGGGGTGAGGAACAGGCTCTCCACGTCCGGTGCCAGTTGGCGGTTCATGTTGGCTAGCTGGAATTCGTACTCGAAGTCTGAAACCGCACGCAGGCCGCGCAGGAAGACGTTGGCGTTCTGTTCCTTGACGAAGTGCGCGAGCAGGGTGGAGAAACCCACCACTTCGACGTTGGGCAGGTGCTTGGTGACCTCGCGGGCCAGCTCGACACGTTGCTCCAGGGGGAACAGCGGATTCTTCTTGGGGCTGGCGGCGACGGCGATGATGACGTGATCGAACAGGCGTGCAGCGCGTTCGACCAGATCGCCATGGCCCTTGGTGATGGGGTCGAAGGTGCCGGGGTATAACACTCGATTCATCGGTACGTCCTGGCGGGTCGAAAAGGACTCGGATGGTAGCGCAGCGCATGCCAGCGGCCAAGCCGCGGCCTGCGCTGTGTTTCCCAGCGCCAGATTGGTAGCGTCTAGCTCGGGCTTTTCAGCCGCTCGCCCAGGAGCGTGGCGAGCTTGGCGGTGAGCCCGTAGATCGACAGTTGCGGGTTGGCGCCGATGCTGGTGGGGAACAGCGAGCCGTCGTGGATCGACAGGTTGCCGAGCTGATGATGCCGGCCGAGGCTGTCGACCACCGCTTGCTGCGGGTCTTCGCCCATGGCGCAGCCGCCCATGACGTGGGCACTGCCCAGGCGCGTGCGGTACAGCGCCAGATCGAGATCTTCGATCATCTCCTTGGCCTTGCTCCAACTGTCGACGAAACGCGCATCGGCATGGATCGGCAGCACCGCCTTGGCTCCGGCGGCGAACTGGATTTCGGCCATGGTCAGGAAGGCGCGGCGCACGCCGTCCCAGGTGTAGTCGGTCATCTGGTAATCGAGCACCGGGCTGCCGTCGCCGCGCAGTTCCACCCGCCCTTCGGCGCTCTCGGGGTGGAAGCCGTCGCGCAGCAGGGCGAGCATCATGTTGGTGTGCGGCAGTTGCTCCATGCGCAGGGCGTTGTCCTGGCCGAAGCCGCCGAGCAGGGTGGCGGTCAGGGCCGGTTGCAGCGGCGGTACTTCCAGCTTGAAGGACAGGCGCCCGGTGGTGCCGTCGTCCCATTGGAAGTGGTCGGAGTACAGCGACTGCGGCGCACCGTAGAAGGGGTTGATCACCTGATCGAACTGCCCGGCGGAGAAGTTCACCAGGTGCAGGTAGGTGCGTCGGCCCACGCGTTTGTGCGGGTCGGGCGCCTCCGAGCGCAGGAGGATGCCAGGCGTGTTGATACCGCCGCCGGCCAGCACGTAATGCCGCGCCTTGACGCGAATGCGCTTGCCGTTGGGGGCCACGCAGCGCTCGTCCATACCCAGGCAGTCGAGGCCGACCACCTTGTCGCCTTCGATCACAAGCCTGTCGGCGCGTGCCAGGTAGAGCAGCTCGCCACCAGCATCGAGCGTGGCAGGGATGGTGGTGACCAGCATCGATTGCTTGGCGTTGGTCGGGCAGCCCATGCCGCAGTAACCGAGGTTCCAGCAGCCGCGCACGTTGCGCGGGATCACCGCCCAGTGGTAACCGAGCTTGTCGCAGCCGGTGCGGATCACCTCGTTGTTGGCATTCGGTGGCACCATCCAGGGGGCGACGCCCAGGCGTTGTTCCATCTTCTCGAACCAGGGCGCCATGGACTCGACGTCATGGCCCTTGACCCCAAAGGCCTCGGCCCAGTAGGCCAGGGTCTGTGGCGGGGTGCGGAAGCTGCTGGTCCAGTTGACCAGGGTGGTGCCGCCCACGGCCCGGCCCTGCAGGATGGTGATGGCGCCATCCTTGCTCATGCGGCCGATACCTTCCTGATAGAGCGTCGGGTAGGCCTCGGCCTCCTGCATCTTGAAGTCATCGCTGGTCTTGAGCGGGCCTTCCTCGATCAGCAGCACCTTGTAGCCAGCGGCGCTGAGGATTTCCGCCGTGGTGCCACCACCGGCACCGCTGCCGACGATGGCGACATCGGCTTCCAGGGTCAGGTCGTTTTCCAGGCGCGAGCCATCATGGGTCTTCCAACCCCTGGCCAGGCCTTGCTTGAACAGATCGGGTACGGGCATTTCAGGCTCTCTTCTTGTCATTCACTGCGAGCGAGACAGGGCGGGTAGGGTGCGCTGCGCGCACCGAGGCTCAACCCCGTTTTGTGGTGCGCATGGCGCACCCAACGGGAGCCGCGACAGGTCTTCAGACGGTGGGTGGCCCCGGATAGCCGCAGTGCGCCCAGGCCTCGGGCCGGCTGTACCAGGCCATCATCACCAACTGCAGCAGCGAGGAATGGCCCATGCGCAGCAGGCTCAGACTGCTGTTCTGCCAGCGCTCGAGAAAGTTGCGCACGTCATTGGCGCTGGCGTTTTCCCAACTGCCCCAGACGCCGGTCAGCGGGCCGCGGGTGACGGCCATGCTCTGCACGTCGAATAGCTGCATGGTGAGCTTCAGCATCTCCGGCGACAGGTGCGCCAGGCTATGATCGAGGCTCTTGATGGTGCCTTCGACGGCCTGTGGCATCTGCCCGGTGGGCACTGCGCCGTCCAGCATCACCGGGATCAGCGCACGCAGGAAGGGCATGTCGCTGCTGCGCAGGATCAGGTAGCCGCTGGCCGGCGTGCTGGCCGAGCAGCCGCTGAGGCTGGCCGTCAGGCCGACGGTACCGAGCATGGCCGTGCCCATCAGACCGATCTTGAGCAGGTTGCGCCGCGACAGGTGCGGCGGTTGTAGGGCGGTGTCGTGCATTGTTGTTATCACCTGGCAGAGCGGGCCGCTGGCCCGCGTGGATCAGCGTACGAACAATTTGTAGACCAGCTTCTGGATCGCCTTGCCGTAGGGCGGGTAGATCAGCTTGGCGGCGTTGAAGCGCTGCTTGATGAACACGCCCTTGGCCTTGCTGAACGTCAGGAAGCCTTCATGGCCGTGGTAATGGCCCATGCCCGAGGGGCCGATGCCGCCGAACGGCATGTCGTCCTGGGCGACGTGCAGCAGGGTGTCGTTGAGGCACACGCCACCGGAGTGGGTCTCGTGCAGCACGCGCTGCTGTTCGCGCTTGTCGTAGCCGAAGTAATACAGCGCCAGCGGGCGTGGTCGGGCGTTGACGTAGGCGAAGGCGTCTTCCAGGCGGTCGTAAGGCACCACGGGCAGCAGCGGGCCGAAGATTTCGTCCTGCATCACCTTCATCTCGTCGTTCACGTTCAGCAGCAGGCTCTGCGGCAGGCGCCGGCCCTGGCTCTGCGGGAACAATGGGACGATGCGCGCGCCCTTGGTCTCGGCATCCTGCAGGTAGCCATTGAGGCGGGCCAACTGGCGTTCGTTGATGATGGCCGTGTAGTCCGGGTTGTCCGCCAGCGTCGGGTAGAAGCGCTGCACCACCTCGCGATAGGCGGTGACGAAGCCCTCGACACGATCCCTTGGCACCAGCACATAGTCGGGCGCCACGCAGGTCTGCCCGGCGTTGAGGGTCTTGCCGAAGGCGATGCGCTCGGCGGCGTCGGCCAGCGGTACGTCGGCGGAAACGATGGCCGGCGACTTGCCGCCCAGCTCCAGGGTCACCGGGGTGAGGTTCTCGGCGGCGGCGCGCATCACGTGCTTGCCGATGCTGGTGGCACCGGTGAACAGCAGATGATCGAACGGCAGCTTGGAGAAGGCCATGCCCACTTCCGCCTCGCCCAGGGCCACGCTGACCAGGTC